>CALVWI010000005.1 GCA_944367045.1 uncultured Clostridia bacterium | reverse complement strand
TTTATCACCATCGACGCAAAGACAGAACGCAATAACCGCTGGCACTCCCCCGCACCTCGTAACATTCATATCTATTATAAACTGATAGATAACAAACACGCAACCCTAAACAAAAACTAATTTTACATTCCTTTTTGTACGCGATATAAGGAGTGCGGCATCAATCATGAACTCGTCATGTTATGGGACGGGCACTCGTTCGACAGAGATGTGAAAACTTTGGTCGTAGACCGCGGCTATACGGATTATTCGGAAAAATATGCACTTTCCGAGGCCCAGAAGTTCGATTACGAGCTGTAAAAACCCCATGAAAAAAGGGCATTTGGTCCCAACTAAGTCCGATATGCCCTTTTTTTGTTATCTTTTTTGATATTTATTTTCATAATGAAAACTATTTTCGAGGGAAAATAAGAAAACAGCTATCAAAATATGATAGCTGCTCTCAAAATGGCTGGGGTAGCTGGATTCGAACCAACGAATGACGGAGTCAGAGTCCGTTGCCTTACCGCTTGGCGACACCCCAATGTTCAATTGACGAATCATATTCTATCAAACCTCGCGGAAATTGGCAAGCGTTTTTGCACTGCTTTCGTAAAAAATTTTTTCGCCCACTCACGGTACCTCCGATACGGCGCACTCCCGCTCGGCCTCATGTGCGGCGGCCGACCCGGCCCCGTCGCTGCTCCCCAAACCTATCCATCCGCCTAAAGACCGTTCCGCACATTTGCAAAAGTCTCCAATTTATGCTATAATGGGCATATCACACAGGACAAGGAGCACAAAATGTCCACTTTTGCCGTCATCGACACGGAGACGACGTGGCGCGACAAGGTGATGTCGCTCGGCGCAGTCATTGCTGACAGCGCCACCATGCAGCCCGTGGAGACCAAATATTACATCATTGACCCCGAATACCGCGAGGGCGGCATGTATTCTTCTTCGCTCGTCCTCGAGAAGGCGCACGAGAACGCCCTTGCCGCCCGCAAGGACGCCATGAGCGACCTCATCTCCTGCCTCACGGAGCACGGCGCGGACACGGTGTTTGCCTACAACGCGCGCTTCGACCGCGCCCATCTGCCCGAACTTGCTCCCTACGCGTGGAAGGACATCATGGCGCTTGCCGCCTACCGCCCGTATAACCCGAGCATTCCTGCGGATGCGCCCGTTTTTTCGACGGGGCGGCTCAAGCGGGGGTATGGCGTGGAGGCGATCCTCAAGCTGCTCTCGGGGGATAAGGCCTACCGCGAGACGCACAACGCGCTCTTTGACGCCTTGGACGAGCTGCGCATCATGGCGCTCCTCGGGCACCCGCCCGCAGCCTACAGGCCGTTATAATTTAACTTGATCCGCAGGGACGCCGCATTTCGCGGCGTCTTTTGTTTTCCTTCGGTGAGCGTTTTGAGAAGGGGGTGGTCGGCCTCAAAATGAACAAATCGAATGGGGATATTGTGAAATTATACCAATTTCCGAAAAAAATTAAAGATGGGTATTGACAAACCGCGGGGCAGGCGTTATAATAAGGGCGTACTTAACAGGTTAAGTTAGTGCAAAATGCCTGTCTTGAGCGTCCTCGGGCACATCGCGCGGAAAAAAGACCGGGCGCAAGTTCGCTGAAAGGGTTCGTGTGAAAGCACACGAAGACTTGGCATCGCTCGGGGAAAGGGCATATGAAGATCGGCTCGACAAACGGTGAAACGCCGTGAATTGGCAATATTAAAAACTCGGAGGGAAAGGATGAAAAAGTCACTATTCACTTTGCTTGCACTCGGCGCGGCCGTTTCCATGTTCTTGGGGCTTGCCGCCTGCACTCCGCAAGAAGAACCGGAGCCTGAGGGCAACACCCACACGGTGACCTTCATGGACGGGGAGACCGTCTTAAAGACCGAAGAAGTGGAGGACGGGGCGACCGTCTCCGAATACACCCCCGAGAAGGAGGGGTATGAGTTCGTCGATTGGTTTGCAACGCCCAGCAAAAATCACGAGTATGATTTCTCGTCGCCCGTCAGGGAGGACGTGACCATCTATGCGGGGTTCACGCTCTTCACCGATGACACGCGCGAGTTCTATGTGCTCGGCTCAGGTACGAGCGAACTGCTGTTTACGTCCGATTGGGGCGCGGTCATCACGGACGCCCACAAGCTCACGAAGGCGGACGGAAAGAACGAATATTCCATTACGATGGACCTTAAAGAGGGCGATCAGTTCCAGTTCGCGATCGATTCCGAGTGGTCGAACAAGCGCGGGTTCGGGTATCTCGACACGCTCACGATGGACGACGGCACGGAGGTATTCAGCGGCGAGGGGAGCGTCTACGACGACTCCGCCAAGGGCAGCAACATCGTCTGCGAGTATTCCGGCAATTATACGCTCACGCTCTATACCTACCCCAACGACGACTACTACAACACTTCGGGCACGGGCTATACCGAGGAGCGGAAGGAGATCTACAACATCGGCACCTACGATAAGATCACCTGGGTGCGCAACGGCGACGTCGTCAATGACAGCGTCACCATCACCGATTTCTACATCAAGGGCGCGTCCATCACCGGTTGGGCGGATATGTATAATGCAAATACGCAGATGCTCAACAACGGCGGAACATACTCGATGTCGGTCTATCTCAAGGAGGGCGACCAGTTCATGTTCACCTCCCGCGTCACCAAGATCGAGGACGGCGAGACGACCTATTCGACGGGTTCCGTGTATATCAAGGCGGAAAACCTCGACGAGGCGTCCGCGCAGTATGTGGGCGGCGAGACGGGCAACATGACGGCGCTCGCAAGCGGGACCTACACCTTCACTTACGACGGCACGACGCTCTCCGTTGCCTTTGACGCAGACGCCGTTCCGGAGGCATACGACTACTATCTCGACGGCACCTTCGACGGGAACAACTACGGCGACTTCATCGCTTCGCCCGATGCGTTCAGAATGACGGAGACGGCGGCAGGCTCGGGCGTTTACACCATCTCCTCCGTCACGCTCACCGAGGGTGCGGAACTTCTCATCCGCTCCTACCTCGAAGGGGAGACGGCAGACTGGAACCACACGCACGTCGACTATCAGTATGCGAACATGGCGGCGAATCCCGCTTTCTCGGCTGCAAGCGCGACCAACAACAATATCCTTGTGCTTACCGAGGGCGTGTATGACGTCTCCTTCGACAGCTATTCCAAGATCATCACCATCACGGCGCATACCGATTCCGCCGACACGCTGGACATCTACATCAAGGGCAGCGGCGTCAACGGCTGGAACCACGGCTGGTCGGACGAGTACCGCATGAAACTCTCCGCGGACGAGACGAGCTATGAGCTCACCGTCACGTTCACGGCAAACGACGACTTCGGCTTCGAGAAGCATCCGAAGGGTGCGACCGAGGGCTACGGAGACTACATCGGCGCCTCCGCGATGGGTACCTCGGGCGACGCGAACGCCGTATTCACCCCCGCGAGCGGCTCCAACTTCGTCTGCTCGGCGGCAGGCACCTACAGGATCGTCTATGACATTGCCGCGGGCACGATGGACTTCTATACCGTGAAATAAAAAGAGCCGTCTCAAGAGACGGACGAGAGGCGAACAAGTTCCCCGCCGCCCGATGCGGCGGCGGGGACAGCTTTTTATTTCATACCTTGATGAAGTGTTCGGGGTCGGAGAGCGGCGTGCGGTCGATGGCGGTGCGGATGCAGTCGAGGGCCGTCTGCGCCCGCGGGGCGAGGTGCTCTTGATAGAAAAAGACGTCCTTCCGCCCGCTCATCTCCAAAATGGCGGCGAGGGCGGGCTGGGTCACGGCGATGTTCCGTGTTTCCGCAAGACAGCTTTTCAGCTCCTTCGCCGAGGTGACCGTCCGAACGCAGGCGAACTGCCGGAAGATCTCCTCTCTGAGAGGAGCGTTCTGCGGCTCGATGCAGCAATAGGTGAAGCCGCTTCCGAAGTGCTCTTCGGCGGCCGAGCGCACCTTTCCGTAGTCCACGGTGATCTGATAGAAGATGGGGTCGTTGACAAGGCAGTCGACGGCGATGACGGGAATGAAGTTCGCGCGGCTGAGGGCGCGGAATTCCCCGTCGGGCATATCGATGCAGATGCAGGCGTTGGCGGCGAGCTTTTCGGCGTCCTTGGCGGTCGAGTAGAACAGCCTGTAGCCTTGTTCGCGGCAGGCGGCCTCCATCGAATGCATGAAACAGAGGATCTCGCTCTCCGCAAGGGGAGAGGCGGCGGAGCCCGAGCGGAGGACGATCGTCCTCAGCTGCGGGGTGTTCAGCCCGACGGCGTGCGGGTTGGGAATGTAGTTTAAGAAGTTGATCGCATGGAGGACCTTCATCTTGGTCTCTTCGGAGATATGCTGGTCCTCCCTTCCGTTCACGACATAGGAAACGGTGGCGACCGAAACCCCCGCGAATTTGGCGACGTCGCGGTTGGTAACTTTTTTCTTGGGCCTTGCCGGCTTGTTATCGTTGCTTTCCACACAAAAAATAATACAACAAGAGCTGCTGTTTGTCAACAGCAAACGGAGGACATTCGTGAACTTCAAGGCGATTCTACACTTAGAGGACAGCGTCTATTGCTATGCCTTGGACGAGAGGACGGTGCGCGTGATGCTGCGCGTCGATCCGGAGGACGTATTTGAGAAGATCACCCTCGTTTACGGAAATAAATACGACTACTACCTCGTGCAGGAGTCCGAGGAGATGCGAAGGACCTTTTCCTGCTCTTCCTTCGACTACTATACCGCCACGGTGAGGCTCAAGGACGTGCGCTTCGTGTATGTCTTTCGCCTCGAATGCGGCGGAAAGACGTACTACTTTTCGGAGGACGGCGTCAGCGAGGGGTACGACTTCTCGCTCGCCTACTACAACTCCTTCCAGCTGCCCTTTCTCAACCGCGCGGACATCCTGCCCGTCGTGCCGTGGCTCAAGAGCGCGGTGTTCTACGAGATCTTCGTCGACCGCTTCAGAATGGGGGACGGGGGGAAGGACACCTCCTACATCGACCTCCCGTGGGGGGAGATCCCGAAGCCGAAGAGCTTTGCGGGCGGCGACCTTGCGGGGATCTTGCAAAAATTGGACTATCTTCAGAATTTGGGCGTCACTGCGCTCTATCTCACGCCCATCTTTACTTCGGTCTCCAACCATAAGTACGACATCAGCAACTACTATGAGATCGACCCGCACTTCGGGGACAAGGAGACCTTCCGCACCCTCGTCAGGGAGGCCCATGCGCGCGGCATCAGGATCGTGCTCGACGCGGTGTTCAATCACTGCTCCGAGCGGCTCCCCGAATTTCAGGACGTCGTAAAGCGGGGAAGGGAGTCGCCCTATTTCGACTGGTTCCTCGTTCACGGCGACAAGATCGAGGGCGATAACTATGAGTATTTCGGCGTGTGCCGCTATATGCCCAAGCTGAATACCTCCAACAGGGAGGTGCGCAGGTATCTTATCGACGCCGCGCTCTATTGGATCAGGGAGTTCGACATCGACGGCTGGCGGCTGGACGTCGCGGACGAGGTCTCCCACGACTTCTGGCGGCACTTCCGCGAGGCGGTCAAGGAGCAGAAGGAGGACTGCGTCATTCTCGGGGAGAATTGGCACGATTCCTATCCCTTCCTGCGCGGCGACCAGTTCGACGGCATCATGAACTATGCGGTCACCAAGGCGTGCCTCGACTATTTCGAAAACGGCACGCTGGACGCGGAGGGCTTTGCAAGGCGCCTTGCGGGGCTGTATGTCCGCAACACCGAGCAGGTCAACCGCATGATGCTCAACCTTCTTGACAGCCATGATACGCACCGCTTCTATACGCTTGCAGGCAAGGACGAGGACAAGCTCATAAGTGCCCTTGCCGTCATCTTCCTGCACACGGGCGCACCGTGCGTCTATTACGGAACGGAGGTGCCTTTAGAGGGCGGATACGACCCCGACTGCCGCCGCTGCATGGATTGGCGGACGGAAGAGTCGCCGACCGAGATCGGAAAGGTCATCCGCGCGCTCTCCCGCCTGCGGGCAAGGGAGGAGGTCGCGGAAGGGGATATCAGGTTCGGCGCGGAGGGAGAGCTCTTCGTGCTCGAACGGAGAAGTAAGGCGCGGCTTCGGCTGACCGTCCGGAGCGCCGAAGGGCGGATGCCCTATGTGCCGCAAGGGGAGGTGCTTCTCTCGCACAATTTTGAGGGGGGCTCCCTTTCGGGCACGGGGTTTGTGATCGAAAAGATCGGGGAGGATCGCGATGGGTAAAAATTTGAGTGCAGTGGTCGCCCACATTGCGGTGATCGTGGCGATCATCATCACCTTGAGTTTTGCAGGTGCGTTTGCAGAGGGCGCAAGCGCAGGGCAGGGTTCGGACAGATTCACGGGCGAACTCGAAGAGGGCGCCGTTCTGCGCATCCTCGAAAACGACACCGCCATCAAGCAGGGGTATTTGGAGGAACTTCTGGACGCCTTCAATGCGGAGTATGCGGAGTACGGCATCACGGCGGTGGACGCCAACATGGACCAATATACCGACCTCGAAAACGACGGCCCCTACGGGTACGGTCCCGACGTTCTGTATCAGGCGAACGACCGCATCATGCGCTATGTGGACGGCAGGCACATCATGCCGCTGCCCGTCGACAGCATCGATTGCCTCGACGTCGTGGGCGATCAGGCGTGGATGGCGTATTCTGCCACGACGGACGGGCAGGCGAACATCTTCGGCGTGCCCGTGAACATTCAGGGGCCGCTCCTCTATTACCGCAAGGACCTTCTTCCCGAAAATTGGGAGGAGGAATGGGACGACGACAAGAACGGCGTGCCAGACATGGTGGAATATTGGACGGACCTCTACCGCTTCTCCAAACAGCGCAAGGAGGAGAGCGGCGGGAAGCAGTTCGGCTATATGCGCTCGTTTTTGGAGCCCTATTTCTCGGTGGGGTATCTCTACAGCTACGGCGGATATACCTTCGGGAACAACAATACCGACCCTTCGGACATCGGGCACAGCGCCGGCAATGCCGAACTCGGAGGCAGGGTCATCCGTCAGCTCGCCTCGGTCATGGACGAGCGGTGCATCGACGACTCGGTGACGACGGGCGCCTATTCTGCGCTCGCCTCGGGCGAATTCTTTGCGACCATCACCACGCCCGACGTCTATACGATGTTCGTCGACGAGATGAAGGCAGACGGCTATTCCGACGAATACATCGCGGAGAACCTCGTCACGGCGGATATTCCCAAGCTGCCCGTGAGCGGGGATCTCGAGGATGAAAGCCAGGGGTTCATCGAGAGCAAGATGATGGGCGGCGTCAACGGCTATGCCATCAGCTCCTATACCGATTACCCCAACGCGGCGCTGGCGTTCGTCAACTTCGCGACGAGCTATGAGATGGTCAGCCGCAGGAACGAGCTCCTCGGCATCGTCCCCGCGCGGAGCGACGTCGCTTCCGACGTCGGCGGGCTTTCGGAGGTCATCAACGCCAACCTCGAGGAGGGGAACATCGTCGTGATGCCCTCCATCAAGGAGAACGCCCAGATCTGGACGCCCCTTCAGACGTTCTTTCAGGACATCGCAAAGGACCCTTACAGGTCGGCGGGCGAATATAAGTACGACACGCTCGAAAAGATCAAGGCGGCGCTCGTGAACGTCGATCAGCAGATCTACGACGCCATCTTCACATTGCGCGGATAGGAGGGAAAGCATGCAGGAAGCTCAAACGACCAAAGAAAGAAAGGGGTTTTCGGGCTTGGGCAGAAGGATCGCCGCTTATTTTAAGGCGCTGCCCGGGCGGATCAGGGAAAAATTTGCCCTTGCAAGGGAGATCCTCAGCCAGGGCAACGGCAAGGTGCGCGCCTCCATGCTCTTTATGGGAGCGGGGCAGCTCTTATACCGGCAATGGGCGAAGGGGATCTTGTATGTCCTCGTCGAGATCGCCTTCCTTATGTACTTTATCCTGCGCGGGGCGTCCGACCTTCTCGGATTCTTCACGCTCGGTACGGTGGAGTCCAACGCGTGGTACGGCATCGAGGGCGACAACTCCGTCATCATGATGCTCATGGGCATCCTCGCGTGGATCGCGCTCCTCTTCTACGCCGTCCTCTACATCGCCAACATCAAGGACTGCTATGCCATTCAGTGCGCGGCAGATACGCTCAAAGCGCCCAAGTCCTTCAAAAAGGAGCTTTCGGAGCTTTTAGACAAGAAATTCTACAAGACGGCGCTCGCCCTGCCCATCGTGGGCGTGAGCGTGTTCTCCATCCTTCCCATCATCTTCATGATCCTCATCGCCTTCACCAACTACGGCGGCGATATCGTGCCTCCCGCCCTCGTCGACTGGGTGTGGTTCGACAACTTCGGCAGGATCCTGACGCTCGGGCAGTTTGCACCCACCTTCTTCAAGATCTTCGGGTGGAACATCATCTGGGCGGTGCTTTCGACGGCGCTCAACTACTTTGCAGGGCTGGGACTGGCGCTCCTCCTCAACAAGAAGTGCGTCAAGGGCAAGACGTTCTGGCGGCTCTTTCCCATTCTCGCCTATGCGGTGCCCGGGTTCATCACGCTCATCGCCTTCAAGTATATGTTCTCCTACGGCGGCCCCATCAATCAGATGATCGTCGATGCGGGCGGCACGGCGATCGGCTTTTTGGACATCGATGCCAAGTGGACGGCGCGGATCATCGGCCTGTTTGCCAACGCCTGGCTGAATATCCCTTCGAGTATGCTGCTCGCAACGGGCATTCTCTCCAACATGAACACAGACCTCTACGAGGCGGCGCGGGTGGACGGCGCAAGCGCATGGAAGCAGTTCGTCAAGATCACCCTTCCCTATGTGCTGTTCGCCACGATGCCCGTGCTCATCTCGCAGTTCATTGCAAACTTCAACAACTTCGGCATCTTCTACTTCCTGCGCGGCGGCCTGTATATGGAGGGATACTTCCTCGCGAGCGATACAGACCTGCTCATCAACTGGCTGTATAATATGTCGATCGACAACAACTACTATTCCATCGGTGCGGCGATCTCCATCATCATCTTCATCGTGACGTCCGTCATCTCGCTCGCGGTCTATGTCCTTTCGCCATCCTATAAGCAGGAGGAGACCTATCAATGAAAAAGCTCAAGATAAAGCCGCAGAAGCTGTTCAATGTCGCCATCACCTATCTCATCATTCTCGCGGTGTGCTTTGTATTCTTGTTTCCCATCCTGTGGCTGGTGCTCGCCTCCTTCTCCAAGACGGGTTCCATCTACTCGTTTGAAGGCTTTTTCCCCGCCGAGCTCAGCCTGGACAGCTTCAAGCGGCTGTTCACGGATACCGCGCTCTATAATTATCCGCGCTGGTTTTTGAATACGCTCTTCATCGCGCTCATGAGCAGCCTCATCGGCACGTCGCTCACCATCCTGACGGCATATGTCATGTCGCGCTTCCGCTTCAAGACGCGCAAGGCGATGATGAAGATGACGCTCATTTTGGGAATGTTTCCCTCGTTCATGACGATGACGGCGGTGTACCTCATGATGACGCAGTTCAACCTCATCAACCAGCAGTGGGGGCTCATCCTCATCTATTCGGCGGGCGCGCCGATGGGCTATCTCACGCAGAAGGGATTTTTCGATACCATTCCCTCCTCCATCGACGAGGCCGCGCGCATCGACGGTGCGTCCAACTTCAAGATCTTTGTAAGGATCACGCTGCCGCTTGCCGCGCCGATGATCGTCTATACCCTGCTTTCCTCCTTCGTGTGGCCGTGGAGCGACTTTATCCTGCCGCAGCTGCTCTTGAAGAACAAGGACTTATATACGGTCGCCGTCGGATTGATGTCGCTCGACGATACCGAATTTTCCCGCTTTGCGGCGGGCTCGGTGTTCATCGCCGTGCCCATCGTCGTATTCTATTTTGCCCTGTCGAAGTTCCTCATCAGCGGACTTTCCGCGGGCGCGGTAAAACAATAACGGACACCCTCCCACACGAGGAAAAGGAGAGAAGATATGGCAAATCTGAGCTTAAAGCACATCTATAAAGTGTACCCGAACGGCACGAAGGCGGTCAACGACTTCAATATGCAGATCGACGACAAGGAGTTCATCGTCTTTGTCGGCCCCTCGGGGTGCGGCAAGTCGACGATGCTCCGCATGATCGCGGGCCTTGAAGAGATCACCGCGGGCGAACTCAGGATCGGAGACGTCGTGGTGAACGACATGGAGCCCAAGGACAGGGATATTGCGATGGTGTTCCAAAACTACGCGCTTTATCCGCACATGAACATCTACGAAAACATTGCCTTCGGTCTGAGGATGCGGAAGATCCCCGACGTCAAGCGCAATAAGCAGGGCGGCCCCGTTTTGGACAGGGCTGGGAAGCCCGTCAAAGTCATGCGCCGTTACACCAAAGAGGAGCTGGACGAAAAGGTGTTGGGGGCTGCCGGGGTGCTCGGCATCACCGAGTATCTCAAGAAAAAGCCCAAGGAGATGTCGGGCGGACAGCGCCAGCGCGTCGCGCTCGGCCGTGCCATCGTGCGGGAACCCAAGGTCATGCTCCTCGATGAGCCGCTTTCTAACCTCGATGCAAAACTCAGGACGCAGATGCGGAGCGAGATCGTCAAGCTTCACGACCGCCTGCAGACGACGTTCATCTATGTCACGCACGACCAGGTCGAGGCGATGACGATGGGCACGCGCATCGTCGTCATGAAGGACGGCTATATCCAGCAGGTCGATACGCCCAAGAACGTCTATCAGAACCCCTCGAACAAATTTGTGGCGGGCTTCATCGGCACGCCGCAGATGAATTTCTTCGAGGGAACGCTGTGCCGCACGGGCGAGCGGGTGGAGATGCGCTTCAAGGGTTCGGAATGTCCGGTCACGGCCTCCTGTGACATTCTCGGGAAGGCGATCCCCCGGTACCTCGACGGCAAGACGCCCGTCTGGATCGGGCTTCGCGCCGACGACATCACCATCGGTGCGGCCGGGGAGAAGGAGCGCGGGGCGACGATCAGGGTGAAGATCTCCCACACCGAAGAACTCGGCACGGAGACGCTCGTCTACGGCGACATCGACCTTACGCGCGATACCTTCGGCGAATCGCCCACGCAGGTGATCATGAAGGCGGCGGGGTTTGAGAATTTCCGGAGCGGCGACGTCGTGGACGCCGTCCTGCGGCTTGAGAACGTGCATCTCTTCGACTTTCAGACGGAGGAGAGCATCTTGCCGCGCATCCCCAAGTATAACTATCTCTCCTGCACGGTGCAGGAGGGGAGGCTGACGGCGGCGGGCATCGAGCTTACGCTTCCCGATGCCATGCAATGTCCCGATGGGGCGTATGAGCTGCTTCTTCCCACGGACGCCGTCACGTTGGGCGGAGAGACCGAGGCCGAAGTGCTTTCCTCGGAGACGGCGGACGGGAAACCGCTCGCAAGGCTGAACGTCGGCGGAAGCAGTCTGTTCGCGCTCATCGACGCAAGGGCGGGCGAGAAGGTGCGCCTCTCCTTTGACCTCAAAAGGATCGCCCTTCGGCAGAACGGAGAGGAAGTCGTCTCGCCCATGCCGCTTATGAACAGCGTCGTCGGCACGTTTGCGCTCGACCGCGTAAAGGCGCGCCCGCAGGAGGGCAAACGCGGGAAGGTCAACGCATATTCCTTTGTCATCGGCGGGCAGAAATACAGGGCGCCCATGGACGTCGCGCAGAAGATGTTCGCGGCGCTCTCGGGCAGGAAGGCGTTCACTGCGCAGTTCCGCTATGAATTCACGTCCTACGATTTGAAAATTTCGGAGCACGGACTT
Source organism: uncultured Clostridia bacterium (assembly GCA_944367045.1). Classification (GTDB taxonomy): domain Bacteria; phylum Bacillota; class Clostridia; order Christensenellales; family Borkfalkiaceae; genus Gallimonas. The sequence continues at coordinate 98,460 of CALVWI010000005.1, read as the reverse complement.
CCCGCCGAAGTGGAAAAGGTGCTCGATTACGGCACGGAAACGTTTGTAAAGTGCAAGGTTTGCGGGAGCGACTTCTATGTGCCGGTCACGGGCGACGTTCCCCGCAGCATCTGTCTTGAACCCGACTTTGAAAAGATCGGCGTGACGGAGACGGAGCGGGAGATCAAGATCGTGTAGTCTCCCCGCAGGCCGCCGTGCAAGGGCGCGTTGGCGCGCGGTTTCGTTCTTTGCGGCGCATGCATGATGGCGCGAGTCCGTTGCTCTTGCGTAGGAGTGCGTATGACGGTGTGTCGCCCGTTCTTTTGCGGCGCGTGAATGGCAGCGCGTGGCGGTTGCTCTTTTGCGGAAGTGCACGTGATGGTGCGAGCCGCCTGTTCTTTTGCAGGAGTGCACGCGATGGCGTGAGCCGCCTGTTCTTTTGCAGGAGTGCGCATGACGGTGTGTCGCCCGTTCTTTTGCGATACGCGAATGGCGGCGGGACCAGCCCGATTTTTGCGGCGCACGCGCAGCCTCTTTCAAAGCGTCTCTTTCCTTCCAATCAAACGCTCTTTTGCGACGGGATGGGCAGGCCTCCCCCTGCTTGCTCATCCCGCCGCTGTTTTTTGTGGAATGGAGAGTGAGGGAAATGTCAAGGAAAATGACGGAAAAGCAGATGTCGGATAACAGAGGGTTTGAAGTGGGAACGGGTATGTTGCCTGTTGTATTGAGTGATTGACATTGTACTAAAAACATGATAAAATGAAAATATGTTATAAATGTTCCTCTGCGGTGGGCGTGGCAGAGGTGTGGCGGGAAGATATAATATGATCGTCTTTTTTATAGTTGTCGCTGTTCTCGCGGTGATCGTTATTGCGATTTTGGCTGCGTATCGGAGATCCCCTGTGGCACGAGGGCACAGGGGAGAGAAACTTGTCCGCAAGGTCCTCGGTGCTACACGACCGGGATTAGTGTATGTGTTCAACGATTATCTTTTAGCGAATGAAGAAATGTCTTGCCAGATCGACCACATAGTCGTCAACGAAAACGGCGTCTTTGTCATCGAAACGAAGAATTATTCGGGCAGGCTCTATGGCACGGCACGGACGCTCAGCAAAATTGGACGCAGGTGCTGGCAGGCGGAAAGGTCAAACATCAGGTCTATAATCCCGTGAGACAGAATCACACACATGCTTATCGGTTGCGGAACGTGCTGCCCAAGGACGTGCCGATCATACCCATCGTCGTTTTGGTGCAGGATAATACACAGTTTTTAAATTCGGAAGAAGTAATTCCGCTATCGGAACTCAAAGTTTTTCTGCAAGAGGACAGGGGCTATAGGTTGACACCGCTTCAGATGGAGAAAGCTGCGCAGATGTTGGAGGAGGCCCGTTCGGAGGATGTGACGATGCGGGAGCATATTTCCAACATTCACCGGATACAGGATAAGCTCGCTCGCAACATCTGCCCGCGCTGCGGCGGAAGGCTTGTCTTGCGGGAAGGGAAATACGGACCCTTTTATGGCTGTGAGAATTACCCGAAGTGCAGGTTCAAGAAGAAGGCTGAATAATCGGAGGTGAAAGAATTGCATTTCGGTATTGAAATGTGAGTCAAAATATGCTACAATCAAATCATGTGAAAGGAGTCTCACTCGGGTGTTGACGGAGGCAGTCATTGCGGAAAGGGCGCTCGGGCGAGGAGGGGGAGTACTGCTGCTATGAACGAATTTGACAAGAAGATTTCGGATGCCGATAAAAACATCTGCAAGAGCATTGCGTGTGCCGAGGGGGACGACCTCGGCTATTTTTCGCAGAATATCGTAAGGGCGCTGGCGCCGCTCGTGGAGGCGGTCATCTTGCGGACATATTCCGAAGTTTCCCCGCGCGATTGTAGCATTGAGCAGTACTTGCAGGACGCGGTGAAGTACATCGGTTCTCAGGCGCGGCTCATCTTCCTGAAAAGATTTTACGATTGCCTTCAGGTGTCCGTCTCGTTCGATATCCCCGATGAGGAGACGGCAATGCGCCTTGTGAACCGCTATCTCGCATGGCTGTTTGAGCTCAGGGAGTATGCCGTCGAGGCGTTCGGGCTTGCTATTTTGCAGAATTTACAGGAGTATCCGCTTCTCAAAGCAGATTCTCTGAAAGAATACTACCAAAAAATCGCCGAGGAGTTGAAAATGGTGCGCCATGACGACCGCTACCCGCGCGACCGGTTCTATATTCAGAAGTCGAAGGTCATATTCGCGGCAGGGAAGCCGTTCTATGAGCTGACGCTGACGCCCGCAGACGACTTTTCGAGCAAGTTCGACCGGTTCATCGCCTATTCCGAGCGTAAACTCCCCGTCTTCTATGCTGTCAAGATGTCTTTCATCGACAGGGAGATCGGCATTATCGGCCGCAAGATGCCCATCAGACTCGTCAATGGATTTATGGTCGCCATCCGGCCTGCGGAACTCACGAACTTTGCACGTATTCTCGGTATTTTTTCCGTTGACGTAAAGGCGCGGGAATACCGCAATGCGATGCGCTTTTTAACGGAGACGGGGTTGAGCTTTACCGAGGTCATCGACTTCGATGAGGAGGCATATGCCGCCGTTATGGAGAAGCTGGATGACGAGGCGCATTCCGACGATCTCATTCAGGCACTCGATCTGTGCCGCGCATTGAGCCAGGGTGAGGAGAGCGGCTACCACACGATCCGGTATCTGTTATTGAAGCTGCGGAACAAGATCTTGCGGCGGCAGATGAACGATACCGAGAATGAAAAACTCTCTTATCTCAGACTGCATAATAAATGCTGTTCCTTTGAGGAGATGCCCTTCGGGGCCTCGCTGAAAGAACACAACCCGCCCCTCTATGACGTCATCGCAAGCATCGGTGTAGAGGGACACGAGGACGAGTGGCTGGCGCGCAGGGTGCGCATCAATACCGAGCAGAACGTCCGTCTCTTCACGCCGCTGTCCGAATTGGGAGATGCGGAAGAAGTCAAAGAGAACATGGACCCCTTCAACGGGCGCCTGCGTGAGTGGCACCGCGACAAACGCGATCTTGCTCTCTATGGCGATAACATCTATATCAGCGGCTATGTCAATGATACCGTCCAAATCATCACAGAACTCCTCAAAAAGAAGGGAGCGGGGGAGGAGAGTTATTCCGAAGACATCGCCGCATGGCTGAATTCCACCAATGGAGTCGACTCTGCCGAGAAGCGGGCGATGCTGGAAGGGATGTTTGTCTCTTCGAATATCGCCCTTATCTACGGGGCGGCGGGCACGGGCAAGACGACGCTCATCAAGCATATCGCCTCCTTCTTCGAGGACGAGGACAAGCTGTTTCTCGCGAATACCAACCCTGCCGTCGACAATCTGAAGAGAAATATCGAGGCAGAAAACAGCTATTTCAGCACCATTGCAAGCAGTTGGAAGGCGCTTGCGGGCAATTCCTATAAGGTCATCTTTGTGGATGAGTGCAGCACCGTGGACAATAGGTCGATGAGGGACTTGCTCGAACAGGTCAGGTGTGACCTTTTGGTGCTGGTTGGCGACATCTATCAGATCCAGTCCATTCGGTTCGGCAACTGGTTCGGCCTCGCAAGGTACTTTCTCCCCGAGAGCGTCATCTATGAGCTCAAAGAGCCCTTCCGCTCGCGGAATGCAGATCTGCGCGAACTTTGGCGGCGCGTGAGAGCGCTCGACCCGACGGTGAGCGACTATCTCACGGCTAAGGGGTATTCTTGCAGTATCGATGAGCGGCTGTTTGACCGTCCCGAGGACGATGAAATCATTTTGTGCCTCAACTATGACGGCCTGTACGGCATCAACAACGTCAACCGCTTCATGCAGAATGACAACCCGTCGCCGCCCGTTGCGTGGGACTCCTGGGTCTACAAAGTCGGAGACCCCGTGATCTTCATGGAGAATAAACGCTTCTATCCCGTCTTTTATAACAACCTGAAGGGCGTCATCCGAGAAATCGAGGCGAGCTTGGCGAAGATCACCTTTGAAGTGGAAGTCAACCGCGTGATCGGGGAGGGGGAAGCCTCTTCCGTCGGCGTGGAGATCGTACGCCCGGCCGAGGACGGCAAGACGCTCGTGCGGTTCTCGGTCAATCGATACATCGATTACGACCGCAACGAGAAAGATGAGGAGCAGGTCGTTCCATTTCAGGTGGCCTATGCGGTCTCCATTCACAAGGCGCAGGGGCTCGAATATGACTCCGTCAAGATCATCATCACGAACGAATCGGAGGAGCGCATCACTCACAATATCTTCTACACCGCCATCACGCGGGCGAGGAAGTCGCTTAAGATCTTCTGGGACAGCGATACACAGGAAAAGGTGCTCGGCAACATGAAGATGCTGTCCTATGAGCGCGACGCCGCCATCCTCGCCGCGGGTCCCGAATGGGGATTGAAGCGAAATTCTGAGCCGTAGGGCTGAAAACAGGGGAGCGGGTGCCCTGTGCTCATGTAAAACAACTTATTATGAAGGATGAGGGGGAGGAAATTATGGACGAGAATATGGAGTGGCTGGAAAAATTGCCTGTGATGAGCTATCCTGTCAGCATCGGCGCATTTGAGGAGCTCATGAATCACCTGTATAACTACAGCCGCCGGAACTATCGGAAGGCGGTCGACGACCGGCTGATCATTACGATCTTGTATTCGTTGGGCTATGTCACGAGTACGAGGTATATCGAGGCGGAGGTCACACCGGAAGGAGAGAAATATCTCGAAAAGGTGGATGGTCAGCTCCTCGCCAACGAACAGGGGCAGGCTTTTTTGAAGGATCATCTTCTGACGAACGGGCTGGGCTTTCCCGAAGCTAAGCGCGGGAATGAGCTGCTGCCCTTCACCATCACGGAGGAACAGGCGGAAAAATACGTGTTTTCCGAGGAGCCGCTCTCGCTTTTGCAGATCCTGCACAGGATCAACGCGCTCATCGATACCTCGCGATACCGCAAGCTGACCTCGAATGCGCTCGCGGACTTCCTCGTTGACGAGGGGATGCTCGCCGTCATTCCCGTGGAGGGCGGGCGGTTTTACCGCAGGGCGACCAAGAAGGGAAATAAGGAGGGCATCTTCTACCGTGACAGGCTGGCGGGCGACGGAAACACCTATCTCGTCAACCTCTACGACAAGAACGCGCAGTTCTTTATTATTGACAATTTGGAGACCATCATGCTCTTTGCGCGTGGGGAGAAGAAGGTGCGGGAGAGCCGCCTCAATGAGGTGTTTGACGGGACGCCCGAGGCGGAGGAGGGTGTCAAATATACCTGCAAGGACTGCATGGACTACCGCAACGGCAACTGCTTCACGGCGAATAAGATCTGCGAAGATTTCCGCTATGCCCCGACCTTCACCCGGAAGGAAACGGAGAACTGGCCCAAGGAGGGCGATGCGAGCTATTTCCGCCGCAAGGGGAAATGGTGAGAGCTGCGCTCGTTTTTGAAAAATGCTGCAGCTTCGGGAAATGAGGCGGCGCGGCGGGAAATCCCGCCGCGCCGCCGCGCTATATGGTTGTTTACAGCTTCAAGAGTGCTTGTCGTGTCAAAACGGTTGCCCCCTCGTTTAGATATTTTCGGTTGAGCGCAAAGAGGGGATCTTGCGCGTCCGTCGTGGGGTCATATAGGACAAGACGGCGGGTGCCGTAGTCCTTCGCCTTGTCTAGGGCGTGGCGGGAGCCGCTGTCTCCCTCGCCCGGGAGATGGCTCGCAATTAAGAGAATACTCCCCGCAAACATCGCCTGCAATCGGTCGCGCGCGATAAACCGCCCGATGCGCTCATAGCGTGTCGCCGGTTCTGTCGCATACTCCGAAACAACGAGTCCGCCGCTTTGCACGATGCGCTCGGCGAACGCGCGGTTTTCTCGTGGGCAGATGTCGGCGAGCGGCGTCGGTAAAAACGCGACGGTCTTTCCGCCGCAGGCAAGACAGGTTTCGTGTGCTATGGTGTCGCAGCCCCGCGCCAGTCCGCTGACGATCGTAAAACCGCGCTCCACAAGGGCTTTCACGGCAGCTTTTTCACGGCGGAGGACGGCTTCGGTGGGGGCGAGGGTTCCGACGGCGGCGACATTTTTCTCTCTGTTTTGAAGGAGAGAAATGTCTCCGCGATAGGCAAATAGGTATGGCCTCTCGCTCGGCCGGCACGTCGCGGGCTGGGGCGGAAAGTCCTCATCAAAGGCGCAGGTGAGATGAATCCCGGCATCTTGCAGCTCCCGTACGTATTTTTCAGGATCGACAGGGAGTGCATTCACCGCCTCGATGTGAGCAAAATTCTTCCAAAACTGCGCGTTCGTCTTGAGGATGCCCTCCCGCTTTGCGGCATAGAGCCATAATGCTGTGTCGGAGATCATAGTCCACCTCCCATCGGAGTGATCGGGCACATTATAACATAATTTGCGTAAAAGTTGTAATTGATGTCATGTCATTTCCTCTATTTTTCTCTGTTTTTTCGACTTGACAAAAAATAGAGATGATCAGGTGCGGTTTCGATTCGTCGATATTGGCGACTATGAAAAAAGTGTCAATGTCCATGAAATTCATAGAGAGAGCCCTTCACGGGGCTCTTTTTGTCGTTGATGGAGGGGCTCATTTCTCGCACTATCTGCGGTAAAATGATGCCGGTATGAGGCGAATTTTAAAAAATTCCCAGAAAAACTTTTCTCAACACGACAAAAGCTGTCATATATCCTGTGTTATAATACGGACATGGATATGACGGCATATTGGTTGAATTTCAAGAAGAAGCGGGCGGAGAAGGGAAAATACTACTATTTTATCCATACACGCGCTGCCACTATGACCGCATGACTGCGATACGGCTGCATGACGGCGAGCGATCGTGGAAGGAGCCGGAGTTCGAGGTCGGCTGGGAGAGCTTCTGCGGTATTCTGTCCGTTATCTGATGGTGGGCGGCGTGGAGACGAAAGAGGAGCTTTTAGCGGAGATTTCAGAGCCTGCGCGGGAGTTTTATCAGCGGAATTTTGGGAAAAGCCGAGGTGGCTGCAGCTGCTGTGCCTGCGCGTGTTTCGAGAGTTGGAGCGGCGTGTGCTGACGATGCCGGAGCCTTCCGGGAACGTCTTTCACGGCATGGAGCTTGGAGGTGCAGGAACTTGCCGAGCGGCGCAAAATGACGTACGGTTTTTATCTGGACGAGGTTTTGAGCCGAAAGTACGAGCTGCAGCGCATCAAGCGAATTTGCGCCTTTGCCAAGCGCATTGCCGCGTGGACGGGGAAGAAGGAGGTGCGCCTTGCGATGAGCCGGGAGATTGCTCAAATGACGCAGGAACTGCTTAAAATTCAGCAGGAATTGAAGGATGCCATTGATGCTCACCTCGCCTCCCTGCCGCCCGAGGTGGTAGCCAAACTATACAGGAAAACGACCAAGACAACTGATGGGAGTTGACGATTTTTATCAATGTATTACATTTTCTGCCAGGGTTTGACATAATGGAGAAACATTTTTGTCAGGCGTGTAAATTGCTTTATTTTACAAAAGACTTTTCATGAATAGCAGCAGTTGAGTATATTTTCAACATTTCATTTTTGAAGCGCCGCTGTTTCGTTATAAGATGATAAGTTCTTAAGAATCTTGTGTCGATTTTGCTTGATTTATGAGAGCTTCAGTAGTATAATAAAAAGGGTAAATTGTGTTTTTTCTCGGGGTATGCAAAAGGTGTCTTTCCGGAGGGCCTTAACACGAGCAAGAGTCCTTGGTGCGAGATTTCGCAGCTGGTGCATATCTATATTTTCAAGACGAGAGATCGAGGTGTTCGGTGATGTCTGACAGCATTGCTTCATATGAGAATGATTTCTTTGAATGGCTTTCAAAGCGAGTCCCTTCCTCTCGGATGCCTGTCATACATTCAGTCTTCAAAGGGATCGATCGTTTTTGTTTGAAACGAAAGATCTTAGAAAAGCCAATATTCGAGATAGATGATTTAGCGATTCTCTCCGGTGCGATCGAGACCATTAGAGGCAGTAGGATTCTTTCGCTTAAGTATAGAAAACAAAAAAGCATCATGGTGGCGGCGATCCAACAATATTGCCGCTTCATTCAGGAAATCGAAGATAATAAGAGCTCGGTTGAGCCTGAATGTATGTCGAAAGATTCGTCTAAAAAATCGGAACAAGAGACAGCTGAGAGTGGGTCTCTTGTTGATTTTTTGACTGCAAACAATATTTCTTTTATAGATAATCGGCAAAAGAATGGATGTCTCTGGATCATTGGCGGCAAAGAATTAAAGGAATTTGTTGATGAGTGTTCCATTCGCGGTGTGAGATTTCACTTCAAAGCGGATGGCTCCAGGGCAACGGATTATTCTCCTGCATGGTGGACGACTGGTGACTTTAGCAGCTCTGTAAAAAGCGAATCCGTTGTGCAGCCAGTAGAGGAAGTGCCGACAGATAAGCCGTATTCGACAGCCATATCCAATGAAAACAACCAGACGTTGTTTACCGAGTGGCTTCATGGGCGAGGCGTTTTACCCAATGATATATCCGTTATTTTGTCTTCATTAAAACGCTGCGCGGAACGAGTAAAAGCAGAAAAGCTCATTGAAGATGATATCTATCACATTACATCAGCAGAAACAATAAGTGCTGTTCGTTCTTTTTTGCTTGCTGATAGAAACTTTATTTATGCTGATTCCCGCAAAGCGAATCGGTTCACCAACGCATTGGCTCTCTATTCGGAGTTTTTCAATGAGCAATTGGCGCCAATTGCTGAAGTGTCTGAAAATTTGAGGTCGGAGACAGATCCTTTTGTCAAAGGGGATGCGTTTACTGCATCTGAAATAGACACGCTGTTGAGCGATGAAGATTTTTTGCCGCTCAGGCAAGCTTTGGCAAAAGAGGATATCCGTACAATAGAACAACTAAAATCATTGAAGCTTTGGGCGTTTATGAATGAGAAGGATGTCTATCCTATTTCAATGCGTCATAGCGTCTTCGCTAAAGTGAGTTGGCTTTTAGAACCGGAAACAGCGGAAAGGCCGACGCCTCTTTATGAGCTTCATTGCGGCCCGACTGTTTATTCCGGAGACACACCTGCAAAAGCATTCTCCCATTTTTGCGAGGAGATCGCCAAAAAGAATCCGTTGTTTTTTAGATCGCTTTTGGATAAAACGATCGGCACTCATTCCAATGTTAAGATATTCCGCTCCCCCGAAAGCGATGACTTCATCAAGATAGAGGAGCCTACGAGCTACGTTCGTGCAGATCTAACAAAGGATTCCGTGCTTGATGCGGCTGAATGGATCGCTCAACGATGTGTCGGTGCAACGATCGCTGTTTCGATCGAAGGTCCTTATACTCATGCGGTGCGAGCTTCCTCTGTGGGAATACCGCATGGACTTACCGCAAACGAGACTGACAAGAAACAGCAGGATGACGGAAATGCCGGTCAAGCGAGTCAAGTCGCATTTGATAACGTTCGCGTGATCTCTTTACCTTCGACTTCTTCGCGGGAGAAGGAACCGGGCGAGTCTGAAATGATCGCAAGAATTGAAAAAATCGTGCTTGACGCCGATTTGAGCGGCGTCACTTATGATGACTTATATAACACTCTGAATATGCCCATGGTCGCGATCAAGGGACTTGTTTGGAGATGCAGACATATTGTGGAGATCAAGGGGAAGCTTTACCATGAGGATGCCTTTGTCGATTGGGACGATGGTGCCAAGCAGCTGTCGCTTATCATGGAAAAGCTGATGCAGAAAAACAACGGTTACATTTCTGCCGTGCAGTTGTATGATTACGCTCGGGCAGAGATGAATATGTTCCTTAACGACAATGATATGAATGATGAGCGTTCTGTTTACGAGATTGCTCAGCACTTATTTGAAAAGAATCGTTTTGAAGGTAAGCGCTATTCATTCATCAATAAGGCCCATATTTCAAGCTCCGAGAACACGATAGGCAGTATTTTCGATGTGATTTGCAAGTATGCAGAGGAACAAGGTGGCGTATTCCAAGAAGGGGATCTTGCCGAGTATCTGAAAAGCATCGGCATAAAGACGGGAAACCTAAGGAATCAAATGCACCTGGGGCAAGAGGCGAAGTTTTTCTTTTATGAGCCGGGTACGATCATCTCTGCGAAAAGCATGGGGATCGACAACCCGTGGAAAGAAAGTGTTGGACGGGCGTTGGGGAAACTTTTCAATGATGTGGGTGACCATATCATCCTTCGGCAGATCGAGTCAGTTTGGTTTGAATCGCTTCCTGCGCTGCCCGGACGCAGGCCTTGGACGCCACTGTTGCTCCAATATGTGCTGATTTTCTATGGCGGAGAGTGGGGCGCAAAGACCATCGCCGCATTGAAGTCGCAGAGCATGGATACCCTTCATGCCATGCTCGTAAAGGCCGATGGCCCGATACAAAACTTCGGCGACGCAGTGGTCGCTTGCCTAGTTGACAGCGGAACGGAACAGCGTTCCTTCGAGGTAGGGGCTTTACGACAGTTTCTTATAAAAACAGGCATGATCCAAGGAAATGAGCTGATTTATAATCTGCCGAAGGCCTTGGCAAAAGATGAGCGCTTTGCATGGGATGCGAAGGGCGAACGCGTTACGGTAAGGGTGTGATGAGATGGCAAGTGCAAGCTTTACGCGGGATGAAGTGATATTGGCGTTGGATGTTCTCTATTCCTCAGAAAACGGCAGGGTGACTGCAGACTCCGACGAGATCAAAGAGCTCAGCTCGCTTCTCAACCGCCTGCCAATTCATCCGGTAGAAAACAGACGGGCTGATTTTAGGAGCAATACCGGCATCTCGCAACAAATCATGTCGTACCGCTCAAGCTGCAATACGGGAAAAAGAGACCCTGACGTTGGAAGTTTGTTTTTTACTGTTGCATTTGAATATGAAAACAAATTGGACGAGCTTCACGCGGTCGCCCAAGCTATTCGGAAGAATGAAGAGGCATTTGTTGCCCAATTCGGCTCTCCTCTTGAGGATCAGGGATTCCCGGAAGGGATCCTCATGGGGCATCTTCATCGCATGATTGAACGGCGTGACGGCAAAAAGGTGCCCGTAAAGGATCGCTGCGAGATATGCAAAATCAAGCCGGTCCTCTATTATCGGAATGGCGAGCAATTGCTTGAAAATCATTTGGTCGTTGCGCCGACGCGCATGGATCATTCAAAGAGATATGGAGCAGAGCGCTTTATGACGGTATGTCCGACTTGCCATGCGGCACTGCACCGCTATCGGCCTTGGGTAACGAGGGAAAGTTGTGAAGATATACTCCGCTGACGGGAGAAATAATAGATGTACGGATATGAATGGACAGACGAATACGGGATATTTCGTCTGACGATCGATGCAAAAATACAAAAGGAGATCCGCCCCGTATTCCATGAAGAACTTGATTTCTTTGGTATGGACAGGTATTGGGATTACCCGAAGGATACGGACGCTCCACTCTTGTGGGCGGAAGGCATTCGACAGTATGTCCTGAACGGAGAATGTGTTGCGGTTGCACAGGGTGGATCATTTTATACAAAGCCTACGATCGAGCTTCGCACGGATAAAAGGCTTGTTTTGAAGCCCATCGATACCAAACGGCTGTATGAGGTAAACAAACAGCTCCTTGTCAGTCTGGAGCAAATGGAAATACAGTTTATCCGGGAACAATATGAACGCTATGCCCCTCATGGTTTTTCGTTCATTTGTGCTTTTTCCGGCGGGAAAGACTCCATTCTGCTGTTAGATTTAGTCTCAAAAGCATTGGCGCCAAACAGTTATTACGTTGTCTTTAGTAATACAGGCATGGAGTTGAAAACCACCCTGGATGCCGTAGAAAAGGCAAAGAAACATTGGCCTCAACTAAGATTTGAAGAAGCGAAATGCCATATGGATCCCGCTGAAAGCTGGGATAAATTTGGACCGCCCGGACGGAGAATGAGGTGGTGCTGTTCTGTTCATAAATCTGTCCCGACAATCCTCAAATTGAGAGAATTAACAGGTAATTATAACGCAAAAGCAGTTGTGTATGATGGGGTTCGGGCAGAGGAAAGCGTACGCCGAGCAAAATATGACAAAGTTAGCGTTGGCGCAAAGAATATAAGTCAGATAAACTGCCATGCCATTATCGAATGGAACACGGCAGAATTATTTACTTATCTGTTATCGCACGACTTGCTTCTTAATGATGCCTATCGCATAGGGCTTTTTAGAGTTGGCTGCATGGTATGTCCTATGTCTTCCGAGTGGTGGGAGGGGATAGCTAATACTGTGTACGGGGATGAGATGAAGCAGCTTATTTTCCGAGTTGAACATTTTGCTAAAAATGCAAAGCAAACCGAATTCAAAAAATATATCGAAAACGGTGGATGGAAAGCACGTGTAGGCGGAAAAGGGTTGGATAATGGCGGTAACAGGACAAAGGAAATCGTAGAAAATAATGCGCTTGTCATAACCATTACGAAGCCCACGCAGGATTGGATTGAGGTCGCCAAGATTCTTGGCGTTTTCGTAGAGCAGGCCGACAAAAGGCTATTACATAAGATCGGCTCACAAAACTATGAATGCCGAATACAGAAAAACGAAGAAACGCTGACGGTTTCATACTATCCTTTTTCTCAGATGGATCGGTTTGTTATCAGCCGTATTCGAGGTGTGGCAAATAAAGTTGGATATTGCGTTGGCTGCAAAGCATGCATGGTTCAATGCCCTACAGGAGCCTTTACGATCCAGCCGGATGGGAAAATTGCAATCAGAGAAAACCTATGTATCCATTGCTATAATTGCATTGAATTCACAGACAGAAGTTGTATTGTCGCAGATAATATGCGCGTACCCGAAGGAGGTTTTGTTAATATGAAAGGTCTAGATCCATATCATCATTTTGGATTTCGTCAAGCGTGGTTTACACATTTTATAGACGATGGATTAGATTGTTTTACAAAGGGATTGCTCGGCACGGTTCAATATTCTGCGCTTAAGACTTGGCTTAAAGATGCTGAAATGATAGAAATGAAAAAAGCCGGCAATACCAATACGATCAGTATTACCCCCCTTGGCGCAAAACTCATTCAAATGGGTTCATATAAACCCTTTACATGGGCGATCATATGGGCGAACCTCTGTTATAATTCTACGATCTGTCGATGGTATTGTCTTAACGCTGAGATCGGAGCAACCTATGAAAAGAGCGATCTTGTCGTGATGCTTGGCGATAGTTATTCGAAATCAAATCGCGAGAATGCGATTACGGCCCTGACCGAGACGCTGAGGCAGTCGCCGATCGGTTCTGCTCTGAAACAGGGGCTCCCCATTGAGCTTACAAAGAATACGTTCTCGTATTTGCGTGAGGGATGGGATTATCCCGATGCGGTCGCGCTCCTTTACGCGCTATACCTTTATGCGGAACACACCGGTCGAAAGACCTTTACCTTTACGGAACTCGCTAACTCGCATGCAAACCCGGAGGCGCAGGGCATCTCGCCGCATGATATATACGGCATCGATGTCAAAGCCTTCCGAGAAAAGATCCAGGGCCTTGCGATGACCTATCCGCAGTATATCCGCGTTTCCTTCATTGCAAATCTTGATAATATTATCCTTGAAGATCATACAAGCATCGACATTCTCGATCTTGCCGAAAATGAATAAGTGAGGAGATATCCGGTATGCCGACCAAAAAGTACTCAGATTTTATTGAAATCAGCCCGAACTTTGAATCTGTCGTTGACATCGACGCCGATACGCGCAATAAAAACCTGTGGCGTGAGTATATCGTCGGCGAAGACATGGAGAAGATGATGGAGGTATTGTGCCAGTCCCTCAACAAAGAGGAGCCGGACAGCCGCCGTTCTTTCTGGATCGAAGGTACCTATGGTACCGGTAAGAGTTATGCTGCCATCATGATCAAGCATTTGATGGAAGAGCCCGCCGAAGTTGTGGATTCTTTCCTCGCCGGGAACAGCCATCTTGTACCCTATCGCAATCGCTTTATGAAGTGCCGCGCGAAGGATAAGGGGGATTATCTCGTCATTTGGAAAACGGGCTGCACCGGCATTCGTGACGGAAACGCCCTGCTGATGGAGGCGGAGAAGGCTGTTCGCGAAGCGCTTGCCGCCAAGTTTGGCGATAAAGCAGACTATGGTGAGTCTTCGCTACAAGATGCGGTCTTGAAGCAAGTCAATAGTCCCGTCCACAATTGGGATTATATTCTGGAGAATACCATTCTTGGAGACGATTACGATAGTATCGATCAACTGCGTGAAAGCCTCAGGGCGGGGGATCTCCGTGCGTTCCAGGAAACGGCAGCCGTGATCCGTCAGTACAATTGGGGCCTCATCGACAGTCTTGATACCTTCAAAAAATGGATCGCTTCCGTAATCGAGAACAACGGGCTTTCAAAATCGGGCATCTTCTTTATTTGGGATGAGTTTACCGAATATGTTTCAAACAGTGACGACCAGACGATCCTTCAGCAGCTCTCAGAGTTCACCAAGGTTCAGCCCTTCTTTATGCTTTTCGTGGTCCACCGCACCAGCGAAATGGTAGAGCGTATTACACCGGAACGGTATCAACTGATCACCCACCGCTTCCATCATGTGGAGTTCCATATCAGTACAGACGCTGCTTTCGATCTGATCGCCGGCTGTATCAACATTCGCAACGGCATGAGCGAACACTGGAAAGAGGAGCGCAAGCGCGTTATCGACAATATTCGGCCCTTCCTTCCCGATATGTCCGGCTTGGAGGATAAGATCAGTGAGCAGATCGAGCACCTTTGCCCGCTACACCCCATGACGATCAAGCTTCTTTCCCGTGTGGCCGAAAACTATGCGGCTTCTCAGCGCACGATGTTTCGGTTCATGAAGGACCAGTCTAACTCGGAGCATGGTTTCGTGGGCTATATCAACAAGGAGGGCCCCGATTCCCAGGCTTGCTGGCTGACGCCCGATTGGCTTTGGGATTATTTCTTTACGCGCGAAAGCGATTTTTCCGACAAGGATACGAAAGCGGCAGAATATATCCGCCACTACGAAGAGAGCCGTCACTTAGTTGAGAACGATGAAGGTGCTCACCGCATATTTAAGACGGCCATGCTTCTGCTCGCCCTGATGTCATCGACAAAGGGAATTTATAGCGGCAGAAGAGCCAAGGATGGTATCGCGGCCACGGTGGATTGCCTTGAAACTTGTCTGGCAGGCGTTATGAGCAAGAAGCAGATCGAAGATATGCTTCAGACGATGGTCGACGGAAAGATCCTTGTTTTGGACAAGGGGGCGAACAACATCGTTCGCATCCAGTTGCCTTTCAACGGTGCCGGGAACAGTGACTTTTCTGCACGCCTTGCGGCAAACGACAAGAAATATAGCAGATATATGATGTTCTCCAAGGATGGAGAATTTGCAAAAGCGTTTGAACAGCAAGCTTGGGATGTAAATGATGCCACGTTGCGTCGCATGAAGATCACAGTCTGTTGCGCCGAGACGAATTCACTCAAAACTCGCTTGGAAGAGGTCACAAAGGAACTTGAAAGGAATCCCTATAAGCTTGGGCTGCTTGTCGTGACAGTACAGAGTGACACACAGGCGGTATCGATCCAGTCCGTTTTACATGAGAAAGCGAAGGAAGTCAATGAGCCGCGTCTTACGATCGCTTTGATGAAGACACCGCTTACGGACGAAAATCGCACAAAATGGCTGGCGGCCATTACCAAACAGGAAATGGCTTCTGATTCCGGACAGACCGGTTCCGCTCAGCAGTATCGTATGGAAGCTTCTACCATCATTGCTTCTTGGGTCAGCAGCGCTGTCAGTGGCGGAAAAATCATTGCCTACAATGGGGATAACGTCTTTAACAGCCTATACGGAATGGCTCATCTAAGGAAAACCATTCGTACAAATGTACAGGATGTGATTTTTAAGTATGCGCCAGAGAACATTGTTGTGACCAACACTGCCTACAAAGCTTGCAATGACGGTGCGGTGACTGCCGGCATTCAGCGTAAAAGCGCAAACAGCCAGCTCACGAATGTTTTGAACTCTCTGAAGCTGGCCGGTGTTCTTGATTTCACCACGATAGAGGAGATGGTCGAGGCAAAGAATAACGGCAACAAACAGGCCGAATGCGTAGCGGCGCTGGCAGAAGTTATAAAGAACGAAATGGAGTCCGGGCATAAAGTCAACCTGGGTGACTTGTGGGCAACGCTCCAAAAACCTCCCTTTGGCTACTACAATACCATCGCCTGCGGGGTCTTGCTCGGCTTCGTGTTCTCTTGCTATAAGAACAGTAAATATACATGGACCGATTCCGTTCAGTCCCCTCACGTCCTTGCGGAGGCAACTATAAGTAGAATGGTGTCTGCTATGTGCGGAGGGAGAATGACTACCGATTATCTTTCCGCCGGGTCTATTACATGGCAGAATTTCAGTGAGTATCTTTCTAAGATCTTTAACCTTTCCGAGGCGCAGCTTGCCGAGCAAACTTCCGGCTATCATAATGTGCGTGAGGCAGTCGTCAAAAGCGGCTCACCGTTCTGGGTATTAAAGTATTTGCCCGAAACTGAGTGGAGCAGTGAGGACCATAGGAAGGCGGCGGACAAGGTGATCGACCATATCCAAACCTTCATCTCTCAAGAAGGGGATGTGGAAGGCGCAATGAGCGAAACGCTCCAGCTTTTTAACGGCCGCGGGAAGATCCGTGTCGTGTTGGCAAAAGCATTCCAGGATAAGAATGTGATGGCCGCAGCCTTCCGTACTTTCCTCTTTGAAGCCTCTCCTGAGCTGAAAGATGTGGCAACGAGACTTGCGATCCAGCCCGAGGAATTGAGCGACCGCCTTCATGCTGTCATGCAGACCGCAATTTATACATGGACAGAGGAGCAGGTCAAGGAAAAGCTTGCGGATGTCGCAGAACAATATCAATTTTTGGAGGCGATCGGAAAAGTTCAGGGGACGACCTATCATAGCATAGAGGCTGCCAAGAAGGACTTGAAAAACTTATTCGGCTTTTTGCGGATCCCGATGAGTGCAATTGCCGAACTCAACAAGCCATGGTTTTCTGCGCTGCAAGTCCTCTATCATGTGGCATACACTGATGTGACGCACATGAGCAATAAAGACCGGGAAGTGGCTATCCTCACTCTCGATCAGCACGGTGTGTTGGCTATGGACTGCCTGCGGAATGGAAAGCCTGTGCTTGAAGACATTCTGACCAGCCGCAACCTTGAATGTACGAAGGAAGAACTTGAGAATGTATACATCGGGTTGAAGGACTTGAACTGTGATTCGACACTCACGCAGTTTAATAGAGAGCTTGATGCGCAGATCAACAAGATCAGCTTTGCACGGAATAAATTGACGCTTTTGGAGACTTGGCGCACGATCACTGGAGAGGACTCCATAAAGACTTGGTGCAACACACACAATGTTCCTTTGATGTGGATCATTCCCAAAGAGCTTACTAAAGCATTCAGTACATTGCTGGATGTTCAAAACGGCAATTATACGGTCGATTCGGCCGTTATAAGTGCGATCTCTTCTTTAAGGAAGATGGACAAGAGTATTCTGACGGATAACAGCTGTATCGAAAGAGCTTTCATGGCTTTGATCGGTTCGGAGTACTCTCTGTTGTGGGATGTGAATCGCAATGCCATCATTACAAAGGCAAAGATCAAGATCGGCAACGATATGAGCACTTGGACAGCCGCCGACCTTACTACGCTTCTGAGTATTCTCAAGCGGATGCAGCAAGAAAAGGCGAAAGAGGAAAAGCTGGACAGGGCAAAGAGCAATGTCCGTGCCATGAAAGAATCTGTTTTGAGAGATCGGGTCGCGGCATTTCTTGATGCACATCCCGAGTTTTGCGATGACTTTTTAGAATAAGGGGAGGAGGAAAGCCGCGTGACGCTCAAAGAAGTAGTATCTATACTGCAGAAGGAAAAACAAAGTAATTTGCCTTCCCGCTTTCCCTGTCGTGCCATTATGGTCGAGAGCGTTGAGCAGTATTGCCAGTTGCTTTCGGAGATGAAGAAGATCAGCGATATTCGGGTCATCAAATCAAGTGAGATTTTTACCGGCGCCGATGTGATGCCAAAATACTTGAACCTCACTGCCGATTCTTATCGTGACGAGTGGGTCATCCTGACCGGCGTAAGTGAATATCTTCGGCTTTTCTCAAAAAAGGAGGTCACGGACAGGAGATTTGCCGCACTGTGGACCCATCAAGTCTCGGCAAACAGCCGTGGCAGGATCATCATTCCTCTCTGGGGGTGTGAAGCACAGTGGTTTGATCCTTCGATCAACCTCAACGGTGATTTGCGGCAAGAAGATCATTTCTTTGACTGTACCGACGATGAACAAGAGGTTCGGAGAATGGATCTGCTTGTATTATCCAGCATGTTTGAGCGGCATATAGCGGAGTTTAAGCGGGACGCGGACAAATTGTTTATCGGCCTTCGGGAGTGGTTTGAGTATTGGGAAAATCCCTCTCCGGTAAACACGAGGTTTGTCTTGTTGACCAAGCGAATCAACAGAATTCCTTCGAGCAGAGGGAAGATCAATATCCATGTGGTCAATGACCGCTTGTCGCTTATCCAAGAAAAAATGCCAGGCGCTGAATGCTTGACAAAAGAGAACTGTTCCGATGAAATGCAGTTTGCGCTTTTTGATCATGCCTTGGAGGGCGTGTCATTGGATGATGCAATACTTAAAGTATTGAATGTGGCGTCCTTTTCCGGTGTAGACATCATGGGAAAATGGAATGTGCTGCCCATGAGCCACAAGGAACTTGTGAAGCTTTGGTTTCAAATTCACCCGGACAGTAGCTACCTTTGTTATTGTTTCTCTGCTGCCGAATGCGTTGCCGATATCCCCTCGGTTATTGGACATCAGATTTTTGAAAGAAGAGTTGACAGACCGGACTGGGTCGATGAGTTTAAGACGCTTGCATCGGTCATGAAAATCAAACCGGATGCTGACTATTTTGCGGTTGTTGATGCGATACCGGAATTTGAGAAACGGTTGGATTTTATCACAAGCTCTTCGCGTGAAGAGAGAATATATCTTCTCAAAATGGTTAAACAATGGCTGCGAAAAGATCCGGAGCAGGCCAATGGGAGCGTAAAGTTGAAAGAAACGTTTCCTGCACTTGCCGCATACCTGTCTCATGATTTGGAGGTGTTTCAAAGCGACATCGGCGCGTATATGTCAAAATACAAGGCACATAAGCTTGAAAATACCCTGCCGATCGACGAAACACTGTATTTTAATGGGGTAAGTGCCTCGGTCTTTGATTATCGTTATTCAATTCTTTCGAAATACGAAGACGACGATACGATCATTCTTTGGGTGGACGCGCTAGGCGCCGAATGGCTTCCGCTTTTGTATTGGAGTATCGCTGATCATTGTGACGGCACCATTACAAATGTGGCGATAGCGCAAGCGACGCTGCCTACAGAGACAAGCTTTAACGAACAATGGAATAGCATGTCGATGCCATATAAGAAGCTGAACAAGCTTGACAAGCTGGCGCATAAAGGCGTGATCGACGAACCGGATTACTATGCCTGCATCGAAGAGCAGATGGATTTTGTGGCGGGGATCGGCAATCAAGTCTCTTCGCTTTTGAAAGATTATCGTCGTGTGGTGATCACCGGGGATCATGGTACCAGCCGTCTTGCGGCTCGGTTTTTCCATTGCAGAGATGGCTTTGATGCACCGAAGGGTGCCGTCGTTTGTAGCCATGGCAGATACTGCAAGTTGCCGCAAGGTGCAACGATGCCCCATCCCAATGTAGTGATCGTAAATAGTACCGATGGGGACAGATATGCGGTATTCAGCAATTATGACCATTTCAGGCAGTCCGGATTTGCAGCCGGTGCGGATGATGAGAATGCTATCTATGGAGAGGTCCATGGGGGTGCAACACCCGAAGAAATGCTGGTCCCGGTCCTTGTGATCGAAAGCAAGAATGCCGTTCAAATCACGGCTTCTTGGGAAAAGCAGACAGTTAAGATCTCGATGAGGAAAGCAAAACTGTCTATTTCTTTCAACAAACAAATAGAAAGCCTTGCGGTAAAGATGGCTGGCATTCAGGCGACCGTAACGAAGATTGATACCGGAAAAATGTGGGCTGTCGTATTTCCCGGCGTCAAAGCTGGCACATATCCGGTAGAAGTCATTGCAGATGGACGATTGATCAATTTGCCTGATGTTACACTACTTTCGCCTCTTGGCGGCGGGGAGGGCGATTTGCCATGGTAAAGAAAGTTTGCTGCAATTGCGGAAAGCCGCTAAAAAAAGATGAGATCGCTCTTTCCAAGAAGCTGATCGATGTCGA
Organism: uncultured Clostridia bacterium; assembly: GCA_944367045.1. Classification (GTDB taxonomy): domain Bacteria; phylum Bacillota; class Clostridia; order Christensenellales; family Borkfalkiaceae; genus Gallimonas. Next base: position 78,184 of record CALVWI010000005.1, on the reverse strand, counting down.
TACGGAAGAGTTTTATTGCCTGCCCTGCATGGCCGAATATTTTGGTTGCGATGAGGACGATTTGAAGATCAAGATCAAAGAGTTCAAAGAGCAGGGCTGTACTTTATTCCTTTGAGGAGGTTGGATCATGCTGGAAGATAAAGTTAAAGAGTTATTTGCTGATATGGTCGTTCTGAAAGATCCGCAGAGGAGCGAATACTTCTCCAATCTCAGTATGCCTTCCTATATGCGCGACTGGTTGGTCATGAAGTTTTCGAACAATGAAGGTGTTGTTGATTACGATAGCGTTCGCAGATACATCAAACGATATATCCCCGGGAAGGACGATTTCGAGCAATTCAAGTTCCAAATGATCAACGGGGATACGGTCCAGTTCCTTGCGCGTGTCCGCGTGAATGTGGATATAAAGAGTGGCAAGACGAAATTTGAGCTGCCTGATTTCGGCGGGGCAAAGGGCGGCGCGAGTGGAACGGTCGCAAACGAAGTGGTCGAAAAATGGCAAGCAACGCTGTTGCATGAGAGTGAAAATTGGGGCATCATTACGCTGGTTTGGACGCTTGAGGGTACGGCATCCAATCCCAAGGGCGTGATCTCCATGGTTGACTATAGTCCGTTTTGCCCGTATTCGATCGACCTTGATTTCTTTCGAGAGGCTCGTAAAAATTTTGATATCCATGAATGGATAGATGTCGTTCTGATGGCAGTCGATTACAATCCTGCCGGATACGTGGATGCAAATGGCGTGGAGAGTGAGGCTAAAAAGTTGTGCTTTTTGCGCCGATTACTGCCGTTTGTGGAAAAAAGAGTGAATCTGATCGAGCTCGCTCCCAAAGGGACCGGAAAGAGCTATGTCTTTGAAAAGATCAGCAAGAGGGGATGGCTTATCAGCGGGGGTACGGTATCTCGTGCCTCACTGATCTATGACAATGCTAAAAAGACCGGAGGCTTACTGACTCGCTTTGACTATGTTGGCTTTGACGAAGTTCAATCGATCACCTTTGAACAACCTGGACAGATCCAACAAGCATTGAAGCATTATATGGAGTTTGGTGAGATCAAGGGATTTGACGCTTCCCTTACGGCGGAGGCGGGTATCATTGTCCTCGGGAATATCAATGCTGATCGTTTTGACATCAACAAAAATATGGTGGAACATATCAGTGAGGTTTTCGGTGAATCGGCAACCTTGGATAGATTCCACGGGTTTATCCCCGGTTGGGAGATCCCGCGGATGACGACCGGTATGATCGCACACGGCTGGGCGATCAATACGGAATATTTCGCAGAGGTGCTTCACGAACTTCGCAGCGACCTCTCGTATGCCTCGATCGTTGAGTCCTTGATCTCCTACAAGTCCAATGCAGACAAAAGAGATTTGACCGCGATCAAGCGACTCTGCACGGCATTTTTAAAGCTGCTGTTCCCGCATGTTCAGTCACCGGATGACATAAGCAAAGAGGAGTTTGTTCACTACTGCCTTGAACCTGCGCTGGAAATGCGGGGAGTCATTAAAAAGCAATTGTGCATTATTGACCCTAAGGAGTTTAATGTTCCGGGTAAAAATACGATACCGGAAGTAACTTACAGCCGCTGAGGTGCTGATATGACCCCCATGATCTACGCGGATAACGCAGCAACGACAAAACTTGATAAGGACGCATTTGAGGCAATGCGTCCTTATCTGCTAGATCAATATTCCAATGCATCACAGCCATATTCATTCGCAAGACAGGCCAAACAAGCTATTCGAGAGGCCAGAGCCCAAATCGCATCGTGTATCAATGCGGAGCCCGAGGAGATATATTTTACCTCCGGCGGCACTGAGAGCGATAACTGGGCGATCAAAGGCAGCCTTTCATATGGGGATCATCGCGCTGTAATTACTTCAGAATTCGAACACCACGCCATTCTTCGTGCTTGTGCCAAAATTGAGACATTTGGCTATCCCGTGGCGTATCTTCATCCGAATAAAGACGGGTTCATTACATCGGATATTCTTGCGGGTACGATCACCGATCAAACAAAACTTGTCTCCATTATGATGGTAAACAACGAGATCGGAACTATCCAGCCCATCCAAGAACTTTGCGCTGTCGCTCATAGACATGGCGCGTTGTTCCATACCGATGCGGTGCAAGCAATTGGTCATATTCCCGTGGACGTAAAAACTCTTGGCGTTGATATGATGTCATGTTCGGCACATAAGTTCAATGGCCCCAAAGGAATTGGATTCCTCTTTGTCAAAAAGGGAACGAAGCTTTCTCCCTATGCCGATGGGGGAGCTCAAGAGTTTGGTTTGAGAGCAGGGACAGAGAATGTTGCCTCGATCGTGGGGATGTCAGTAGCACTTCAGAATAACATTGTGCACCTCGCTGACTCCCAGAGCAGGATCTTATCATTGGAGCAAGTACTGATCGGCAAGCTCAATGCCGCCGGAATAAGCTATCGCCGTAACGGCGAGGAACCGCGTATTCCCGGCAATCTCAACCTTTCCTTTCCCCATGCGGATGGTGAGGCGATCCTCCATTGCCTTGACCTCATGGGGATCATGGTTTCCACGGGGTCCGCTTGTGACAGTAAGAACACTCAGATCTCGCATGTCTTATACGCGATCAATGCGGACGAGGAGTATGCAAAGGGGACGATCCGGATCTCTCTCGGGAAAGACAATACTTTAGATGAAGCGGAAAAGATCGCAGAAGCGCTCATAAAAATTCTATTGCCCAAACGGTAGTCGGATAGTGATGAAATCCGGATGATTTTACAAAAAAACGAGGCACGATTTCAGCGCCTCGTTTTATCGTTTACGATCACTTATTTCCATGTGTGTGGGAGAAGGACAAGATGTTCGCTGTGGCGTTTGTAAATGGCAGGCAGAGGTGTTGCCGTTTGGGTCGGTCGTAATTTGGTGCGAAGGGTGTAAAGATAAGCTGCCATAGCGTTCCGAGTGATTTTATTTGACTTTGATGGGTGGAAAACGTTATAATGGAATCGATAGATTTATAAAAACCTTGCGGGTCAATTTAATTTTATAAAGGGGGAGGAAAATGATATGCAATACAATCAACGCGGCACGATCGCCGTTTACAGCAAATGCAAGGACGGGACGTGCGATGAGCTCATTGTCGATCTCTATGAGCGCGAGTACGAGTTTACAAGCGATCTTCATGAGCGAGAGCTGAGCGGGAAGAAGGTCGGCGGAATCCAGCTCTTTGAGGTCTCTCGCACGTTCTTTTTGCAGCTTTTCAATGTTGTGAAATCACAGTTCTGCGGCTATTATAATTCAGGGGGGAGGGCCGATCCCGATCGGCTGGCTGCGGAGGAGAAAAAGAAGCCCGTCGTCGGACAGGAGACCCTCAAAAGGGCAATACGTTGTGAGCTCTCTCAACAGGAATTGGACGACATTATCTCCTTCGATTACCGCTACGAAAAGGGAGATTACGCCGACTTTCCCACGATTTACGATAAGATCCACGCCGTGATGGAGGGCGCCATCGACGTCAATTATTTTACGGCGTGGTGCGTCTTGCTCATGCGGTGTTTCATGGACGCCATGGATACGCGGAGCAGAAAACTGCAGGACATTTACGACGACATCGGCGATTATTTCGATGGCGTCGCGTTTATGGACAGCGATCTATCCAAAGAGGAAAAATGCCGTGAGTTGAGGGCGCTGATCGCCTTTTTGAAGTATCACGAGCATCTTGCCGCCAACATCCGAACGGGCAGCAAGGAGAAATTTCAAACGGCGGGCGTCGTCACCTGCGTTTCATTTGCGTTCAGCGTACAGGACGGAGAGCGGGTGCTTTATCGCGTCTGCGTGGCGGATGAGGTGAAACGTGAGGTCAATTATATGATGGCTGCCGATTTCGATTTTGACGAGCGCATCAATTATACGCTGTTGACAAGAGGGGAATTTGAAGATCTTTCGTCCTCGTTGTTTAAGTATTCGCTGAACACTTCGATGGGGATCGAATACGCGCTGAAAAAATTGGCGGAAAGAAGGGAAACGTAAAGCGGTGGCAAGTTCCATGGAAAACGTAAAGGACGACGGCGCCTTGCAGGAAATCGTATGGAACGCAATGCGTGTGTATCGCGGTAAAATTCCAAAATTCCCGTTGATTTTCTCTTGAAAGTTTGTTTTTATCAAACTAAGCGGACGAAATCGTGTTGATCACGTTTGATGCCTTGGCGGAGCGGTTTCAAGATCATGTCGACGTCAAGGGCAATAGCGATAAAAAATAACCCCGCGCAGGGGGAAACCTGCAAGGGGCGGGGATTTGTGAAACTGCGAGATGACAGATAGAATGGTTTCAGACTCCATAAACATCGGTTTTCCGAAAGTTTTTCATTGACAGATTGCAGCTGATAACAGATAAGCCGGTATAGACAACGAGCCCTATGGTTAGGGCGGCTAATTTGGCAGCAGAATATTCGGAGTTGAGGCCATTCAAAACGACAGAATAGAGCGGCGTTGTCTGGCGCAAAACAATAAAGATACCGATCAATAAAAATACAGAAACGGCGCCGATCACAAACGGGACGCCGATTTTTTCGGGCGCTTTGAAATAACGGGGGAAGAAAATTAAGTTGAACACGCCGAGCAATACCGCACCGTTTCCCACGAGAACAATGTTAGCCGAGATCCCGGCTTGGTTGACGGATCGCTCCGCGGGCAAGACGGCTCCCTTGATCGCGCCCATCGCGCCCACAAGCAGCAGAATGGCGCACTGCAACCCGATGACAACGAGCATCTTTGCAAGGGGGATATGCTCCTTTTTGACGGGCAATGTGCAGGAGAACGCAATATCGCCGTTTTCCCGTGCCATCATGCAGCAGAAAAATACCGAAAGGCAGGAGAAAAAGAAAATGACTTCATACGGATAATACGGAACGAATACAAGGGCGGCAAAGGAGAGAAAGATAAAAGCCGTAGGGTGCATACAAAGAGCTAATTCCTTTTTGACCAAATCAAACATGCCGTCCCTCCTCGGCTGCTTTTTCCAAATGCACCATGATGTTGTCGATCGTTGCGTCGGTGATGACGGTATCTCCCGAGTTTTGCATATCGCATAAGAGCAGACCTTCGTATCCGTCTTTTACCGATTTGACGCCGATGGCATTCGCCGCCGTCGCCTCTGCAAGGGAAGGAAAATGCACCAACCGGTATTTGCCGAGCAATTCTTCAAGCGGGCAAGCCGCATGGATGCTGCCTTGCGAAATATATATGATGTCGTCGGCAATTCTCATTAAATCGGACGTGATGTGCGTGGAAAAGAGTACGGATACTCCTTCCTCGCGCACAAGCTGTAAGATAATATCGCAAAACTCTTCGCGGGAAAGCGGATCGAGTCCGCTCGTCGGTTCGTCCATGATGAGCAGCTTTGCCCCATGCGAGAGGGCGAGTGCAAGCGCAAACTTGACTTTCATCCCTTCGGAAAGCTCTTTCACCTTTTTCTTTTCGGACAGCCCGAATTGCGCAAGGAATTTTTCATACTTGCTTTGATCCCACGTCGGGTAAAAAGGCGCATAGGCCTTGCGGATAGTGATAAGCGTATTCATGGGATAATACCGAAACCCGCCGCCGACATAGCCGATCATCTGCTTGACGGCCATTTCGTCTTGAGAAATATCCTTTCCAAAGACGGAAACAGTTCCTTCCGCTGTGATAAGCCGCAAAATACCCTTGATCGTTGTGCTCTTGCCTGCGCCGTTTCTGCCGATCAGACCGACGATATGCCCCCGAGGGACACAGAAACTTACCTTATCAAGCGTAAAATCGGGGTAGGTTTTCGTCAGGTTTCTTACTTCGAGCGCATTCATTTTTGCTCATCATTCCCATTTTTGACATGATTGACGGCATTCCAAAGCGTTTCCACATAGGAAAACGGCTGCAATGCGATCCCTTGCCCTTTGTCCGCCATCAAGACCAAAGAATCGCCGGGGCCAAGAGAAAACATATCCCGCACCTCTTTGGGAATGACGATCTGCCCCTTGGGGCCGATTTTTACCGTAGCCAAAAACTTACCTTCGGGAAAATTCTCCATGATTTGCTCCTTATGGTATAATTAGTATTACCTTTCCTACTTATTATACATCTGGAGCGAAACGCTGTCAAGGGGAATTTATGTATTTTTTGGAAGCTCTTTATTTTATGGACATTTCAGACGAATGGATGTCCTTTTTTTTGCTTCGCAGATGCTTCGTTCAAGCTCAAGGTTTCCCTGACGGCCCCCTTTGAAAGGCATGAAAAGGCGGGCTTCTCTTATTCGGGAAAGGCAAAACGATGTGCATAATAATGTAAAAATATACAGACGGTGACTTTATATTTTATTGTACAGCAGGCCGTTTGCAACCGATAAATCGGTAACAAAGGTGCGCAAACAAACATTACAGGGGTATTTAATACTCAAAAAAAGAATGTTATAATGCAATTGTAAAAGGGCGGAAAAGTATGACCGTCTCAATGATAAGGAGGAAAAAGATGAAAAAGACAAGCAAAATTATCGGGTTTATTCTTGCGGCGGCACTGTCGTTGTCGTGCCTGATCGGCTGCGCCGGAAAGGATCCGAACGAACCTTCCGCCGACGGATTCACAGTCATCCGCTTCTGGAACGGGTTCACGGGTACGGACGGGGAGACGATGGACAAGATCGTCGAAGCATTCAACGCCGAATACGAATCGGAAAACATCCGCGTCGTGGCAGACAAGATCCCGTGGGACACGCTGTTTACAAAGCTGACGACGACGAGTTCCAACCTTCGGTCGGCTCCGCACATCGTTGCCATGTCTGCCTCCAGGATCGCGGGCATGAACGAAAGGGGCATCTTCACGGACATGGAGGGACTTGAGGAGTTCATCGGCGCGAAGGAAGAGGACTATATCCCTGCGGCATGGACAGGGGGGATCATCGACGGCACGCGCTACGGATTCCCGCTCGACGTTCATCCCACGGCGATGTACTACAACAAAAATCTTATCTCGGAAGACGAGCTGCCCACGACCTGGGATGAGTTCCTTGAGGTGTGCATTGAGAAGACGGGCGACGGCATCTACGGCTGGACGGTCCCTTCCATGTATTCCATCTCCAAGGATGTGTTCTTAAATATGCTTTACAGCGCGGGCGGTTCCATGTTCGATGAGAACAACGAGCCGGTCTTCAACTCGGATATTGCCGTGGAGCAATTGTCTTACCTGAACGATCTGGTGAACGGCCCCACGCCCGTGTCGCCCACAAACGTCGGTTCCGGCGGCGACTTCACGCTGTTCACGCAGGGCAAGTCGGTGTTCTATTTCGACGGGCCGTGGGTCATCAATACGCTCGGGTTATACGATAACCCCGATTCCAATTACGGCGTGGCGCCCTGCCCAGAATCGATCGGAGAGGGGGAAACGAATTTTGCAGGTTCGCATCAGTTTACTCTGATGAAGAATACCGTCACGACGGATACGATCCGTGAGGCCTGCTACACATTTATCAAATATGTCAGCGAGCACTCGTTCGATTGGGCGAAGGCAGGGCAGGTCCCGGCGCTGAAGACGATCCACGAGACGGAAGAGTACAAGGAGCTCGAGCCGATTGCCGCGTTTACGCAGATGGCCTATACCGCCACGCTCGGTGAGATCGACTATAAGTATTGGTACGAAGGCTATAACTACATGGGCGTTGCGGTTTCCAATGCGATCTCGGGCATCATGACGCCCAAGGAAGCCCTTGACGCGGCTGTCGCCGACTTTAAGGGATGGGTCGAAGACGAGGAGATCTGAAGATGCCTAAGAAAGAACCGGCTGCTGCGATCCGTCCGCATGGCCCGAAACTGCGGTCGGTCGTACCTTATCTGTTCATTGCCCCGTTCATGATCATGTTCATCGTGTTCGGGTTGGTCCCGCTTGTCATGAGTATCGTCATCAGTTTTACAAAGTGGGACTATTCCTCGCCGATGGAGTGGAACGGGCTGGAAAATTATAAGCTCATCTTCGGGCTCATCGGGTCGGGAAGCGTCGCTTCCGATTTTTGGAACGGCGTGCTGCACACCCTGCTGTTCGTCGTCATCGAGACGCCGCTCCTCATCATTCTCCCCATGTTCGTGGCGGTGCTGATATCCAAGTGCGTGGCGATCCGCAAGCTTTCGATGGGATTTTTCTACTTCCCGTCCATCCTTTCGATCACGACGGTCTGTATTTTGTGGAATTTCCTGCTCGATACCAACGCGGGCGTCATCAACCACTATCTGCAGACGGAGATCCCCTGGATCACGCAGATGCCCTATGCGTGGATCTCCATCTTTCTGTTATCGACGTGGTGGGGCGTCGGCAGCAATATGATTTTGTATGTCGCAGGGATCGCCAATGTTCCGCCGGACATTTGGGAGGCGGCGGAGTTGGACGGCGCGGGAGAGGTGCGGAAGTTCTTCTCCATCACGCTTCCGTGCATGCGGCGCACCATCTTTTATACGCTCATCATGACGACGATCGGCAGCTTTAATATGCTCGGTCAGTCGCAGGTCTTGACTGCAGGCGGCCCGAACTACGGCACGACGACCGCGATGATGGTCATCTATAACACGGCCTTCGGCGGGACGAATAACTTCGGGCGGGCGTGCGCGATGGCGATCGTGTTCGGCCTCTTGATGTCGCTGTTCACCTTCCTGTCCTTCAAACTGCAGGTTTCAGACGAGGAGGATATGTGATATGACTGTGGTCGCATCGTTCAGGCACTATCTGAAAAACCATTCCAAAAAGTGGTTGGCGCTCAAAGCGCTCTCCTATTTATTGCTGATACTGTGCGCGTTGGTCGTCCTGATCCCCTCCCTGTGGGCGGTCGCAACGTCGTTCAAGTTTGAAACGGACGTGCTGGATGCAAATGTGACGCTGTTCCCGCACCGCGTTACCTGGGAAAACTATCAGCACATCCTCAACAACCGCAACGTTCCCATCCTGTTGTGGTTCTGGAACAGCCTGAAGATAGCCGTCACGCACGTCGTGCTCTATCTGCTCTTCACCTCTTTGGCGGCATTCGCCTTTTCCCGCCTGCGCTTCCGCGGGAGAGAGACGCTGTTCTGGATCAGCATGTCGTCCATGATGATCCCGAGCGTCATCAATATGATCCCGAACTATATCATCATCGACGGCCTCGGCTTGGTCGACAATATGTTCGCGATGGTGCTGCCGGGGCTGGGCGGCGTGTTCGGCGTCTTCATGCTCCGCCAATTCATGCGCGGCGTTCCGATGGCGTATGACGAGGCGGCGAAGATCGACGGGGCAAGCGAATTCCGCATTTATTTCGACATCGTATTGCCCATGTGCGTTCCCGTGCTGGTCACGCTCGCCATCTTCTCTTTCCAGGGTAGCTGGAACGACTACGTCTGGCCGCTGATCGTCACGAACTCGGCGGAGACGCGGACTTTGACGGCGGGGCTCGCCACGTTTTCGGGGAGCTATGCGCACCAATACGGCAAGCAGATGGCGGGCGCCGTATTATCGGCCTTGCCGATCCTGCTCATCTTTATTCTCGGTCAGAAGTATTTCATCAAAGGAATTTCACTCGGAGGACTCAAGGAGTGACGAAGCAGAAAAAAAATTATGGAAAATATTGCCCGAATCCGCAGTTTGAGAGAAAAGAGTACGAATTTTTATGCGGCGAATGGAAATTCTCCTTCGCCGACGAACGGGGAGAGCCCTCCCTTTGGCAGACGATCGTCGTCCCGTACAGTTATGAGTGCAAGGCAAGCGGGATCGGCGACGAAAGCGTTCACCAATGCGTTTGGTATGAGCGCGAAGTCGAGATAAGGCCTCATAGCGGAGCGGTGCTGCTGCACTTTGAGGCGGTCGATCACCGCGCCGATGTCTTTGTCAACGGAAAACCTGCGGGCACGCACTGCGGCGGGTTTACCGAATTCTGCCTCGACATCACGCAGCTCGTGCAAGAAGGGAAAAACCTGATCACCGTCCGCGTGTTCGACAGTCTCGATAAGTCGCAGCTGCGCGGAAAACAGCGCGCAAGGACGGAGAGTTACGAGTGCTGGTATGTTCAGACCACGGGGATCTGGAAGCCCGTTTGGCTGGAATATGCGGGCGATGTCTACATCAGATCGTTCCGCGTCTGCGCGTCGCCGGACGGAGAAGGCACGCTGTCGCTGCAGTTGAGCGCGCCGGCTGCGGTACAGTACTTCATTTATGACGGCGAGAGGGAGATCCTTTCGGGCCACATCCCGCAGGGCGGGCAGACGGCGGAGACCTCCTTCCGCATCCCGTCCCCCAAACTTTGGAGCGGCAGTTCCCCCTTCCTGTACCGCATGAAGCTCGTTGTCTCGGGCGATCGCGCGGACGAGGTATTTACCTATTTCGGCATACGCGAGATCACCGTGCGCGAGGACGGGGTGTACATCAACGGCAAGCGCGAGTTCATGCAGATGATCCTCGACCAGGGATATTGGAAGGACACCGGGCTGACCCCGCCCGACGAGGAAGCGCTGGAAAAGGACATCGCGCTCATACGCGAAATGGGATTCAACGGCGTCCGCAAACATCAGAAGGTGGAAAGCCACATCTTCTATTATCTCTGCGACAAATACGGGCTGTACGTCTGGGGAGAGATCCCGAGCCCGTACCAGTTCGACGAGCACATGCGCGAGGAATTTTCGCGGGATGCCGCGGATATCGTGGTGCAGCTGCGCAACCATCCGTGCATCGTGTGCTGGCTGCTCTTCAATGAGACCTGGGGCGTTTACCGCATCAATGACGACAGGGAGCAGCAGGCCTTTGTCGAACAGGTCGCCCGTTCGGTGCGGGAGCTGGATGACCGCCCGATCATTACCAACGACGGCTGGAGCCATCTCAACAGCGACATCCTTTCGCTGCACGAGTACGAACAGGACGCGAAGTCGCTCGCCGATGAGTATCTGCAACGCGACTACGTCGTGACGAAGAAGAAGATCAATCAGAACAATTACGGCCATGCCTTCGCCGAGGGATATTCCTACAGGGGGCAGCCGATCATGATCTCCGAGTACGGCGGCATCGCGATCGCCGGGAGCAAGGGATGGGGGTACAGCGAGGCGGCAAATGCCGCAAAATTGGATGAACAGATCCGCGAGCTCGTACACTCGGTCGAAAGCATCCCGTATCTCTCGGGCTGCTGTTACACGCAGCTCACGGACGTGCAGCAGGAGGTCAACGGGCTCCTCACGGTCGACCGCGAACCCAAATTGCCGATGGAGACGATGCGGCAGATCTTTCTGGTGAACAACGGATACAAGGGGGAAGAGGTCTATGGCAAATAAGAGCGGAAGATATGCCGTTATTTGCGTCGCCTTGGCGATATGCATGCTGTCCGCTGCCTGCGGCCAGACGGGAAGCGGACGGGAAACGGAAAGCTATGACCGCTCCCTGACCGTCAATATCTCCGCCGACGGGGAGCGCAAGGAGGTCAGCCCGCTTGTATACGGCCAGTTTATCGAACACATCGAAGATTGCATTTACGACGGGATATGGTCGGAAAAGATCCTCGACCGCAAGTTCTATTATAAGGTAGGGGAGTCGGGGCTTTCGCCCTGGACGTCGTCCGGGAATGTCGTCAGCGACGATTCGGTCACTTATTCGGGCGGATATTCTGTCGTCATCGGAGCGGGCGGCTGCATTTCGCAGGACGATCTCGCGCTGGAAAACAAGGGATACACGGGTTACTTCTATTGCGCGACCCCATCGGGCTGCACGGTGAGGATAACGCTCCGCAACGGCGCGTCCGTGTCCGTGGCGGAGGTACAGGTCCCCGCGAACGGCGGAGAGTTCCAAAAATCGGAATATACGCTGAGCAGCAGTTCAACTACGATCTCGTCGGGAGAATATACCCTTGAAGTGCTCGACGGGGAGGGGAGATTTGATTCCCTCTCGATGATGCCGGAAGACAACTATATGGGGATGCGCATCGATACCCTCGAAAAGCTGAAGGAACTGAACAGTCCCATCTACCGCTGGCCGGGCGGGAACTTCGTCTCCGGTTACGATTGGTGGGACGGCGTGGGCGACCGCGACCGGCGCCCCAGCCGCCGCAATCTCAATTATATGGGGTTGGAGAGCGACTTTGCGAATGAGGAGGCCATGATCGCGTCGGATATGGTCAAACTTCATCAGCTCGGCTTTTACGGGGGCATCGAACCGAACGACTTCGGGCTGCACGAATTTATGGCGATGTGCGACTATCTGGGCGCGGAAGCGCTGATGGTCGTCAACGCAGGGTTGGGCAGCGCGGAGGAAGCCGCCGCCTTGGTGGAGTATTGCAACGGGAGCGCCTCCACGGAATACGGGGCCATGCGCGCCGCAAACGGACATTCGGAGCCGTACGCCATCCGCTATTGGGGCGTCGGCAATGAGATGCAGGGCGACTGGCAGCTCGGCCATATCCCGCTGACCCTCTATACGGCGCGGCACAATGCGTTCGTCGCCGCCATGAAGGAGAAGGACAGCTCCATCCGCATCATCGCCTGCGGCGACAACGCGAGCAACTGGTCGGACGGAATGTTCGCGGCCTGCGGCGACAACATGGACTTCATCGACGAGCACATGTACGCGGTCCAGGACAATACGGATGTGTTTTCGCACATCAACAACATGCGCACCAATCTGGAATACCGCATCAAAAACCATCGGGACCTGCAGGCAAAATACCCGCAGTATGCCGATGTGCGCATCGCGTTCAACGAGTACGCATACGAGAATGCGACGAATCCCTCGCGCCTGAAGGACGGCATGGGCATCGCCGTGTTCCTCAATACCGTACTCGACAATGCGGACGTGTTTGAAATGTGCTGCTATTCTTCCACCGTCAATGCGACGCAGGGCTGCATCACGACCGAAGCGGACGGAGCGGTCATGCAGGGAGCGGGGTATGTCTTAACGATGTACCGCAAGTGGATGCAGGAATACAACGTTGTCTCCGCCGTGCGGTATGCGGCGGACATCCAGCTGGACGTCTGCGCCACCGTCTCCGCGGACGGGAAGACGGTCGCCGTCGCCGTCGTCAATCCGAGCGAATATGACGTGCTTTTGGACTGTGCACTGTTCGAAAATGCTTCTCATATCGAACGGCATACCCTGACGGGCGATTATTATGACTCCTACAATTCGACCTCGCGCGAGGAAATGTATATGGAGGAAAAGGATGATCTTGCCAATGCCGTTGCTCCCGCCATGAGCGTGAGCGTGTTCGTTGTGAACAGGGGGTGACGGATGAAGAGAAACGTTCGCATCCTCTCCCTGGTATTCGCGGCGGCGCTGCTTACATTAGCGGGCTGCGCGGAAACATCGCCCGTCGAAGAGCAGCCTCAGGATGAGTATGACCTCGAGTACACCGTCAGCCTGCCCGACCTTACGCGCGGCTATGAGGTCTCGCCCCTCATCTACGGCGAATTTTTGGAGCATATCCCGGGCTGCATCTACGGAACGATCTGGGCAGAACTTTTGGAGGACCGCAAGTTTTACTATGCCCCGGGCGAAGAGGGACTCTCCCCCTGGACTGTTTCGGGAGAGGTCTCGGCGGCCGAAGGCGGGTGCTCGGAGAGCGATCTCGCCGCGGGTATCGGCGACGGCGGCCGTATTTCGCAGAGCGTTTCGCTTGCGGAAGGCAGCTATACGGGCTCCCTTTACGCGGCGGGCAGCGGTACGGTGAAGGTCACAGCCGCAGGGCAGGAATACACGGTCGGCGTGGGGCAGCAGCTGCAAAAATATACCTTTGCTCTGGAGATCCCGGAAGACGGCGAGTATGAAGTTTCCTTTGCGGGCGAGGGCGGCTATGTCATCGTCGACAGCGTGTCGCTGATGCCGTCGGACAATTATTGCGGGATGCGCCGCGATACGCTCGATGCGATGAAGGAATTGGGCGGCACGATCTACCGTTGGCCGGGCGGGAACTTTGTCTCCGGGTATTTCTGGAAGGACGGCATCGGAGACCGCGATGAGCGTCCCAGCCGCAGAAATGCGGCGTGGTTTGAAGACACGGGCGATATTGAAGAGGACCGCGCGAGAATGGCGGAGGCGTATTCCTTTTACGACCTCATCGACCCGAACGACATGGGGACGGACGAGTTTTTGGCGATGTGCGAATATATCGGCGCAGAACCGTATATGGCCGTCAACACGGGCAGCGGATCGGTGGAGGACGCCGTCGATCTCCTCGAGTACTGCAACGGGAGTACCGCTGCGGAATACGGGGCTCTGCGCGCCGAGAACGGGCATCCGGAACCCTATGGCATCCGCTATTGGTGCGTCGGGAACGAGATGCAGGGAGATTGGCAGATCGGACACGTCCAGATCGATGAATACGTCGTGCGGCACAATGCGTTTGCCGAGGCGATGAAGGCCGTCGATGCCGATATCCTGATCACGGGCTGCGGCGACAACGCGAGCCTTTGGTCGGAGGGGATGCTTGCAAATTGCGCGGAAAACCTCGACTATATCGGCGAGCACCTCTATGCCGTCAACGACGCGGAAAAGTCAAACGCTTCGCATATCGTATCCATCACGGGGAACTTCACGCTGCGGCTGAACAATCACCGCGCCCTGTTGGAAAAATACCCGGACGCCGCTCATGTTAGGATCGCGTTCGACGAGTACGCATTCGCATGGAGCGCGCAGGCTACGATGCGCGACGCGCTTGGGATCGCGGCTTCGCTCAACCTGTTCATTGAAAATGCCGACATCGTCGGCATGGCGAACTACTCGGATGCGGTATTCAGTGCGGCAAGGGAGGACGCTCCCGCGGCGATCTATGCCGACGGTACGGGAGCTGCGTTCTCGCCCGTGGGCCTGGTGCTGCAGGCGTACGCGAAGTATATGCAGAAATATGCCCTTACGGCATACATCCGCCAGACGGATCGCGACACGGCGCTCGATTATCAGGCGACCATCAGCGAGGACGGCAAAACGGTGTCTTTGGCGATCGTCAACCCGTCCGACCGTTCGATCGCGATCGGGATGCAAGACGAAAGTTACACCATCGAAAGATCGGTGAGCATTGCGGGCAACGCAGCGCAAGCGATCGATGCCGTCGGCGCAGACGCCGCGCAGTGTATCGTGGAAGATGCGCCCGCCCTTGCGGTCATCAGACCGCAAAGTGTTCAGATTCTGGTCATCCGCATCGGATGAGAGAATAAAAAAGATAAGGAGGAAAAGTTATGAAGGCAAAGTTTTTACTGTTCTCCGCTCTGCTTACCGCGGGGCTGTCGGCTTCCCTGCTGCTTGCCGGGTGCACCGAGCAGGAAGTTCCGGACGAGGGCGGCGAAACGCAGCCTGTCATCGAAACGGTGACAGACAAGGTGTACGAGGGTTGGGGTACGTTCACGGGCACAACGACCGACGGCGTCCCCACGGAGGGAACGGTCGTTGCGGAAGGGTTTACTTATGTCGGAACCTTTGAGGACGGCTATAAGATCACCGGCACGGGAACGATGACGAACTCGGGCGGAGACGTGACGGAAGGAACGTTCGTGAACGGCGCGCTCAACGGCTACGGCACGGTGCGCTATGCCAACGGGTGCCTGGGCATCGGCGAATTTAAAAACGGGCAGATCGACGGCAAGGCGTTTTTCGTGTGGCCGCAGGGAGAAGGCGCTTACGACTGGTACTATGGCGACTGGGTCGGGCAGATGCGCATCGGACAGGGCTATTATCAGTTCAACAACGGCTGCTATTACTACGGCGAGTTTGCGAATGACTGGATCAACGGAGAGGGGACTTTCCATTGGACGGGCGGCAACTATTGGACGGGCACTTTCGAGAACGGCAGCCCGAAGACGGGTTCCTACGGCGCGGGACAGATGGACGGCGTTCAGGGCTATATCGCCATCGGCGACGACGGCGCATGGAGCTGGTACACGGGCGAATTGGAGGACGGCACCCTCGTTGAAAACGGGCAGGTCGTTCAGGCGGAATAAAAACGGAGGAAGAGAGACATGAAACATCTGAAAAAGATATTGCTGGTCCTTGCGCTGTGCGCGATGGCTGCCATGACGTTCGTCGGCTGTTCGGAAAAGGGGCCGGAGACGATCACGCTGGACGACGGCAGCGTCTATGTCGGCGAGGCGGTCGACGGCGTTCCCAACGGCGAAGGGACGCTGACCGATCTGATGGGAAGCGTCTGGACGGGCACCTTTGTGGACGGAAAACTCAACGGCTACGGGACGTATCTCGGGTACGACCTGGTCGAATACGAGGGCTTCTTCAAGGACGGCCTGTTCGAAGGGTACGGCCATTGGATCGGCTCCAACGGCGACGAATACAGCGGAATGTTTTCGGGCGGCAAGCAGAACGGCGTCGGCCGCATGGATTATACCACCGAATGCGACTATGAGGGCGGCTGGGTCGACGGATATATGGACGGCTTCGGCTGGATGACGTGGCCCGTCGGCGATCTTTACTTCGGCGAATGGAGCGCGGGCAACCCCAACGGGTTCGGACTCAAGCTCTTCTACGATGCATCCATCTCCACACAGGGTAATTACAGGACGTACAACCAGTATATGGGCTATATGGTGAATAACCTGCCCGAAGGCTGGGGTATCATGCACTTTGCAGGCCCGGGCGACCTGTATGTCGGCAACTGGGTGAGCGGTGCGAGAGACGGGCAGGGCATCTGCTACTTCGGCGAGGATAGTGAAGCGGGCTGCATCAAATTTGTCGGCACGTTCGACAAGGACTACAGCGGCGGCTGGATCAACGGAGAGGGCACGATGTATTACGAGGACGGGACCGTCGTGCACGGCATTTTCGAAGGCACGGAGTGCGTGGAAGTGATCTCCACCACGCAGGCGGATCCCGGTGCGGTCTCTCAGGAAGCGGCGGCGGCCCTTCAAGAGATCCAAGGGAGCGCCCTCTTCGAGCAGTTGGAGCAAATCGGTCGATAAGGCAAGTGACGGAAAAGGCGGCGTTGACCGCCTTTTCCACCAAATAAGCAAAAAGCGGGGAAGAAAATGATGAAACGTGTTTTGAAGAGCCTGTGCTGCGTGTTGGTCGCGCTGTTCTGCGCGGGCGGCGCAATGGCTTGCTCATCGGAAGAGAGCGATCCTGGAGCACTCGAGCGCGGCGAAAAGATCTTTATGATCGGAGATTCCCTCTTCGATTTCTGGAAGGATACCTGCCTTGAAGATCTGGGCACAAACGATGTGTTCAATATGGCGATCTCCGGGACGACGAGCGAATATTGGATCGAAAATATCGGCATCGTCGACAAGCAGGTCGAGCGCATCTCCAAGTCTTACGACGTGACGGGGATGGTGATCTCCCTCGGCACCAACGATATTTACTTTCAGCAGGACGGGCAGCAGGCCGCGGAAGGAGAGAACGGACTTCAGGATCTTCTGGAGCTGCTGCACGAAAAGTACCCCGATATGCATATCTGGCTGCTGACGGTCAACCTCTGCGGCGAGACCGTCCGCTGGGGGCTGAGAGACGAGGTGCGTGAGTGCAATACGCTCATGCGCGCGTACTGCGAGCCGCTCGATTGGGCGGAGATGGTGGAGACGGAGACGGCGTTTTACGACGATACGAATTACGAGGAAAAGCCGTCCGCCGTCTATTTCCAGCCCGATTACCTGCATTTTTCCGAGAGCGGTTACAAAGTGCTGGCGGGTATTCTGCGCGAGGCGCTGGGCCTGCAGGATGAGACCGCCTGAAGGGAGAAATTGAAATGAAGAAATTTACGAAAGGATTGTGCTGCGTGTTGGTGTCTTTGTTGGGAGCTGTCTGCTTCGCCGCCTGCGGGGGCGGGGAGGAGAAAAAAGAGCCTGAGACCCCCGCCGAGGAAAAGGTGCTTATGATCGGCGACTCTCTGTTCGATCTGTGGAAGCCCGCTTGCTATACCGACCTTGCGGGCGCGGAAAATCTGACGAACATCGCGGTCGGCGGCACGACGAGCAATTATTGGGTGAACAGCATCAAGATGGTCGTGGCGCAGGCCCCGACCGAGATCGTCATCTCCATCGGCACGAACAACATTGCCGACCTGCATCAGAGCGGGCAGGAGGCCGCGGAAGGCGAAAAGGGCATTCAGGAACTGCTGGAAGTCCTTCATGATAATTGCCCCGACGCGCACCTGTATTTACTCACGATCAATATTTGCGGAGAGAGCATCCGCTGGGAGAACCGCGAAGAGATCCGCACCTGCAACCGCCTCATGCGCGCGTACTGCGAAACGCTCGATTGGGCGGAGATGGTGGAGACGGAGACGGCGTTCTACAACGATACGAATTACGACGAAAAGCCCGCCGCCGAGTACTTTGTGAACGACTATCTGCATTTCAGCGCGAAGGGCTATCAGGTCCTTACGGGGATCGTCCGCAGCGCGCTGGGATTGGATGCCGAGTAAAGGTTTTTGGCGAAAAGGGCGGAAAAATCCTTGAAAAAGATCGGATTGTTTGGTTTAATATTGATGTTGGTTTGTATCTGGGCGCTTCCCGCGGCGGGGTGTGCCCCGAGAAGGACAAATACAACGGGAGAAACCGATATGCTTGAGAATGCAAACAGATATATAGAGGAAAATGCCTCTGAAACCGACTCTTCCTATCGCGGCGAGTATCATTTTACGCCGCAGATCGGCTGGATCAACGACCCGAACGGCTTCACCTATTATAAGGGCGAATACCACATCTTTTATCAGTATAACCCGTACGGCAGCACAAATGCCGGTGCGATGTATTGGGGCCATGCGACGAGCAAAGACCTCATTCGCTGGACGCATCTGCCCGTCGCGCTGGCGCCCGATCGGAGCTACGATGCGGACGGCTGCTGGTCGGGTTCGGCGATCGTGGTCGGGGAGCGGCTCTACCTCTTTTATACGGGGCACTACGACCGCGGAGGCACGCGCGTGCAGACGCAGAACATGGCGTACTCCGACGACGGGATCCACTTTACGAAGTATGAAAACAATCCCGTGATCGGGCCGGAACAGCTGCCGGAGGGAACGAGCGCCGCCGACTTTCGCGACCCGTTCGTCTGGGCGCAGGACGGAAAATATTATATTCTGGTGGGCACCATGGAGACGGGCGCCGCGAAAGTGCAGCTGTACGAATCGGACGATCTCTTTTCCTGGCGGTACAAGAGCGATTTCCTCCGCAGTACCAATGCCGGCTATTGTTGGGAATGCCCCAACTTTGTCGATTTCGGGCAGACGCAGCTGTTCGCGTTTTCCGGCGTGGACTTCCCCGCGTCGGGCGATGCCTTTCAAAACTATGACTCCGCCGTATATGCCCTCGGGCATGCCGATCTTGCGAGCGGCACCATGGAGACGGGGCCGTTTTATGAGCTGGACGCGGGGCTGGACTTCTATGCGGAACAGATCCTCGTTCACGGCGGCGAGAAGATCATGACCGCGTGGATGAACATGTGGGGGAGGAGCTATGTCACGTCCGAGCTCGGGCACGGTTGGTCCGGCTCGCTGATCTTGCCCCGCTTATTGACCGTGCGGGACGGGAAGCTGCTGCAGCAGCCTGTCCCTGCGATCTCCGCATACTATACAGACGAAGTGCGCGTCGAGGATACCCTGAGCGGCACGCGGGAATATGAGGGCGTGGAGGGGACTTCTGTCCGCATAAAGCTGACGGCCGATATGACCTCCTCCGAAAAATTCACCGTTTCCGTCTTCTGCGGCGGGGACGTCCGCACGGACATCACCTACGATAAACGCAGGGGCGTCGTCACCTTCGACCGTTCGGAGAGCGGCATCGCGATCGCGAGCGACCCGCGGGAGGCCTCGCGGGCAAGGCTGCGCAGCGCGCAATACGAGCTCGACGGCAATGTCCTCACAATGGAGATCTTTCTGGATAAGAGCAGCGTCGAGGTGTTTTTCGGGGAAGGGGAATTGACGATGACCTCGCTCAGCTATAACCCTGCCGAGGCGTCCGCGATACGGTTCGTGAGCGAAGGGGAGACGGTTTTGCGCCTCGAAAAACAGACGATCAGAGTTCAGCAGGGATAAACATGGAAAAAAATTGTACGATCCCGTATAAAGATGATGAAAAACTTTTAACTTTTGCAGCGGCGCTTTCCTCTCCGCTGCGGATCAACATCATGCGCGAATTGTCCGGCAATTCAATGAGCGTCAAGGAGTTGGCGTTCAAATTGAACATCCCTCTTTCAACGGCGTCCGCCAATATCAAAATTCTGGAGGACGCCGGGCTGATCAGAACAAATTATCAGGCAGGCAAACACGGGTCGATGAAATTGTGCTCCATCTGCTTTGAACGGTTTATCGTCGAACTTGCGAAGGAGACCGGGGATGATCAGCTCAGCCATTATACCGTCGATATGCCCATCGGCGGGTATTTCGACCTGGATATCGTGCCTACCTGCGGGATCGCCGATGAGTTCAGTTATATCGGCAAAGATGACGATACCCGCACCTTTTACAGCGCAAAGCGCTTTCAGGCGCAGCTGATCTGGTTCCGCGCCGGCTTTTTGGAATATCGCTTTCCGCTCGAAGTCGACCGAAACGCCATACGAAAGATACAGTTTTCCCTGGAATGCTGCTCGGAAGCGCCCGGGTACCGCAATGAATTTCCCTCCGACATCACCTTCTGGGTGAACGGGACCGAGGTCTGCCAATGGACAAGTCCCGGCGACTTCGGCGGCGTGCGGGGGCAGTATTCGCCCGAATGGTGGCCGATCAATTCGACGCAATTCGGGATCATGAAAAAGATCTCCGTCACAGAGCGCGGCTGCTATCTGGACAGCAGCTATGTCAACCCCGCGGGGCTGCAGGCGCTGAAGATCGGAGAAAAAGATTTTATCTCCTTTAAGATCGGCGTAAAATCGACGGCGAAGAATATCGGCGGGATCAATATTTTCGGAAAGAAATTCGGCAACTATGCGCAGAACATCCTGATGGATGTCGACTATGTCAGCACGAAATGATAGAATGGGTGCGTTTTTGCGCGCCGCGGAGGTATCGATGAACAAGTTAGTCGCGATCGGGGAGGCTTTGATCGACTTCACGGCTTTGGAAAAGGGAGATCTGCTTTCCGTCCGTTCTTTTGAAAAGAACGCCGGAGGCGCGCCTGCGAATGTGGCCGTCTGTGCGGCACGGCTGGGAGGCCGCGCGGCGTTGGTATCAAAATTGGGGCAGGATGCGTTCGGCGATTATCTCATCTCGGTCCTGTCGGAAAATCATGTGGACGTGTCCAATATCCTGCGCACCGACCGTGCGAATACGGCGCTTGCGTTTGTGGCGTTGGACGAGAAGGGTGAGCGGAGTTTTTCGTTCTACCGCAATCCTTCGGCGGACATGCTGCTTTCGGCGGACGAGATCCCGCCTCATCTCCTGCAAAAGGGGGATATCCTGCACTTTTGCAGCGTAGACCTCGTCGACGCACCCGTCCGGGAGGCGCACCGCAGGATCATCGAATATGCCGTCGATGCCGATGCGATCATCTCGTTCGATCCGAACCTCAGGCCCGATCTGTGGCCAAGCAGAGAGGAGATGCTCTCCGCGGTGAGGGAATTTCTGCCCTGCTGCCACATTTTGAAGGTGAGCGAGGAGGAACTTGCGGAGATCTCGGGCAAGACGTCGGAGAAAGACGCATTGAGCGAACTGCTCTGCGGAAAGGCCGCGGCCGTCGTCGTCTCGCGCGGCAGCCGAGGGGCGAGCATCTTTTTGCGGGACGGCAAAGAGTTTTCCGTGCCGGGCGAAAAAGCCGAACAGGTCGATTCCACGGGCGCGGGAGACGTCTTTATCGGAACGTTCCTGTATCAGATCCTCGCACAGGGACTTACGGCGGAAACGCTGGCCGATTCGGCCGGGCTGCTGTATCGGTTTTTGGCGTATGCGAACCACGCTGCGGCCCTTTCGGTGACAAAGCGGGGAGCGATCCCGTCCATGCCGTATTATAAAGATGTTTTTTTGGACTTTGTCAAATAAGGAGAGGCGGGCGTTACAGCGCGCCGTGTCATCGTAAAATAACGAGGATGGCTAAGGACAGGTTGTTTTCCCCCTATTCTCTGTTCTTTTCCCATATACGGCGGAGCTTTTCGGCTCCGCTTGTTTGTATAAAGAAAAGAGAGCCGAGGGAGGACCTCGGCTTTTTCTATGTCGTCTGACGGAGGATTTGCTTGGATTGCAGGTAGATGACCTGCGATTTTTCGCGCGGGCGGTTGATGCGGGCGAGCAGCACTTCGAGGAGCTTTCGCCCCAGCCCCGTCTTGTCCACGTTGAAGGTGGTGAGCGCGGGGTCGCAGTTCTTTGCTTCGGGCAGGTTGTCGAACCCAGCCACCATGACGTCGCGCGGGACGCGCTTTCTCAGCAGCCTGAGGGCGCGGATGACGCTGACGGCGATGGTGTCGTTGGCGCAGATGTAGCACTCGGGGATCTTGGTGCGGGCGAGGGCGCGCGCCAGCTCCTCGGGGTCGCCGTAGGGGAAGGAGTCCTTCTCGATGAAGGAGCAGTCGGCGTCGTACTGCATGCCCGCGAGGAAGAGGGCCTCGCGCATGGCGAGGAAGCGCTCGTAGAAGGAGGTGCAGTGGGTGTAGTCGCCCACGAACCCGAGGGAGCGGATATTACGCTCGCGGATGAGCGTCAAACAGAAGTTCTTGACGGAGGTGAAGCTCTCGGGCAGGACGACGTCGTAGTTCCCCGAGACGGAGAGGTAGATGGGGAAGTCGAAGAACACGGTGGGGAAGCCCAGCGAGATGAGGCGGGGCACATAGTCCGCGCCGAACAGCTCGATGCAGATGATGCCGTCCACCGCGTTTTCGTGCAGATAGTCGACGAGCCGGTCGAAGAAGAACGCCTTGGAGACGGTGAACTGAAGAAGTTCGACGTTGTCCATCTCGTCCAGCCTCAGTTCGATGGCGCGCACGAGCTGGATGAAGAAGGTCATCGTCATGAGATGCTTGGACGTGATGAGCACGATGCGCAGGTGCTTTTTGTCCAGATCCGTCGAGGCGACGGTGCTGTAGCTCTTGTAGCCCATCTCGATGGCGGCCGCAAGCACCCGCTCGCGCGTGCGCGGCGGGACGTACTGATTGTTGAGCGCTTTTGAGACGGTGTTGCGCGAAAGCGAGAGCGCGTCCGCGATGTCCTGCACCGTGATGCGGTCCTTTTTTCCCATGATTTTCCCTCATCCCGATTATAGCACACTTTACGGGTTTGTCAAGATTTATTTTGCTTTTTGTCAAAATTTCCGCACAGAATTTGGGCAAATGTAAAAATTTTTAAGATATTTTTTCACAAATATTGACAGATTTTCACATAACGATATAATGGAAACACACGAAACATTGCGATGTTTCAAAACAAAGATAAGGGAGGTAAGCGTATGGCGAAGAGACTTTCCCGCGATGCGGAAGCTGCCGATATGCCTGCGGAGGACGTCTCCGGGACGGGCGCGGCGGCCGAGGCGGTCGCGGAAGTCGGACAGGGCGCGAAGGACGGGCTTTGGAACAAATTCAAAAAGACGGACTTTGCGCGAAACTTCAAGCGGAACTGGACGTATCTGCTCTTTCTGATCCCTGCGGTGGTCGTCACCTTCATCTTTGCATATATCCCGATCTACGGTCTTCTGATCGCATTTCAGGACTATATGCCGGGTGACTCCATTCTGCACGGCTATTGGATCGGAATCGACAACTTCAAAGAATTCTTCGGAAACTATGTGTTCTGGAATCTGATGGGGAATACGTTCCTTTTGTGTATCTTGGGATTTATCATCGGGTTCCCGCTGCCGATCATCGTGGCGCTCATGCTCAACTCCACGAAGAACAAGAAGCTGAGCAAGCTGCTGCAGACGCTCTTCAACGGGCCGCACTTCATCTCGCTCGTCGTGCTTGTCGGTATGCTGTACCTGTTCTTCGGGCGTTACGGGCTCGTGAACAACATCATCGAGAGCGCGGGCGGGGAGCGGTACTCCTTCTTCCTCGAGGCAGAAGCGTTCCGTCCCATGTACATCCTTTCGAGCAACTGGCAGGACTTCGGGTGGAGCTCCATCGTGTACCTTGCGGCGCTCTCGGGCGTCGACACGGCGCAGCATGAGGCAGCCACCATCGACGGCGCTTCCCGCTTCCAGCGCGTGCTGCACGTCGACTTCCCCGCCATCGCGCCCATCGTCTCGGTCATGCTCATCATGTCCATCGGCGGTCTCATGGGCGTCGGCTACGAGAAGGTGCTCCTGATGCAGACGGACGGCAACCTTGAGACGAGTGAGATCATCGCGACCTACGTCTACAAGCAGGGCATCAAGAACCTCCGTCAGGGCTATGCGACGGCGGTCGGTCTCTTCAACTCGGTCATCAACCTCGTCCTGCTCGTCATTGCGAACACGGTCTCGCGCAAGTTCTCCGAGAACTCGCTCTTCTGAGGAGGTGGAATCATGACTACGGCAACAGAAAACATCTCCGAACGCGTTCAAAAGCACGAAAAGCAGAAAAAACACCACGTCAAGGAGAGCAAGGGGGACCGCGTCTACTATGCGATCGTCTACATCATCCTGGCGCTCCTTGCGATCATCGTCGTCTACCCGCTCTACTTCGTCGTCATCGCCTCCTTCTCGAGTGCGGACGCCGTCCTCGCGGGCAAAGTGTATCTCTTCCCCGTCGACATCGACTTCACGGGCTACATCCGCTGCTTCGAGCGGACGGACATCTGGATCGGCTACGGCAACACCATCTGGTACACGGCAGCCTACACCATCCTCTCCGTCGTCTTTACGGTGACGGCCGCGTGGGCGCTCTCCCGCAAGACGCTGCCCTTCCGCAGGTTCTTCATGATCTTCTTCACGATCACGATGTTCTTCGGCGGCGGCCTCATTCCCTTCTACAAGGTGGTCAGCGATCTCGGCATGCTCGACAACCCGCTCTCCATCATCCTTCCGGGAACGGTCTCGGCGTGGAATTTGTTCATGGCCAAGACCTTCTTCCAGACGGGTGTTCCGGACAGCATCATCGAGGCGGCCGAACTCGACGGCGCGAACAGGCTGCGTCTCTTCGTCTCCGTCATCCTGCCCCTCTCTATGCCCATCGTGGCGGTGCTCGCGCTCTACTATGCGGTGGGGCAGTGGAACAGCTACTTCAACGCCATGATCTTCCTGACCGACCAGAATCTCTATCCCCTGCAGCTCGTGCTCAAGGAGATCCTGACGGCTTCCGAGTCGACGACGGGCGGTTCGGGCGAGACCATTCTCGAACAGTTCCGCCTTGCAAACCAGCTCAAGTACGTCACGGTCATCATCTCGAGCCTTCCCGTGTTCTGTATCTACCCCTTCGTGCAGAAGTTCTTCGCACAGGGCGTCATGGTCGGCTCGCTCAAGGACTAAGAAATATTTTTTGATAAGGAGAATTATGATGAAAAAAACTGTTGCGGCGATCGCGCTTAGCTGCGCGGCCATGTTCGCACTTACCGCCCTCACCGCCTGCGGCGGCGGGGACGACCGCGAGAGCAACTCTGTCGATGCGCTCGTCGAAAACTACGGCTATCAGTGGGAGGACACTTCCGCACCCATCCTCAACGAGACGGGCGCGCAGGAGATCTCCTTCCGCATCTACTCTTCCAAGAACGCGTCCGCGAAGGACTACAACGACATGGACATCATGCAGCAGCTCTATGAGGACACCAACGTCTTTGTCGAGTGGGAGAACGTCTCCGAGTCCATCTACGCGGAGCAGAAGAACCTCATCTTCAGCAACACCAACAACCGCCCCGACGCCATCTACCACGCCGGCATGAGCGCGAGCGAGATCATCCGCTATGCCTCGAGAAAGGTGCTGCTGCCCATCAGCGACTATTTGGAGTACATGCCCAACTTCAGCAAGATCCTGGAGGAGCGCCCCGACATCCGCAAGCAGATCACCAACGTCGAGGACGGCAAGATCTATTCCCTTCCCCGCGTCGAGGAGATGGGCCTTCTTCAGAACCCCAACCTTCTCTTCCTCAACAAGAACTGGACGCTCGAGGCCATCGAAGCGGGCGCGGTCACGGGTCTCACCGCCGAGGACGTCAAGGACGGCATCCGTCTCACCGCGGCGCAGATGGAGAGCCTTCTCACCTACTTCCTCAACAACGACATGAACGGCAACGGCCAGAACGATGAGCGCCCGATGACCTTCGTCTACAACAACTGGCAGGGCAATCAGTGCGACCTCTACGGCATGTTCGGTCTCAATGACAACACCGACCACCGCGTCATCGTCGACGGCAAGGTGACCTACACGGTGCTCGACGACCGCTTCAAGGAAGCCACGCAGTTCATCAACGGCTGGGTGGAGAAGGGCCTCATCGACGAGGTCTCCTTCGAGCAGACGCAGGACAACTTCCTCGCAAACGGCAAGGGCACCGAGCTCTACGGCGCGTTCTATTGGTGGGAGAGCGAGACGGTCGTCAGCAACCCCGAGAACTACGTCGTCTGTGAGCCCCTCGTCGGCCCCAACGGCGACCAGACGGTGTGCGTCTCCAACAACCCCGAAGTGGGCACGGGCGAAGTCGTCATCTTCGCGGGCACGCCCAACGTCGAGGTGCTGCTCACCTATTTCGACCGCTACTACGACCCCATGATCTCCGCGCAGATCAACTACGGTCCCATCGGCATCGTCTATGAGGAAGAGCTCGACGAGAACGGCATGCTCGTGCAGAAGGAGCTGCCCGAAGGCAAGACGTCGGACGAGCTGCGCCTTGAGAACGCGCCCCTCGGCATCTGCTATTTGAGCGACTACGCATGGGAGAACGTCGTGCACATGGAGCCCCGCGCCCAGCTGCGCCTCGAGCGCCTCGAAGCGTACGCAACGCCCTTCGTTCCCGAAGGCGTGCAGCCCGTTCCCAACCTTCAGTTCACGCAGGAGGAGCTCAACACGCTCACCCTCTACGAGACCAACATCGTCAACTACATCAACCAGCACCTCATCACCTGGCTGAGAGGCGGTCTCACCGATGCCGATTGGGAGGCGTTCAAGACCGAACTTCAGAGCACGCGCGTCGGCCTGAATGAAGTCCAGAAGGTGTATCAGGCGGCCTACGACAGATACATCGCCGAGAACTGAGGAGTGACGCCATGAAAAAGACATTCGCATTGCTTCTTGCATCGGCGCTCTCGCTGGGTGCGCTCGCGGGCTGCACGCCCGCAGGCACCGACAACGAGGACAACGTCGCGCCCGTCATCTCGGGCGTCGCAAACACGGCGACCACCGTCGCAGGCGAGGAATTCGACGCCCTTGAGGGCGTCACCGCCTCCGACGCGGAGGACGGCGACCTCACGGCGAGCGTCACGGTGGAATCCATCCCCGACCTCACCTTCACGGACGGCGTCGCGACGCCCTCCATGCCGGGCAGCTATGAACTCATCTATTCCGTCGTCGACTCGGACGGCGCGGAGGGCAACGCATACTGCACCCTCACCGTCACGCGGGCGGCCGCGGAGGCCAAGGAACTCTACTCCTTCGACTTCTCCGACGTCACCCCCGCAGAGAGCGACAAGCGCGGCTGGACGGCCAATATCGACGAGAGCGTCGACGGCACCGCCGAACTCAAGCAGGGCGCGTACGTCTTCGACATCGCCTCCCTCGGTACGGCGGGCGACGGCAGCGTGACGCTCAACAAGGTCATCGAGGACCCCGTCGCGGGCGACTACGAGCTCTTCGTCTGGGCGAAGTCCACCGTTCCCACTTATATGCACGTCATCGCAGAAGATGCCTCCACGGATGATTGGAAGGGTATCGGCGGCGGGTATAATCTCATGGTAGGGGAGAAAACGCAGGCGCTCTCCGCCAAGTTCACCCTCGGCGAGGACAACATGACGGACGCCCTCGACCTTCGCCTCCACATGGGCAAGATCACCCCCAACCCCGAGAACCCCGCCGACACCTCGGCAGACGCCTTCACGCTCTCCATCGAGAAGATCGCGCTCTACTGTACGACGGGCACCGAGACGCGTGTCGACCTCTACTCCCAGACCTTCGATACGGACGCCTCCTCCGTCACGACGCAGGCGGGCGACGGCGCAGCGGCGACCGTTACCGCTGAGGGCGGTGCGGCCAAAGTGGACATCGCCTCCTACCATGACGAGGGCGCGGGCGGCGTGTGGAGCCTTAAAGTCGACCTCTCCCTTGCAAACGTCACCATCGAAGAGGGCGCCAAGTACGGCTATTCGCTCAAAGTTACCGCAGAGAGTGCGCAGGCGGGCGAACTGCTCGTCGAGAGCAGGGATGCAGGGCTTCGCGCCAACTTCAACTCCTTCTCCGTTGCGGCGGGCGAGACCAAAGAGGTGACGGGCGTCTTTACGGCAGAGGCGGGCATCGCCTCCGACCCCGTGCTGCGCTTCCAGATCGGCAACCCCGAGGCGGGCGTCACCTCCAACGTTCTGACGCTGGACGATCTCGTGTTCTACCGTCTCGACGGCGACAAGCGCACCGACAGGACGCTCCTCGACAGATTCCTCCTCTTCGGCGCGGGTTCCTCCAACGAACTCAACGAGGAGAAGCCCTACGAAGTGTTCAACGGCTCGGATGACTCCGCATCGCAGCTGGGCATCGGCACCATGTATGTCGAGGGCGGCAAGCTCGTCTACCACATCGAAGAGGCGGGCGAGGCAGATTGGCACAACAAGCTCGTCTTGGGCTACAAAGCCAACCCGCTTGTCCTTCCCGGCAACTCCTACTACACCTTCCGCATCAAGATCAAGGCGAGCGCGCCCGTCACGTTCAACTTCTATGTGCACGACCTCAACGCCATCGATTGGGACAGCGGCCTTCTCGTCCGTGAGAACGGCGTCTCCATCGGCACCGAGGAAGTCACCCTCGAATACACGACCACCAACGCGCCCATCGGCGAGAGCGACTACGAAATGCTCTTCCAGTTCGGTTCGGCGGCACTTGCGGCCATCGGCGACGTCGTCATCGAAGTCTCCGAGATCACCGTCCTGCAGAGCGAACTCATTTAACGGCTGTCCCCGCCCGCAAGGGCGGGGAATAAGGAGGATACCATGAACACCCTTTATGCGATCGGGGAAATGCTCATCGACTTTACGGCGCAGGAGCCGGGCGTCTTGGAGCTTGCAAATACCTTCCGCAAGAACGCGGGCGGCGCACCCGCCAACGTTGCGGTGTGCGCGGCTCGGCTGGGCTGCCCCGCGAGCGTCATCACCAAATTGGGGAAGGACCCCTTCGGCAACTTCCTCGCCAACACCCTCGCGAGCGAGAACGTCGGCACGCAGTATGTCTTCCGCACGGGCAAGGCGAACACGGCGCTCGCCTTTGTCGCCCGCGACGAGCGCGGCGAGCGGAGCTTCTCCTTCTACCGCAATCCCTCGGCGGATATGCTGCTCGAAGAGGAGGAAGTGCGCACCATTCCCTTCAAGGAGGGCGATATCCTGCACTTCTGCAGCGTCGATTTGTGTGACGCACCCGTGCGGCTCGCCCACGTCGTCGCCATCGAGCGGGCGCGGGCGGCGGGCGCGCTCGTCAGCTTCGACCCCAACCTCCGCTACAACCTCTGGGAGAGCGCCGAGGAACTCCTGCGCGTCGTGCGCGAATTCCTGCCCCTTGCCGACATCGTCAAGGTGAGCGACGAGGAACTTCTCGACATCACGGGCATCGAGGACGAGAAAGAGGCCGTTCAAAGCCTTATGAAGGGCGAAGTCAAGCTCGTCTTTGTCACCAAGGGCAAGGGAGGCGCGGCCGCTTACACCAAGGACACGGAGGCGTGGGAGCCCACTGACCTTTCCTCCCCCGTCGTCGATACGACGGGCGCGGGCGACAGCTTCATCGGCACCATCCTCTCGCTCATCCTTGAAAAGGGGATCGAGCTCTCGCGTGAGGACCTTTCGGAAATGCTCAAGACCGCCAACCGTGCGGCCACCATCGTCGTCTCGCGCGAGGGCGCCATCCCCGCCATGCCCACGCGGGCGGAACTCTACGGGGAGGACAAGGCATGAAAAAGAGACATCTCATCACGGCAGCCGTCCTCACCGCGCTCGCACTCTGCTTTGCCGCAGGCTGCGGCGGGGGCGGGGAGCCGACCGTCGATCATGACGAGCACGACAAGGACTTCTCTCCCTACCGCACGGCGGGGGCGATGGAGGAGGCCTACGACTACAGCCACTTCTTCCTTCCCGAGGAAGATAACGGCGAACAGCCCTATGTGGGCGACCCCATGCCCTACTACGAGGACGGCGTCTACTACATCTACTATCTGAAGGAGGGCGGCGATTCCTACAACCACTCGCTCTACCTTACGACCACGGAGGACTTCGTCACCTTTGAAGAGGTGCAGGAGCCCATCCTCGAGGCCTCGCGCGGCTCCGAACAGGATGCGTGGGTGGGCACGGGTTCCGTCGTCAAGGTGGGGGAGAAGTACTACCTCTTCTACACCGGTCACAACGACGGCCGCGACATCCACGAGACCATCATGGTCGCCGAGGGCACGAGCCCCACGTCCTTTGAAAAGAAGGCGGGCTGGGAGATCCAACCTCCCGCAGAACTCGGGCAGAAGAACGACTTCCGCGACCCGCAGGCCTACTACGACGAGGCGACGGACACCATCACGCTCACCGTCACGGCGGCGCAGAACGATATCGGCAGGGTCGTCAAGTACACCTTGAATGGCGATCTGAGCGACCCGCAGTACGGCGGCGTCATCTTCACCAACCCCGAGGAGATCGTGGGCGACGTGTGGAACCTCGAGTGCTCGGACACCTTCCAAATCGGCGACAAGTGGTACCTCACCTTCTCCGCGCAGGACGGCGTTCTGTGGTACACCTCGGCGGATACGCGCTACGGCGTGTATGAGGCCGAGCCCAAGCCCCTCGACGGGCACCTCTTCTACGCCGCCAAGTCGGTGACGGACGGCGAGGACACCTACATGGTGGGCTGGGCGCGCCGCTCGGAGTCTCCCTCCTCGACGCAGGACGTCAAGGCATGGGCGGGCAACCTCGTCGCGCAGAAGGTGGTCGAGACGGAGGACGGCATCGTCCTTGCGCCCCTCGACGTCTACCTTGCAGCCGACATTCAGCGCACGCTGCTCTCCAAGAGCGAAGTCACGCCCGATGCGGGCGAGTATGTGGACAGCTTCACCTGCCAGGAACGCTACGTCGTGACGGGCAGCTTCACCTTCGATGGCACGGGCGACTTCGGCTTCGCCTTTGACTACAACGGCAGGAAGGACCGCTACAAGCTCGTCTCCTTCTCGCCCGAGCAGCAGGCGATGACGCTCTCCTTCAACCTCGGCACGACGCCCATCACCTCGGTGCCCGTCTCCCTTCAAGCGGGAAACACGTACACCTTCACCTATGTGCAGGAGGGCTCCGTGGGCATCCTCTACCTCGACGGGCAGGCCGCGCTCACCGTGCGCATCTACGGCGTGAGCGGGAGAGCCGTCAAGCTGTATTCGGAGGACGGCGGCGTCACCTTCACAGATCTCAAACAATTCACTTACTCATATTGAGTGATCCGGGAGCAACATGAAACCCAAACAGCAGACAGGCAATGCCAATGCGACGAACGTCGCAGATTCGTACATCGTACACAGTCTCGCATCCGTCAACAAAGGATACCGTCATACCTATCACGTCATGCCGCCCGTCGGCTGGATGAACGACCCGAACGGCTTCTGCTATGCGTTCGGCAAGTATCAGCTCTTCTTCCAGTTCTATCCTTACGGCGCGGCGTGGAACTCCATGCACTGGGGGCACTATACCTCGGAGGACTTCGTCAAGTGGCAGCTCCAGCCCACCGCGCTCGCCCCGAGCGGCACGGCGGACCGCGACGGCTGCTATTCCGGCTCGGGGATCGTCAAGGACGGCAAGCTCTACCTCATGTATACCTCCGTCCTCGGCAGCCGTCAGACGCAGTCTCTCGCCGTCTCTTCGGACGGCGTCCACTTCGAGAAGCTCGGCGAGGTCATCAAGAGCGACCAGCTCCCCAAGAACTGCGCCCGCTCCGACTTCCGCGACCCCAAGGTGTTCAAGCGGGGAGATATGTACTACGCCGTGATGGGCTCGCTCTCGACGCAGGAGGAGGGGCAGATCCTTCTCTATCGTTCGCCCGACCTCTTCAAGTGGGAGTATGTCGGCACGCTGCGGCGGGATACGCTCACGACGCGCGGCATCTATGAGTGCCCCGACCTCTTCTCCCTCGGCGGCAAGGATATCCTCCTTGCGAGCCCGCAGGGGTACGAGACGCAGGACTGGCGGTACGAGAACCTCCATTCCTCCATCTACATGGTGGGAGAGCTCGATACCGGGAAGGGGAGCTTCCACATCGACGACGAGGACGAGATCGACGGCGGCATGGATTTCTACGCCCCGCAGACGCTTCAGGCGCCCGGCGGACGCACCGTCATGATCGCCTGGATGCAGATGTGGTCGCGCACCACGCCCACCGCACAGCACGGCTGGGTGGGCAGCATGATATTGCCGCGCGAGCTCACCCTGAAGGACGGCAAGCTCTGGCAGGCGCCCGTCCGCGAGATCGAGCGCTACCGCTGGGGAGAAGTGAAGGCGGACCGCGTTCCCCTTTCGGAAGAGGTCGCCCTCCCCGACGTCAAGGGCACCTGCGTCGAGCTTTGCTTCACGCTCGAGCTCGGCACGGCCGAGCGCGCCGGCATCAAAGTGTTCAGCGACGGCACGCACGACGCCCGCATCTACTATGACCGCGCGAGCGACAAGGTGGTGTTCGACCGCTCCCGCATGGGCATCGACATCGCCTGCGACGTCAAGGAGCGCGACGCAAGCGTTCGCAGCGTCAGGGTGAGCCACGAGGACGGCCGCATTTCGATGCGCATCTTCCTCGATGTCTCGAGCTGCGAAGTGTTCTTGAACGGCGGCGAGCGCACGATGACGGGCAACGTCTATTCGGAAGGAAGCGGCATCGTCTTCTTTGCGGAAGGCGGCGAGGCAGCCCTTCTCGACCTCAAAAAATACGACATCGTCGTATGACATCAAGGACGGCAAAGGACAACACTCTTTCCCCCTATTTTTGTCCTTTCCATATGCGGCGGAGCCTTCGGGCTCCGCTTGCATTTTACGCCGGGCGGCGGCTCGGGCAGCGGCGGGTTCGAGAAGGCGGTCGGCTCCCTCGCGGGCCGGACGAAGGAGGGCAATGCGCCGCCGGCTGTAAGAATTTCGGAAAATGCAGAACTCCCCGAAGGCATTCGCCCTCGAGGGGGCCTTGCAATACAACAAAAAAAATGCTAAAAAATCAAATTCCCTTTTGACAGCGCGTGTATGTTTTGATATAATGGGATCGTCAAGGACGGGGAATAAAGTGTGACGGAGGGGCATATGACAAAGAAGAAAGTGGCAATATTGGCGATCGTGCTTTCGCTCGTCGCGGCGGCTGTGGCGGCGGTGTGTGCAGGGTGTGCTCCCGAGCGGCAGAAGACAAGCTCCGATGGCAGCTTTTATTCGCTTGAAGAGGCGTATGAGGACGAACTCCTGACGCAGGACGACCTTCGGAACATCGCCTATTACTATCATACGCGATACGGGGAGACGGAGCACGTCGACGCGTCGTTTGAACCGTCGACCAAGACCCCCGAAACGCTGAGCGAGGACACCCAAAATAAGCTCAGGCGGACGTACCTCAACGAGGTCATCAAAATGCCCGACGGGTCGCCCGACGAGGTCGTCATCCGCGGCTATTTCGGAACTTACAATGGCTGCGTCGTCGTGGATATTTCGGACAATTATCATCAATACGACTATGTGTTCGAGCCCGAACATGAGATCGGCGGCGTCACCTTTTACGACTACGTCTCCGCGTTTCTTCGCGTGTGGGCGGAAGAATGAGGGCGGTTTCCATAAAACCAAAAAAGAGAGCCGAGGAGGTGCCTCGGCTTTTTTCTATGCCGTCCGATGCAGATGCGGCTCCGGTACGGGAGCAGCCGCTGCGGGAAGGGTTGCGTCCGCCGTGGGCGTGATGCAGGCAAACTATATGGAATTTGACCCGGTCTATAAAATCATGTAAAATACCCTTGACATGGAAAACATTCTAAAGTATAATAAAACTACATAATTCGGGCGTGTTTGCACCCGAGGCGCGGCGGCGTGCGAGAGAAGCGTCTGCCGTGCTTGAGGCCGTAGTCTGCCCTGTGCGGGCAAAAAAAAGG
Organism: uncultured Clostridia bacterium; assembly: GCA_944367045.1. GTDB lineage: Bacteria > Bacillota > Clostridia > Christensenellales > Borkfalkiaceae > Gallimonas. Next base: position 44,114 of record CALVWI010000005.1, on the reverse strand, counting down.
GGAGAGAATGCTGTTTTTTTGGGGAGCTTGGTTTTTGGCGGGCGTCATTTTGGCGCTCATATTGGCGGGAGCCGTCATCCCGCGCCTCTGGATGCTGGCGTATGCCGCCCTCCATCCGCCGCGTGACCGCGGCATCGCAAAACATGACCTTCAGGACGGCATTTCCGTCCTCTTTGAGACGGCCGATCCCGTCTCGTCGCTGATGCGCCGCTATGTCATCACGCGCAGCAACGGGCCGGAGCGGACGAAATTCATCGGCGAGTGGGCGCAGCCCGTCGCCGCGGCGCAGTACCGCCTCATCGCCTACGGGGCAAATGGTGTTCCCTGCGCCGTTCTTCACATCAATGAGCCGGGCAACGCCTACCGCCGCTTTACGCTCCCCGCCGTCCTTCCCGAAGAGACGGTGTCCGTCTCCGTCGCCTTTTGCCGCACGGGGAAGGGGAGCGCGCGGCGCTCGGAGCGCACGCCCTTCTTCTGGCTGTGGACCTGCCTTCTCTGCCTTGCGGCTGCGACGGCCGCGGGGCTGCTCCTCGGCTGCTCCATGCGCTTTGCGGAGGCGATCGCCCTCGAAGCCCTCGGCATCACCGAACGCCTTCCCGTCGGCGGGGCAGTCGGCGGGGTCGTCGCCTGTATGGCGGGCATCCCGCTCCTTGCGGCGGCATTCGATCTGTTCGCGCGTCCCTATCTGAGGCGTGCGCTTTCGGCGCTCAAAAGGCTCATCGACTTCAGGCGGTTCAAAGAATTTTATCGGAATATCAGGATGCGCGTGCACAGGATATGGCGAAAGGCCGAATATTTCCTGCGTGCGCGCTTTTGCGCACTTCAGAACATGTTGGCGGGAGGAAAGACCTCCGAACAGGCCCGCGATGACGACGAGGACGCCGCCCGCGAGGGAGGGAAACAGGCATGAGCAAGACAGACACCCTTCCGCCCGAGGCGTTCGTCACGATCGGGAACGTCCGCACGGTGAGCGAAAAGGGCAGGAACACGGCGGTCATCCGCCTGCACAACGGCTGCGGCTTTACGGTGAGCGGCGCCGCGCTGCGGCTGAGCGGCAAGGGCATCAACGGCAAGAAGATCTACCTCCCGCTGCAGGAATTCGCGGGGCTCTCGGTGGGGCCGGGGGAGGACGTCTCCCTCCCGCCCGTCCCGATCCCGTCGAAGTGGAACGGGCTGGAGGCCGAAGTTGCCTTCGTGCGCGCGGGCGATACCGTCTGTCGCCTTTCGGAGGACGGGACCGTCGAACGGACGTACGGAAAGCTCCCGCCCGTCGGTCACGCCGTGGTGCACGGCAAACGGCAGATGCGCGACCGCGTCGCCTTCTGCAGAAAGACGGCGATCTGGGCGGCGGTCATCTCGGCGGTCGTCATTCTGGGACTGGGCGTTCTGAGCCTGTTCCTCGCCGATCTTGAGAGCAGGCAGCCCGTTGGACCGACAGACCCCGCAGAGCCGACGGTCTCCGCGGAGATGACTGAGATACATCCCTTGGGGGAGATGGAGAGGATATGAAACATTCGAGTATCGTCGAGAGGCTTTCGCGCCGCCAGAAGGTGGCCCTTCTGACCGAGCGGGAGAGCCTCGCCGACGCAAACATCAACTTGGCGGGCGTGCCCGCCGTGCGCCTTTCGGAATTGTCCGGCCTCATGGAGACGGCCGGCTTCCCCCCGTGCGAGAGCATGGCCTGCTCGTGGGATACCGAGCTCACCGAGCGCGCCGCCCTCGCCCTTGCCGCCCCTGCGCGCGGCGTGGGGCAGAACGTCATCGTGACGCCCGATCTCAAGTGCGCGGTCAATGCCTATAAGCCCGGGCTTTCCGAGGACCCCCGCTTGAACGGCGCCCTCGGGGCTGCGATGGCGCGGGGCATCCATGCCGCGGGGGCTGCGGCAGCGCTCTCGCGTGCGGCGCTCTCGGGGGAGGACATCGCCCCGCTCGACGAATCGCCCGATCCGCTCGCGATGGAGACCTTCGTGCGCGCGCCCTTCCGCTATGCGATGGCGGAGGAGCCCTTCGATGCGGCCGTCTCCACGCTGCGCCGTGACCCGGGCGGATACTATGAGACCAACGGCGAACTCTTCCGTGCCGCACAGGACGGAGCGTTCGGCAAAAAGCTGTTTATGTTCGGCGAGGACATCTCCGCCGACGTCGACTATCATACACTGCTCGCGGAGGGGGCGTGCATCGGCGGTGCGACGGTCTCTTTGGACCGCGCCATCGGCCGCTATGAGAGCCTCGCCGCCTCCTATGATGCGGGCGGCGCGAGCGAACGCGAACTGACGGGCGCCGTTGAGGTGGGTTCCGCCATCCCCATGGAGGCGGTGAACGAGGCCGTCGACAGGACCGTCGACTTCGCACTCTCCGTGCGGGCGCGCTCGGCGAGCGGAAAATCTGCCGACATCGAGAAGGAGGCGCGCCGTGCCGCCGAGGAGAGCTTCGTCCTCCTCAGGAACGACGGGCTCCTGCCCCTCAAGGAGGGGACGCGCATCGCCGTCATCGGGGAGGGATATCCCGCCTTTCCGTCCGGGAAGGCGCTCTCTCTTGCGGGGGAAGCCAAGGAGACCGAGCCCGCCGTGCAGCTCGCCTCGCAGGCGGACGCCGTCGTCTTTTTCCTGCATCCCGCGGAGGGCCCGCGCCGTACGCTCGCCCTGCCGTCCGATGAGCTCGCCCTCATCGAGGCGCTGCGCCGCTATAAGCGCAAGCTCATCGCCGTGGTGACGGACACCCTTCCGCCCGACTGCTCCTTCGACCGCAGTTTTGCGGCCGTGCTGCTTGCGCCGCCGCGCGGCAGATATTGCTCGGAGGCGCTCACGGATATCCTTTCGGGGAAGCGCGAGCCGACGGGAAGGCTCACGCGCACCTGTTTCGAGCAGCCCGACCGCTCCTTCCGCGCACTACGGAACGAAAAGCATGAGGGACGCCTCAGGGCGGGCGCGTTCATCGGCTATCGCTATACCGAGACGTCGGGCGTGCGCGCGCACTACGCCTTCGGCCACGGGCTGGGCTATACCCGCTTTTCCTATACATCCCTTCAGCTGGAGGGCAACCGCGTGCGCTTCACCCTGAAGAACTGCGGGGAGCGCGACGGCACGGAGGTCGTGCAGGTGTATGTCGGCCTGCCGAGGGAACTCTTCCCCGCCCCCAAAAAGCAGCTCGTCGCCTTTTCGCGCGTCTTTCTCCGGGCAGGGGAGTCGCGGCAGCTGACCATCGTGCTCCCGCCCGACGCCTTCTCTGTCTACGATGGCGTGACCCGCCTCGAAGCGGTGAAAGCGGGCGTTTATACCGTCTATATCGGCTCCTCCGCATCCGACGTCCGCCTGTGCGGCGTGCGCCTTTTAAAGGGAGAGGAGCCCGAACGCTCCAAGGCAAAGCCCTGCGATTACTTCCGCGAGTACGGCAACGCCTCGCGGGGGTTTGCCCTCGGGAAGGGGGCCATCGCCCGCCCGCTGAGCCTGCAGCTGGTGCGGGGCATCGCGTTGGGCGTGCTCATCCTGGCGCTCTTCATCGCCGTCGTCACGGGTTCGTCCTTCCTGTCCGACGCCGATCTCACGGAGTCCGAACTCGTCACCACCATCGTGTTTATTGCGATCGCCGCCGTCGCCGCGCTGACGCTGGGCGCGGAATCGAGCGCATGGAAGCGGCGTGCCGCGGAAGAGGCGCTCGTCAGGCGCAACGTCACCTTTGCGGACGACGATACCCTTTCGGAGCAGAACGCATCCGCCGCGGAGGCAAAGACTTCCGAGAGCGGCGAGGAGGGGAACGAGCCGGACGAACCCCGCTATTTCGATAAAAAGTTCACCTTTGCGGACGTGTGCAGGGACCTTCACACCTTTGCCGCAGAGCGCGGCGTCGTCATGCCCGAGCGCGACGTGAGGGACCTCCTCTCGGCGATGGGTTCGGCGCAGCTGCTGCTCTTCCCGGAGTATCCCGAGGAAAAGCTCAACGTACTCTCGAAAGTGATCTCGGAGTATTTCGGGACCGAATTCATGGCAGACAGCGCTGCCGGGACCGGGACGCCCTTCTTCGTGAATGAGCGCTCGGGCTGGCGGCGGAGCGCTCTTGCGGAGGCCGTGACGGAGGCGGAACGCAAGCCTTCGCTCATGTACCTCGCCCTCATCCGTCATCAGCCTCCCGAGGGGCTCTCGGAGCTCCGCCCGGTGCGACGCGTCGGGCATACCCGCCTGCTCGCGGAGGGCCGCCCCGTGCAGAAACAGGGCGTCACACCGCCCAACCTCTGGGTGTTTGTCGGCACGGAGGAGGGGCCCGTCCCCGAGGAGATCTTGAGCATCGCGGCCGTGCTCTCGCCCGCCGTCGAACTGACTCCCCCGCGCGAGGAACGCACCCCCATGAGGCCGCTCGGCAGCTACCAATTCTACAACCTGTGCGCGCTCGTGCGCGAGCAGTTCCCCCTGCGCGAGGGGTATTGGAAGAAGCTCGATCGCCTCGAAGCGCAGCTCGGGAGCGAAAATGCGCCCTGCCGCTTCGGCAACCGCGCGTGGACCAAGCTCGAGATGCACGCCTCGACCTACTGTGCCTCGGGGGGAAGCGAGGACGACGCGCTCGATTCCGCCATTGCGGCGGAACTGCTGCCGTCCATTCAGCCCCGTCTCGCCGCCGCCGATGAGGAAGGCCGCGGCGCCATCATCCTGGAAGATATCCTGGGCGGGCCGATCGCCTGCTGCCGCAGGATCATCGGCTTGAACAGCTTTGCCGCATCCGTCAACAGGGAGGAATAAGAGTTATGGATTTTGAGCAATTTTTGGAACAGATCACGCAGCCGTCCTACATCATCGCCTATGTCGTCATCATCGTCGCCATCATGATCGCGGTCGTCGTTCTCGTCATGGTCAACGAAAGCCGCCTTCAGTCGGCGTCCAAGCGCATCGTCCGCGCCGCTCAGAAAGCGGAGGAGACGCAGGAGAAGGGGGACGAAGAGGAGAAGACCTCCCGCTTTTCCATGCTCAAGGAATACGACGAACACCCCAAGCCTCCCGCACCTCCGCGCGTCGAGATCTCCCTTCGCGATCTCTGCGAGGAGTTCCGCATCTTCGCGGCAGGGAAATTGGGCCTCTACTACGACATCGCCGCCATCCGTGAGTTCATCGCCGGCCTCGCCGTCTCGCACATCGTCATTTTGCAGGGCATGTCGGGCACGGGCAAGACGTCGCTCGCGTACGCCTTCGGCGAATTCATCGGCAATCCCTCCGCCATCATCCCCGTGCAGCCCATGTGGAAGGAGAGAACGGACCTTCTCGGCTACTACAACGAGTTCACCAAGCACTTCAATGAGACGCTGCTCCTTGAGAAGATGTACGAGGCGAACGGCAGGGAGGAGATGTATATCGTCATCCTCGACGAGCTCAACATCGCCCGCGTCGAGTATTACTTCGCGGAGTTTTTGTCCATGCTCGAGATCCCCAATCCCGAGTCGCGCTATCTCGACGTCGTGAGCGACCGCACCGAGGGCGACCCCAAGGACCTCGTGAACGGCCGCATCCGCCTGCCCGAGAACATGTGGTTCATCGGCACGGCAAACAACGACGACAGTACCTTCGCCATCTCCGATAAGGTGTATGACCGTGCGATGGTCCTCAACCTCGACAAAAAGTTCGAGCCCTTCCAGGCGTCGGGCAGCCGCAACGTGCCCCTCCGCGCCAAACAGTTCACCGCTCTCGCGGCCGAGGCCGTCGAAAAGTACCCCGTCAGCGACGAATGCATGGAACATCTGCAGAAGCTCGACAGCTACCTCATCGAAAAGTTCCACCTCACCTTCGGCAACCGTATCATGCGTCAGATCCGCGCCTATCTTCCCATCTACGTCGCCTGCGGCGGGGAGGAGCTCGACGCCCTCGACGACATCATCGCCAAGAAGGTGTTCCGCAAGTTGGAGACGCAGAACGCCGCCTACGTGCGCAGTGAATCGGAAGCGCTCATCGCATACATCGACAGCATTTTCGGCGAAGACAGGATGCTCCAATGCAAGGAGTACGTCCGCAGGATCGCCGCGACCATCTGAGGACGGAGGGCATCATGTCTCGAACGGACGTATTATTCCGCGCCTATACCGAGTACCTCAAGGCGATCGAGGGCGAGCGCGAGAGCAGCGCTCTCCGCGAGGCGGCCATCAATGCCGAGAGCCGCGATAAGATCCGCCGCATCGGCTATACCTGCCATATTTCTGAGGACTGGGTGGAGGCGATCGACAGGGGGCTCGTCTTTATCGGCAAGGCCATCGACGAGGAACGGCAGTTCATCCGCTCCGTCGGCGAAGTCGACCCCATCGAAAAGGTCAAGCGCGTCTCGCGTGAGTCGGTCGAACACCTCGCGCGGCACAGCAATCTTCTGACGCGCGAACGCGAGGACGGCGAGCTCGTCCCCGAAAAGTTATATACCGTCGAGCGGCTGAGCAACTACGCCGTGTACGAGAACAGGTTCCTCTACATGGTGCTCTGCCACCTGCGCGACTTCATCTCCGTCCGCTACAATGCCATCGTCAAAAAGACGAACACCTACCGCGGCGAGACGGACATGAAGAAGACGTTCACGGAGGGCAAGACGACGCTCTCCTACGAGCTGCACATGACCGAATCACGGCCGGACGATCCCGTCCTCCGCGCCCGCGGGGGCATGGGGGAGAAACTCGACCACATCGAGCGCCTCCTTCGCATCACGCTCGCCTATCTCCGCACGCCGCTCATGGTGGAAGTCGCCAAGGCGGACAAGCTCAAGCCGCCCATCACCAAGACCAACGTCCTTCGGATGGACAAGAACTTCAAGGAGGTGGTCGTCCTCTACGACTACATCTCCTCCTACGAAGGGGACGGCTTCACCGTCGAAGAGGAGATCGTCGAGGCGGACACGGCCGACAGGCGCGTCGCCGCCGAATTCGTCGAACCCGTGCTGCTCCTCTCCTTTTTGGGGTATGAGTACGGGCTGGGGCTTCAGGAGTCCTTAAAACAGGCGTATGAGGAGGAGAACCGCCGCCGCGCCGAGGAGGAGAAGCGCAGGAGAGCCGAGGAGCTCGAGCGCATGCGCCGCCGCGTGAAGGAGGAGGGCGTCTCGCCCGAGGAATACATCCTCCTGCTCGAACAGCAGGTGCGCACCCTCGGAAGAGAGGCGGACCGTATCCCCTCGCTCGAGGCGGAGAACACCGCTCTCAAACAGCAGGCCGCGGCGCACGCCGCAGAGATCGAGTCGCTCGAACGGACGCATGCCGAGAAGGCCGCGGCGCTCAACGGGCGCATCGAGGAGCTCGGGCGTCAGATGGCGGAGGAGTCCGCCGCCCATGCCGAGGAGATGGCCGACGTCAACCGCAAGAAGGAGGACGAGATCGCCCGCATCCTGACGGAGCGCGACGAAGCCGTCCGTGCGGCGGACGAGCGCGTTCAGGAGAGCAGCCGCATGCAGGAACAGCTGCAGGCGGAGATGAAGGAGCTGGAACGCACGCGGGCGCTCGACAGGGCGCGTCTTTTAGCCATCCGCAAGGAGCACGGGCTTCTGACGGACGTCGACGACTACACGTCGGAGGAGGCGTTCGGCGAGCTCGAGCACGAGCTCGAAGTGCTCGCCTTCTACGCGCGCGGCGAATGGAAGACCGCCAAGCAGATCCTGCGCGGCGAACTCATGGCCGATATCAAGCAATTCTTTGCACAGAAATTCAAGAAAAAGCAAAAAGAGACGCAGGAAACGCCCCCGCCCGCCGCGGAGCCGCCCGAAGGGACGGACGGAACGGCACGGGAGACGGACAGCGAAGAGACGGACGATGAGCCGTCCGCGGAGGAACGCCGATGAGAAATAGGGATTATCTGTTTGAAAGCCCCGCCGCGTACGGGAAAGTCAAAAAGAAGTACGGTGGCGCCATCTTCCTGCTCGCCCTGCTGCTCATCATCGGCGGAACGCTCATCGGCGTGCTCGTCTATCTCAAGCTTCAGGGCCTTCTCGACCCCATGCTCGAGGAGCTGCGCGACTTCCTCTCGCGCTCCAAGTTCCTCTCCGTCATGGCGATCTTCTGGATGATCGTCATCCCCGTGATGCTCATCGGCCTGCTCATCCTCAACAGCCTGCGCCGCAGGCGCTTTCAGGAGATGGCGGCTCTCTGGCGCAGGGCCACGGCGGAACTTGCCAAAAAGGAGGCCGAGGAACGCGCCGCCGAACAGGCAAAGCGGGATGCCGTGCCCGAACCGCGCTTTTCCGTCCTCAACCGCATCGACGGAATGGGGAGAGGGGAGACAAGGGACCGCTCCGCTTCGGGCGTGAAGTCACTCAAGGAACTGTGCGACCGCTTCCGCGACTTCGCAGCGGCTCGTCTCGGCCTCTACTACAGCATCGACGATATCCGCGCCTTCATTGCGGGGATGGCCGTCTCGCGCGTGCTCATCCTGCAGGGCATGTCGGGTACGGGCAAGACGTCGCTTGCCTACGCCTTCGGCGAATTCATGGGCAATCCCTCCGTCATCGTGCCCGTGCAGCCCATGTGGAAGGAGCGGACGGACCTTCTCGGCTACTACAACGAATTTACCCGTCAATACAACGAGACGCTGCTCCTTGAGAAGATGTACGAGGCGGACATGAGCGACAAGATGTATGTCGTCGTTCTGGACGAGCTCAACATCGCCCGCGTCGAGTACTACTTTGCAGAGTTTCTGTCCCTTCTCGAGATCCCCGATTCGGAGTCCCGCTATCTCGACGTCGTTCCCGACGTCTGGGTCAACGACCCCAAGGGGTTGAGGAACGGGCGCATCCACTTGCCCGATAACATGTGGTTCATCGGTACCGCCAACAACGACGACAGTACGTTTGCTATCTCGGACAAGGTGTACGACCGCGCCATGATCATGGACCTCAACAACAAGGCGGAGTACTTTGCGCCCGACGAGGACGCCCCCACGGGCCGCGTCGGCTTTACCGCCGAGCGCTTCCGCACGATGGTCTCGGAAGAGGAGGAGTGGTTCGAGATCACGGCGCGCAACAAGAACCGCTTAAAGGCGCTCGACGAGTATCTTATCGAAAAATTCCGCATCACCTTCGGCAACCGCATCATGCGGCAGATCAGGAGCTACATCTCCGTCTACGTCGCCTGCGGCGGCGAGGAGCTGGATGCCCTCGACGATATCTTAAGCAAGAAGGTCATGCGCAAGCTCGCCTCCCTGAACGCTGCCTATGTGCGCAGCGAGGCGGAGACGCTTTCCAAGTTCCTGGACGACCTCTTCGGCGAGGACAGGATGCCGCGGTGCAAGGACGTGATCAGGCGCATCGTGCAGAACGGATAGGAGAACATCATGAGATTGCGTTCAAAATGGCTGTATACATTCGGAGCGATGACGATCATGATCGCCTTGATCGTCGCGGTCACGTTCGGGATCCTGTTCCTGCTTGCAGACCCCGTCGGTCCCGATATCGATACGCCCATCGATGAATCGGGCGGCAGCATCGGCATCGGGGGCGGCTGGTTCGGCGACGGAGGCGGCAGCGGCGACGGGGAGAGCGGTTCTCAAGGCGACCCCGTTCTCTCCGTCTACTCGGATAAGGCGGCCTATGTCTACTTCCGCGCGGGCAGCTACGGGAACTATATGGGAAAGAGCTGGGGCGGCGCCGAGAGCTATCAGGAGACGGTGGACGGCTATGGCATGCAGAATTCCACGTCCGACGTCCTCGAGACTGCGAGGGCGAGCAGCTACAGGCTGGAGGTGACGCTGCACAGCGCTCCCTATGTCTATCCCTATCACAACGTCTTCGGAAGCGGGGAAGTCGTGCAGGCGAACGACGTCGTCAACGACGGTCACATCACCGACCCCTATTCGGCCTCCTTCTACGACTATTTCTATCAGTTCGAAGGCAACCCTCACAGGCTTCTGTCCTACGATTGGTGGACTGCGGAGCGACAGTACCGCGACTTTGTCTACGACGAATATCTCTATGTCCCTTCGACAACGAGATCTTATCTTCAGACCATCATCGACTCGATGAAGTTCGATGCCTCCGACACGAATATCATCGACCGCGTTCTGTCCTATGTCCACTATGCGGCCCGGTATGATACGGATTATAATACCGCCCTCGACGGGGAGTCCGATGTCGTCAGGGCATTTTTGAGCGAATATAAGGTGGGGAATTCCGCCCACTTCGCGTCGGCTACGACGCTGCTCTTCCGCACCCTCGGCATTCCCGCGCGCTATACCGTTGGCTACGTCTGCCGCACGAGAGCAGAAGAGACGGTGGATGTGTACGCCTACAACGCGCACGCCTGGACGGAGGTCTATATCGACGGGTTCGGCTGGGTGAATGTCGATGCGACCAATCCTGAAAACGGCCCCTCCTTTGTCCCTCCCTTCGAGTTCACCTATGAGGAGCCCCAACAGTATGAGGACTCGCAGGAGACGACGAACATCTCCAAGCCACACCCCACGGGGGAGGTCATGCTGTCCGTCTATTCCGACTCGTCAGTCTATACCTATCTCAAAACGAGCAGCTACGGCGACTACACGGGCCGCGGTTGGGGCAGTACGCTCGTCTACGATGAGACGGTGGACGGCTACGGCCTGCAGAATTCCACGTCCGCACAGCTCTCATCGCTTGCGATCCCGACTTACGGCGTCGAAGTGACGCTCTATACGTCCTCCTTCCCGTATCCCTACCATACCGTGCTGGGAGACGGCGATATCCGTCAGACCAACGACGTCGTGAACAAGGGGAATTCCTCCGAGCCGTACACGGGCACCTTCTACGACTACATGTATCAGCTCGACGGGCGGCTCTACGGCAGTTTCGACGCCGAATGGGCGGCGGCGGAGCGGCAGTACCGTGAATTTGTCTACGAGAACTACCTCGACGTGCCGAGCGGGACGAAGAGTTATCTTCAGACGATCATCCGCGAGGAGGGCTTCGACGCCTCCGACCCCGACATCATCGAGAGGGTGGCCGGCTATGTGCACAACGCCGCGGCGTATAACTTGAACTATAACAGTTCGCTCGACAGTGCGTCGGACATCGTCGTCGCCTTCCTCAGAGACTATAAGATGGGCGTCTGCCAGCACTTCGCCTCGGCGACGACGCTGCTCTTGAGAACGCTGGGCATCCCCGCCCGCTATACGGTGGGGTATGTCTGCCATACTTCGGCGGGCGAGACCGTGGATGTGACGGACTATGACGGCCACGCCTGGACGGAGGTCTATCTCGACGGGTTCGGCTGGGTGAACATCGAGTCGACGGGCACGGGCTATCTGAACGACAGCAATGTGCCGCCCATTCCCTTCCCCGACGAGCCCGAGAAGGAATATGAGGACTCGGGGGAGACGACGGTCATCGACAAGCCCGATTATACGGGCAAGGTCATCTTCTCGCTCTATTCGGATGTGGAGCGGTTCAACTACTACCGCAGCGCAAGCTACGGCGACTACACGGGGCAGGGCTGGGACAGCACGAAGGTCTACGATATCACGTATAACGGCTACGGCATGCAGAACATCATCTCCAACGCGCTCGGCAATTCGCGCGAGGAGATGTACGATATCATGATGACGCTGTACGGCTACGAGTTCGTCTTTCCCTATTACAATGTGATGGGCAGCGGCCTCATTCAGGGAAACGACGTCGTGAACGAGGGCGATCTCTATTTTTCCTACGGATTGTCCGTCTACAACTATGATTACGAGCGGGACGGCATCCCGAGCGGCAGCCTTTCGGCGACGTGGGCGTCGTATGAGCGCGCGTACCACAAGTTCGTCCAAGAGAACTACCTCTCCGTTCCCGATGCGACCGAGAGCTATCTGAAGGGCCTCCTGCGGGGCGAGGGCATCTCGGGGACGAGCTATTCCAACATCCAAAAAGTCATCGACTACGTCCGCGGCGCCGCCAAATTCAACAAGGACTACGATGCGACGCTCGATGCGTCGGATGACATCGTCGTTGCCTTCCTCAGCGACTACAAGGAGGGCGACAGCCAGCACTTCGCCTCGGCGGCGACGCTGATGCTGCGGACGCTCGGCTTCCCCGCCCGCTATACCAAGGGATATTCGGCAAAGACGGAGAGCGGCATGACCGTGGACGTGACGGATGAGTCCGCACACGCGTGGGTCGAGGTCTATATCAACGGGTTCGGCTGGGTCGCCGTGGACGCGACGCCCGTGGAGGACATCCCCGGCGGCGGTGGCGGCGGCTCGGGCGGCGGCGGTGATCTGGATACCAGCGGAGATATCTTTGCGGGATCAGGCGATGGGGACGGCGATCCTACCGTCGCGTTCACCGTCTATTCGGATACCACCACCTACAGCTATTTCCGCCTGATGAGCTACGGCGATTACCGCATGAACGGCTGGAATGAGGCGCCCGTCTGCAGCGGCCTGACGGACGGCTACGGCATGCAGAATTCGACGTCCGCCCTGCTCTCACAGGCGGGTACGGCGACGTACAATATCACCGTGGAGCTCAAGGGCAAGCAGTTCTTCTTCCCGTACTTCACCGTCTTGGGCAGCGGCGGCATCGTGCAGGCGGATGACGTCACCAACTACGGCGACACCTCTCAGCCCTACAGCGCGTCCTTCTATGACTACAACTATCAGCAAGACGGGCTGCCGAGCGGCTCTCTTACGGGCGTGTGGGCGGAGAACGAGCGCGTTTACCGCGACTTTGTCTACGCGAACTATCTCACCGCGCCCACTTCGACGGCCGGGTACATCAATCGGATCATTGCCGAGCAGGGGTTCGATCCCGGCGATCCCGACATCATCAACAAAGTTGCCCGCTATGTGCAGAATGCCGCGACGTACAACCTTGAATTCGATCACGCTCTCAACTATGAGGACGACATCGTCGTTGCGTTCCTTCGCGACTACAAGGAGGGCATCTGCCAGCACTTTGCTTCGGCCGCGACGCTCATCTATCGCATGTTGGGCATTCCCGCCCGCTATACCATCGGCTATGCCGCCCCGCTCGAGGCAGGGCAGACGGTCGAGGTAAAGACGCCCGGGCACGCCTGGGTCGAGGTCTATCTTGACGGCTTCGGCTGGGTCAACGTCGAAGTGACGCCCTCCTCCGGACAGCCCGGCGGCGGTCCCGGCGGTGGCGGCGGTGGAGACAGTAGCCCGCCCGAACTCGATACCAGCGGGGATATCGGATCGCAGCCGAATTCCGGCGGCGGCGTTGGCGGGGAAACGCCCGTGGCATTCCATGTCTATTCGGACAAATCCGTCTACAGCTACTTCCGTCTGATGAGTTTCGGCGAGTACCGCTACAGCGGCTGGAATGAGGCCGTCTCCTATGGCGGCACGGTGCAGGGCTACGGTCTGCAGAATACGGCGTCTCAGCGGCTTGCGCGCTCGGGCGCGGATACCTATACCGTCACCGTGGAGATCCTCAGCTCGCAGTTCCTCTTCCCGTACTATACGGTATTGGGGAGCGGCGGCATCGTTCAAAGGGACGACGTCACCAACTACGGCGATACTTCAACGCCCTACAGCGCCTCCTTCTTCGATTACGACTATCTGCGCGACGGGCTGCCGGTCGGCTCTCTGACGGGAGAGTGGGCTTCGGCCGAGCGCGCCTACCGAGACTTTGTCTACGATAACTACCGAGGCGTGACCACATCGACGCTTCGATACCTCAACGGCATCATCCGCGAGGAGGGATGGGATGCCTCCGATCCCGCCATCATTCAAAAGGTTGCCGAGTATGTGCAGAACGTCGCGGTGTATAACATGGGCTATGACCACTCGCTCGATGCGTCGGATGACATCGTCGTTGCGTTCCTGCGCGACTACAAGGAGGGCATCTGCCAGCACTTCGCCTCGGCGGCGACGCTCATCTACCGCGCGCTCGGCATCCCCGCCCGCTACACCATCGGCTATGCCGCGCAGACGAAAGCGGGGGAGACGGTCGATGTGACGACAAAAAATGCGCACGCCTGGGTCGAGGTCTACATCGACGGCCTCGGCTGGGTGAATGTCGAAGTGACGCCCTCCTCCGGACAGCCGGGCGGCGGAGGTGGTTCAGGAGAAGGCTCCGGCGGCGGAGAAGGCTCCGGCGGCGGAGGCGGCGGCGACGAGCAGTCGAAGTATGAGCTCACCGTGACGGTCGGTTCGGCCACCAAGGTGTATGACGGCACGCCTCTTTGGTATTGGGAAGCCGGTAATTTTGAATGGGAGGGCGATCTGCAGTCAGACCATTGGATCATGGTTTCCTTCATGTCGGGTCCTACGGATGTCGGCGTCGTTAGCAACGACATCGAAGTGACCGTCTACGACCGCTACGGGAACGACGTGACGGACGAGTACAGCATCACCAAGATCTGCGGCACGCTCACCGTGCTGCCGCGCCCCGTCACCATCGAGACGTTCTCCGCCTCCAAACCGTACGACGGCACGCCGCTCACCGCCGAGAGCGCGCACAGGGGCGGGTTCATCGGCAATGAGACTATTTCGATCGATTACTCGGGCTCGCAGACGGAGCGCGGCTCCAGCCTGAACACGATCGAAAGCATCGTGATCAGGAACGAGGATGGCCGCGACGTCACGAGCAACTATTCGATCGAAGTCACCATAGGCACTTTGCGGGTGTATTGACGGAGAAACGGCATGCTCTATCAGGAATACAGACAAAAGAATCAAAAGCGGCTCGATTTTCTCGAAAAGCTGTGGAAGGTCCGTTTCTTCATTCTGGGAGGCCTTATCCTGCTCCTTGCCATCATCGGGACGCTGCTCGGCATCACGGGCATCGTCGTTGGCGAGGAGTTCCCGACGGCCGTCACCTACGGGGAGGCGCTCAACTTCGAGGCAAAGGCCATCTTCCGCGACGCGAGCGTCGAATACCGCAAAGTCGGTGGGAGCTGGTCGCGCGAGGAGCCGAGGCTCGTCGGCGAATACGAGGCGCGCGGCGTCTCCGAGTCCGTCACGGGCGGCAAGCGCTACGGCGAGGCGGTCCGCTTCACCATCGAGCCCCGTGCCGTCGCCGTCGCCGTCTCTTCCGAAGACATCGTGTACGGCGAAACGCCCTCTGCCTCTGCCGAGCTCGTCTATGGGGACCGTCTCTCGGCCGTCTCGTTCGACTACGAGTGGCAGACAAGCGTCCGCTGTCTCGTCTCGGTGGATTCGGCGCTCATCCGCAGTGAAGAGGACGCCGACGTGACGGACTGCTATACGCTCGAGTTCCCGCAGGAGGGGATCGACATCACGCCCCGTCCCATCACCGTGCGCACGGCGGATGCAGAGAAGGAATACGACGGTACGCCGCTGACGGCGGCAGGCTATGAGCTCGTCTCGGGCTCGCTCGCCTTTTATGACCGCATCGAGATCAACTATCCCGTCTCGCTGACCAATGTCGGTACGGCGGACAATATGCCCGAACTTGTCATCTACAATTCGGAGGGGGAGGACGTCACCGCGCACTACGACATCGAATGGGAGCTCGGCTCCCTCTCCGTGACCCCGCGCAAAGTGTCCTTCCGCCCGCAGGGCGTGAGCAGGACGTACGGGGACGTCTATCTGAGTGCGCCCGCGCGTCTGTCCGGCTCCCTCGTGCGGGGACATTCGCTCGCCCTCACGCAGGACGTCTCCTCGTTTGAACCAGGCACCTACCTCTACGAGGACCTCTTCTACGTCGACGACGGGGAGGGCAGGGACGTCACCGCGAATTACGCGCTCGACTTCGGCGGCGCGGCGCTCGCCGTGGTGCCCCGTCCCATCACCGTGTGGACGGATTCCCGCACGTGGATCTACGACGGTCAGCCGCACGACACGGCATATGAAGGGGGCTACGGCATCGCCGCTTCGTCTCCCTATCCGCTCCTTGACGGGCACTATCTCTCCCCCGATCCCGACAGCGAACAGCTCACGGAGATCACCGATACCGAGACCGAGGTCGTCACCGTCGAAAACCCGCTCATCCTGCGCGTTCTCAGCGAGGAGGGCAGGGACGTGACGGACAACTACGCCATCGTCTATGACAGGGGGGAGCTCCGCATCAAGACGGAAGTCATCGTCACCTTCTACGGCACGAGCCGCTACTACGACGGCACGCTGCTTTCCATCGGGGAGGAGGACTATTCCGTCGTCAAGCCGCCCGACGCCGCCGTGGAGGTGAATCTCAATATGGTCCCTTCGATCGAAGGAACGGGCGCCATCCGCATCGAGTACATCTCCTGGATCAACGAGAACGTCGGGCGCGTTGTCGACATCACCGACCCTTCGACGGGCAGGGACGCATATGCGGACAACCGCCTGCGCTTTGAGGCGGCGGGGGATGTGCCCGTCCTAGAGGTGCTGCCCCGTCCCATCACCATCAAGACGCCCTCCGTCTCCGTCTACCCGACGGGCGAACCGCTCATCGGCGCGGAACTCGCGCTCCCGTACTGGATCTCCTACGGCTCCCTTGCTCCGGGGCAGACGCTTACGGTGGACGTGGGCGGGGTCCTGGAGCTGACGCAAGATGAGGCAGCCAACTTCATCATCGCCTATATGATCCAGGACAGGTACGGCAACAGCGTGCAGGATTACTATGAGGTCACGTTCGACTTAGGCACGCTTTCGTGGATCAAAGACGCATAGAAAAAAGGCATCAAAAAACAGGCATCTTCGGATGCCTGTTTTTTTGTGTGTGAACGTTATCTGTCCTCGCGGAAGTAGGAGAGGCCTAAACTTGCGGGGGGCTGCGTCTCGCGGTTGCCGATGATGCTCGTCACGATGAGGACGAGGATGGTCACGGCGAAGGGGATCATGTTGAGGAGCGACATCTGCACGAAGGAGATGCCCTTGATGTAGGAGGCAAGGATGTACAGCGCGCCGAACAGGATGGAGCCGAGGATGGCGAGCGCGGGGCGCCACATCGTGAAGATGACGAGCGCGATGCACAGCCAGCCGATGCCCTGGATGGTCTGGTCGACGGTAGAGCCGACGATGCCGTTCATGTAGTCCATGACGTAGGTGAGACCGCCGAGGCCCGCGACCGCCGCGCCCAGAATGATGGCCGTGTACTTATAGCGGGTGACGTTGATGCCGACGGCGTCCGCCGTTGCGGGGCTCTCGCCGATGGCTCTGAGGTTGAGGCCCGCCTTGGTATAGCGCAGCGTGACTGCTGCAATGACGGCGATGACGATGGCAAGATACACCAAAACGCCGTGGTTGAGGAAGATGGTGCCGAACCAGCCGAGGGAGTTCGCTCCCGGAAGAGGCGCGTTGAAGAAGTTGAGGCCCGCCTGGGAGAGGTTGGCGCTCACGCCCTCGGTCAAGACGGCGTTGTTGAGGAAGAAGGAGGTGAACCCGACGCCGAAGATGGTGCAGGCAAGGCCCGTCACGTTCTGATTGGAGCGCAGGGACACCGTGAGCACGCCGTAGATGCCTCCGAGCGCGCCCGCGAACAGCATTGCAAACAGGATGCCCATGAGCACGACGAGGAAGGCATTGGGGGTGGGGGAGGCGAGGTAGCACAGCTTGACGCCGAGACATCCGCCCGCCGCGCCCATGCACATGATGCCGGGGATGCCGAGGTTGAGGTGGCCCGACTTCTCGGTGAGGATCTCGCCCACGCAGCCGAGAAGGAAGATGACGCCGAATTCAATGGCACTTGTCAGGAATGAGATCATGAACGAGCCTCCTTTGCGCCCTCCTCCTCGGGGAGGGGCGTTTCCTTGGGCGCTTCGCCCTCCGCTATTTCGGGAGAGGGCGTCCGCTTGTTTTTGCTGCCCGCGAAGTGGACGCGGTAGAGGATGAAGAACTCACAGCCGATGAAGAAGAAGTAGATGAGGCCGACGACGATGTCCGAGAGCGCTTCGCTCGTGAAGCCGAAGTCGGTGATGACCTGCGCCATGCCGCGCTCGAGGAAGTTGATGAACAGCGACACGCCCGCCATGATGAGGGGATCGAGCTTGCCCATCCACGCGACCATGATGCCCGTGAAGCCCATGTTGCCGTCCATCGAGGTACTCACCATGCGGTTGACGGAGCCCGTCAGCACAAAGCCCACGAGCCCGCACAGCGCACCCGAGAGGATGAGCGTGCGGATGATGACCTTTTTGACGTTGATGCCCGCATAGCGCGCGGTGTTCTTGCTGTCGCCGATGAGGGCGATCTCATACCCGTGCTTGGAGAAGCGGAGGTAGGCGTAGATGACGAGGGTGACGATGGCGAACACGATGACGGGGAGGATGGCCCTCGACATTGCGCCTTCGCCGATGGCAGGCAGCGCGCCGTCCGTGAGGGGAGGCATCGCGCCCGTGCCGTTGGGGTACCACAGCGAGATGAAGAACGACACGAGGTACATTGCAATGTAGTTCATCATCAGCGTGAAGAGCGATTCGTTGGTGTTGAAGAACGCCTTGAAGATGGCGGGGATGACCGCCCAGAGCCCGCCTGCGACGAGGCTCGAGACGAGCATCAGAAGCCATACGACGGGGTCGGGGAGCTTGCCGCCGAGGTAATACATACAGATGGCGGAGGCGAGGCAGCCCATGAGGATCTGGCCGTTGCCGCCGAGGTTCCAGAACTTCATCTTGAACGCAACGACGAGCGCGACCGCAACGCCGAGCAGCAGGAAGGTGTTCTGGAAGAGCAGCCAGATGCGGCGCTCGGTGCCGAAGGCGCCCGAAAAGAGGGAGCCGAAGAAGCCGAAGAAGCCCTGCGACTTGGGCGCTGCCGCCGAGATGAGGATGGCGCTCAAGACGAGTGCGACGACGACGGCCGCGACGCGGATCAAAAGTCCCTGCCAGAGGGGCATGTGCTCGCGGCGGGTGATGTGGATGAACGGTTCCTTGATGTTTTTCATGCCTGATCCTCCCCGATACGGCTGTCCTTCGCGACGCCCATCGGCTTGCCCTTCTCCTCTTCGAGGTCGAGCGCGCCCGCCATCATGAGACCGAGCTGCTCCTTCGTCGTCTTATCGGCGTGCACGACGCCCATCATCTTCCCGTGGCAGAGCACCATGATCTTGTCGCACAGCGCGAGCATGACGTCGAGGTCCTCGCCGATGAAGAGGATGCCCGTGCCCGCCTCCTTCTGACGGTTCAAAATGTCGTAGATGAGGTAGGAGGAGTTGATGTCCAGCCCGCGCACGGGGTACGCCGTGATGAGCACGTTGGGCTCGGTCAGAATTTCGCGTCCCAAGAGCACCTTCTGCACGTTGCCGCCCGAGAGGCGCCTTACGGGCGTCTCCGTCGAGGGCGTGACGATGTCGAGCTCCTCGATGATGTGCTCTGCCTCCGCGCGCGCCTTCTTCCTGTCCACGAAGGGGCAGTGGCGGTTGAGGAAGGAGATGAACTTGTTCCGCGCGGCCTTCTTTTTGGCAACTTCGGGGGGATCGTCCTCCGAAACGGGTTCCTCTTTGAGGCCGTAGCCGTGGTCCTGATAGTTCTTGAGCATCATGTTGTCCGTGACGGACATGGAGGGCGCGAGGCCCATGCCGAGGCGGTCCTCGGGGATGAAGCTCATCGCAACGCCGCGCGCGGTGATGGCGCGGGGAGAAAGCCCTAAGATGCTCTCGCCCTCGTGGTAGATGCCGCCCGACTCCGCCTTCCGAAGCCCTGCGATGGTCTCGCACAGCTCCCTCTGCCCGCAGCCCGCGATGCCCGCGACGCCCAAAATTTCGCCGCCGCGGATGAAGAAGCTGAGGTTTTCGATGGCGCGGCTGCCCTCGTCATTGTTGATGGTGAGGTCTCTGATCTCGAGGAGCGGGCGCTCGAGGTGGGGCTTGGGACGGGCGATGTTGAGCGTTACCTTTTCGCCCACCATCATCTCGGTGAGGGCGGCGGGATCGGTCCCCGCGGTATCCACGCAGCCGATGTACTCGCCCTTCCGGAGGACGGCGACGCGGTCGGAGATGGCCATCACCTCGTTGAGCTTGTGCGTAATGATGATGATGGACTTGCCGTCCGCCTTCATCGCCCGCATGACGGCAAAGAGCTTCTCCGTCTCCTGCGGGGTGAGCACGGCGGTGGGCTCGTCCAAAATGAGGATGTCCGCGCCGCGGTAGAGCACCTTGACGATCTCCACCGTCTGCTTTTCGGAGACGGACATATCGTAGATCTTCTTCTTGGGGTCGATCTCAAAGCCGTACTTTTCGGCGATCTCCTTGACTTCTTCGTTGATGTGGGAGATGCCGCGCTTCCCGCCCGCGCCGAGCACGATGTTCTGGGCGGCGGTGAAGATGTCGATGAGCTTGAAGTGCTGATGCACCATGCCGATCCTGTAGCGGAAGGCGTCCTGCGGGGAGGAGATGACCGCCTCCTCTCCGTTCACGAAGATGCGCCCTTCGTCGGGGTAGTAGATGCCCGAGATCATGTTCATGAGCGTCGTCTTGCCGCTGCCGTTTTCGCCGAGAAGGGCCAGGATCTCCCCCCTCTTTAAGGTGAGGTCGATGTCCTTATTGGCGGCGACGGAGCCGAAGTACTTGCTGATGTGTTTGAGTTCCAAAGCGGCGGTTTCGTCCACTTGAGCACCTCGCAAAAAAATTCTTCTAAAAAGGACAAGCGGCGGAGAGGATATCTTCGCCGTCTTGTTCAAAGTTCTTTAAGACCTGTAGGGCCGCAGCCGTCAGGATCTGTTGAGTTCGGTGATGCCGTCGATGATGATATCGAAGTAGGGCGCGGAACGGTGCTTGGACTCGTAGAACACGCCGTTCTCGATGGCCTCGTGGTCGGGGGTGTAGTTGTCGTCGGTGTCGACGTCTGCCATGTAGGTGGTGAGGTGCTTGCCGTCCACGGTGAACTTGGAGCAGTCAAACACGTTGAGCGTGCCCGCTTCGAGCTGTGCCTTGACTTCCTCGATCTTTTCCGCGGTGCCTTCTGCAGCAGCTGCGCCGAGCTCGGTGAGGGCGACGGAACCCGTCTCAAGCGTGCCCGTCCAGTCTGCCTCGATCTCCTCGCCGTTCATGACGCAGTCGATCATGTACTCAAAGTAGGGCTCCCAGTTGACGTAGGAGGAAACGATGAAGGTGTTGGGGCAGGAAGATTCCGTGCTGCCGTTGTAGGAGACGTTGGGAACGCCGGCTGACTCGCAGGCAGAGGGAGCGCCCATGGAGTCTGCGTGCTGGGAAATGAGCGCGGCGCCACGGCTGATGAGGTTTTCTGCGCTGTTGCGCTCTGCCGTCTCATCGAACCAGCTGCTCGTGTACTGCACTTCCATGGAGATGGAGACGCCTTCGATCTCCTCTTCGACGACGGACTGAGCGCCGAGGAAGAAGGAGGTGAAGCCCGAAATGACTTCCGCATAGGGGTATGCGCCGACGTAGCCGATCATGATGTTGCCGTCTTCGTCAAAGTTCTTTTCCGTGAGTTCGTCATTCTCGTACATCTCGACGAGCTTCATGCCGGCTGCGACGCCTGCGAGGTATCTGCCCTGATAGATGTGCGCGAATGCGTTGTGGTGGTTGGCAACGCCCGCGGTGTGCGCAAGCGTACCCGTTGCGTGGCAGAACTGGACGTCGGGGAATTCCTGAGCCGCCTGAAGGATGAACTGCTCGTGGCCGAAGGAATCTGCGAAGATGACGTCGCAGCCCTGGTCGACGAGGTCTGCAGCCGCGTCGTAGCAGGTGTTGTCCTCGGGGATGCCCGTTTTCATGACGAGCTCCACGCCCTTTGCGTCGCAGGCGGCCTCGATGGCGTCGATGAAGTTCTTGTCGTACGTCGAGTTACTGTCGTGCAGGGCGATGAAGCCGACCTTTACGGTGTCGTCTCCGTCGTCGGTGCAGGAAGCGAGCAGGGCTGCGCCCGTGACCGTCATAGCTGCAGCCAGACCCAAAGCCAAAAGTTTCTTCATATCTTTTCTCCTTTGCATTAAAAAATGCATCAAAAATTAGTACCGAAATGAACAAAAAAACCGCGCTTTTTTACTGCGCGCGGAATGTGACGCTCTCGTCCGTCATGGCGTCGATGATGGCAAGGGAATCGATGCGGACGCCCTCCTTGCGGAGCTGGTCGCCCGCCCCCTGAAAGCCCTTTTCGATGGCGATGGCACAGCCCACGAGCTCTGCCCCCGCCTCGTTGATGATCTGCATGAGGCCGCGCACGGCATTGCCGTTTGCAAGGAAGTCGTCTACGACGAGCACTTTTTCGCCCGCAGGGAGGTATTCCCTTGCGACGGCGATCTCATACGTCTCGTGATGGGTGAAGGAGTAGACGGGTGCGGTATACACGGCTTTCGGCATGTTGGCGCTTCTGTGCTTCTTTGCGAACACCGTGGGCACATGCATGGCGATACCCGCCGCGACGGCGAGCGCGATGCCCGAAGATTCGATGGTGAGGATGCGCGTGACGCCCGTGCCCTCGTAGAGGCGGGCGATCTCCTTCCCGATCTCCATGATGAAGTCGGAATCCATCTGCTGATTTAAGAAACTTCCCACCTTGAGGACGTTCCCCGGGAGGACGGTGCCCTCCTTTAAAATCTTTTCTTCGAGTGCCTTCATTGCTTTTCCTTATTGTAAATATAATTCAACTATATCACATACGGAAAAGAATGTCAAACGAATGGCCAAAATTCGTCATTTTTCTTGGGCGTGCATTTTTTTCCTATCGGAATGTTCCTATTTTACATTTTTCCTCTCGGCGGAGGGGTGGTTGCCTTGCGGGGCATTTCGTGGTAAAATCGGAAGGAAGGCGCAAAGAGCGCCGAAGGAGGGGAAGATGACGGAAGTCGTTGCGGCGCTCATCTTTGAAAACGGGAAATTTCTCATCTGCAAGCGTCCCGAAGGCAAGGCGCGGGCGCATCTGTGGGAGTTCGTCGGCGGAAAAGTGGAGAAGGGCGAAACGCCCGAGGCGGCCCTAAAGCGCGAGTGCCGCGAGGAACTCGGGGTCGACGTGCTTGTCAAAGAGAAGTTCATGGAGGTGACGCACGCCTATCCGGATATGACCGTGCATCTCACGCTGTATTTTGCCGAGATCGTCTCGGGCGAGATCCGCCTTTTGGAACACGAGGACGCACGATGGATCGCCCCCGCCGAAACGGGAAGTTTTGATTTTTGTCCCGCCGACGAGGACATCCTGCGCGAGATCGCCCGCCGTTTTCGCTGAAATTTCCCATAATTCGACAAGATATGCCCCTTGACGGGGCTCGTTCTTTATGATACGCTTATCGCGGTGCGGGCAGAGATCCGCACAAAGGAGGTACATATTATGAAGGTCAAGACAAGGCGGTTCGCAGTGTGCGCGCTCGCGTGCGCCATGACGGCGGCTGCAGGGGCGCTGCTCCCCCTCGGTGCGGAGCGCGCAAGTGCGGCGGAAGTACAGACGTCCGCTGCGGAGGAAGTGCAGGCGGCCGCTGTGGAGGCGAACGAGCCCCGCGCGCTGCTCGCCTATCTCACGATCGAGCTGGAGGGCGGCAACGGCGAGGTTTGGGCGACCGCAAAGAATGTGTTCACCCTTCTCCCGGGGACGGTGGAAGTGCAGATCGAGCTGTATTCCTCGACGCAGTTACCCTCTTCCTACGAGGAGATGACGTTGGAGCGGCGCATCTACAAGGGCGACCTCAACCAAGGGAAGGAGCTCGTGGCGCGGGCGTCGACGGACGGCGAACAGCGCTTCTGGATGGCCCGCATGACGAGCAACGTCGACGGCTCGGGCAAGCAGGATAAGCTCGTCGGCCCCATGCTCTTCGACGGAAACGGCAACCTCGTCGAGTCTTGGGAAAACTGAAAAAAAGAGACCGCCTTTTCGGGCGGTCTCTTTCCATATTTTTATAGAAATTTTACAAATAGGGGTGCGGGGCGCGCCTTCTCTGAAAGGCGAGGAGCGCAAACACGACATACACCGCGGAGGCGACGATGATCTCGAAGGGGTAGAGGAGAAGCTCGCGCTCGGGAATGAGCATCGAGAGCAGCGCGACGGCGGCGGCAGGGGGGAGGTACATCTTCTCGCGCGACGTCAGAAGGAGCACGACGAGGGCGGCAAGGACGGCGGCGAGCGTCAAGGGCAGGGCGAGTGCGACCGTGACGAGCCTGAGCGCCGCACCCGCAAGGGCGCACAGCGAAAGGAGGAGGAAGGCGATGAGGGGTTTCTTCATCGCCCCGTTCCCGCGGCGGGAGAACTCCGTGAATGCGACGAGCAGGGGCGGGCAGACGAGCAGCCGCCACCCCGTCAGCGTCCCGACAAGGCAGAGGGCCGCCATCAGCAGGGTGCGCGGGAGCATCGCCCAAACGTCCGCCCCTTTCACGGGTACGGGCATAAAGGGCGGCTTATCATTGAGGCCGCACTTCTCCAACATCCCTCTCAAGATGAGAATGAGCGCCGTGAGGGAGACGGCCGCCGCGAGGTAGACGGGCGAGCGCGTCTCGAGCAGAACGGGCAGCACGACCGCCGAGATGAGGGGCGCAAAGGTGGTTTTCGAAAGAAGCAGCACCGTCTGCCCGACGAGGTAGGCCAGGATGAGACGATAGGGGAGGGGGACGGGCAGCAGCACGATGGCCATGCCGAGCGCCGCACACCCCGTGATGAGAAAGAAGATAGCGGGCTTTGTCGTCCGCCACGCGAATTTGGGGGCGGCGAGCGCACCGAGGGCGATGGCGGCGGCCTCGGGGAAGATGATCTCCCTTTCATTCAGGAGTTCGGAAGCGCCCGTCATGAGCGCCATCACGAGGAGGAAACAAAGGGCGGGAACGAGGGGAATGAAGTTGTGCCGCGCCTTGTGCATGGTTTCCTCCGCCTGATGCATGGATTCGGTGAAAGTATAGCGCATCCGCGGGCAAAATGCAAGAAAACGGGCGGCCGCGTGAAAAAAATGCCAAAAAATGCGGCGTTTTGCGGTCGCCATCAGGAAAAATTATAGAAAATATCGGGAAAACCGATAGTTTGAACGCACATTTTGCGCGAAATGCGTTTGACAGCACTTTTTCGCCGCGCTATAATAAAGGCGATTTTTCGGGGGTTTCCCCGAAAATTTTTCGAGACGGCGCTCCCTCCGCGCCCCTCGGAAGGAGGAAATATGACCAAAAAACGCACGTTGGTCTTTCTCTTCATCGTGGCGGTCATCATCGCCGCGCTCGTTGCGGGCATCGTCTTAACGGACGGCCTCTATGAAAAGACGGGCAACGTCAACGAGACCATGCAGGATGCCGTGCTGCACGAAGGCGATAAGATCAACTTCTTCGGCCTTCGGGTCAACCCCGCCGTTATCTCGGGCTTCGTCGTCACGGGCATTTTGCTCGTGTTTGCGGCGGCCGTCCGACTATTTGTCATCCCGAAATTCACCTATGTCCCCAATAAATTCCAGCTCCTTTTGGAGCAGGCGGTGGGAATGTTCGAGGGCCTCGCGAAGAACAACAGCCCGCACCGCAACGGCTTTCTGGGCGCGTACCTCTTCGCGGCGGGCACCTACATCTGCGTCGGCACGCTCTTTGAACTCATCGGCATCCCCTGGATGACGGCGGCGGGCGCGTCCGTCACGCTCCCCGCACCCCTTGCGGACATCAACGGCGCCATCATGATGGGGTGCCTCTCCTACATCGTCATCCTCTCGGGCGGCATCCTCTCCAACGGCCTGCGCGGCGTGGGAAGAACGTTGAAGGAGTTCTCCCTGCCCATTTCCATGAGCTTCCGTCTCTTCGGCGCGCTCCTTTCGGGCCTGCTCGTCACCGAGCTCGTCTATTCCTATCTCGCGCTCTCCTTCGTACTGCCCGTTATCGTGGGTGTTCTCTTTACCATTCTGCACGCCCTCATTCAGACGTACGTCCTCACCATGCTCACGGCGCTCTTCTACGGCGAGGTGAGCGAGCCGCCCGTCTTAAAACCCAAAAAACAAAAGCAAAAGAAAGTTCCTTCGGAGGTCAATCCCAAATGAAACAGCGTACCCTGAAAAAAATCGCACTCTATGTCCTGATCGCCATCTTCCTTGCCGCCGCGGCATTCGTCACGGCAGGCCTTGTCATGAATTCTCAAAACGCGCCTTCGTCCGTCGTCGCTGCGGCGGAGGAAGTCACCGAACCCGCCGCGGACGATACGCAGGCAGCCGAGACCGAGGACAGCGCCATCGGCGACAAGGCCATCGGCGCGGGCATTGCAGTCGGCCTTGCGGCAGCCGCGGGCGCCGTCGGCATGGGCATCGCGGTCGCGAAGTCCTCGGAAGCCACGGCCCGTCAGCCCGAAGCGGAGGGCAAGATCCGTTCCTCCCTCATGCTCGGCCTCGTGTTCATCGAGACGGCGATCATCTACGCCCTCATCGTCGCCATCCTCATCATCTTTGTCCTATAACGGAAGAGGGGGAAAAGGATTATGCAGTGGGATATCGCGGCAGTGCCGCTGAATATCGATTGGCAGCAAATTTTGCTGCACCTATTGAACTTTGTCATTCTGTTTGCGGGGCTGTATCTCCTTCTCTATAAGCCCGTCAAGGCGTTCATGCAGAAGCGCAAGGCGCACTATGAGGAGATGGAAAAGACGGCCACCGAAAAGAACGCCGCCGCAGACCGCGCCAAGACGGAGTACGAGGGAAAGCTCGCCTCTGCCGATCACGAGATCGAGGAAAAGCGCGCGGCCGCCAAGAAAGAGCTGGACGGCTACGAGCAGATGCGAAAGAACGCCGCCGAAGAGGAAGCGGACGCCATCCTCGCCGAGGCCAGAAAGAAGGCCGCCGAGGAGAAACGCCACGCCATCCGCTCGGCACGGCGGGAAATTTCCGCGCTCGTCTCGAGCGCGACGGAGAAGCTCGTCTTAAAGGAGACCGCGCATGAGGCATACGATCAGTTCCTCAACGTCGTCGAAAAGAAGGACGGGCCGGATCAGGAACAGTCTGAAAACGAGGAACCTAAGACATGACCCGTATTGCCTATCTCTATGCCTCCGCGCCCCCCACGAAGGAGCAGGAGGCGCGCTTTCTCGCCTTCCTGAAGGAGCGCTACGGCGAGGACTTTGAGCTTGAATACCGCAAGAGCAGCGCCTACTCGGGCGGCTTCCGCCTCGAAGTGGGGGCGGAAGTCTACGACTGGTCTTTAAGCGGCAGATTCCGTCAGCTCAAGGACTCCCTCATGCAGACCATCGGGGAGAGCGGGGACATCATCCCGCTCTTAAAGCGCCGTCTCGAGGAGTGGACCCCCGAGGCCGTCGCCGAGGAAGTGGGCACCGTGCTCTCGGTGGGCGACGGCATCGCCAAGGTGAGCGGCCTCGAACACGCCGAATACGGCGAGATCCTCATGTTCTCCTCGGGCGTCACGGGCATGATCTTAAGCCTTGACAGGGAGAGCGTGGGCTGCATCCTATTCGGCGACGACAGCTCCGTCACGGAGGGCAGCACCGTCCGCCGCACCAAGCGCCGCGCGGGCATCCCCGTCGGCGAGCGCTTCTTGGGCCGCGTCATCGGGGCACTCGGCGAGCCCATCGACGGGATGGGCGAAATTTCGGCGGAGGGATACCGCCCCGTCGAGGCGCCCGCGCCCGGCATCATCGACCGCCAGCCCGTCAACCGCCCGCTCGAAACGGGCCTCCTTGCCATCGACAGCATGTTCCCCATCGGCAGGGGGCAGCGCGAGCTCATCATCGGCGACAGGGGCACGGGCAAGACCGCCATCGCCCTCGACACTATCTTGAACCAGCGCGACAAGAATGTCGTGTGCATCTACGTCGCCATCGGGCAGAAGGCGAGTTCGGTCGCCCGCCTCACGGAGACGCTCCGCTCGCACGGGGCGATGGACTACACCGTCGTCGTCAATGCCTCGGCGGGGGAGTCTGCCTCGCTGCAATACATCGCGCCCTACGCGGGCTGCGCCCTCGGCGAGTACTTCATGGAGCGCGGAAGGGACGTGCTCATCGTCTACGACGACCTTTCAAAGCACGCCGTTGCCTACCGTGCCCTGAGCTTGCTCTTGGGCCGTTCCCCCGGGCGCGAGGCGTACCCCGGCGACGTCTTTTACCTTCACTCCCGCCTTTTGGAGCGGGCGGCGCACCTCTCGGAGGCACGCGGCGGCGGCTCCATGACCGCCCTTCCCATCGTGGAGACGCAGGGCGGCGACGTCTCGGCGTACATTCCCACCAACATCATTTCCATCACGGACGGGCAGATCTTCCTCGAAAGCTCGCTCTTCTTCGCGGGCCAGCGCCCCGCCGTCAACGTGGGGCTCTCCGTCTCGCGCGTGGGCGGCGATGCGCAGACGGAGGCCATGAAGCGCTCCTCGGGTACCTTGCGCCTCGACCTCGCGCAGTACCGCGAGATCGAAGTGTTCACGCAGTTCTCGAGCGATCTCGACGAAGCGACCCGCAGCCAGCTCGAGTACGGCCACGGGCTCATGCTGCTCCTTCGCCAGAAGCAGGGCAGCCCCATTCCCCGCCACAGACAGGTCATGACGCTCATCGCGGCGCTCCATCACGTCATGCAGCACGTGAAGGGGGAGGACATTCCCGCCTTTACCGAGGAACTTCTCACTTACCTTGAGCATGCCGCGCCCGAAATTGCCGAGAACATCCGCCAGGAGGGCAAGCTCTCGAAGGAGGATAAGGCGCGCATCGAGGCGCTTTCCGACCAGTTCCTTGCCGAGCGCGCCCAAAGGGGGGCATAACATGCCGGGGCTCAAGGAGATCAAGACGCGCATGGACAGCGTGCGCGACACCCAGAAGATCACACAGGCCATGTATCTCATCGCCTCGGCGAAGATGCGCAAGGCCAAGGAGGAGCTCGACCGCACCCGCCCCTTCTTCAACGCCGTTTCGGGCGAGATCAAGCGCATCTTCCGCACGGACGCCAAGGTGGAGGACCGCTACTTCTATCCCCTCGAGGGAAAGCTCCCCGAAGGGACGGTGGGGTGCCTCGTCATCACGGCGGACAAGGGCCTTGCGGGGGCGTACAATCAGAACGTCATCAAGGCCGCCAAGGAGCTTTTGGAGCAGTATAACGGCAACACCGAACTCTTCGTGGTGGGGGAGTACGGGCGGCAGTATTGTCTCAGGCACGGCATCCCCATCCGCAAGAGCTTCCTCTACACGGCGCAGAACCCGACCATGCCGCGGGCGCGCGACATCTCCACCGTCCTTCTGCAGGGGTTCGACGAGGGGCGGCTCAAGAAGATCTTCGTCGTCTACACCGACATGAAGAACGGCATGGAGGCCGAGGTGCGCGTCACCCGCCTTCTTCCCTTCCACCGCTCGCAGTTCTCCTCCGAACGGCAGGAAAAGGCGACGGAGTTTGAGTTCCAGCCCGACCTTCGCACCGTTTTGGACAGCATCATCCCGAGCTATCTCTCGGGGTTCATCTACAGCGCGCTCGTCGACAGCTTCTGCTGCGAGCAGAATGCCCGCATGACGGCGATGGATTCGGCGAACCGCAACGCGCAGGAGATCCTGGATGACCTGCACGTTCAATACAACCACGTGCGCCAGGGCGCCATCACGCAGGAGATCACCGAGGTCTCGGCGGGTGCCCGCGCGCAGAAAGGAGACAGCGTATGACGACAGGCGTCATCGTGCGCGTCGAGGGCTCCGTCGTCGACGTCGCATTTGAACAGGAAAAACTTCCGCGCATCCGCGAGGAGCTCACCGTCGAGCTGGACGGGAAGAAGCTCGTCATGGAGGCGGCGCGGCACATCGAAGGGGGCATCGTCCGCTGCATCATGCTGGGCGGCAGCGAGGGCCTCTCGCGCGGCATGCCCGTGACGGCCGAGGGTCATCCCATCGAAGTCCCCGTGGGCGAGGGTACGCTCGGGCGCATGTTCAACGTCTTGGGCGAGCCCATCGACGGGGGAGAGCCCGTCGAGACGGAGGAGCACTGGTCCATCCACCGCGCGGCTCCCGCCTTCGAGGAGCAGTCTCCCGCCGTGGAGATCTTCGAGACGGGCATCAAGGTCGTCGACCTTTTGGAGCCCTACGCGAAGGGCGGTAAAATAGGCCTCTTCGGCGGCGCGGGCGTGGGGAAAACGGTGCTCATTCAGGAGCTCATCCACAATATTGCGACGGAACACGGCGGCTATTCCATCTTTACGGGCGTGGGCGAGCGCAGCCGCGAGGGAAACGACCTCTGGACGGAGATGAAGGAGAGCGGCGTTTTGAATAAGACCGCGCTCGTGTTCGGCCAGATGAACGAGGCGCCCGGCGTCCGCATGCGCACGGCGCTCACGGGGCTGACGATGGCGGAGTACTTCCGCGACCGCGAGAGCAAGGACGTGCTCCTCTTCATCGACAACATCTTCCGCTTCGTGCAGGCGGGCAGCGAGGTCTCGACGCTCCTCGGCCGCATGCCCTCCGCCGTCGGCTACCAGCCCACCCTCGCGCAGGAGATGGGCGCGCTGCAGGAGCGCATCGCCTCGACGCGGAGCGGCTCCGTCACGTCCGTGCAGGCGGTGTATGTGCCCGCGGACGATCTCACCGACCCCGCCCCCGCGACGACCTTCTCCCATCTCGACGCGACGACGGTCCTGAGCCGCCGCATCGCCGAACAGGGCATCTATCCCGCCGTCGACCCGCTCGAGTCCACCTCGCGCATCCTCGAGGAGGACGTCGTCGGCAAGGAGCACTATCAGATCGCCCGCCGCGTGCAGGAGATGCTGCAAAAATACAAGGAATTGCAGGACATCATCGCCATCCTCGGCATGGAAGAGCTCAGCGAGGAGGACCGCCTCACCGTCGCCCGTGCGAGAAAACTGCAGAGGTTCCTGTCGCAGCCCATGCACGTTGCGGAGAAGTTCACGGGCATGCCCGGGGTGTATGTGCCCCTCAAGGAGACGCTCAAGGGCTTTGCCGCTATCTTGAACGGCGAGACGGACGAATTGCCCGAGGCCGCATTCTTCAACGTGGGCACGCTCGAGGACGTCTATCAAAAGGCCGAAAAGCTCCGCACGGGAGGTGCCTGATGTTCCCGCTCCATGTTCTCACGGCGACTGCGCCCTTCTACGAGGGCATGTGCCGCTCCCTCGTCATCCCCACGGTGGACGGCGACTATGGCGTGCTCACGAATCACAGCGATACCATCTGCGCCGTGGTGCCCGGGGAGCTGCACTTCACCCGCCCCGACGGAACGGTGCAGGTCGCGGCCGTCGCGGCAGGCATCATGAAGGTGGAGAAGGGGGACGTGCTCGTCCTCGTTGACTCCGCCATCCGCCCCGAGGACATCGACATGGACCGCGCCCGCCGCATGGCCGACGATGCGCGCGAGCAGCTCCTTCAGAAGCAGAGCATCGAGGAATACCGCGCCGCACAGGCCCGCCTCGCGCGTGCCCTCGCCCGTCTCAGTGTCCGCACCAAGTATCTGGGCGGCTGAATAAAAAGGAAAGCTCCGTTTTTTCGCGGAGCTTTTGTTTTTGTATTTCAATTCAATAAATTATATTTGACAAGGGCGTAAAAAAGGAGTATAATCTTTTCAACGGAAATTTTGCAGGGAAAGAGGGGCAAATGCGGCAGAATTTAGGCGATGTGCGCCTGTTTTTACCGCATTTTTGCACTTTCGTGCGAATTTTGTTACATTCAGGCCGTAAACTGAAGGTAACGGGCGTATTGCGTCCGCGCCGCAGGGAAGGTCATCACCGCGCGGCGCATTCGCATGCCGTGCAAAAGGAGAAAATATGAAGATCGGTATGCTGACAAGCGGCGGCGACTGCCCGGGGCTCAACGCCGTGATGCGCGCCTTCACGAGGTTCGCGTTTCAAAACCTGCCCCGTCCCGAAATTTTAGGCTTTAAGGACGGCTACACGGGGCTCATCGAAAACAACTTCATTCCCATCGACGAACACTTCTTCGACGACCTGCTCTATACGGGCGGCACCATCTTGGGCAGCATCCGCCAGCCCTTCAAGAACATGGCGGACGTTGCCGAGGACGGCACCTCCAAGCTCGACAAGATGGTGGAGAACTACCGCCGTCTCGGGCTCGACTGCCTCATCACGCTGGGCGGCGCGGGTACGCACAAGACGGCCGCCATGCTCTCCGCCGAGGGCTGCAACGTCGTCGGCCTCCCCAAGACCATCGACAACGACATCTGGGGCACCGAGTTCACCTTCGGGTTCGACACGGCCGCCGAAGTCGCCTCCAAGTGCGTGCGCGATATGCACGCCACGGCTTGGAGCCACGGCAGGACCATCCTCGTCGAGGTCATGGGCAACAAGACGGGTTGGCTCTCCCTCTATGCCGCCGTCGCGGGCGGGGCGCACGCGTGCATCCTTCCCGAATTCCCCTACGATGAGAACGCGCTTGCGGAATTTATCGCCCGCCGCCGCGAAAACGGCGCGCGCTACGACGTCATCGTCGTCGCCGAGGGTGCAATGACCAAGGAGGAGAGCACCTGGAAGCGCAAGGAGATGGCGCTCCGCCGCAAGGAGCTCGGATACACGACCGCGACGAGCCGCATCGCCCGCACCATCGAGAACAGGACGGGCGCCGAGGCGCGCGTGCAGGTCATCGGCTATCTTCAGCGCGGCGCAGAGCCCAACGCGCACGACAGGGCGCTCTGCACCATGATGGGCGCGTACGCGGGCGAGCTTGTGAGAAACGGCAAGTTTGGTGTCACCGTCGCCGTGGAAGGGGGGAGGATCACCTACAACCCGCTCTCCGACATCGCAGGCCGCACCAAGTTCATCACCCCCGAAAACCCGATGTATCTCGCCGCCAAGTCGACGGGCATCTACTTCGGCGACTGAAGGGAGGCGTTTTACCAATGAGATATGCAGTCATCGACATCAGCGCGAGCAGCCTCTCGCTTCTCGTCGCGGACATCAACGGGGAGCTCAAAGTGCAGTTCACCGATCGCGAGACGCTCTCCGTGCTCCACTATGCGGAGGAGGGCAAGCTCACCGAGCGCGGCATCCGCAAGATCGCGGAGGGGCTCAAGCGCCTCAAGAACGTCGCTGTAAAGTACGGCGCGGAGAAGTGCTATGTCATCTCCACGGCGTCCGTGCGCAACTTTAAAAACTATGAAGAGGTGGAAACGGCCCTTAAAGACCTTGCGGGCGTCGAACTCAACCTCTTGAGCGGCGAAGAGGAGGCCTTCTGCGACCTCACCGCCAACAGCGGCGCGCCCGAAAAGAGCCTGCTTGTCGACATCGGCGGCGGCAGCATCGAAGTGTGCGACCCCGCGGGCACGGGTTCCTCCGCCTTCCTCGACTTCGGCACCATCGGTTTAAAGCGCAAGTTCGTGCGCCACACCCACCCGAGCGAGGAGGAGGCCGTCCGCATCCGCCGTCACGTCAAGAAGTCGCTCGCAAAGTTAGGCTTCGGCACCCCCGGGGAGTACGAATTGGCGCTCCTTCTTGGCCCCGTCGACCACGCCATTGCGGAGATGTATGCAGACCGCTACGGCATCAAGGGGGAGAGCGTCGAGCTCGAGTACGATAAATTAAAGAAGCTCAGGAACTTCCTTCTCTCCTCGTCGAAGAGGAGCCTTCTCATCGTCAAGATCGCGCCCGAGCGCATGGACACCTTCGTGACGTCCGTCGTCGCATTGTGCGCCGTTTTGAAGTACTACGGCATCGAGCGCGCCGTGCGCTCGCCCTACGGCGTCAAGGAGGGGTACCTGCTTCTCGTCGCCAAGGGCGGCAGAGAGGGCAGGGAGACCCCGCTCGGGAACATAAAGCCCGCCGCACCCGCCGATGACAAGACCGAACAAAACGAACAGCAAGAGCAAGATCACGAATAACCCCAAATAAAGGCAGAAAATATGGCAAAACAATTACAAGCGCCCATCAAGGGCATCTATTGCAACCGAGAGTACAGCTGGCTCCTCTTCAACCGCCGCGTGCTCGATCAGGCCTCCGACCTCACCAACCCGCTCCTCGAGCGCTGCAAGTTCCTCGCGATCTTCCAGAGCAATCTCGACGAGTTCTTCATGGTGCGCGTGGGGAGCCTCATGAACGAGAAGCGGCTCGCCCCTACGGCGCGGGAAAACAAGACGGAGCTCACGGCCGAGGAGCAGATCGAGATCATCCTCTCCGAAGTCAAGGAGCTGTATAAGGAGAGCGCGTCCGTCTACGCAAACATCGCAAAGGAGCTGAGCGCCCGCGGCGTCAGGCTCATGCGCCCGCACGAGCTCTCTCCCCGCAAGCGCACGTTTTGCCTCAACTACTTCCTCTCGGCGGTGCTGCCCCTGCTTTCGCCGATGGTCCTCGACGCCAAGCACCCGCTCATCCGCTTCGAGAACCAGCACATCTACCTCGTCTATGAACTTCTCCGCGACGGCAGGCCGATGATCGGCGTCATGGCGGTGCCCACCTCCGCAGAGCGCCTCTTCCGCATCCCGGGCGGCAGGAAGGTCAACCTCATCACGCTTGAGGACCTCGTCTCCGAGTTCGGCACGCTCGCCTTCCCGGGCTACACCGTCGTCTCCAAGACGCTGCTCCGCGTCACGCGCAACGCCGATTTTGACACGCGCGTCGACGACACCGACCTCGAACACGACTTCGACTTCTCCACCTACATGAAGCACAAGGTGGAGAGCCGCTCGCGGCAGGACGCCGTGCGCGTCGAGATCGACAAGAACGGCGGCGCGGTCAAGTCCTTCCTTTTGGAGAACCTCGGGCTCAAAAAGCAGCACTGCTTCAAGGTGGAGAGCTACATGGACTACAAGTTCCTCTTCTCCCTCGAGCAGTATTTCCCCGAGTCCGAGCTTTCGGACCTTCGCTATACGCCCTTCAAGGGACGCGTCGCGGAGGATCTCCTTCCCCCGCAGAGCCTCATTACCCGCGTGAAGGAAGGGGACATCTTCCTCTCCTACCCCTACGACAGCATGGAGCCGCTCATCCGCCTTTTGAACGAGTGCGCGGAGGACAGCCGCGTCGTCTCCATCAAGATCACCATCTACCGCCTCGACCGCCACTCCCGCATCGTGGAGGCACTCAAGCGGGCGAGCGAGAACGGCAAGGAAGTCACCGTCGTCATCGAGCTGTGCGCCCGCTTCGACGAGGAGAACAACATGTATTTCGCCTCCATTTTGAAGGAGGCGGGCTGCACCATCATCTACGGCATGCAGAACTTCAAGGTGCACTCCAAGATCATCTCCATTCTCCTTTCGGACGGCGGCAAGATCGGCTATATCACCCACCTCGGCACGGGCAACTACAACGAAAAGACGAGCAAGCAGTACACCGACCTCAACGTCATCACGGCGGACGAGGAGATCGGCGAGGACGGCGCGGCCTTCTTCCGCAACGTCGCCATCTGCAACACGGAGTACGACTACAAGCGCCTTCTCATTGCTCCCGAGGGGCTCAAGAAGGGTCTCATCGAGCGCATCGAAGGGCAGATCGCGCTCGCCCGCGAGGGCAAACCCGCCTTCATCACGGCCAAGATGAATTCGCTCACCGACAAGGAGCTCATCTTAAAGCTCGTCGAGGCGGGCAAGGCGGGCGTCAAGGTGCGGCTCATCGTGCGCGGCATCTGCTGCCTCGTCGCAGGCATCGAGGGCGAGACGGACAACATCTCCGTCATCTCCATCGTGGGGCGGTTCTTGGAGCACTCCCGCGTCTATTGCTTCGGCGAGGGTGAGGACATGGAGATGTATATCTCGAGCGCCGACCTCATGACGCGCAACACCAACAAGCGCGTGGAGATCGCAACGCCCATTCTCGACAAGCACATCAGAAAGCGCATCTATGCCATTTTGGAGACGATGTTCCGCGACAACGTGAAGGCGAGAAAGCTCCTTCCCGACGGCAGCTACACGCCCGTCAAGAACGACGAGGAACCCCTCGACGCGCAGGACTACTTCCTGCACCATGTGATGTAAATGTTTTTGGTCAACAAACAGGATATTTCAAAGATCTGCCATGACTTCGGACTTCCTTCCGAAGTCATCGCTTTTTCCGAGCTGCAGCGCTATCACTATGAGAACGAGGACCCCGCCTCGCGGCAAGTCCGCCTCATCGTCAGGGCCGACTTGGCGGGCGGGCAGTCCGTCGTCGTACGGTTTAAGAATGAAGAGGACGTGACACCGGAGCTCGTCGAAGCGCAGAGCGGCTTTCAGGCACTTTTGAGAGAGAACGGCATCATAACGCCTGCGGTCTTCAAGTCGGACGGCGCATACGCCCGCCTCTATCTCATCCACGGGTACGAGGTCATCGTCACCGTCGAGGCCTTCGCGGAGGGGGAAGTGCGGGAAGTCGGCGAACATATCGCCGAACAGACGGGGAGCCTCCTCGCGCGTATGCACAACATTGCCGAAGCGAACGATGTCCATGTCGAAAACGCCGTGCTCTTCGACCCGCTTCGGGAGAACGATCTCTTCCGCTTTTCCGACTTCGAACGGCATCAAGAGGTGCTCCTTTCCGTGGACGAGCCGCTCTATCGGGAGATCGTGAAGGAGTACGAGAGCCTCATGGAGCGCATCCGCGTGATGAAAGGGGAGCCGAAGTACGCCGTGCAGGGGGACATCAGCAACTGCAATCTCTATCTCACGGACGGCGAAGTCGGCATCTTTGACTTCAACCGCTGCGGCGACAACGTCCTCTGCTTCGACGCGGTCATGCAGGCGGTGTTCGAGGCGCGGCTCATGGACTATCCGAAGACGCTCGAAGGGAAGCAGGAGAACGCTATTCTTTCCGCATTTTTGCGCGGATACCATCGAGAGCGCCCCTTTACCGAGCGGCAGCGGGAGACGTTCCCGTATCTCTATGCCCTCATCTCGGCGTTTTGGCGGTGCAGCCTCGTGTTCGACGAGGACAGCCTCGTCTATGCCGTCGAGGCGGGCGACCGCGCGGCCGTGCAGGAATGGATGAAGGAGATCCGTCGTCGGCTCCTGTCCCGTCCCGAAATGCCCCTCTGAGCGAGTAAACGCATATTTTGTATAGAAAAACGCTGCGGCACCGCGTCGATGCTGCAGCGTTTTGTTTTGGCCGTTTCTTAAATCTTCATGGCGACGTCCCATGCGCGCCAGATGACGGTGCGGAGGTTCCCGACTTCCTTGCAGTCGCCCACATACTTGGCGCCCTTGAGTTCGAGGGGAGCGGGGTTGTAGCCGATGGAGGTCACCACGGTATCCGCCGTGATCTTGACCTCGTTTCCGTTCTTCTCCTTGATGAGCACATACCCGTCGCCCACCTCGGTCACCGTGCTCTCGAGGTGCACTTCCACCTTGTGGAGCGCGAAGTATTCGCGGAGATAGGAGGAGTTCGCAAGGCACACGCCCTTGACGGCGATGAGGTCGTTCTTCATCTCGACGATGACGGGCGTCTTGCCCTTGAGGTGCGCATCCAGCGCGATCTCGCAGCCCGTCAGTCCGCCGCCGATGACGACGACCTTGTCCCCGACGGGTGCGCCGCTCAAATAGTCGCACGCCTCGATGCACTTGTTCGCCCCCTTCACGGGCACGCGCCTCGCGGTCGAGCCCGTCGCAACGACGATCTCGTCGAATCCCGTCAGCGCGTCCGAAGGGCGCACCTCGGTGTTGAAGCGGATGTCGACCTTGAGGTCCTTCATCTGCTTTTCATACCATTTGAGGAGCGCTTTATCGGCACTCTTGAAGGAGGGCGCCGCCGCAGGCACGAACACGCCGCCGAGTGAGCTTGACTTTTCAAAGATGGTGGGCTTGTGACCGCGCAGGGCCAAAACGCGCGCCGTCTCCATGCCGCCGATGCCGCCGCCCACGATGGCGACCTTCTTGGGCTTCTTCGTGGGAATGATTTTATATTTCTTGGACTGCATGGTCTCGGGGTTGACGGCGCAGCGCGACATGCCCGCGTTGTCGTGAAGGGTCTGGTCGTTGGCGACGCCCTTGTAGTGCGCCATGTTGAAGCACCCGTTGTGGCAGTGGATGCAGGGGCGGATGTCGTCCTCGTTGCCTTCAAGCGTCTTTGTCACCCACTTGGGGTCGGCGAGGAACTGCCGCGCGACGCCCATCGCATCGATCTCCCCGCGCGCGACGGCCTTCGCCGCCGTCAGCGTGTCCATCTTGCCCGCGCAGACGACGGGGATATCCACAAACTTCTTGATGTGCTTGACGTCCTCTAAGTTGCAGTTCTCGGGCATATAAGCCGGCGGGTGCGCCCAGTACCACGCGTCGTAGGTGCCGTTGTCGCAGTTGAGCATGTCGTAGCCCGCGTCCTGCAGATACTTCGCGGCGCGCTCGCTCTCCTCCATGTCGCGGCCCACTTCGGTATATTCCTCGCCCGGGAGCGCCCCTTGGCAGAAGCCCTTCGTCTTGGAGAGGACGGAATAGCGCAGCGAGACGGGGAAGTCCTGGCCGCACGCCTTCTTGATGGCCTTGACGATCTCCACGGGGAAGCGGTACCTGTTCTCGAAGCTGCCGCCGTACTCGTCCGTGCGGAGGTTGGTGTACTTCATCGTGAACTGATCGAGTAGATACCCTTCATGCACGGCGTGGATCTCAACGCCGTCCACGTCCGCGTCTTTTAAAAGTTTCGCCGTCTTTGCAAAGGCGTCGATCATCTCCTGAATTTCTTCCTTCGTGAGCGGGCGGGAGATGCAGCTCTCGTCCCAGCGGTTGGGGGTGGCGCTCGCGCTCGCGGTGAGGTAGGAGACGTCGAGGACGGGCTTCAGCACCGTCGCAAGCGCCTTGTTGTGCAGCGCCTTCACCATGATGTCGTTGATGGCCAGCGACCGTCCGAAGCCCGCCGTCAGCTGCACGAAGAGCTTTGCGCCCGTCTTGTGGAATTCCTTCATGTATTCCTTGAGGCGCTCAAACTTCTTGGTGCCCGTATAAAGCCACTTGCCTAAGAGAATGTCGCGGATGGGGGCGATGCCGGGGAGAATGAGGCCGACGTTCTCCTTGGCGCGGTCCAAGAGGAACTTTGCCGCCTCCTCGTCGAAGTGGTTGGGCTCCATCCACCCGAAGATGGACGTGCCGCCCATCGAGGTCATGACGAAGCGGTTCTTGATCTCGCACTTGCCGATCTTCCAGCTCGTCAGAAGGGGAGCGTATTGTTCGTTCATGCTCATTGTGTATCTCCTTGTTTATAAAATGTTGACGGTGCCGTTCTCGAGGACTTCGAGGGTGTCGCCCGTCTTGACGGCGGAAAGGAATTCCTCGCCGAGCTGGTCTACGGCGATGACGTCGCTTCCCTCCCACACGCGCGCGAGCACGATGCCGCTCGCCGCGAGGGAGTCGACGTGCTCGGAAAAGAGGAAGCAGGCGGGGGCGATCTTCATCGCGCACACCGTCTGAATGACGAGGCCGCCCGTCGTCGAACCGATGGTCACGGGCAGGCACAGCGCCTTTCCCGTCAGGCACTTGCCGAAGAGGTCGGGGTTGTTCTGGTCGGAGGCGATGACCTCCTTGGCGTTCTTTAAGGCGCTCTTCTGGAAGGTCGCGAGGGTATTCACGCCCCCGTGCGAGACGATGGCCTCGCCCTTCCACTTGCCGCCCGCCAGCACGCGGCCCTTAAAAGACTTCATCTTATACGCCCTCCTTTCCCGAAAGGATCGCTGCGATCTTCTCATCCTTACAGTACCGCGCCACCGAGTAGGTGCGCAGCTTGTTGCTGTTCGTGAGGATGGCCTTGCCCTTCGTCATGGGGTTGTTGGTGTACATGAGCGGGCAGATGCTCGAAAGTTTGACGCCCATCGCAATGAGTTCTCTATATTCGGGCGTTTGCATGAATTTTTCCTTGACTTCGGGCGCCGTCGTCATCACCGTGTGCACCGTGACCTTCTTTTTGCCCGTCTCTTTTAAGGCATCCGAGAGGGTGTGCGTCCACCCGATGAGCTGGCCGTACGTCAAATGCGGGCAGCCGATGAAGCACAGCGACGGCTTGGCATTCTTGTCTTTCCACATCACGGGGTAGCTCTTGTAGACGCGCTCGAGCTCCTCGTCGTCGATGACGTACTCCTTCGCGTCGTCCGTGATGAGGCTTTCGCCCAGCTCCTTCGCCTCGGGCGTGAGGCGGTCGATGTGGTAGAGCCCCACCGCGCCGTTGGAGGCGGTCGCCGCGCCGAAGTCCTTGAGGTACGCGCACACGTCCTCGTTGAGCTCCTCGCCG
The DNA here is from genome assembly GCA_944367045.1 of uncultured Clostridia bacterium. Lineage (GTDB taxonomy): Bacteria > Bacillota > Clostridia > Christensenellales > Borkfalkiaceae > Gallimonas. Next base: position 4,319 of record CALVWI010000005.1, on the reverse strand, counting down.
AGGAAGCGGTCGAGGCCGAACACATAGGGCACGTCCTCCGTCACCTTCATGCCGATGGCGCTGCCCAAGACTTGCGCTTCGGGCTTCTTCGTGGTGCGCACATACACTTTCCACGTCGCCTTTCGTCCTTCGTCCGTGACGAGCCCGAAGTAGGGCACCCATCCGACGATGCTGCCGAAGAGGTCGATCATGCCGCTGTTGCGGTTGCAGCGCGCGCCCAGCACCGAGTTCGCATACACGACGGCGCTGCTCTCCGCCCACGAGAGGACGTCTCCCTTCTTGGGGATATTGCCGACTTCGGGCAGATACGCCGTACAGGTGAAGGCCTTTTTATCGCGCAGGCCCACCTGCAGGAGCTGTTGTTCGTATTCCTCCTGTTTGCCGTACATGACGGCGAAGGCGACCTTTTCGAGAAGATTGCACTTGACGTTTGCGTAGTCGAGCGGACGGGGGTCGACGGTGAACTTGCCGATGGTGTGCACGTTCGCGCGGATGAGTTCCTCCATCGTCGCAAAGAGCGGTTTCATCAGCGAGATGCCGAAGCTCGTCACGAAGTGCCCCTCGGGGTGCGTGACGGGCACGAGCTTCTCCGCACCGAAGATGTCGCCGTACATGACGATGGTGCGCATCACCTTAGATAGCGTTTCGCCCCGCTTCCCGTCGAGCACGGCCTGCTGTTCGGGGGTGAGTTGCATAAGCGTCCTCCTTCAATTTGTTTGTAAATATTTTTCACGGAAAGTGTGAGTAAATTACAAGTTAAGTATATCACACCCCGCGCGCGTTTTCAAGGGGGCATGGGAAAGTTTTTCCCTGAAAACCGCGAATTTTTGCGGGCGAGAGGGGCGTTCGGCACAAGATAGGGGAGCGGAGGGTCGGGAAGCCGCGGGCCGCCGCCCCGAGCTCAAAGGGCGGCGGCCCGCGGCGGCCTTGAAAAACGCGGGAAGCATACGGGAGCGCGCGGGCGCATATCATACCTTCGGCGGGGCACTTCCCGCGAAGGGGGCGGATATGCGGAAACGGTTGAAGAGAGCGGTGTGCGTGCTCATGGCGGTGCCCTTTGCCGCCGTGCTGTGTCTGGGGCTCGTCTCGTGCAAGGGGGAGGCGCGCTCTTCCTATGCGCTCACATTGGAGTACGTCCCCGCGGCGGGCATTTTATACGGCGAGATGACCGTCACGGCCGTCAATACATCGGATATCCCGCAGGATAAGCTGAATTTCGCGCTCTATCCCAACATCTTCCGCGAGGACGCGCCCGTCTCGCCCCTGCCCGAGGCGTACCGTTCGGCGGCGTACTACGACGGCGAGAGCTTCGGCGGCATCGATGTGCGGGAAGTTTCGGGCGGGGAGGGGGAAGTCTCGGAAAACGGCGAACAGCTCACCGTCACCCTTCCGCGCGCGCTGAAAGCGGGGGAGAGTACAGAACTTTCCATGAAGTTTGAGGTCATGCTCCCGCGCATGAACTTTCTTCTCGGCATCGGCGAGCACACCGTCAACCTTCTGCACTTCTATCCCGCTCTCTGCGCCGAGGCCCCCGCGTTCACCCCGTTCGGCGGCTTTCCCGCGGACCGCGCCGACTACACCGTCTCGCTCACCGTGCCCGCGTCTTATAGCGTCATCTGCGGCTTTGAAGGGGAGTCGAGCGGGCAGAACGGCCGCACGACCTTCACCATGCAGGCGGAGAACGTGCAAAGCGTCTCCTTCGTCCTTGCCGAGGACATGAGCTGTTCGGCGGGAGAGACCGCTCAATATTGGCACCTTCGCCGCGACGCGTCCGAAGAGCTTGCGGCCGCCGAGGGGAGCCTTGCCTTCTTTTCCGAGACCTTCGGGAAGTACGGCTATCCCGCCTTTGCCGTCGTCGAGACCGACCTTCCCTTCGCCTTCGTCGGGTCGGGGCTTGCGCTCGTGCCGTCCTCGCTCGCGGGAGAGGAGCTTCAAGAGGCTGTCGTCCGTGCGGCCGCGCGCCAGTGGTGGGGCGAAATGGCGGGGAGCGATCACACTCTCCACCCGTGGCAGGACGAGGGGCTTGCCGCATGGTCGGCGGCGCTGTACTTCGGGAACGCGGACGAGGAGGCCTACCGCACGCGCATTTCGGCGGCGGAGGGGCGGTGCCGCGCGTTCGTCTCGGTGCGCGAGCAGCTCTCGGGCGCCGTCGACACCTCGATGGACCGCCCGCTTGCGGGCTTTTCGGGCGCGTACGAGTATCGCTGCATCATCGAGGATAAGAGCCTCATCCTCTTCGACCGTCTTTGCTCCGTCCTCGGCGAGAAGAAGATGCTCTCGGGCCTTAAACGCTGTTTCTCCGCCGCGAATGGGCGCACGGCGGAGCCCGAAGAGCTCATCGAAGCGCTCTCCGCGGGCGTGGACGTCTCGGGCATCTTCACGTCTTTCTTAGAGGGAACGGCGGTCATCTGAGCCCTGCGCAAAAAAGCGGCGGGCGGGCGCATCGACGCGAAAATATCGGGGAAAATATTTTATAAAACGGTTGCCAAAATGCCGCGGATGGGATATAATAGAATCGTTAGCGTAGGGGAATATCGAGTCCCGCACGCTGCAGTCTTTTTAGGAGAGCAAAAAATGGACGACCCAAATAACCGATGCGTTATGACAACCGGTCACCCCTCTGTGCGCAGAGTCCGCAGGAAGCTTTTCATGTGAGCGAATGTTCGCCCGCACCATATTGCATTTCCGAAACGCACAGATGGCTTTTTCTGTGCGTTTTTTGCTGCCTTCTTCGGGAAAAACGAAATCTAACGCAAGGCGGAAATGCTTATGATCAATTACTTCAAGACTGTCAATGGCCGTATGGAGCGCCTCTCCGCATACGAGAAGGCGTGCTGGGTAGACATGGTCAACCCCTCCGATGACGAGATCGAGGATATAGCTGCCATCACGGGCATCGACGAGACGCTTCTAAAGGCCGCCCTCGATGAAGAGGAGTCCGCCCGTCTCGAACGCGACGACAACGTCATCATGTGCCTCATGGATACCCCCGTCATCACCGATACCGACGAGGGCGACATCTACGAGACCATCCCTCTCTCCATTCTCTCCAATAAGGAGTGCGTCGTCACGGTGTGTCTGCGCGGCAACCCCGTCCTCGGCGGCTTTGTCTCCAACCGCGTGAGCGCCGATACGACGCGCCCCACGTCCTTCCTTCTCTCCTTCATGATGGGGAACGCCAAGGCCTTCCTCTCCAACCTGCGCCAGATCGACAAGAAGTCCCTCCGCGTGCAGGCCGAGCTGCACCGCTCCATGAAGAACAAGGAACTCATCCAGCTCCTTTCCCTCGAAAATTCCCTCGTCTATTTCTCGACGGCGCTGAATGCGACGAACAGCGTCTACGCCAAGGTGGGGCGCATCCCCACCATCTCCGAGAACGAGGAATATCAGGAACTCTTCGAGGACATCCTCATCGAGGCGAAGCAGGCGGCCGAGATGTGTAATATCTACCGCGACATTCTCTCGGGCACGATGGACGCCTACGCCTCCATCATCTCCAACAACGTCAACAGCGTCATGAAGCTGCTCGCCGTCATCACCTTCGTCATCGCCGTTCCCACGCTCATTGCCTCCCTCTGGGGCATGAACGTCCCCGTTCCCTTCCAGGGAAATCCGTGGGGGTTCTGGATCGTCATCGGCATCTCGATCGTGCTCTCCATCGTCTGCGCCGTGTGGATCGTCCGTGCGACCAACTCCGTGCGCATCAAGACGCCGCGTCAGGTCAAGCGCAAGCGCCGCGGCGGAGGTGAACACTGATGCCGCTCCTCCAATATGTCTGCCCGTCCTGCGGCAAGCAGTTCGACGAGCTCGTGAAAAAGTACGACGAAAAGGTGGTCTGCCCTCAGTGCGGCGCGGAGGCAAAGCGCTCCTATTCGGGCGAGATGTTTTCCGCAACGGGGAAGCCCGTCAGGCACTGCACGGGCAACTGCAAGACGTGTTCGGGCTGCAAGTGAGCCCTGCGAACAGCCGCCGTCTTTGAAAATTCGGCCGCCAATATAATATGGTAAGAAGAGGGGAGCTCGGAAGCTCCCTTTTTTGCGTATTTTGTGGAAAGAGCGCAGAGCGATCCCTCATCTTGTGGAGAAGGGGAGGGAAGGAAAACTTTCCGAAAAAATTTCCGAAAAAAGTCAGATTTTTTCCGAAAAACGCTTGACGTTTCCTCTAAGACGTGCTAATATATGTAAGCTGTCTCGCGAGGGTAACACCTCTTCCAAAAAGAGCAGCGTTCCGCCGAAGCGGATCTTCCGAAGATTGACAACTGAATTGCAAGAAAGTAATTTACGAGTAAAAGAAAACGTAAGGCAAAGGAAATTCTTTTA
>CALVWI010000004.1 GCA_944367045.1 uncultured Clostridia bacterium | reverse complement strand
TAAAGATCGACGATCTGCTTGACCGTGAAGGGCGAGGTGGACTGCTGCCCGTCGCGGAAGGTGGTGTCCGTCATCCATATCTCATCGGGCATGTTCATGGGAACGTGGCGGTGGTTGAAGGCGATCTTGGGGATGGACTCGTAGTCGAACAGCTCGCGGTAGAGGTTGGGCTCCTCCACGTCCTGCAGCTGATACTTATAGACGGTATCCTCTAAAAGGTTGGATTTTTCGTTGTAGATGATCATACGTTTCTCTCCTCCCGAAAAGTTCGTTCTTTCTTATGTTATCAATAAATGCAACTTTTGTCAAGCAAAACGCGGCTTTTACGCAATTTTGCACGGATATTCCCCTTCATTTGCATATTGCAGTGAATAAATGTATAATTTTTGTATGGAAAGAAGAGAGGCGCAAGGCCTCTCCCCTTTCCAAGATCTATGAAGATAACAGGATGGATGAACTATTTTTTCTCCTTATCGGTCTGCTTGCGTTTTGCCGAGGCGCAGGCGGCGCAGTGGGAGCAGTCGGAGCAGCCGCAGTCGCAGCCTCCCTTGCCCTGCTTCTTTCTGACGATCCGCCACGCCGCAACGCCGATGACGAACGCGGCCGCAAGCACGATGATCAGGATCTCATACCACGTCATGAGTTCACCTTCAGGGACTTACCCTTCGGCCTCTTCAGCATCTTTCCCTCCCCCACGGGGTGGCTCTTGTTGTAGAGCACAATGGAGAGGATGACGATGGCAGCGATGGCAGCGAAGATGAACACCGTCCACCACCACGAACCGACGAGGTACACCGCCATCGAGACGACGTAGGACGTACCCAGCCAGAAGGCGATGGTGCCGCCGAACTTGCCCTTGGGAAGTTCTGCTCTCGCGGTCGCCGTAGCGGCGAAGCAAGGGATGGTGGTCATGTTGAAGGCGATGAATGCGATGAGCCCGGGGATGCCGATGCCCGTTGCGTCGATCATGGCCTGCACATAGGTGACGCCCGACTCATCCTCGGCAAGGGCTGCGCCCGCGATGCAGGCTGCCAGCGTTGCGAAGGTGGAGATGACGTTCTCCTTTGCGATGAGGCCGGTGACGGCCGCGACGGCGAACACCCAGCCCCACTCGCCCAGCTGTGCGCCGAAGCCGACGGGGGTCAGGAAGGGCTGCACGACTCTGCCGAAGCTTGCGAGGATACTCTCGTTGATCTCCTCGTCCGCAAGGAAGCGGAGGTCGGGCGAGAAGTGCGACACCACCCAGATGACGATGGTCGAAGCGAGGATGATGGTGAATGCCTTCTTCACGAAGTGCTTGGTCTTATCCCACAGGTGGATCATGAGGGAGGAGAACCTGGGCGCATGGTATGCGGGGAGCTCCATGATGAAGGGAGGGACTTCGCCGCGCATGGTCGTGGAGCGCATGAGGATGACGCACACGATGGCGGTGACGATGCCCAGAAGGTACATGCCGTAGGTGATGAGGTCGGCGTTTCCGATGCCGAACTGCGAGACGATGGCGCCCGCGACGCCCGTCAGGATGGGCAGCTTCGCGCCGCACGAGAAGAAGGGAATGACGCGGATGGTCGCCGTCCTCTCGTTGTCGTCGGCAAGCGTTCTCGTGTTGATGGTCGCGGGAATGGAGCAGCCGAAGCCCATGATCATGGGCATGAACGCTCTGCCCGAAAGGCCGAACTTACGGAAGATACGGTCGAGGATGAACGCGACGCGCGCCATGTAGCCCGAGTCCTCCAAAATGGAGAAGAACAGGAACAGGACGAGGATCCAGGGAAGGAAGGAGAGCACTGCCGCGATACCTTCGATGATACCGTTGTTGATGAACCCTGCGACCCATGCGACGGGGATGTTCTCGACGGCGCCCGAGATGAGCCCGAAGAGTTCGCCGACGATGACGTCGTTCCACAGGTTGTTCAGAATACACCCGGGGGAGAACACGGTGCCGTCATAGACACAGGCGAGAAGTTTGGTGCCGAAGTTGTCGGGGTCGAACCCGAGGTCCTCCAAAGAGGGCATCCAGCCGTCGCCGAAGCCGTTGAGGTAGAGGAAGTTCTCCGAGAACGTCAGATGGAAGATGGCGAACAGGATGACGATGAAGATGGGAATACCCCAGATGCGGTGCGTGAGCACCTTGTCCGCCCTGTCCGAACGGGTGAGCTTTTCCTTCTTGTTCTTCTTGGTGAGCACGGAGGAGAAGTTCGCCGAGATGTACTTATAGCGCGCATCCGCCACGACGGCCTCGAGGTCGTCGCCGAACACGTCGTCCTTGAAGGTCGCCTTGAAGGCGTCCACCGTGGGAACGAGTTCGGGGTGCGCCTTGACTTCGAGCTCGTCGAGCTCGGAGAGCTTGACCGCATGGAAGAGGGGCGCTTCGACATTCTGCCCTTCGAGGGCGATGGCGACGTCGCCGATGAGGTGCGCGACGGGGCTGTCGTGAAGGACGGTGACGCCCTTTCTCGGCTGCTTGGAGGCCTTGATGGCCCTGTCCATGAGCTCCTTGATGCCCGTGCCGCGGAGCGCCGAAATGGCGACGACGGGGATGCCGATCTTGCGTTCGAGCTCGGCGGCGTCGATCTTGTCGCCCGCCTTCTCGACGGCGTCCATCATGTTGAGGGCGATGACCATGGGCACATCGATCTCCATGAGCTGCGTCGTGAGGTACAGGTTGCGCTCGAGGTTGGTCGCGTCCACGATGTTGATGACGCAGTCGGGGCGCTCGTCCAAGATGAAGTTACGCGAGATGACTTCCTCGGGCGTGTAGGGCGAGAGCGAATAGATACCGGGCAGGTCGACGATGTCGACGGGCTCGGAGCCGCGCTTGTATGTACCCTCCCGCTTATCCACCGTGACGCCCGGCCAGTTGCCGACGTACGCCGTGGAACCCGTGAGGAGGTTGAAGAGCGTCGTCTTGCCGCAGTTGGGGTTGCCGGCGAGTGCAAACTTCTTCATTTGACCACCTCCATCGTCACGCAGGCCGCTTCGTTCTTGCGAAGGGTGAGCTCATAGCCGCGGATGGTGACCTCGAGGGGATCCCCCAGCGGCGCCTTCTTGCGCAGCAGGATCTCCGCCCCGGGCGTCACGCCCATGTCGAAGAGCCGCCTGCGTATCTTTCCCTCGCCGGAGACGGCCTTGACGACTCCCTTCTCCGAGACGGAAAAATCACTGAGTAACTTGTTCATCGTATGATTTTATACCTCCGTAATACGTTCACTTCTCTCATTTCCTCACGCCACAAAGATGTGCGACGCGACGTCGCGGTCAATGGCGAGCCTGCCGTCCTTGACGATGCACACGAGGCTCCCCCCATTGGAGGAGAACACCGTGATCTTGGCGTCCACCATCACCCCGAGATTTGCAAGGTGCTTTTTGGTCTTTTCATCGCCCAAAATTTTGACGATCCTCATTTCCTGCCCCAGCGGGGCTAGCATCAAAGGCATAGTTGCTCCTCTTCTATCGTATGAGGCACGCAGTTCGCAAATACTAACCTGCTTTCAAAAAAGATGGTTCGCATAAGCTAACTCATGCTCCGAAATAGAGCCGAACGGTTCGCAATTGCTAACCTGCTGGCTTTAAAAAATGCTCCCCGTTCGGTTTTGCGAACTTATTATAGCACTCCCCTCTCCCCTTGTCAAACGTTTGAAGGCCTTTGTGACAAAAATAGTTCGCATTTGCGAACTATTTTTTACCGAACGAACACTTTTTTCACGCGCAGCCGCCGTCCGCTCCCTCATCGGCCCGTGGCTCCCTTCAAAATAAAAGAAAACGGGACCCGCGAGCGGATCCCGTTCCATAGAACTTTTGTCGGACGTGCGGCGTGTAGAAAACCGCGGCCGATTTTGCCTTACTTGTTGTCCTCGGGCGTATGCCACTTCCAATTCTGGATCTCGGGCAGGTCTTCGCCGTACTCGGCGATGTAGTTCCTGTGCTCGACCAGCTTGTCGTTCATCATCTGAACGAGGAAGGAGCCCCTGTTCCCCAGCTGAGGCAGGCACATCATGGCCTCGCGGACGAGGTGGAAGCGGTCGATATGGTTCTGAACGCGCATATCGAAGCCCGTGGTGATGGTGCCCTCCTCCATGTAACCGAACACCTTGATGTTGCGGTTGTGGCGGGTGTAGGTGAGCTCGTGGATGAGCTTAGGATAGCCGTGATACACGAAGATGACGGGCTTATCCTTGGTGAAGATGGCGTCGAACGCGCTGTCGCGGAGGCCGTGAGGGTGATTCTCGTGAGAATCGAGCTTCATCAGGTCGACGACATTGACGAAACGGATCTTGAGGTCAGGCATGTAGTCGCGCAGGATGGTCGTTGCAGCGAGTGCCTCGACGGTGGGCGTGTCGCCGCAGCAAGCCATGACGAGGTCGGGCTCTTCGCCCGCGTCGTTACTTGCCCAAGGCCATACGCCGATGCCCTGCGTGCAGTGCTTGACTGCCTGGTCCATCGTCAGCCACTGATAGGTGGGGTGCTTGGACGCCACGATGACGTTGATATAGCCCTTGCTCTTGACGCAGTGGTCGAAGCAGGAGAGCAGGCAGTTGGTATCCGGCGGCAGGTAGCAGCGGATGACGTCTGCCTTCTTGCAGGTGACGTGGTCGAGGAAGCCGGGATCCTGGTGCGTGAAGCCGTTGTGGTCCTGCTGCCAGACGTTGGACGTCAAGATGAGGTTCAAAGACGAGATGTCCTGTCTCCAAGGCAGCTCGTTGGTGACCTTGAGCCACTTTGCGTGCTGAGAGACCATCGAGTCGACGATACGGATGAAGGACTCGTAGGAAGCGAAGAAGCCGTGGCGGCCGGTGAGGATATAACCCTCGAGCCAACCCTCGCACATATGCTCGGAGAGGTAAGCATCCATGATGCGGCCCTCGCGTGCGATGTTGTCGTCCTCGACATAGACGCAGTCCTCGCGGCAGGGTTCATCGTAGATCTTCGCCTCGAAGGGACGGGACGATGCCTCGAACGCCGCATACATACGGTTGGACATCGTCTCATCGGGGCCGAACATACGGAAGTTGCGGCTGTCTGCATTCAGCTTGAGGACGTCGCGGATGTAGTTGCCCAGAACGAGCATATCCTGTGCCTTGACGGTGCCGGGAGCCGACATCTCCACGCCGTACTTGGTGAAGTCGGGGAGACGAAGGTCCTTCAGAAGCTTGCCGCCGTTGGTATGAGGGTTGGCGCTGATGCGGTGGTCGCCCGTGGGAGCGAGCGCTCTGAGTTCGGGCTTGAGCTTGTAGTCCTCGGTGAAGAGTTCATCGGGCTTGTAGGAGAGCAGCCATTCCTTGAGGAGCTCGAGGTGCTCGGGCTTCTCCATCGTGATGGGCACCTGGTGTGCGCGGTAGCTGCCTTCGATGTGCTTGCCGTCGACGACCTTGGGACCGGTCCAGCCCTTGGGGGTGCGGAGCACGATCATCGGCCAGAACGGGCGCTCGGTGTCGCCCTCTTCGCGTGCCTTGCGCTGGATCTCCTTGATCTCCTTGATGCACTTGTCGAGCGTCTCGGCCATCTTTCTGTGCATGGCCATGGGCTCGTCGCCCTCGACGAAGTAGGGCTTCCAACCGCAGCCGTGGAAGAACGAGCGCACTTCATCCTTGGAGATACGCGCGAACACGGTGGGGTTGTTGATCTTGAAGCCGTTGAGGTGCAGGATGGGAAGCACCGCGCCGTCCGTGACGGGGTTGAGGAATTTGTTGGAGTGCCAAGCCGTCGCGAGAGGGCCGGTCTCCGCCTCGCCGTCGCCGACGATGGTCGCAGCGATGAGGCCGGGGTTATCGAACACGGCGCCGAATGCGTGCGCAAGCGAATAGCCGAGCTCGCCGCCCTCGTTGATGGAACCGGGGGTCTCGGGCGCGACGTGGGACGAAATGCCGCCCGGGAAGGAGAACTGTTTGCACAGCCTCGTCATGCCTTCCTTATCCTCGGAGACGTTGGGGTAAACTTCGCTGTACGTTCCTTCGAGATAGGAATTGGCGACGAAGAAGTTACCGCCGTGGCCGGGGCCGGAGAGAAGGATGAGGTCGAGGTCAAACTTCTTGATGACGCGGTTGAGGTGGACATAGATGAAGTTCTGCCCGGGGACGGTACCCCAGTGGCCGACGATCTTCTTCTTCACCTGATCGCGCGTCAAGGGTTCCCTGAGGAGGGGGTTCTTAAGCATGTAGAGCTGTGCCGCCGCGAGGTAGTTGGCCGCGCGCCAGTAAGCGTCCATCTTCTTAAGGTACTCTTCCGTCAGGGGCTTCTTTTCGGGACAATCGTTGTTGCTCATGAAAAACTCCTCCTGATATTGCATATGGGATCTTACCCTATTCAAGAGGTATTATATACGAAGTTGAGGCGAATGTCAATAGTCCCTTGAAAAAATGCCGCACAAATTTACGATTTTTCCCGCAGACGTCCCGCATTTCGCGCAAAATCGCCCGCCCCCTTCCGCCGCACCCCGCCGTTTTGCCCCATCTTCCGCCCACCCCCATGAAAATTTCGTTCATTTTCACACCCGCGAGCAGAAACGCACGGAAATATACGGCAATAATACAATATAAGAATAACGCCCGTCCACCAACGAGCGTTTTATATTAAAATGAACTGCGCAAGGAAGGTTTCCTTCCGCTGCGCACCCCAATTTGCGCATACCTGCGCTTTCGGGGAAAGGTGAGATGGCGCGCATTCTGACTGTTGCCATCTGCGCGCCATCGAGGAAAACCCGATGAGAGAGAAGCGGAAATCGGGTTGTCCTCCCCTCACGGCATTTTTCTGCGTCAGTTCGCAGAAAAATGCGTGAACTAAAATCCACGCTTCGAGGAGGGTCCCCCCCCCCGCTGAAGGACTCAATTTGCCCTATGCTTAGGGCTTATTGTCTTTGAGAACAGGCATGTGCGCGGGCGATAACGCGGGGAGATGTTGATACTCCACCCCTCACGACTTTTTTGCGGCACGCAAAAAAGTGTGAACTCATTCCCATTCGCTCCCGTCAGCTATATTCTAAACGGATTTGCTTATGGGATGTAGCTCAGAGTATCTATATTGTTTTCATTATCCAGATAGTTTAGGCTATCTGATTTTTTGTTGCCATGGTGTTGCCACGAAAAATGCAAGGGTCATATTTACTATATCATAAGTGCCTATTTCTTAATATATGAATTTCGTATCTCTTTGAATGTTGAAGACCGCATTAAATATAAGTTCCCACTGCTTCGTGTCATGGCTACATACAACTTGTTTATGGTAGTTTGGGAAATTCCTCTTGTGGAAAACTTGTCATCAGCGAGTTTTTCAAAGTTATCCGTCAAAATTACACAAGCTGCATCCATGGTATCTCCTTTAGAATATGACCAGTTTATTGCATGAAATGAATATCTTGCAGCATCTTTATAGAGCAATTTTATAATTTGTTGATCTTCAAGAATTGCTGTAGCATTTTCGTCTACCCAGATAACAGACCCTATGTTGTTTCCATGAGAAGAAATGTTAATGCCGAGTTTTTCACTTACATATTGACATATCTCTGCGGAGCAACGCCTAGATTTATCCAAGGCAGTCAAATCCACTTCAAAACCTGCATTTTCTAATTCAGCAACAAATGAATCATAACTCACATCGTTGGACCTATTCTTAAAAGGTTTTCCTGAGTTGTTTGTTGCTGAAACAGAATGCTGATAATAGTCACCAACAAGAACAACATCATTGAGATGTTTCGAAAGAGCCATAATTAATTCATAATCATATTCTCGAAAATCTTGGAATTCATCAATTAGCACACAGTCATAAAACAAATTCAATCGTTCGGCTACCCTTTTTACAAGGCTTTCACGATTTTTTCCCACCTGCAATACCAACTCAGAAATAGTTGCACAGTAGTATTGCCCTTTCGTTGTGACATAGTGCGCAAGATTATCTTTCGTCTTATATTTGGGATTAGAGAAGGTCCTTCCTTCGGAATTTCTGATTGTTTTAGGCGGAGGATCTATCGTGCAGATTCCACGACTAACAAATTCAGGACGATCAAAATGTTCTGCTATGCTAGGTTCATATGGCAACACCATCTGATGATACACAAATGAGTCAAAAGTTGATACTGTTGTTTGCTCCGGTATATGACCATGCGCATCGCATAGTTCCTTCTGAATGTTGTAGATATTCTCATGCGTAAAGGCTAATATTAAGTTTCGTTTGTTCGGGTCTATCGTATGGCAGATATGATAGGTCTTCCCAGCACCCGCTACCGCCAAGATTACTCTCTTAGCCATGCTATCGCATCCTTTATGTATTGCGGTACCGCAAAGGTGGTTCCTGACATCAGCATCTGATAGGCAACATCCACCTTATTATTTAACATTTTACCTAAAACGGCGCCATAATCCCTGCCATGGAATTTATATTCTGCTCCTGCCTGGACAGTAATCATCCTATCGAGAACTTCCTGATTATCTTTGTAAACGCAAGCCTCCCATGTCCATTCATCTACTGTTGCACCCATGAAGATGTGTTGCATATTATGGGTTTTGTTAAAATCTGATGCCTCTGCTATTCGATCTACTTTCTCATCATTATCTGTGACGACAGCAATCTTCTTGCCGGTAGCTTCCGCTATTTCAAGATATCGCTTATAAGAAATGCCATTGCACGAAATTACAGAAACTCCATCTTCTTCGATTGTGCGTCCAGCAATCTGCTTGTAGAACATAGGTAATAGTAGGAATTCTGTTGCACCTTCAACCAGGAACACCTTCTTAGAAAGAAGTAACTGTAAAAAGGCGTTGTCATCAGCTCGAACAAAAAACTCTGCAACATCTGATTTCACATTTGATAGACTCATAATACCATCCTCTGTAATCCACAAAACATTCTTTAGATTCAAGCGGCTGGCAATCATATTACTGTGAGTGGCCACAATAATTTGAGAGTTTTCTTGCTGGCTGGAAATTTCATAGAGCATTTTGTTTAGTGTCGAAAAGCTAAGATGATTCTCTGGCTCTTCCATCAAGATAACATCCAATCCATTTACTCTATCCAACGCAATCTGCGTTTTAATCAGACTTTCCATGCCGCTGCCACGATTTTCAAGCGCAACAGAGTTCTCATATACGGAAAGAATAGTCTCCAGAACGACCTTCTTGCTATCAACGCCAAATTTTCTGCCGTCACTGATAGGTGGTAATTCAGCTGCTTCAAGTGCATCCTCCAGCTTAGAACGAAACTCATTTTTTGCCCTTGCTCTAGTTGCTTCATCATATCTACTTGTAAACAGAGTACGGTTATAGTAATTGAACGAAAGAGCAGCTGCACTATTGGTTGTATCAATGGACAAAAAGTTCAATGGCCGTTTAATCATTTGGTATGGACGATTAGCGAAGGTTGCCCAATTCAGCGCATAGTATTCATAAGGGATTTTTCCATCTAAAATGGACTGTTCCATACCGGTTCCAAGTTCTTCATCGTACTTGCACTCAAAGCGAATACCGAATTTCAGATCCTGCTGTTTTCGCTCCCCATACACTTCGCCATAGAAATATGTAGCGTTTCTCTGAATGGGGTCTAGTACCAACTCAACCTCAATATAAATTCTGGGCAAGGTTTTGACACTCGGGGCAGCTTTGAATGCATCAACCATCTCCGTATTAAACAAGTCTTTCAATACAGATTTGTCGGCGTTTCGGTATTGCTGATTCATAACAGTCCTGAGCGCATCCAAAATTGTGCTTTTCCCAGCCTCATTTTCACCAACAAGAATGTTCATATGTTCATTAAATTGCACATCTAAAGTTTGAAATTTCTTAAAGCCCTCAATGTGTAGAGATTTAATATAGTTCATTCAATCACCACCTCAATAAACATATCAAGATATGTTTTCTTGTATGGTACAAACAGGGATCGTTTCTCTCATTCAATTATAAAACATTTGTCTTTGAATGCAGCTGGATTCGTGTCAATGCGGACAGCAATAAACATACCATACACAGGCTTATCATACTTCAAAACGGCATCGGAAACATGACGCCTTACCGGCTCACCTTCCATTGCTTCCTGCCGAGAAGATGTAGACATTGTGACTTCAGTCAAAATGGTAAAGTCTTCAAATTCACAATATAGATCACCCTTGCCGCCGCCAGCAGCCGAAACAGGCAAAAAGTCAGAATCCAATTTGAATCCGCGAACTTCATACGGCTCGTTGACCATGTGATCAATTGCTAACGCGGCGCGCCAAAGAATCCACTCCAAATAGGCAGGCATTTCGTCTTTGGGCACTTCGATCGCATTGTCCTCATCATAGACAAGCTTACCGCCACCTTTTATGATCTTCCATAGCTTTTTATAACTTACGGCCATACAATTCACTCCACAACGAATTAGATCAGAAAACAAAGAACTAAGATCAGCGTTCGCTGAATTCAAATTCAGTATAGCATATTTCGGCGATGATCGCAAGCAGAGTGAAGATATTTTATGAATTATGATAAAAGCCGCCCGCAGAGAGCAGCTCTCCCCACAGGCGGCGCGTATCACTTCTTACTCTGCTGCAAATTTTGGATATTCTTTTTCGCCAGCTCGCTGGCCGATTTCCGGCGCTCCGCGCTGTATGGGGCGTTCAGCTTGAAACTGAACCGCCCCTTTCTGATCTCAAATGTAAGGCATCCATTTTCATCGTCATCCACCAACCGGCACTCGGCTGGGTATTTTCCCGAATATTCACTCAACCTCTTTTTGAGGGAAGAGTTGTAAGTACACACCTCAATGATTGGGCTTGCCTCGTCAAAAAAGACGCTGGTTGTCTTTTGCTTCTTGGAAAGACCTGTTCTCATATAACCTCCGTATTTTCATAAATATTTCCGCCTGCTTGGACGGAAACAGGTGCGCGTAGTTGTAAGTAATGTCGATACTCTCGTGGCCTACCCGGTCCGCGATGGCCGTGGCGGAGAACCCCATGTCGATGAGAAGTGAAACCGCGCTATGACGAATATCGTGGATTCTGATGCGCGGCACCCCCGCTTCTTTGGCTCCCCGGTCCATCTCCCGGTGGAGATAGCTCTTGGTGACAGTGAACATCCGGTCATCCGGCCCGATTCCGTAGAGCATTTTGAGATAGTCCTGAATTTCATCCGTCAGAAACTGAGGCATGGTGATGACGCGGTTGCTTTTCTCTGTCTTTGGCGTGGTAATCAGGTCCTGACCGTTCAGCCGTTGATAGGATTATTGATGGACACGGTGCCTTTCTCGAAATCGAAATCAGCGGGCGTAAGAGCAAGCAGTTCCCCTTCTCGGATACCGCACCAGTAGAGCATTTCAAAGGCGTAGAAGGACAGCGGCTTGTCCATCATCACCTCAGCAAATTTCAGTTACTCTTCCTTAGTCCATAACAGCATCTCCCGGTTTTTCTTTTTGCCCATGCTGCCCGCCTTCTTGCAGGGATTTTCCCGGAGGTTGTAGTACCGCACCGCATGGTTGAAAATGGAACTGAGCTGGTTATGGACCGTTTTCAAGTACACCGGCGAGTAGGGCTTACCGTTCTCGTCCTTGTGGTTCATCATCTCGTTCTGCCAAGTGATAATTTGCTGGGCGGTAATGTTGCACATTTTCAGCTTGCCGAAGTAGGGCAGCAGCTTGGTACGGATGATGTGGTCCTTGGTGGCCCAGGTGTTTTCCTTGAGCCGGGTCTTCATATCCGCCGTGTAGAGGTCCACGAAGCTCTTAAAGGTCATATCCAGGTCGGCGCTGGTCTTATTGAGCTGTTCCCGCTCCCAAGCCTGCGCCTCCCGCTTGGTCTTGAAGCCCCGTTTCTGGGTCTGCTTGCGCTCGCCGTTCCAGTCGGTGTAGCGGTAGACTGCCCTCCAGGTGTTGGTTTTTTCTTCCTTATAGACCGCCATCAGAATCACCATGCCGACCGCGTTGCTCTCGGCACAAATAGAGATGAAAGAGAGCAGACAAACGGTCGCCTTTCTTGTAAAATTAGATTTGAGGAGGAAGCATACTACAACGCACGGGGAGGTGAGTCGTAGACTGCTTCCAGAGCTTAAAACAGTATCAGAATCAGTGTTGGAACCACCTGTTCAAGCACAAATAAGTGGCGCCGCGAGCCCGTACACTAAGGATTGTATTAACAACCTGTTAATTGCCTGGTGGTTCAGTCACTGCTTTCTCCTCACAATTTTGTGATGAGGAGGGTATAATTTGAAAGTCGTATTTCCAACCTGCTGTGGGGTTGACGTTCACAAATCGTTTCTGGTGGCAACCATCATCAAAACTCAACAGGATAGTTTGCAGCCCAGTTATCAGAAGAAACGCTTTTCGACATTTAACTCTGACCTGAACCGCTTTGCCGACTGGCTCCATGAGAATGACTGTTTGGATGTCTGTATGGAGTCCACCGGAAAGTATTGGGTGCCTGTGTTCAATATCCTGGAAAAGCGGGGCATTCGTGTTGTCATCGCAAACCCCAAATGGGTCAAAGCTGTAAAGGGTAACAAGGATGATACCAAGGACTCCAAATGGATTGGAGATTTGTTTCGCATTGGCCTGGTGAAAAGCAGTTTTATCCCGGACAAGGATATCCGCATCCTCCGCGAATTGACTCGTTACCGCTATAAGCTCACATCTATGAGAAGCAGCGAGAAAAACCGCTTTCAGAATGCCTTTACCGTCTGCAATGTGGCGCTGGATTTCGTCGTGTCCGATATGTTTGGTAAGTCCGCAACCGCTATTACGGATTACCTCACATCCGACGAGGATTTTGACGCCCAGCATTGTGTTTCCCTGTTACAGCGTTCTCTCAAGAAAAAAGCAGATGACGTGCTCCAATCGATTGAGGGATATGAAATCACAGCCGAACAGAAAACTCGCATTGGAATCGTCCGGGACCATCTGCACTACATTGACGCCTTGATTGAGCGGATAGATATCTGTATCAATACCATGGTTGACAAATACGAAGGTTACATCGTACTTCTCCGTACGATACCAGGCGTTGACCGCAGCAGCGCAATCACCATCCTATCTGAGGTTGGTGTTGATATGACACAATTCGGTTCCTCAAAACGCCTGTGCTGTTGGGCCGGTCTTACCCCGGGAAACAACGAATTGAGTTTCTGTACGATTTTGTAGGCGTAGGTCTTAGAAACGCCCAATTCCTGCGCCACTTCATCGATTCGCATAAATGACTGCTTTTCTGCCATACACAAAAATACCTTCCTTTCCTTGCCGTAATTGTTTCTTATTTGCCGTTTCACCCTTCAGACTCTGGCAGGCAACCCTTCCCGGCGCTGTGCCGTTTGCTTTTCTCCTTGGCACGCTCATATCGCCGCCTGCTTCCCCAGAGAAAGTATCTGTCGGTCGGTCATTCAGTTTTTTGCTTTGTCTGAAATTCCCCCCTTCACCTTACAACGGACATTTTTTCGCCGTTTGGGGGGTACTCAATTTGTAAAATTTCCACGGCTTAAACTAATTTGCTTATTTCGTTTTCATTATACTAAGCATAATAGTTAAAGTCAAGCGGTTTGCGGAAAAATATTAAATAAATTTGTTTAGATTTATCTTGACTATCCTAAGCATTTCTGCTATGCTGAATTTATCAAGAATCCAGATAGGAGTTGGCCGATATGGCGATTGGAGAACGCATTCACTTTTTCCGCATATTGCGGGGTATGACGCAGAAATATCTCGGTATGGCGCTGGGCTTCCCAGAGAAGTCCGCGGATGTCCGCCTCGCCCAATATGAGAATGGATCAAGAACGCCCAAGGCTGACCTAACTGCCGCGCTGGCGCAGCTATTGGAGGTCTCTCCCCATGCTCTGGCTGTACCGGACATCGACTCCTATGTGGGCCTTATGCACACACTCTTTACCCTGGAGGACCGCTACGGCCTGAAAATCTGCGAGTGTGATGGAGAAATACATCTCCGGGTAGATGTGTTCCAGGGCAAGGACGCAGCAAGGCTCCATGAAATGCTCTACGCCTGGGGAGAGCAGGCAGCCAAGCTGAAGTCAGGGGAAATCAGCCAAGAGGACTACGACCGCTGGCGTTACCGCTACCCGGAGTTTGATACCACCGGCCACTGGCACAAGGTTGTCCCATCTCAAGGTCTGAGTGATCTGCTGGTGGAAGAAATCAAAAAGAAGTAAAACAAAAAGAGCTACCTGACTTTTGCAAATCAGGTAGCTTTTTATCTTTGGAATAATGAAAAATGTTGCCAAATCGTTGCCACGGAGGGGCTTAACCCATCAAAAACCCAGTAATTACGGGCTTTTTCTGGCTTCTGAAATTATTCCCATTCAATCGTCCCCGTGGGCTTGGGGGTGAGGTCGTAGCACACGCGGTTGACGCCCTTCACCTCGGCCGTGATGCGCGCGGTGATGTGCTGCAGAAGCGCGAAGGGCACGTCCTCGACCGTCGCGGTCATGGCGTCCTTGGTGTTGACGGCGCGAATGATGACGGGCCACTCGAAGGAGCGCTTGCCGTCCTTGACGCCCACCGACTTGAAATCGGGCACGATCGTGAAGTACTGCCAAACCTTGCCCTCGAGGCCGTTCTTTGCGAACTCCTCGCGGAGGATGGCGTCCGACTCGCGCACGGCTTCGAGGCGGTCGCGGGTGATGGCGCCGAGACACCGAACGCCGAGGCCGGGACCGGGGAAGGGCTGACGGTAGACCATGCTGTCGGGAAGGCCCAGCGCCTTGCCGACGACGCGCACCTCGTCCTTGAAGAGGAACTTGAGGGGCTCGACGAGCTCGAACTTGAGGTCGTCGGGAAGGCCGCCCACGTTGTGGTGCGCCTTGACGGGCCCGCTCTCGAGAATGTCGGGATAGATGGTGCCCTGCGCGAGGAACTCGATGCCGTCCAGCTTTCTCGCCTCCTCTTCAAAGACGCGGATGAACTCCGCACCGATGATCTTGCGCTTCTTCTCGGGCTCCGCGACGCCCGCGAGCTTGTCGAGGAAGCGGTCGACGGCGTCCACATAGACGAGGTTGGCGTCCATCTGATGGCGGAATTCTTCGACGACCTGCTCGGGTTCCCCCTTGCGGAGAAGGCCGTGGTTGACGTGCACGCACACGAGCTGCTTGCCGATGGCCTTGATGAGAAGGGCGGCGACGACGGAGGAATCTACCCCGCCCGAGAGGGCAAGGAGCACCTTCTTGTCCCCCACCTGCGCTTTGAGAGCGGCCACCTGTTCGGCGATGAACGCTTGGGCGAGCGCCTCGGTCGTGATGCGCTCCATGCTTTCCGGTCTTACATTGCTCATAAGTTTCTCCTTATCACATAACATTTCCCCGCACTTCCGCGGGCATGATCCAAATTTATTATAAGGGAGCTTTCCCGCATTGTCAAGACCTGATTTTAAATGACTGGCAGAAGGCGGCCATTTCGATGCAATTCGAAATACGAAACCCCTTCCATTTCGATTTTCCTCGAAATATCCCCCTCTTAAAGCCCGAAAAAAGTAAAACGCCCGTCAACCCGACAGGCGTTTTTTCCTTAAAATGAACTGCGCAAGAAGGCTATGCCTTCGCCCGCGCCCCCAATTTGCACATACCTGTGCTTAGTGTTCTTAGAATGACAAAAAAGTGGGCGGCCGAAGCCGCCCGTTAAAATCAACAATCTTGACCCCTCGCGGAAAGATTTTTGCAAAGCAAAAAGATTTTCGCGAAAACCATCACTCCCATTCAATCGTAGCCGGCGGTTTGCTCGTGATGTCATACACGACACGGCTGGCGTGCGGCACCTCGCCCGTGATGCGGAGGGATACCTTCTCCAAAACGTCGAAGGGAATGTGCGCCCAGTCGGCGGTCATGGCGTCCACGCTCGTGACGGCGCGGAGGGCGATGACGTTCTCATACGTCCTGAAGTCCCCCTGCACACCCACCGTCTTGCTGTTGGTGATGACGGCGAAGTACTGCCAGATCTCGCGCTGGAGGCCCGCCTTTGCGATCTCGTCGCGGAAGATGAAGTCGGCAAGGCGCAAGGTCTCGAGCTTCTCGCGCGTCACCTCGCCCATGATGCGGATGGCGAGGCCGGGCCCCGGGAAGGGCTGACGCTGCACGACTGAATCGGGGAGGCCCAGCTCGGTGCCCACGCGGCGCACTTCGTCCTTGAAGAGGTCACGGAGGGGCTCGACGATCTCCTTGAAATCGACGACGGAAGGGAGCCCGCCCACGTTGTGGTGCGACTTGATGACGGCGCTCTTGTCCTTGCCGCTCTCGATGACGTCGGGGTAGATGGTCCCCTGCACGAGGAAGTCGACGGCGCCGATCTTTTTCGCCTCCTTCTCAAAGACGCGGATGAACTCCTCGCCGATGATCTTGCGCTTTTGTTCGGGGTCGGAGACGCCCGCCAGCTTTTCAAGGAAGAGCTCACCCGCATCCGCCTTGACGAGGTTCATTCCCAGCTTATCGCGGAACACGGACATGACTTCCTCGGCTTCATGCAGGCGCAAGAGACCGTGGTCGACAAAGACGCAGATGAGGTTGTCCCCCACCGCGCGGTGGACGAGGGTCGCTGCGACGGCGGAATCGACGCCGCCTGACATCGCGCACAGCACCTTCTTGCCGGCGAGCTTTTCTTTCAAAGCCTTGACCTGCTCTTCGACGAAGCCGCCCATCGTCCAGTCCCCCTTCGCCCTGCAGACGTTGTAGAGGAAGTTTTTGAGGAGCTGATTGCCGTACTCGGAGTGAACGACCTCGGGGTGATACTGCACGCCGTAGATGCGCCTATTTTCGTTCCCGTAGACGGCGACGGGGCAGCTCTCGGTGACGGCGAGGATGTCGAACCCCGCGGGTGCCTCGGCGACGTAGTCGGTATGGCTCATCCAGCAGACGCTCTTTGCGGGGATATTCTCCGAGAGCGGGCTCTCTTTGACGAATTCGACGTGGCGCTTGCCGTACTCGCTCTGGGGCGCGTGCTCCACCTTGCCGCCGAGGGTATAGGCGATGAGCTGGCAGCCGTAGCAGATGCCGAGGACGGGAATGCCGAGCTCGAAGATGGCGGGATCGATGTGGGGCGACTTCTCGTCGTAGACGCTGTTGGGGCCGCCCGTGAAGATGATGCCGATGGGCGCGTATGCCTTGATCTCGTCCATGCTCATGGAGCAGGACTTGAGATCGCAGTAGACGCCCAAGTCTCTCACGCGGCGGGCGATGAGCTGGTTGTACTGGCCGCCGAAGTCGAGGACCAAAACTCTTTCGTGTTGCATATGCTCTCCTGAAATTCGTTGTGCGGTCTTTGCCGCCGATATACCTTGAAAAACGCCCGAGGGCCGGGCGTTTTCGTATTATCTTGCCGTGTAGTTGGGGGCTTCCTTACTGATGGAGATATCGTGAGGGTGGCTCTCGAGAAGGCCCGCGTTGGTGATGCGGACGAACTCGGAGTGCAGGCGGAGATCGTCGATGGTCGCCTTGCCGCAGTATCCCATGCCCGCGCGCAGGCCGCCCTTCATCTGGTAGATGATCTCGGAGACGGTGCCGCGGTAAGGAACTCTGCCTTCGACGCCCTCGGGCACAAACTTCTTGGAGCCCTCCTGGAAGTAGCGGTCGCTGGAACCTGCCGCCATCGCCCCGAGCGAACCCATGCCGCGGTAGACCTTGAAGCTCCTGCCCTGGTAGAGCTCGATCTCGCCCGGGCTCTCCTGCGTACCTGCGAGCATGGAGCCGATCATGACGGCGCTGCCGCCCGCTGCAAGGGCCTTGACGATATCGCCCGAATACTTGATGCCGCCGTCCGCGATGACGCGCTTGCCGAGCTTATCGGCCTCCTCCGCGCAGTCCATGATGGCGGTGAACTGAGGCACGCCGATGCCCGCGACGATACGCGTGGTGCAGATGGAGCCGGGGCCGATGCCCACTTTGACGATGTCCGCACCCGCCTCGATGAGCGCTCTCGTTGCGGCCGCCGTTGCGACGTTGCCCGCGATGATGGGCACGTTGGGGAAGGCGCGCTTGATCTGGGCGACCTTCTCGATGACGCCGCGGCTGTGGCCGTGCGCCGTGTCGATGGCGACGACGTCCACTTTCTTTTCAACGAGCGCCGCAATGCGGTCCATCGTATTGGCGGAAGTGCCGACCGCCGCGCCGACGAGGAGTCTGCCGTTCTTGTCGCGTGCAGAGTTGGGATACTGGATGCTCTTTTCGATGTCCTTGATGGTGATGAGGCCCTTCAAATACCCGTCCTTGTCGACGATGGGGAGCTTCTCGATGCGGTGACGGCCCAAAATTTTCTGCGCGTCTGCAAGGGAAGTGCCGACGGGCGCCGTGATGAGATTCTCCTTCGTCATCACGTTCTCGATGGGCTGGTCGTAGTTGGTCTCGAAGCGGAGATCGCGGTTGGTGAGGATGCCCACGAGCTTGCCGTTGCGGGTGATGGGCACGCCGCTGATGCGGTAGCGCTCCATGAGGGCGACCGCGTCTTTGACGAGATTCTGCGGTTCAAGGAAGAAGGGATCGGTGATGACGCCGTGTTCGGAGCGCTTGACCTTATCCACTTCCTTGGCCTGTTCCTCGATGGACATATTCTTGTGGATGATGCCGAGCCCCCCTTCACGCGCCATGGCGATGGCGAGCCTGCTCTCCGTGACGGTATCCATTGCCGCGGAGATGATGGGCAGGTTGAGTTTGAGCCCGTCGCACAGCGTGGTGCTCAAATCGACGTCGTTGGGCAAGACGTCGGACGCCTGCGGGATGAGCAGCACGTCGTCAAATGCAAGTCCTTCCTTGATCACTTTACTCATTAGCAGCTTCCTCCAAAAGATCGATGATTTCCAAATACAGATCGTACCCTTCCGTGTGCAGAGAGGCATCCTCGAGCGTTGCCTGCCTTCTCAGCTCGTCGAACTTGTCCTCATTTTCGAGGTTTGTGAGAATGACCCCGCAGAATTCGGCGTCGTCCGCCTCGCTCGCGGCGAGCGCAAGGCTCATGACGGGATTGGAAGGTTCAAATTCTTCGCTCGTCTCGCTCAGGGCGAAGTCATATACTTCAAGTTTTGCCTCATCGCTCCCTGCGACCTTATACATCGCCTCCGCGCCAAGACTGCACGCATAGCTTCGGTAGTTGACCTTGGGGATATCCTCACCGAGATCCTGCCCGTCCTGCGCGGTGCAGTAGTCGGAAAAGCCCTCGTTTTCGTAGAATTCCTCGAAGCGCTCTGCGGCGGAATCGGGACGCCCCTCCACGGCTGCCACTTCAAAGGCATAGGCAAGGTAGTTGATATCCCCCGAGCGGCGGTATTCCTGATAGGCGTAGTCGCCGCTGATGGCGTCGAGGCCCAAAGACGAGGCGAAATTCATCATCGTCTTGGGGGCGGCGAAGGAGAGGATGCCGAACGCCGAGATCGCCAAAATGAGCACGATGCCGAGCGTGATAAAAATTGTTTTGAATACGACTTTTCTCATATGGTAAGTCCTGTATATCTTCGATGGGGATAATTTAGGCTATTTTACCATATCCCCCCGAAAAAATCAACCGAAAAAGCAAAAAAAGTCATGTGCGGGCCCCCGTTTTCATAAGTTAGAGCATGAAAAAGCTGTTCCTTCTTCTCATCCCCCTCTTAGCGCTCCCTTCGCTTGCGGGCTGCAAGGGCGAGGATTACACAAAGTATCTTTCCTTCGTCAAAAGCGACGTCTTTGTCGCCGAGACGGAGGACTTCTCCCTCACGCTCTCCTGCATCACGCGCGAGGTGCCCTATGCCTCGGACGGCGTCGCCTGCGCAGGGCAGCAGCTCATTGAGATCGAGTTAAAGCCCGCGGAGACGGACGGCACGGAGAACTATTCCGTCGTCCTCGAAGGCACGCCCTCCCTCTCGGGGGAGCTCTCCTACCGCTCCGTGAAGGGTGACTTTTTCCTCTCCCAGAGCGTCACATCTTTCCCCGAGGGCAGCGTCTCCCTGCGCCTTTCAAAGGACGGCGAGGCGACCGAACTCACCGCCTCCTCCGTCAAAACGGAGAACACCCTCACGCCCGAGGAGGCGGTGAACTTTGCCGTTCAAGCGGAGAGCGAGCTCATCTCCCGCATGACGGCAGGCAAGACCTTCCGCGGCGAATTTCAGGTGCGCCTTCTCCGCCGCGGGCGGACATACTACTATGTGGGCATCGTCGGCGAGAAGGAGAACGCCGCGCTGCTGCTCGACGCCGAGACGGGCGAAGTGCTCGCAAGGCGCAAGCGATGACCTTGTTTGAAGGGCGGTCGTTCGCGGTATAAGTAAAGTAAGGCCGGGAGGCCCGAAAAGGAGAACGTATGAGAAAGAACTTCGGCGCAAAGCCCATTTTGTATCCCCAGCCCGTGCTCATCATTGCAACTTACGATGAGAACGGCACGCCCGACGCCATGAATGCCGCTTGGGGCGGCACCGCGGAGGAGGACAAACTCTTCCTTTGCCTGAGCGCAGGGCATAAGACGACTAAGAACATCTTGAAGCGCAAGGCATTCACCGTGAGCATGGGCACCAAAGACGAGCTCGTCGCGTGCGACTATGTGGGCGTCGTCTCTGCGAACGACACGCCCGACAAGTTCCAAAAGACGGGCTGGCATACCCAAAAGAGCGAGTTTGTCGACGCGCCCGTCATCGAGGAGCTCCCCCTCACCTTCGAGTGCGAGCTTGAAAGCTACGACGAGGATACCTGCATGCTCATCGGCAAGGTGAAGAACGTCTCGGCGGACGAGCGCATTCTCAATGAGAAGGGCAAGGTGGACGCCGCAAAGCTCTCCCCCATCACCTTCGATCCCGTCGCAAATGCCTATCTCGAATTGGGCGGGAAGGTCGGCAACGCCTTCCGCGACGGACTGCAGCTCAAATAATTTCCCTTATAAAACATCTGCGGCGCGCCCCGGCTCGGGGCGCGCCGCCTTTTTTCAGATAGTTTCGATGTTGACGAGGTTGGAATTTCCGCTCTTGCCGTTGGGGGTGCCGCCCGTGATGACGATGACGTCGCCCGGCTTGACCAGCCCCGAATCCTTCGCCGCCTGCTTCGCGAAGTGGAACAGGACGTCGACGGAGTGGTATTCCTCACTGAGCGCGGGCAGGACGCCCCAGCTCAGCGCGAGTTTCCGATAGCTCCTCTCGTCCGTCGTCATGCCGATGATGTCGATCATGGGGCGGAAACGGGAGACCATCTTGGCCGTCACGCCCGTCCTCGTGCAGACGACGATGGCCTTCGCGTGAACGTCGCGCGCGAGAAGGCACGCCGAATGCGAGAGCGCGTCCGAGAGGCTCGTGATGTTGAAGTCGGCGTCGTCCAGTTTCTGAATGAACTTGGGACGGGACTCCGCCTGCACGCAGATGCGCGCCATCGCCTTGACCGCCTCGACGGGGTACTCGCCCGCGGCCGTCTCGCCCGAGAGCATGACCGCGCTCGAACCGTCGTACACGGCGTTCGCGACGTCGGAGATCTCCGCACGCGTGGGGCGCGGCTTACTGATCATGGACTCGAGCATCTCCGTCGCCGTGATGCAGCGCTTGCCCGCAAGGCGGCAGGCGCGGATGATGGTCTTTTGAATGTCGGGCAGTTCCTCGTAGGGGATCTCCACGCCCATGTCGCCGCGGCCGATCATGATGCCGTCGGAAACTTCCAAAATTTCCTTGAGGTTATTGACGCCCGCACGGTTCTCGATCTTGGCGATGAGGTCGATGTCGTCCGAGCCGTTCTCGTGCAGGAAGTTTCTTACGTCGAGGATGTCCTGCGCGCGGGAGACGAAGGAGCAGGCGATGAAGTCGACCTGATGCTGAATGCCGAAGAGGAGATCACTCTTGTCCTGTTCGGAAAGGTAGGTGAGGTGCAGCTCCTTCTCGGGGAAGAACATGCTCTTGCGCGAGGAGAGCTCGCCGCCGATGACGACCTTCGTGATGACGTCGGGCGCCTTGATCTCAGTCACTTCAAAGACCATGAGGCCGTTGTTGAGTAAGATCTTGTCGCCGGGGAGAAGGTCCTCGCAGATGCCCTTGTAGGAGACGGCAACGCGCGTCTCGTCGCCCTCGATCTCCTCCGTCGTGAAGGTGAAGGTATCGCCCTCATTCAGGGTGACCTTTCCGTTCTTGAAGGTGCGGATGCGGAACTCGGGGCCCTTCGTGTCGAGCAAAATGGGCAGGGGGATGTTCTTCTCCTTGCGCACGCGCTTGATGATCTCGATCTTCTTGGCGTGGTCCTCATGCGTTCCGTGCGAGAAGTTGAGGCGGACAACATTCATGCCCGCATCGGCCATCGCGGAGATGACTTCCTCCGTCTCGGACGCGGGACCCAAAGTACAAACGATCTTGGTCTTTTTCATCGAAACTCTCCTCTTATCGATTTGTTGCTTCTATTTTATCATATTTTCCGCAAAATACAACCCCCTTTTCAAAAAATGTAGTGGAAAATACAAAGAAAAAAACCCGCCTGTTCAGGCGGGCTTTCCCGAAAAACGATTAAAGCGCATCAAAAGCGTGCTGTTTTATCCCTGCGGGAAAAGCTGCACATCAGAAGATGCAAGAAAGTGCAAATATTCGGAGTCATCATCATGAAGGCGGAGGCGCCCTTCAAAGACATACTCTTTTCTGACGCGGTGCAGCTCCCCGCAAAGATCGAGGGAATTTCCGCGCCATGTAAACAGGGAGCACTTCATCTCCTTGCCGTAATAGGTCACCGTGACCGTCTCACATTCCTCGCCGTTGACGGTAAATCTGACGAGATACCAGATGCCGTCTGCAGGCAGATTATCGTATTCATTCCATGCAGGCTCTTCTTCGCAGGGCGTCAATGTCATGGTGAAAGAGTCGATCTCAAGCTCGCCGAGCGAAATATCCTCCGCTTCCCAGGTGCCCGCATAGAGTTCATACCTGCCAAACTCACAGCCCGTAAGCAGCAGTGTACACGATACCAACAGAAGACACAGCGTTTGAAGAACCTTTCTCATATTTCCCTCCCGTCGATGTGAGATATTTGTATTATGTGTATCTTATTCTAACACAGAATGGGGGGCTTGTCAAGCCTTTTATAATAAATTCCCCTCCCGCGCTTGCAAAATATTTTTGGGAAGGCGGGCAAAATTCAGCGTCTTTTTTTGCGCGTTGTGGTATAATAGACCCCGATCCGAGCGGGCTGCGCGGCCGCGGCGCGTGATTTCACGCGATGAGGAAAGTCCGGGCATCACAGGGCAGGACGCCTGATAACGTCAGGTGAAGGCGACTTCAAGGAAAGTGCAACAGAAATAGACCGCAGCGAGTTTTCGCTGTAAGGATGGAAAGGCGAGGTAAGAGCTCACCGACGGGACGGTAACGCCCCGTGCCATGTAAACCCCGTCCGATGCAAGTTTGGGCTCTGTTCATATGGGCTGCCCGTCCGAGCAGAGCCGTGAATAACGCTTGAGCCCGTCGGTGACGGCGGGTGTAGATAAATGACCGCGCTCGACAGAACCCGGCTTATAGGCCCGTCTCGGATCACCCCTGCTTTTTCCCCCGCTATCTTCAGCGGGGTTTTATTTTTGCCTTGAAATGCGGAAGGCACATGAAATTGCTTGCAAAACGGCGCTCTGTTTGGTATAATAAACGCTGTTCGAGGCGTAGCGCAGTTTGGTAGCGCGCTTGGTTCGGGACCAAGAGGTCGTGGGTTCAAATCCCGTCGCCTCGACCATGCAAAAGGGAGTTGACTTATGTCAGCTCCCTTTTGCGTTACCGAACATCGACGGGATTTGAGGGTGGAGGCGGTTGCGGTGAGCAACCGGTTTGCGCGCGAATTGCATGATAACAAATTGGTTCGGCGCAAACTAAACAGCCCGGTGGGCTGTTTACCGGGGCGCGCCGCCAAAGGCGCAAATCCCGTTGGCTTTCAGCGACCGTTCGACGAGCAGAGCCTGCTCCGACCCGTTCGGGAGCAAGATGCCCGAAAATGCCCACCATAGCAAAAAAGAGCCGACGGAAATCGGCTCTTTTTCACACCTTTTAAATTACAGGGGATAGCGCTCTTCGATGTCGAAGTCGAGGCCGAACTTCTCGGCACGCTCCCAAAGCTGAACAAGCTCCAAGCACTCGGTGTAGGCCGTGAGCTCGCCGTAGACAAAACTGTCCTCGCCCGCAGCGCGGGCGCCCTCCAGCTCCTCCAAATACAGCAGAAGCAGCCGGATGAGTTCCGAGAGCGTCTCCTCGGCCGTCAGTTTGCGCTTTATGCGCCCCTCTCTTTCCCCGTTTTTCGCCATCGTTTTCTCTCATTCGTGTGATTTCGACACCATCATACCACAGAAAACAGCGCGAATTTTCCCGCGTTTTGGCGAAAACTGTCAGATTTTATCGAATTTACAGCTCCTCGGCCTCCTTGAGCCAAAGCGCAGCCGAAGCATCCGAGGGCATGCGCCAGTCGCCGCGGGGCGAGAGCGAGACCGAACCCACCTTGACGCCGTCGGGCACGCAGTTGCGCTTGAACTGCTGCGCGAAGAAGCGGCGGTAGAAGTTTATGAGCCACTTCTTCAAAGTCTCGCGGTCGTACTTCTCCGAAAAGGCCTGTTCGGCGAGATAGAGCGTCTTTGCGGGCGAGAAGCCGCGGCGCACGAAGGAATAGAGGTAGAAGTCGTGCAGCTCGTAGGGGCCGACGATGTCCTCCGTCTTCTGCGCGATGTCGCCCTCCTCGTCGGGGGGAAGCAGTTCGGGCGAGATGTCGGTATTCAAAATGCCGCGGAGCACCGCCTCTAATCTTCCGCCCGCGCGCCTGCCCTCGTAGTCGACGAGCGACTTCACGAGCGTCTTGGGAACGGAGCAGTTGACGGCGTACATGCTCATGTGGTCGCCGTTGTAGGTGCACCAGCCGAGGGCGAGCTCGGAAAGGTCCCCCGTGCCCACGACGATGCCGCCCGTCTCGTTGGCGAGGTCCATGAGAATGAGCGTGCGCATGCGGGCCTGCGCGTTCTCGTAGGTGACGTTGCGGTCCTCGGGGTCGTGCTCGATGTCCTTGAAGTGACGGTTGACGGAGGGCCCGATGTGGATGGTGCGGATGGTGACGCCCGTCGCCTGCATGAGCGAGAGCCCGCTCTGCCGCGTCCTGTTCGTCGTGCCGAAACCGGGCATAGTGACGGCGATGATGTCCTCGTGCGGCTTGTTGAGAAGGTCGAAGGCGCGCACGGTGACAAGGAGCGCGAGCGCGGAATCCAGCCCGCCCGAGATGCCGATGACGGCCGTCTTGCTGTGCGTGTGTTCGAGGCGGCGTGCCAGCGCGCTGCTCTGCATGGAGAGGATGAGCCCGCACCGTCTGTCGAGCTCCCTCCCCTCGGGCACGAAGGGCATGGGGTCGACTTTTCTGAGCAGCTTCCCCTCCGCAAGCGGGAAGGAGAACGGGATCTTCGTATAGCCCGCGTCATTGCCCGCAAAGGTGTTCATGGAGCGCCGCTCGTGCTCCAAAAGTTCGACGTCCACCTCGCACGTCGTGCAGCCGCCCATGAAGGGCGCGCACTCGGAGAGGATACTGCCGTTTTCGGCGATCATGTCGTGCCCCGCGAAGATGAGGTCGGAGACGGACTCCCCCTCCCCCGCGTCGGCATAGACGTAGGCGCAAATGAGCTTGCCCGACTGCGCCTTGATGAGAAGGCGGCGGTACTCGAGCTTGCCGATGGCCTCGTTGCTTGCAGACAGGTTGACGATGATGTTCGCACCCGCGGCGGCGTGGCCCTCCGAGGGAGAATGGGCCGCCCAGAGGTCCTCGCAGATCTCCGCCGCGACGGAGAAGGCGGGCATCTCCTCGTGATAGAGCAAGATCTCCCGCCCGAAGGGAACGCTCTCGCCCGCAAAAGTGATGGTGCGGACGCCCGCCTCGGCAGGGGTGAAGTTCCTCAGTTCATAGAACTCGCGGTAAGTCGGGATATTCGTTTTCGGAATGAGCGCGAGGAGCTTTCCTTCCGCAAAGGCGGCGGCGCAGTTGTAGAGGTTGGCTCCCACCGCGACGGGCACGCCCGCAAAGACGAGCATGTGCTTGCCCTCGGAGGCTTTGACGAGGGACTTCAAGGCCTTTTCCGCGGCGGAGAGCAGCATCTTCTGCCCGAAGAGATCGCCACAGGTGTAGCCTGTGACGGAGAGTTCGGGGAAGACGAGAAGTTCGACGCCCTCGCTTTGCGCCTCCTCCATGCCCTCCTTCATGCGCTGAACGTTGTAATCGGGGTCGGCGGGCTTCAACTTGGGGGAGAGGGCGCGCACCCGCACGAAACCGTACTTCATACGGCGGTCTCCTCGCCCGAGACAGTCTCAACAGGGCTGCCCTTGGCGGCCGCGCGGATCTTCATTTCGATCTCCTTTGCAAGCTCTTGGTTGTCCTTTAAGAACTGGCGCATCTTCTCCTTGCCGTTGGCGATCTTGTTGCCGTTGTAGCTATACCATGCGCCGCTCTTGCCGATGATGTCGTACTGCACGCCGAGGTCGATGAGGCAGCCCTCCTGCGAGATGCCCTCGCCGTACATGATGTCGAACTCCGCCTGACGGAAGGGAGGCGCGAGCTTATTCTTGACGACTTTGGCGCGCGTGCGGTTGCCCGCCGCGCCCTCGGTATCCTTGAGAATGTCCGTCTTTCTGACGTCGATGCGGATGGAGGCATAGAACTTTAAGGCCTTGCCGCCCGGGGTGACTTCGGGGTTGCCGAACATGACGCCCACCTTCTCACGAAGCTGGTTGATGAAGACGACGCACGTCTTGCTCTTGTTGACGATGGCGGTGAGTTTTCTCAAAGCCTGCGACATGAGGCGCGCCTGAAGGCCGACGTGAGAGTCGCCCATGTCGCCTTCGATCTCCGCCTTCGGGGTGAGCGCCGCGACCGAGTCGACGACGATGATGTCGACGGCGGACGAGCGCACGAGGTGATCGACGATGTCGAGCGCCTGCTCGCCCGTGTCGGGCTGGGAGACGTAGAGCTCGTCCAAATTGACGCCCAGCGCCTTTGCATAGACAGGGTCGAGCGCGTGCTCCGCGTCGATGAAGGCCGCGATGCCGCCGAGTTTCTGCGCCTCCGCAACGGCGTGCAGGGCGACCGTCGTCTTACCCGAGGACTCGGGGCCGTAGATCTCGATCATTCTGCCGCGGGGAAGGCCGCCGATGCCGAGGGCCAAATCGAGGGAGAGGCACCCCGTCGGAATGACCTCGATGTCGGTATTGCCCGCCTCGTCGCCGAGCTTCATGATGGCGCCCTTGCCGTATGCCTTCTCGATCTGGGTGAGGACGGCGTCCAGCGCCTTGCGTTTTTCTTCGTTCATATGTTTCTCCTTCTATATAGGATATTTCCTTAACCGTTGACTTCCTTATAGGCGAGGAAGAGCGCCAGATTGGTCGCGCGCTTGGTGACGGCCTCTCTATCTCC
Organism: uncultured Clostridia bacterium; assembly: GCA_944367045.1. Classification (GTDB taxonomy): domain Bacteria; phylum Bacillota; class Clostridia; order Christensenellales; family Borkfalkiaceae; genus Gallimonas. The sequence continues at coordinate 86,751 of CALVWI010000004.1, read as the reverse complement.
GTCGAGCAAAAACCGAAAGACGCGCACCCTGTCCATCGTTCCGACGGCAATGTAGCACAGGCCCACGGGTTTATCCGTGCCGTCCGCATCGGGGCCTGCGATGCCCGTCGTCGCGACGGCAAGATCGCACTTCCCCTCTTTTAAAAGCCCCGCCGCCATCTCGTAGGCGGTCTCGTTGGAGACGGCGCCGAACTTCTTCAGCGTATAGTCGGTGACGCCCAAGCGCGCCATCTTGGCCTCATTGCTGTAGGCGTTGATGCCCTCGAAGAAGACCTTGCTCGCGCCCGGGATCTCGACGATGGCATGCCCCACGCCGCCGCCCGTGAAGGACTCCGCCGTCGAAAACTTCATGCGGTGGAGCTTGAGGACAGTGAAGAGCCGCTCTGCGATGCTCTCGTCCTCGTGGGAGTAGACGTAGTCGTTGAGTTCCGTCGAGAGCACGCGCACGGCCTCGTCCACCGAGCGCTTGGGGGTGTCCTGGTCGTAGATGATCTCGATGCGTCCCGCGCCGAACTCCTCCGACGTGTGGATGATGACGCGGTCGCGGCTGACCTCCCGCGCCGAGGCAATGGCGGTAAACACGCGCTCCGCAGGCGCCGCCACCGTGCAGAGGACGGCGCGATAGTACGTCTTTCCCCTGCGCTTATCGACGGCGGGCACGGCCTCGTCTTTTACGAGCGTTCTCCCCTCCTTGGAGGCGGGAAACACGCCGAAGAGCGTCTTTTCCGTCTCGAGCAGGCACTCGCCCGAGAAGTTTTTGCCCGCAAGGCCCGAGACGGCGTCCTTCGCGAAGGGCATCAAAACGCGGTCGCAGATGAAGAACACGCCGTCGCACTCGGAGGCGAGGCGGTCGAGCGTCACGGTGACGAGGTTGCGGTCGGCATACGAGAGCACGGCGACTTCGTCGAGCGGAACTCCGCCCGACAAAAACTCGTCCACGACCTCCCCGAACTGCACTTGGGAGATGGGATTCGCCGTATTCCTGAGTACGATCGCCGCGTATTTCATGTAAAAAGCCTTCGTTAGTCGCTCTCTTTGAGCACTTGCTTGTTTTTGACGATGTAATTGATGCCCGAAAGCACCGTAAAGAAGGTGCAGAGGAAGAAGAAGATAAGGCCGACGAGGCCGACGATCTGCCCTGCGGTCGTGTCCATGAAGCTCGCGCTCGCAAGCAGCACGGCGATGGCAATGTCCTGACAGGTCGTCTTGATCTTGCCGAGCTTATCCGCCGCGATGACGATCTGACGTTCTGCCGCCACCATGCGGAAGCCGCTGACGATGAGCTCGCGCGCCAAAATCACTGCGACGCACACGCCCGAGGTGATGCGCATGGCCTTTTCCGCATCGAGCACGGCCATCGGCGAGCTGTCGAAGAGCATAAAGGGTGCGGAAAAGACGGCGGGATACGTCAAGAGCAGGATGAACGCCGTCGAGACGAGCACCTTGTCCGCAATGGGGTCGAGGAACTTGCCGAGGTTGGTGACAAGGTTTCTCGAGCGGGCGATGTGGCCGTCGAGGGCGTCGGTGAGGGCCGCCAGCACGAAGATGACGGCGGAGATGAGATAGTTGCCGGGGATGACGCCGAGGTAGAACACGACGACAAACAGCGGGATCATGCAGATGCGTGCAAGCGTGATCTTATTGGGTAAATTCATTGGTCTCTTCCTTCTTGAGGAAATTTTTCGCCGAACTTGGCGTTGTTATTCATTGGCAGTGTCGGCAGACGTTTCGACGCGGCCGAAGAGGTCGTAGTTCTCCGCGCGCTCTACAAGGACGGAGTAAATTTCCCCCTCCTTCGCCTCGGGAGCGTTGAAGTAGACGACGCCGTCGATGTCGGGCGCCTGAAAGTAGGCTCTTCCCACGAAACAGGAGCGCTCCATGTCGATGCCGTCGCAGAGGACATTGAGCCTCTTCCCGACAAAGGCTTCCATGTTCGCCCTTGCGATGGGCTGCTGGGCGGCGTAGAGTTCGCGCACCCTGCGTTCCTTGGTACTGTGATGCACCTGCCCCTTGAGCTTATAGGCGGGCGTGTTGGGCTCGCGCGAGTAGGCGAAGCAGCCCAAATTCATGAACTTCGCCTGCCTGATAAATTCGATGAGCCCCCTGTGCTCCTCCTCCGTCTCGGTGGGAAAGGCCGCGATGAAGGTCGTGCGGAGGGCGATCCCGGGAATTTCCTCCCTGAGCCGTTCAAAGAGAGCGAGGTATTCCGCGCGCGTGCCCCTTCTCCCCATGAGCTTTAAGACGCGGTCCTCGGAGTGCTGGAGGGGAATATCGAGATACTTCAGAATTTTCTTTTCATCGCGGATGAAGGCGATGAGCTCCTCGGTGATCTTCTCGGGATAGCAATAGAGAAGGCGGATGTGGCGGATATTGTCGAGCGCCGCAAGCGCCTTGAGAAGCGGGATGAGCTTGTTTTCGCCCGTGTCCTCGCCGTAGCGGGTGATGTCCTGCGCGACGACGATGAGCTCCTGTGTCTCGCCCAACCCCCTCGCCTCCTCGACGAGCTCCTCCATGGGATAGGAGAGATACCGCCCGCGGATGGACGGGATGAGGCAGTAGGTGCAGTGGTTGGAGCAGCCCTCGGAAATTTTCAGGTACTTATAGTGGTCGGGCGTCGAGAGGACGCGCGGCAAGAGCTTGCCATTTTCGGAGGGGCACAAATTCCCCTCCCCCACGGCGTTGACGCGCTCACCCTGATACGCCTTCTCGAGCGCGGGGAAGAGCTGCTTGCAGTCGGTGGTGCCTAAGAACACGTCCGCCTCGGTGAGTGCGGGATAGAGTTCCTCCTCGTACCCCTGCGGCAGGCACCCCGTGACGACGAGCTTTTCAAGTTTCCCCTCCTGTCTCAGGCGGCTGACCTCGAGGACGCTCATGATGGCCTCCTCGCGCGCCGCCGTCAAAAAGGCGCAGGTGTTGACGATGACGACCTGTGCCTTGTAGAGGTCGGTCGTCACCGTGCAGCCGTTCTTTTCGATCTCCCCGAGCAGACGCTCTCCGTCCACGCGGTTCTTGTCGCACCCCAACGAGATGAGGGCAAATGTCTTTTGCAGCATAGATTCCTTGAAAATTTAGTCGAGGTTGCCGTACTTGCTCTCGAATTCTTCCTTGGTGAGCAGCACGGTACGGGCCTTCGCCTTGCCGTCGAAGGGAGAGATGTAGCCCATGAGCTCCATCCATTCGATGATCTTGCCCGCGTGGTTGTAGCCCACGGCACACTTGCGCTGGATGAGCGAGATGGACGCCGAGCCCAGCTTCACGACGATGGCGAGCGCCTTGATGTACTCGGGCCCCACCGAACCGCCGTCGCCGCCCTCATCGTCATCGTCGCCGCCCTCATCGGGCGAGGAGCGGTTGATGTAGTCGGAAACTTCGGGATCGAAGTAGGCCTCGTTGTTCTCCTTGATGTTCTGAACGACCGCAGCAACTTCCGCGGAGCTCAAGAACGCGCCCTGGACGCGCAGGCAGTTGAACATGCCGCCCGTCTTGTAGAGCATATCGCCGTTGCCAAGCAGCTTCTCCGCGCCCGATTCGTCGAGAATGGTGCGCGAGTCGACTTCCTGAATGACGCGGAACGCCATACGCGTGGGAAGATTGCCCTTGATGACGCCCGTGATGACGTCGACGGAGGGACGCTGCGTCGCAATGACGAGGTGGATGCCCGCCGCGCGCGCCTTCTGCGTGAGCCGCTGGATGCGTTCCTCGATGTCCTTCTTGGCGACAGACATGAGGTCGGCGAGCTCATCGACGACGATGACGATCTTGGGGAGCTTCTCCTCGTCGGGCGTGAGGTTGGCGTTGTATTCGTTGATGTTCCTCACCGCCGTGCCCGAGCGCGTCTTCTGCTCGAAGAGGCCGTAACGGCGCTCCATCTCCTTGATGGCCCAGTTGAGGGACATGATGGCCTTCTGTGTATCCGTGATGATCTCGTTGATCATGAGGTGCGGCAGGCCGTCGTAGGGGGTGAACTCGATCTTCTTGGGGTCGATGAGGATGATGCGGAGGTCCTCGGGCGAATACTTGCAGATGAGGCTGACGAGCATCGCGTTGAGGCAGACGCTCTTACCGGAGTTGGTGGCGCCCGCGACGAGGATGTGCGTCATCTTGACGACGTCTCCGCAGACGGCACGGCCCTCGACGTCCTTGCCGATGACGAACATCAGCTTGGAGGGGTCGTCGTTGCGGTAGTCGGGTGAGGTCATGATGGAGCGGATACCCACCATCGCGCGGTGTGCGTTGGGCACCTCGATGGAGATGGCGCCCACCTCCGAGTTGGAGTACATATTCACGCCGTCGCGCGCATGCAGGCGCATGGCGATCTCCTCATCGTGGCGGATGACCGAGCGCACCGAGATGTTGCGGGGGATATCGATGTCGTACCGCGTGACGGCGGGGCCCGAGGTCACCTTGACGACTTCGGCGTCCACGCGGAAGCCCGCCAGCGTCTCCACGATGACGGAGGAGTTGTAGGCGATCTCCTCGGGCGGGACGGTGACGGCGTCGTCGTACGTCTGGAAGAGGTCGAGCGACGGGCGGCGGTAGCGCTTGTAGGTATGTTTCTTGGGTTTGGGTGCGGGGATATCGGGAATGGGCTCCGCAGGTGCGCTGCTCTCCCCTCCCCCACCGCGCTCCGTTCTGCTCCTTACAGGAGCGGGAGCGGGCAATTCGGGCACATCGGGCACTTCGGGCACATCGTCGCTGTCGAAGAGGTCGGCGGCCGAAGTGCGCTCATTTCGAAGGCCCCGCACCGCGCGGCTGTCCTCCGAAAAGGTGCTGCTCTCTGCGGGCGGCTCGGGCACAAAGCCCGCCCTTCTCGTCTCTGCGGGCGGCTCGGGATCGCCGAACCCTGCGCGCCTTGTCTCTGCGGGCGGCTCGGGGTCGCCGAAGCCTGCTCTTCTCGGTTCTTCGGAGGGCGCATCGAAGGTGCTCTGCGGTTCGCCGAATCGGCGGGAAGTGTCACCGCTGGTGTCGCTTGCAGAGCTGTCCGCAAAGCGACCGCGGCTGTTCGTGCCGTCGTCAAAGCGGCGGGAGGTATCGTCGAAGTCGCGCGAAGCATCGTTCAAACCGCGAGTGTTGCCCACATAGTCGGTGCCGTCGTTCTTGAGCTGCACGCGGTCGGGGCCTCTCGACGAGGAGAACAAGCTGCGGAAGCCGCGCTCGCTCGCACGGGGATCGTAGTCATCCTCTGCCTGAGGCTGCTTGGGAGCGGGATCGGGCTCGCTGCACCCGAACGTGCGCCCCGTCCCGCGGGCATCGTCCGCATCCAAATTGCGGGAACGGCTCGTATCGTCCAACCCGCGAGAACGGCTCGTGTCATCCGATCCGCGGGTGCGGTCGCCGCGCGTACTATCATCCGATTCGAAATCGCGGGAACGGTCGCCACGCGTCGTGTCGCGCGTGTCGAAGGTGCGGGAGCGGTCGAGGGCGTCGTCCGCCTGCGGGGTGTCGAAGGGATCGTCGCCGTATTCCGACTTGACGGGCTCGGGCGCGGGGTCGCGGCGGGCGCGGTGCAATTCGCTCCGAGCGGGTGCGGGCGGCTCCTCGGCGGGGATATCGTCGATGCTCGGTGCGGAGGAGAACTCCGTATCGTCCACGTCGTTGGCGTAGGCGTCGCGCGCAACTTGCTCGGGCGGCGTCTCGGGGGCCTTATAGGCGGGCACGCGCGGATAGTTGAGGTCCTCCGCACGGAAGGTGTAAGGCTGTTCGCTGCGCGGCTGCTCGGGGCGGTCGTGAACGATCTTGCGCGGCATCTGCGTGCGGGGGGTGTTCTCCGTCTGTTCCGAATAGGTGCTGCGGTAGCTCGAGGGAGCGGGCGCCGTTCCCGCCGTGTTCGCAATGTTCGAAGGCGTATCGTTCGCGGTGCTCTGAGCGCCCGAAGCGTTCCTTCCGAAGTCGGGGCGCAGGAAATCGTCGCGCTTCTCCGCCGTGCGATCTGCACTGCGGCTCGTCTCGTCGCGGCGGTCGGAGCGGGGAATGTCGGTGTGGTCGGTGTACCTCGGCACCTCGCGGCTGCCGCCCAGCGTGCGGCGGTCGGAAAGGCGCTCTCCCCTGTCCACGGGCCGTTCGTAGGTCTTGGGAATGGTGTAGTCGGGCTTGCGCGCGGGGGAATCGTCGGGCTCGACGCTGCTGCGTCTCACGCGCGAATTGAAGTAGGAGTCCTGATTGTAGATGAGGTTCTTGGTGTAGTCCTGCGCGGGCGTGTTGGAAAAGAGGATGTCCCTCCCCGAATAGGAGCGCGGCGTCTCGGGCGCGGAGGAGCGCTCGGTGCCGTAATAGCCCACGTGCCCGTTCCTGCCGTACCCCTGCGGCTCGCGGTCCTGCGGCGCATAGTACCCCTGCACGGGACGCTGCGGCTGCGACTGCCCGTAGTAGCCGTAGATGCCCGGACGGCTGTTCGGATACTGCGGATACTGCGGCTGGCTGTATTGATTCTGCCCGTATTGATTTTGTCCGTATTGGTTCTGCGCGTACGGGTCATATTGATTTCCGTACTGCGGCTGTTGCGGCTGCTGATACTGCCGGTATTGCGGCGTCTGCGCGCTCTGCGGTGCGTAGTTATTCTGCGGTGCATATCCGCTCTGCTGCGCATAGTTATCCTGAGGCGCGTAGTTGTTCTGCGCATCCTGCGGATAGTAATAGCCGGGCGCGTACTGCTGCGCGTAGGGATCGGAGTAGGCGGCGTCCTCGTAGGGCTCGTCATAGCCGTAGTCCGAATACCCCGTCATCGGTTCGGGGTCGGGCATCTTCACGGGCTTTTGCTGAGTCTTCTGCGGCTGAGGCGCGGGCGCGCTCTTTTCCCTGCGCTTCTTCTCCTTGGGCGGCTTGGGAGCGCGGGCAGCACGGCCGCTCTCCGTCCCGACGACGGCGGCCTTTAAGGGCGTCGCCCACAAAAAGACAAAGAGCGCGAGCGCCGCTAAAAGCCCGAACAGCACGTACGCCCCCACGGGGGAGAGAAGCGCCTGCACGGGATAGACGACGAGGCCGAACACCGCCCCGCCTGCCGTTGCGGAGGATTCGAACGGCGCCGTATAGCAGCCCGAAAGGTACGCGCCGTACCCCTCGCCCGTAAAGCGGGTGCTTGTCGCAAGGTGCGCGATGAGGAAGGCCGCGGCGAGGACGGCCGTCAATTTCAGCATGAACTTGGCGGAGATGAGGTTCTTGCCCGCAACGAGGCACACCGAACCGTAGAAGATGAGCACGAGCAGCGGATACACAAAAAATCCCAGCGTCCCCTGAAGGAACGCCGTGATGCTCACGCCGATCTCGCCGAAAATAAAGCGCCCGACCGTCGCGATGACGAATAAGATCACGCTGAAAATGAGAAGCGTCATTCCCAACGTCTCTCTCGTCACCACGCCCTTACCGCGCTCCTTGTTGTCTGCTCCGCGCCCGTAGCCGTTCAAATGTATCTCCTTTCTCCGAAGGGAGGCCGCGCTTTTCCCGCGCACACCGCCCTATGGTATCGCCATTTTCTCATGCTACATTATATCATTTTTGAACGAACATTTCAACAATATCGGGCGGAAAATTTTACACATTTTGTTTTTTCTTCCGCGCCCACCCCAAAATAGCCGATTTTCGCCCCGTTTTCCCCCTCTCCCCCGCGCCGCGCCCGCGGCAGGAGGCCCGCATGCCCGAAAAGCGCAAATTTTTGCCGCAAATTACACTGTATCCCTTGTTTTTTACGGAAAAATGTGGTAAAATGACGGGGAAAGCTCCCAATAGGGATGAAAGATCATAATGGAGGACATCACATGCAGTATTCACTTGAAGTGGAACAGATGATGTGCGTTGCCAAGGGACCCAAGCACGATCCCGCCCCCATTCCGGAAGAGGGCAAATGGGTATGCGCAAAGCAGATCACGGACATCAGCGGGTTTACGCACGGCGTGGGTTGGTGCGCACCGCAGCAGGGCGCCTGCAAACTGACGCTCAACGTCAAGGAGGGCGTCATTCAGGAGGCCCTCGTTGAGACGATCGGCTGCTCGGGTATGACGCACTCGGCGGCAATGGCGGCGGAAATTCTGCCCCACAAGACCATCCTCGAAGCGCTCAACACCGACCTTGTCTGCGACGCGATCAACACCGCAATGCGCGAGCTGTTCCTGCAGATCGTCTACGGCCGTACGCAGTCGGCCTTCTCGGAAGGCGGCCTCGTCGTCGGCGCGGCGCTCGAAGACCTCGGCAAGGGCCTCCGTTCGCAGGTCGGCACCATGTACGGTACGGCGCTCAAGGGCGTGAGATACCTCGAGATGGCAGAGGGCTATATCACCCGCCTCGCTCTCGATAAGGACGATCAGGTGATCGGCTATGAGTTCGTCTCCCTCGGCAAGATGACCGACTTCATCAAGAAGGGGTTGGAGCCCAACGAGGCTTGGAAGAAGTCCATGGGCCACTACGGCAGATTCGCCGAAGAGCAGGGCGCGGTGAAGTACATCGACCCTCGTAAGGAATAAGGAGGAGAAAGATGGCTCTGTTTGAAGGTTATGAAAGAAGGATCGACAAGATCATGGGCGTACTCAAGGAGTACGGGATCAATTCTGTCGAAGAATGCAAAGACATCTGCCTTTCCAAGGGCGTAGACTGCGACAAGCTCGTCCGCGGCACCCAGCCCATCTGCTTCGAGAACGCCGTCTGGGCATACACCGTCGGCGCGGCGATCGCCATCAAGTCGGGCTGCACCAAGGCAGCGGACGCGGCAGCCGCCATTGGCGTGGGACTCCAGGCGTTCTGCATCCCCGGCTCCGTCGCCGAAAACCGTAAGGTCGGCCTCGGCCACGGCAACCTGGGTAAAATGCTCCTTTCGGAGGAGACCGACTGCTTCTGCTTCCTCGCGGGCCACGAGTCCTTCGCGGCGGCAGAGGGCGCCATCTCCATCGCCATGAACGCGAACAAGGTGCGTCAGAAGCCCCTCCGCGTCATCCTGAACGGCCTCGGCAAGGACGCGGCGTTCATCATCTCGCGTATCAACGGCTTCACCTATGTCGAGACCGAGTTCGACAACCACACCGAGACGGTCAAGGTCGTCAAAGAAGTCCCCTATTCGGACGGCCCCCGCGCCAAGGTCAAGTGCTACGGCGTCGACAACGTCCCCGAGGGCGTTGCGGTCATGAAGCTCGAGAAGGTCGGCGTGTCCATCACGGGCAACTCCACCAACCCCACCCGCTTCCAGCACCCCGTTGCAGGCACCTACAAGAAGTGGTGCGTTGAGAACGGCGTGAAGTACTTCTCCGTTGCATCGGGCGGCGGCACGGGCAGAACGCTGCACCCCGACAACATGGCAGCCGGCCCTTCCTCCTACGGTATGACGGATACGATGGGCAGAATGCACTCGGATGCGCAGTTCGCTGGTTCCTCCTCCGTCCCCGCGCACGTCGAGATGATGGGCCTCATCGGCATGGGCAACAACCCGATGGTCGGCGCTACGGTCGCCGTCGCGGTCGCCGTGCAGGAAGGCATGACGAAGTAACTCTCTGAAACAAAAGCGGTTTCGGTTTTCACCGAAGCCGTTTTTTTTCGCTCTTTTTGGAGGGGCTTATGCTGCCGCCCCTCTTTACGCCTCCCCTTCCCCGAGCAGGCGGACGCAGTAGAGATCGTCGAAGGAGAGCACGCCGTCGCCGATGCGGAGGGTGCGATGAACGAGGTCGACGTCCTCGATGACGCCCCGCGCCTCCAAGTAGAACCCGCCCTCAAAAAAGAGCGCCCGCGCCCTTTTCCCGCGCACAAGGAGGGGCAGCACGCGCTCGAGCGCCTCCGTCTCCTCGTCCGTGCGCGCCCGCTTCTCCTGCCGCTCATGTTCGAGCTCCTTTCTCTCGAGCGCCTCCCTCAGCCCCCGAAGGGCGTCGAAGGGTGCGAACTGCTTTGCCCGTTCCGCTCTATCCATCTGCGTTGTGACCTCCGATGAGTTTGTTGCGCTCTAAAAGCGTCGCCCCTTCCTGCAAGTCTGCCGCCGTGATGAGCGCGTTCTTGCCGAACTTCTTCTGAATTTCGAGGGCGGCACGGTTGACGCGCTTCTCCTTCTCCACCTCCTCCCAGTTGGTAAAGAGGTCGTACCCCTCGCAGCTCTCGTCGCTCAAAGCTTCGAACCCGACCCCGAGGCGGCGGATGGGCACGTTCTTTGCCGTCGTCTCGTCGAAGAGCGCCATGAGCGCGGGCACCAGCTTCTTGGGAAGGTTGCTCGAAAAGGTCAGCTTGCGCGAGCCGCCCGTCGTGGCGTGCGCGTCCTTGGAATAGCCCACATACAGCGAGATACGCCCCGCGATGACCTTGCGCCGCATGAGCTCCAAACACCCCGTCCGCGCCATCTCCTCGAAGACGATGCGCGCCTTGCCGAAGGGATAATCGGAGAAGAGCACCTGCGAGTGCGAGACGGAATGCGACTTTGCCTTGTAGTTCTTGATATCCGCCATCGTGCAGCTCTCCCGCCCCCACGCGTGGTCGATGAGCAGCTCCGCGTTGACGCCGAACTCCTTGTAGAGCGTCTCCTCGGGCAGATGGGCGATACCGCGCATCGTATAGACGCCCTTCTTATCCAGCCGCGCCGCGATGCCCCGCGCGATGCCCCAAAAGTCGGTGAGCGGACGGTGGTCCCACAGCGTCTCTTTGAAGAGCTCCTCGTCGAGATACCCGATGCGGTCGGGCGAGCGCTTGGCGGTGATGTCGAGCGCGATCTTGGCGAGATAGAGGTTGGTGCCCACGCCCGCCGTCGCGGGGATGTGCGTGCGCCGCGCGATCTCCTCGATGAGAAAGCGCACGAACTCCTTGGGCGTCTTTTTGTAGACAGAGAGATAGTCGGTGATATCGAGAAAGCTCTCGTCGATGGAATAGACGTAGATGTCGTTCTTGTGCATGAAGTCGAGGTAGATGCCGTAGATCTCGGCGGCGTAGTCGATGTACTTCTGCATGCGCGGCTTGGCGACGATGTATTCGAGGTTCTTGGGCACTTCGAACATACGGCAGCGGTTTCTCACGCCCAGCGCCTTTAATTTGGGCGAGACGGCGAGGCAGATGGTGCCGTCTCCTCTCGACTCGTCGGCGACGATGAGCTGCGCTTCCATCGGGTTGAGCCCGCGCTCGGCGCACTCCACCGACGCGAAGAAGGACTTCATGTCGATGCACGCGTAAATTCGTTCCTGTTCCATGCCGTCCTCCTTTCAGATTGCAAACGTTTGTTTGTATCTCTATTATAGGACAGTTTGGCGCGTTTGTCAAGGGAATATGCGCAGCTTTCCAAAGGGAAATCTTTCCTTCTGTGAGCGGGCAAGATAAGGAAGGGAATATAGAACGGGGCGCCCGCCGCGGCTTTTAGCCGCGGCGGGCGCCCCTCATTGCTTCTCGTCAAAGTGCCCTCCCCCTCTTTATGGGGAGAGCGCGCTTAAAACTTGATGTGGTCGAATCCCTCGCGCGAGGAACGGCGGTATAAGACGGCGCGCCGCCCGATGACGATGACGACCTCGGCATTGAGTGCCGATGCGATCTCGGCGGCGAGGGCGTCCTCGTTCTCTCCCGATGCGGGAAGGAGGTTGAGCTTGATGAGCTCGTGCGCCTCGAGGGCGTCCGAAAGGCCCTTTATAAGGTTCTCGGAGATGCCCTCCTTGCCCACCTGCGCGATGGGCTTCAGATTGGCGGCGAGCGCTTTTAAGTTGCTTCTCTGTTTGCTGGTCATAAGTATTTCTCCTGAATGTCCGCGATGCGGCTCGTTGGCTATTTTACGGCTCGTCGGCCGTATTGCGGCTCGTTTGTTGAAAATTCGTCGGCCGCATCACGGCACGAAGTCGAATTCGGTGTCCCCCACCATCACGGTGTCGCCCTCCTTGCAGCCCGCGGCCTGCAGCGCCTTGATGACGCCGCGCAGCTTTAAAACGCGCTGGAAGTACGCCATCGACTCGGGGTTGCTCATCACCACGTTGCGGCAGAGCATGTCGGCAAGACCTCCCACGACGACGTACGCACCCGTCTCGTCGCGGAAGATCTCAAACTGTGCGTTGTCGCCCTCGTCGAACTCGAACTCCTCGGCGGGGATGCGCTCGGCAGGCGGCAGCTCTTTGAGCATCTCGACGACTTCCTTTAGAAGCGCCTCCAGCCCCTCGCTCTTCACCGCCGTGATGGGGAAGATGCGGTACTTGCCGCCGTATGCCTCCCGGAAGCGCACGAGGTTCTCCTCCGCGCCCGCGCAGTCGCACTTGTTGCAGGCGACGACCTGCGGGAGGGCGGCGAGCTTCTCGGAATAGGCCGCGAGTTCCTCGTTGATGGCTTTGAAATCGGCGACGGGGTCCCGCCCCTCCATGCCCGAGATGTCGACGACGTGCACGATCATGCGGGTGCGCTCGATGTGGCGCAGGAAGGCATGCCCGAGGCCCGCGCCCTGTGCCGCGCCCTCGATGAGCCCGGGGATATCGGCGCAGATAAAGCTCTCGTCAAACACGCGCACCACGCCGAGGTTGGGCGAGAGCGTCGTGAAGTGGTAGTCGGCGATCTTGGGGCGGGCGGCCGAGATCTTGGAGAGCAGCGTGCTCTTGCCCACGTTGGGGAAGCCGACGAGGCCGACGTCCGCGATGACCTTCATCTCAAGGATGAGCTCGTGCGGCTTGGTGAGGACGCCCTTCTGCGCGAAGTCGGGGGCGTGGCGGCGCGCCGTCGTGAAGCGCACGTTGCCCTTGCCTCCCCTTCCGCCCTCGAGAAGAAGGAGCTTTTCACCGTCCTCATAGACGTCCATGATGACCTTGCCGGACTCTGCGTCGCGGACGAGCGTCCCGAGAGGCACCTTGATGACGACGTCCTCCCCCTGCTTGCCCGTACAGCGGTTGGTGCCGCCGCGCGCGCCGTTGCCTGCGAAGTACTTGGAGGTATAGCGGAAGGAGAGAAGATCGTGCATGTTGCGGTCGCCGAGGAAGTAGACGCTTCCGCCGTTGCCGCCGTCGCCGCCGTCCGGCCCGCAGGCGGGCTTGCCCTTGTATGCCTGAAAGCTGTTCATGCCGTCGCCGCCGTTGCCGGCTTTGACGGTGATTTTTACTCTGTCGGTAAAAGGTTTGTTGTCCATGCGGACAGTATATCAAACTTTTCTGCGAAAATCAAGCGAATACGGCCGCCCTCCCGAGGGAACAGCCCGACGCCCGTCCTGTGGACGGGCGTCGGGCTCGGGAGCGTCAGCTCCCGTCGTTGCGAATTCATTAAAATGAATTCGCCCCGAGACCCTCGCGACGGGAAGGCTGGATAAAGGGTATTTCTGCTATTCCTCTGCTCACTCAGTCTCGAAAAATATTTAAAGGAGAATCATTATGGAAAAACAATCAACCAGAAAGTTCCTTAAGCTGATCGTTGCTCTGGTCGTCTTGTTCCTCCTCGGTTCCTCCGCCCTCTTGCTCGCTTCCTGTAAAGAGGAAGAACATGAGCATGCTTGGGACGAAGGTACCGTCACAACTTCGGCGACCTGTACAACCCCCGGCGTAATGACTTTCCACTGCACCGTTGATGGGTGTACCGAAACCAAGACCGAAGAGATCAAAGCACTCGGCCACGACTATCAGCTCAATGCCGATCAGTCTAAAGATGCTACTTGTACCTCTAACGGCTCTTCCGTTTACGTCTGCTCCCGCTGCGGCGATTCCTATGCCGTTACTTCCCCCGCTACCGGCCATAAGTTGGGTGACCCCGTTACCGTCGACGCTACCTGCGTCAAGGCAGGCTCCGTTACCCGTACGTGCTCCGTCTGCGGCTATCAGGAAGTCCAGGTCATCCCCGCTACCGGCGTTCATACCTGGGACGAGGGTGAAGTCACTATCGCGGCTACTTGCGGCACGACCGGCCTCCGTACTTACCACTGCGTAAACTGCAGCGAGACCAAGACCGAAGCCATCCCCGCTACCGGTGAGCATTCCTTCACCACTAAAGAACAGGCTGCCTCCTGCGAGGTCGATGGCCTTCGTCAGGAAGTCTGCGAGGTCTGCGGCTACGTTAAGTCCTCTACCGTCCTCCCCAAGCTTGACCACTCCTACGTCAATCCCGACGGTTCCATGAACGTCGTCGATCACCTCGATCCTACCTGCGTCACCGCCGGCTACAATATCTATGAGTGCATCCGCTGCAAGGTCCGTTACCAGGATCCTATCCCCGCTCTCTCCGAAACCGGTTCGCATACCTTTGCGCCCAACACGGATACCGAGGATACCCTCAGCGCTGCTCTGAAGGCTGAAGGCTGGACGACCGTTACGGCTGCGAACTGCACCACCGCCGGCACGATGGAGCGCGTTTGCACCGTCTGCGGTTACGTTGACAAGGGCACCATTGCGGCTCTCGGCCACCACATCGCGGCTATGGATGGCGATGATAAGAAGGCAGGAACCGAAGACGATCTTACTCTTGCTGAGGCTCTTAAGGCACAGGGTATCAATGGCCTCTGCTATGTTGATCCCGACCTCGTCGATGCACAGGGCCAGAAGATCTATACGTTCGTCTGCGACCGCGAAGGCTGCCCTTGCGAGACCGTGATCGACGCATACGGCAATACCGAGAACCTCGTTCCCGCTGTTGACCACACCTGGACGAACGCTGACGGTTCCGCTGTTGAGTGGAAGCCCGGTGATGCGACCGGCGCACATGCTCCTACCTGCACCACCGCCGGCAAGGTCACCCGTACCTGCCCTGTCTGCGGCCAGACCGAGACGAAGGATGCAGAGGCTCTCGAGCACGCTTGGAACACCATGCAGCTCGACGGCAGAACCACTGCTCTCGTCTGCGATGATGACCCTTACCTCGATATTAGCAACGAGGATGGTCTTGAAGCCCTCTATGAGGCGATCAGCGAGTACTACGACAACGATCCCTACAAGGCTGACGCAATCTATCAGGAAGTCCTTAGCAATATGACTTCCGGCAACTCCTATGCTCGCTTCTGCTTCCGCTGCGGCGAAGTTGAAGTTGCTAAGGATCACGAATGGGTCGTCGGTACCCTTCAGGATGGCAAGTACAACCTCAGCGACTATGTCGTCGACGAGGATGGCAATGTCGTCGTTGCAGAAGGCGTCACCGAAGCTACGATGACCTGCCGCAACGTCCTTGTCTGCAAGAACTGCGGTACCCCTGACCACAAGGGCGATCACCCTACGGCTTCCATCACCCCTCAGTCCTGCCGTGCAGGTTCCTACTGCGAACTCTGCGGCGAGCAGCTCAAGGCTCAGCTTCAGCACCAGTACCTCGACATGGCAGACGTGCTGAACGAAAATGTTAGCTCCGTTTCCAACCCCGGCCACGCTGACAAGGATGAGGTTGACGGCATTACGTACAACAACAAGGCTGTCACCTACGGCCAGCTCCGCGAAGCTTATGAAAAGGTCCTCGCTGATGAGGCTTGGCTCAAGCCCGTCACTGCTACCTGCACGACCGCCGGTACCGAAGTTTATGTCTGCTACAAGTGCCTTCTTGACGCAGCTGCAGACATCGAGTTCGAGTGGAAGACGGGCGACGAAGTTACCATTGCAGCAGGTGCGACGGTTCCCGCAAACGGCTATGAGTACAGCGCATACGTCATTGCTGTAGAGGGCGCACACGATTGGGCTCCTTACTACTTCAACCTTACTGATACCGTTGCTACCGTCGAAGGCAGCAAGGACGTCGCTCTCACGAGCTGCGAGTACGGCTTCAAGGTCGCTTACTTCTGCGCTGACTGCGGTAAGCTCTACACCAATGTTCCTGTCGCTAACGACACGACCAACGACTCTCAGGCTACGGAAGAGGACGACAAGAACGAAGCAAAGAACAACAAGGAAGGCATGGGCTTCACCAACGAGGCTGGCTTCATGCTCGACAAGGAAGAGGTCGCAAAGGTTACTGACATCGCTCAGACTACCTTCACGGCTTCCGATCTCAAGACCCTCCTTACGAAGGTCGACGACCATAAGGGCTCGCACGTCATCTACATCCCGATGAACTTCGCAAGCCTCAACAACTATGTGGCTTCCAACTGCATTTCGACTGCTACCATTCCTGTGGTCTGCATCAACTGCGGCGCAACCCTTGAGTACAGCTACGAAGCTCTTAAGGAAGGTGGTACCATTCCTAACTTCGAGGATACGAATACCCCTGCATTCAAGGCTGCTACTCAGAACGAAATGCCTGCAGGCTGGAAGGATGGCACGAACGGCTATCTCATCGATACCAACACCTTCAGCAGCAAGAACACCGTTCTTACGAAGGCTGCTTCTGTCGATCTTACCAACCACGCAGGTCAGACGTTCGCTTGCGGCACGCACTGCAAGGTCACGAACGCTCAGGGTACCGCTTACATCTGCGGCGCACTTCTTAAGTACTACGACGAGCAGAACACGAGCGTATCGAATCCTCCCTCTGTGCCTCTGACCGACAAGTGCGCTCAGGATACGGCACACGCGACCGTTACCCTCAGCTTCTATCTCAGTAACAGACTCAGCACCAGCTATCTCAACGGCTACACCCTTAAGATCGCTGTTGTCACGGCAAACAGCTTCACGGACGGCGAGGTTGATTGGAGCAAGGTCACGTTTAAGACCACCGACAGCGCTTCCGCTTGCGCTGGCACGACCAACTACAAGCTTCCTACCGCTTGGAACGGCAGCAACATTTCGGCAGGTTCGAACTACTTCGTCCTCGTCGATGCAGAAGGCAACGTCTATCCTACCCAGGATAGCTCTACTCCAAGCGCTTACGGTCTCCGCGTCTTCGCAGATGACTCGCAGGCTTGGCCTGATGGCAATGAGGGCAACCTCATGGCAAATGGCGCTTCGATCGATGTCGGTTCCGACGACCAGTTCTTCATCGACTTCGGTTACGATTATGATGGTTCGAAAGCAAACCGCCCTGCAGTTCCTGTCGAGGCTACCGACGCAACCTCGCTTGCACTTGCGATCGAGAACGCCGAGTACGACAAGGATAAGAAGGCGTATGTCGTCGAATTTGCAGCAGGCGCGAACATCGTCGCAAGCTACAACTCCGACACGTACGGCAAGACCTTCGATGATGTCCTTGATGCATTCGTTGAGCTTGCAACCGACAAGAACGGCACCTCCGATGCGATCATCTTCGACCTCAACGGCGGTACGCTCAGCATCACTTCCGCGAAGGCTCACTTCACCGAAGATCAGATGACTGAAGATTCTCTTACGGCCCTTCGCAACTTCGAGACGATCACCGTTACCAACGGTAAGATCAACTACTATAAGGGCGGCGCAACTGCTCCCGAAACGAAGTTTGCGATCACGATCCCCGAAACGGCTTCCGATGTCATCTTCGACAATGTCGACATCGTTTCCGAGAAGGGCGGTATCTACGTTGCTCCTACCACCACCGGCAGCGTGACCCTCAAAGATTCCTCCATTACCTCTTATGGTAACTATGGTATCTTTGTCGGTGACAGCAATGAGGCTTCCGATCAGATCGATAAGACCACGCGTGAGACGGTCGTCACTCTTGAGAACACCAACATCACGATGACGAGAAATCCTGTGGCAGTCACTGCTGATGCGAATGCCGAGTGGGCTCTTAGCACCGCACTCTTCGTCGGCGCACCTGTCGCAGTCGAAGTCAAGGGTGGTGTGTTCTCCGCAGCAGGTCAGGCTGTTGTCGTCCGTATGGGTACCCTCAGCATGGCGAACACCAGACTCGTGCTTGTCGAAGGTTATGAGGATGATGATCTTGCTACCGCAGGCATCACCGCTGATACCGACCTCGGCATCACGAGCGCAGGTTACGATGGTTCCACGCTTGGCTACGTTGCAAGCCGTCCTCTTCAGATGTACCGTCAGTACGGTGTCTGGGGTAAGCTCAACAACGTTGTCCGTGCAGCCCTTGTCATCGGTAACTCTTACAACTGCGATCAGAGCGATTCCGACACGACGAAGGATTACTACGATCTTCCTGTCTATGTCACGCTCAACAACATCACGTTCGACAACTCCGTCGAGGATGCTCAGAACATCGCGATCGCTGCTCGTTACCACGTTGATGAGCCTGAGGCCGCTGAGACCACGATGGTCACCGTTAAGTGGACCGGCAACACGCAGCTCCTCAAGAACTCCGTTATGCCCAACGCCATTGCATCGCTCATCACGATCAACGATGACAACCTTGGTGCGTGATCGCAAAAGAGTCTTAGACTCCTGAACAATGCTCACTACCATCAATGAGAGTAGATAACTTGATTAACTACAGTCTGGTTGATTGATAGTCCAATAGCAAGGAATGTCCCCGAAGGGTAACCTTCGGGGATATTCCTTTTTTCGTTCACGAATTTCTTTTGCTCCGCAAAACAAATTCCGTGAGGGATGAGCAAGGGCGTTCTTAAAACAGCACGGTGTGCTGTTTTCCCCTTGCGAGACGAGCGAGCGCATTCTCCCGCGCGAGCGGTGACCGAAAACGGCGTTTCCCTTACGCCGTTTGAGATCAAACGAGCCGCAGTCTTGCCGCGGCGGTGTTTTCCTGAATCTCACGGCGAAGATTTTTGCCTTTGCAAAAAGATTCGCGTGAAATAAACATAGGAATATCCCCGAAGGTTACCCTTCGGGGACATTCCTTGCTATTGGACTATCAATCAACCAGACTGTAGTTAATCAAGTTATCTACTCTCATTGATGGTAGTAAGCATTTGTTCGGGGCTTTCGCCCAAGCAGTTAGTCCGTAAGCGCCGTACCGTTGATCGTGATGAGCGAACGGATGGAGTTGTCGGAGATAGCTGCCTCGAGGTAATCGCCGTAGCCCTCGTACTCGACGGAGACGGAGCCGTTGACAGCATCCTTGCCATCGACGTCGTAACGAGCTGCGATCTCGATCTCTTCCGCATCCTCGACAGCCGAAGCGTCGATGCGGACATCGTTGAGGGTAACATCGGTAGCGAGCTTGTAGTAAGCAGTCTCGCTGGAGTTACCGATGACGATCGCTGCACGGACAACGTGGTTGGTCTTATCCCAAACACCGTGCTGACGATAGACCTGAAGGGCACGGCCGGGAGCAAGGCTGAGGGTCTTGCCGCCGTAACCGACGCTGGTGATACCAAGGTCACCTTCTTCGACGCCGTAGGTCGCATCGTTTGCTGCGACATCTTCGTAACCTGCGATGAGGACGAAGCTCGTGTCTGCTGCAAGGACGGTACCGCCACGGACGACCATAGCCTGGCCGGCTGCGGAGAGGGTGGAACCATCGACGGTGACTTCTGCCTTGGATGCGACGAAGAGAGCGGTCGAAAGGAGCTGCTCAGCATCGGGATCGGTTGCGAAGTCTCTCGTGCAGGTGATGGTGGAGTCGTCGATATCGAGCACGTATGCTGCGGTCTCGGTGCCGTTCCACTGATGCGTCTCAGTATCGTCGCCGACATAGATACCATAGGTACCGTAGGTGGTGATGTTGGAGTCGACGATGGTCACGGTGCCCGTGTAGGTCGTGCCGATGTAGATCGCGCTCTTGTTCGTGATGAGGTCGACGTTGTCGAGCGTGAGGTCAAGATCGGACGTCGTCATAGCGATCGCGAACTTGTCAACGACCTTATCTGCATCCTGCGTGCCGATGATCTCGATCGTACCGTTCTTGAACGTGACTGCATCGAAACCGTCGAAGTGGGTGTCAGCGAATCTGTAAGCGATCGTGTAGTCGATGGAACCGCCGTTGAGGTCGACGACGACTGCACTTGCGTTGTCACCGTCGCTTTCAAACTTGGCTGCAAGAGCCTCGACAGCATCTTCCAGAGCCTTGGAAGCAGCGGACTGAGAATCACCATCTGCGTAAGCGACGGAGATATCAGCGCCTTCCTGGAACTTCACGACGTAAGCCTTCTGCGTGGTGTCGTAGTCTGCGTTCGTGATCGCAAGAGCAAACGACGTAGCATCGGAGACCTCGACGGGAACTGCAGGACGGGTCACGTTAGCATCATTGCCACCGAAGTCGATGAAGAACACATCGCCCTGAGGGACCTGAACTGTCGTACCGGAAACCTTGGTGTTATTATTGATCAATGCGAACGTAGCAGCATCTTCGCTGTAGAAGTTCATATCGATCGTGATCGGGTAGATCTTCCCTTCTGCGTTCTGGAGCACGAAGAACTTGACTTCGGTGCCTGCCGTAAGGCTGGAAACCTCGGAAAGTTCGTACTTCACAGGAAGCGTGTAGGTCGTGCCTTCGCCAGAGCACTTAGCGATGGTGTCGATGGTCAGAAGTTCTGCCTTCGTCCAGTCAACACCGTTGACGGTGCCGCCGGAATCCTTCGTGAGGTCATTCGAATCGACGACGGCGATCTTGAGGGTGTAGCTGCCGAGGTAGCTGCCGTTGAGACGAGCGCTGAGCTTGAACTCAACAGTGACCGTGGTGTGGTCGTCAGCGTCGAAGTTCGCGGGCTTATCGGTAACGACACTGTAGTTGCCGTCTTCGTCCTTATCGGTGTCGAAGCCGGAGCAGTAACCGATGATCGCACCGGTCGTCGCATCCTTGAGGACTGCGTTGCAGTGGTCGCCGCAAGCGAAGGGCTGGTTAGCGTGGTTGTCAGGGTTGACTCTTGCTTCAGCAGCAAGTGCGCCAGCATCTGCAGGAGTAGCGTTCTGCTCGAACACATCCTCCGTGATGAGGTAAGCATCCTTCCCATCCGTGAAGGAGGTCACGCCAAGGGCTGCCTTCACTTCGTCAGCGGTCGCAAACACGAACTTGTGCTTAACGATCTCGGTAGTGTTATTGCCATTGATGTTCGTGATCTGAGCTGCGATCTCGTCGTAGGTGTACTGGAGCGAAGCGCCGCAGTTGACGCAGACGACGGGAAGCGTAGCTTCTTCGATACAGGTAGGAGCCGCATACTGGCCGGCAAGCTTGTTGTAGTTCATAGGGATGTACACAACGTGCTGGCCGCGGTGGTCGTCGACCTTCGTAAGGAGGGTCTTGAGCTGAGCTTCGTCGAGCTTCTTAACGTCGATCACGCCTTCGCCATCACCTTCGTAAGCATCGCGGTTAAGGACGAAACCTGCCTCGTTCGTGAAGCCTTCGGTGCCGGCGATGTTCTTTTCGCGCTCATCAGCTTCGGTATCCTCATTATCAAGAACGGGGACGTTCTTGTAGAGCGTCTTGCAGTTCTCGCAGAAGTATGCGACCTTGTAACCGCTCTCGCAGCTGGTAATCGCGAAGTCGATGGAATTGTCGACCATAGGATCGGTCGCGCCGGTCTTGTAGTAGACAGCGACCCAATCGTGGCCGTCGGAAGTAGCAACCGTGTAAGCGGAGTACTCGTAAGCGGGAGCAGGGACTTCACCTTCTTTAAGATCGGTCTCTGCAAGGGTGCCCTTCGTCCAGTCGAACTCAACACCGTTTGCTGCATCGAGCAGGCAGGTGAAGCAGACATAGACATCGGTACCGGCAGACGAGCAGGTAGCTGCAACAGGGGTGATCCATGCTTCGTTTGCAACGACCTTCTCGTAAGCGGCACGGAGCTGGCCGTAGGTAAGAGGCTTGCCGTTGTAGGTGTAGTCACCAACCTGCTTGGAATCAGCGTTGCCGGTGTTCGTCAGAGCGTTGTACTCATTCAGGACGTCGCTCATGTTGACATACTGGTGCTGGAGCTGGCCTGCGCCGGGCTTGCCGCAGATCGGGCACTCGGAGCCTTCGCGGCAGGTAGCCGTCGTGAACGTGCCGTGCTCGCCGATGTACTCGGGCGTGAGGCAGTTCTTGCAGACATAGACGTTGCGGCAGGTCATGGTATCGACCGTGACACCTTCCGCGACGACGACGTTGCCATCTTCATCGACAACAAAGTCGTTCATGTCATACTTGCCATCCTGAAGGGTACCGATGACATACTCGTGATCGGTCGCCTTCTCAAGCGCGCCGCAGGTGTAGCAGAAGTAAGCATACTGCTCGCCCGACTTGAAGTTCTTCACGACTTCATTATAGATCTCATCAGCCGTGTAGAGGTCATCGTAGTAGCTTTCAAGCGCCTTACGAAGGGCCGTAAGGCCTGCCGTGGTGTTGACGAGCAGTTCATCGGGATCGCACTTGAGCGTTTCCGTTCTGCCGTCAAGCTGAAGGGTGTTCCAGGTGTGGCCAAGAGCAGCGACATCGCGCTGGACTTCCTCGCCGCAGTAGACGCAGTAACGATGTTCCTTACCTGCGGTATCGCAATCTGCAACCTTGCCGGGAACAGCAACCCAAGCAACTTCGGTGCCGTTGGCGTTGACATAGGTGTGCTCCGAAACAGCGGGAACGAGGTTCTTCGTCTGGCCGTAAGCGTTGTAGACAACTTCGCAAGGGCAGTTAGCGTTCTCGCACTCGAATGCGTAGATCTGATTGCCCTCGGCGTCCTTGAGATCCTTGTTGATGTGGCAGACGCCGCCGATGTTGTCCTTAGACGTAGCGCGCAGATAAGCGTTGATCTTCTCGGTGTTGGAGTAATTGTCGTTATTATAGCTGGAGCCTGCGCCCTTGAGCCATTCGGTCATGCCGACGGGGCTGTGACCCGTAGCGGCGACGGGCTTGGACTCAATATAGCCGCAGCGGTCGCAGACGCGCTGGATGAGGCCTGCCGTGGTGCAGTTGTAAGCAGTGACGGTGGTCCAGCCATCAGCCTTTGCTTCATCGACAGTCGCGTAATTATTACCAACACCAAGTACGAAACCAGGAAGGGTATCATCGGTATCGGTATTGACGATCCACTGGTGCTGGCCGTTGGTGGTCAGAGCCGCGATGGGACCTGCGTACGTATCGTTGCAGCGGGTGCACTCGAAGGTACCATAACCCTGAGAAACGCAGGTGGGAGCAACGTAGTTGGGATCATCGGTATTGACGATGTAGTTGTGCTCAAGCGGAGGCTTGGAGCTATCGGTCTCCTGCTTGTAGTAGGTGCAGTTCTTGCAGGTGATGATGACGATACCCCACTCCTCGCAGGATGCATCGATGTACTCGTAGTTGTACTCGTGGTTGCCGGTAGCGGGATCGACGATCTCCTGCGTAGTGCCGCAGTTTGCGCACTCGTAGAACTTCACACCGTCCTTGGCGCAGGTAGGCGCAACGGTGAGCTCTTCGTTGAGCACCCATTCGTGACCGGTGGTAGCAGCGATCGATTCGGTCTTCGTCTCACCGCAATTCTGGCACGTGTAGGTCTTGACGCCGGGCTGACAGGTGGGCTCGGTAGTCACTTTCCCTTCGTCCCACTTATGGCCGGTAGCGGGGGAAGTAACGGCATAGGAATCGCCGCAGCGGGAGCAGACGTAAACGGAAGAGCCGTTAGAGGTACAAGTAGCATCTTTAGACTGATCGGCATTGAGCTGATAGTCGTGGCCGAGTGCTTTGATCTCTTCGGTCTTGGTTTCGGTACACCCATCAACGGTGCAGTGGAAAGTCATTACGCCGGGGGTTGTACAGGTCGCCGAAGTTGTGACGGTACCTTCGTCCCAAGCATGCTCATGTTCTTCCTCTTTACAGGAAGCGAGCAAGAGGGCGGAGGAACCGAGGAGGAACAAGACGACCAGAGCAACGATCAGCTTAAGGAACTTTCTGGTTGATTGTTTTTCCATAATGATTCTCCTTTAAATATTTTTCGAGACTGAGGTCATATCTTTCCCATATGACACTTCGGAGCATATTCTATCATTGTAGTTTCGGGTTGTCAAGCGTTTCGCTGTAAATTGTGGCGAGATTTCGCGAAATACGCAAAACAGTCCCCAAACGACCCCGGCTTTCCTGCCGAGGTCCTCTTCGGACGCCCTTGCTTCCCGCTATCTCCCGCGCACGGCCCGCAGCCCTCTCCCCTTTTTATGTACGGCCGGAGCAAAACCCCTTCTGCTCCGCCCGAAAAGGGAACAAAACCGCGGCGCTCAAAGCCCCGCATCCTCCCCTTCGCGGCCGGAATGCCGCGCGGAAGAACGCCTCGGCAGCGCCCCGTTGCGCTGCGACAAGCCCTGCACCCGCAGATAGAATTATTCTTATGTGCCATATCGTCAGGATATGATCTATTTGTATTTTAACAGACTTCCGTTTGGTTGTCAAGCCTTTTCTAAAATTTTCTTGGCGAGGGGGGAGGAATATCCTGCATAGAACGGTATATTTTGCCTTTTTTGCCTGATTTTGCCGTTGAATTGTGGATAACTTCTCCCCTTTCTGTTGACAACTTTTCCCGTTTTGGATACAGTTCGGATAGTATGCGCGCGTCCCGCTTCTTCGGAAGCGGGACGCGCGCAAAGAAAAGCGGCGCGCGGCCCAAAGAGCCGCGCGCCGCGCCTTAAAAGCAAATTTTTCTCAAAGGCGGGAGGCGATGGCGCGAAGGAACTCGACAGAATTGAGCTTCTTCGGGGTCACGCCCTCCTTCTTGAAGAGCGGGATGAGGTCGCCCGTCATTTCGCCCGCCTCGATGGTCGCCTTGGTGGCGTTTTCCAGCTTTTCGGCAAAGGCGACGAGGTCGGGGGTGCCGTCCAGCTCCCCTCTCTTTTTGAGCGCGCCCGTCCATGCAAAGATGGTCGCGACGGAGTTCGTCGAGGTCTCCTCCCCCTTGAGATGCTTGTAGTAGTGGCGGGTGACGGTGCCGTGCGCCGCCTCGTACTCATACTTGCCGTCGGGCGAGACGAGGACGGAGCTCATCATGCCGAGGGAGCCGTACGCCGTCGCCACCATGTCGCTCATGACGTCGCCGTCGTAGTTCTTGCACGCCCAAAGGAGGCCGCCCTCGCTGCGGACGACGCGCGCCACGGCGTCATCGATGAGCGTGTAGAGGTACCAGATGCCCTTTTCTTCGAACTGTGCGCGGTATTCCTCGTAGACTTCCTCGAAAATTTTCTTGAATCTGCCGTCGTACTGCTTGGAGATGGTGTCCTTCGTCGAGAAGATCATGGGGATGCTGTTCTCGACCGCATAGCGGAAGCAGCTGTGTGCGAAGGAGCGGATGGAGGCGTCCGTGTTGTGCATGCCCTGCACGACGCCCGCGCCGTCGAAGTCGTGGATGAGCTTTCTGCGCACTTCGCCCTTGTCGTTCTCGATGACGAGATACGCCTTTTCGCCCGCTTCGAGCTCCTCGTCGACCGCGGAATACACGTCGCCGTAGGCGTGACGGGCGAGGACGATGGGCTGCTTCCAGCCGGGGATATAGGGCACGATGCCGTCGCAGAGGATGGGCGCGCGGAACACGGTGCCGTCCAGAATGCGGCGGATGGTGCCGTTGGGGCTCTTCCACATCTTCTTGAGGTGGTACTCGCTCATGCGCTGCACGTTGGGGGTGATGGTCGCGCACTTGACGGCAACGCCCAGCCGCTTGGTCGCCTCGGCGCTGTCGATGGTGACCTGATCGTCCGTCTCGTCGCGGTGGACAAGGCCGAGATCGTAGTACTCCGTCTTGAGATCGATATAGGGGGTGAGCAGGATGTCCTTGATGTCCTGCCAAAGGATGCGCGTCATCTCGTCGCCGTCCATCTCGACGAGCGGCGTCTTCATTTGGATCTTTGCCATAACTTGCTCCCTTTTCGGTGTTTTTCCTTGGTATTATACCACGGGAGGCGGGTTTTTGCAACCTTTTGCGCCCGCAAATCGGCCACGGGCGAGAAGTCCCGTCGTCAAAGGCGGCTTCCGGGGCGGGAGCGCGGCGTTCTCGACGAGCGAGACGAGAAGCTCTCGCGCGTCTGTCAGCGTATCGCCGAAGAGGTAGAAGGCGAGCGAGCCGGGCACGGTGTTGAGCTCGTTGAAGTAAACCTTCCCGTCCGCATAGAAGAAGTCGGCGCGCACGACGCCTTTGAGATCGAACGCCTCGCAGATCTTCGTGAGGTATTCCCGAATGTCACGGGCGGCGTCCTCGGGAATGTCGGCGGGAATGATGCTGCGGCGCTCGGTGCTCTCGTACTTTTCGCCGAAGGTGAGGATGTCGGAGGAGGACAGCACCTCCTCGACGGGCGAAAGGACGATCTCCCCTCCCCTTCTGTACGCCGCGCAGTTGAGATCGCGCCGCCCCTCGAGGCAGGGCTCTAAGAGCGCCGCATCGTCGAGGCGGAAGGCAAGGGCGAGGGCGACTTTGAGCTCGCGGACATCTTTGCAGAGGGTGATGCCGATGCTCGAGCCGAGGCGGCAGGGCTTGACGACGAGCGGATACCCCACCTCTCGGGCCTTTTCAACGCCGTCCTCTCCCTCCCTCACGCGCACGGAAGGGAGCACGGGCAGCCCCAGCCCCTTGGCGGCGATCTTCGCGAGCGACTTATCCATGAACGCCGCCGCAAGCTCCATCGAGGGCGACGCCGAGGGCACGCCGTTCCACGCAAGGAGCGCCGCAAGCGTGCCGTCCTCCCCCATGCCGCCGTGGCAGCAGTTGAGGGCGACGTCGAACTTCTTCCGTCTCTTGAATCCTTTGACACGGACAAGCGAACTTCCGCTCAACGTGACGGCGGGATAGCGGCCGCCCGTCACATCCTCGGGCCGCTCCGCCCCTGCCGCGAGCGTCATGCCCCCTTCGAGGGGCAGAAAGACGGGCAGCACCTCGTACCCCGCGCCCCTGAGGAGGCCCGCCGCCATCATGCCCGTGAGCACGGAGATCTCGTGCTCGTTGGAAATTCCTCCGAAAAAGACTGCAACACGCTTCATATTCCCTCCCGAAAATAAAATAAGACCCGCACCTGTCTCTTCGGTACGGGCCAAATACAGCCGAATTTAATAGTTGTCGGGCAAGTCGTTCAAAAAGAGGACGGTGTCACCCGGTTTGAGCTCATTCTTGAGAACGAGCTGCGCCTCCTGCAGGTTGGGCAGGGTGCGGAGCTTTCCGCCGTCGCCGCCGCCCGAGAGATACCCCGCACTCACGGCCGAAACGCGCGTCTCGCCCACGAGGATGACGCCGTCCAGCCCCACGAGCGCTTCCCCGAGCGCGTGGTTGCGCTGTTCCTCGAGTTCGCCGAGCTCCACGAGCCCGGGCGTCACCACGAACTTGCGCCCCGAAAAGAGCTTCAATGTCTCCACCGCGGAAATGGCTCCCGCCGTGTTGGCGTTGTAGGAGTCGTCGAGGATATTCACGCCGCCCGAAACGCGCTTTTCAAGACGGTGCGGCACGGGCGTTAAGAGCGGGGCCGCCGAGGCGATCTCCTGGATACTCATGCCGAGGAGCGAGCAGAGCGCCGCGGCAAAGGCGACGTCCTCCGCGCTGTGACGGCCGAGGAGCTTGGTCTCCATGCGCGCGGTCTCCTTCCCCAGACGCAGGGTGAAGGACGTGCCGTTCTCGGTGCAGACGATGTCCTCCGCCGCGAAGTCGCGCCCCTCCTTGAGTGCGCCCGGCTTGTCGAAGCGGACGCTCGCGCCCAACACGACGCGTTTTGCGTACTCGGCAAGCACCTTCTTCTCCGCGGCGATGGCGTCGAGGGAGCCGAACGTCTCGAGGTGCTGGTCTCCCACGCCCGTGACGATGCCGTACTCGGGGCGGACGAGCTCGCACAGCTCTTTGATGTCCCCCTCGCGGCGCGCGCCCATCTCGGCGAGGAACACGTCGCAGTCGAGCCCCTCCTTCACCGTGCGGGCGATGCCCATCGGGGTGTTGTAGGAGGCGGGCGTCGCGATCGTGCGGAATTTTAAGGAGAGCATCTCTTGGCAATAGTGCTTGACGCTCGTCTTGCCGAAGCTCCCCGTGATACCCACCTTGATGCAGGGGTTTTCGGCGAGCTTCTTCGCGGCCTTTTTGATAAAGCGGGAATTGTGGGGAAGTTCGTAGACCTTCATGAGGACGCTCGCGAGCGACACGATGAAGGGAAAGAGAAGCGGCAGGAGCGTGACGGGCAGGAAGCGGAAGATGCGGAAGAGTTCGCTCCCCGAAGCCTCCGCAGCGAACCACATGCCGACGCTCACGCCGAACACGATCGCCCAAAGCAAGATAAAGCAGCATCCGCCGAGGCGCATCATGCGGGCGGAACGGCGCAGCGGCACCTTGAGCGCATGGCGGGAGGCTACCATATATAATACCCCCAGCCCTACGAAGGGCACCGCCGAGACGAGCCCCGCAAGGTCGCTCCCCAAGAAGGAGAAGCAGAGCGAAACGAGCGCGACGAGCAGCACGTCGCAGAGGGCGAGGAGCGCATGGCGGCGGCGCAGCATATTGCCCTTGCGGTAGTACCAGCGCATAAGCTCCCGCTCGCCGTACCCGCACTGCTGCAGCACGCCGAGAACGGGCGTCAGGCAAAAGCTGTACAGAAGCCCCGCCGCGGCGGAACCTCCGAGAATGCTCAAGATCACTTCAAGCGTCATGTAAAAACTCCTCCGCCGCCAGACAGAAGTCGAGCGGCCTCTCGAGGTGGGCGAAGTGCCCGCACCCCTCCATCACGGAAAATCTGCTCCCCGCGGTATTCTCGTGCAAGAGCCGCACCGAAGAGAGCGGCGTCTCCTTGTCAAGGCTCCCCACGATGTAGAGCACGGGCCGCGTTATGCGCCTCGCCTCCTCTCTGAGGTCCTCGTTGACGATCTTCTTATAGCTCTCCCGCATGAGGGGCGGAAGCGAACGGAATTCCCTGCTCCCGAAGTGCTTCTCCGCAAACGCGGGGGAAAGTTTCCTCACAATGCGGTAACCTCCTACCTTCATGCGGTAGAGAAGCGTCCGCTCTTTGACGATGCCCGCGCAGCCCGTGAGCACGGCGCGGTCAATTTCTCCCCTTGCAAGGCACTTGATGGCCACTCTCCCGCCGAAGGAATGGGCGACGACATGCGGGAATATAATGCCCTTTTCCTTCAGAAAGGCCAAGAGAAAGTCGGCATAGTCCCCCACCGACCACGCGGCGGGGAGCATATCGCTCTTCCCGAACCCCGGGAAGTCCAAAGCGGTCACGCGGAAGTGCCGCGAAAAGTACTCTATCTCGGGGTAGAAACTCTCTTTACAGCTCAGATACCCGTGCAGAAACACGAGGTCTTTTCCCTCACCCTGCTGCAGGAAGGAGATGTTCAGACGAGCTCCTTCTTCATCACGACGGCGTCCTCGCCGTCCCGATAGTACCGCGGGCGCGTGTAGATGCCCTGAAAGCCGTCTTTCAAGTACATCATGAGTGCCGAGGAATTGCTGACGCGCACTTCGAGGAACATCGTCTTGGCGCCGCGCGACTTGGCCTCCTCCTCGAGACGGGCGAGGATGAGCTTTCCCCTCCCGCAGCGGCGGTACATCTCCGAAGTTGCGATGAGCTGCAGCTCCGCCTCGTCCTCGACGACGCCGATGCCGCCGTACGCCGTCACCGCGCCGTCCTCCTCCATGAGCACGCCCACAAAGTGCGGCGAGAGAAAGGACTCCGCCAGCATCTGCATATTCCAAGGGTCCTGCGAGAAGCACTCGCTCTCCAAAACGGCGATGCCGTTGAGGTCCTCGTACCGCCAAAGCCGGATATTCATTTCCGCATCTCCTCCGCCGACGACTTTCTCAGATACAATGCCTGCAACTCATGCGGCTCGACGAGCCCGCCCGCCTTTTTTTCGACGGCGCACTCGAGCCCCAAGAGGACGTCCGCATGCCCCGCCTCCTCTCCGCAGAATAAAAGCGGCTTTTCCGAGAGGGGCATAAAGCCTTCGAATGCCTTCGCCGCGTCCTCTGCTTTATAATAGGCGGGCGGAGCGACGGGGGTCTTATCCTTTTCGTAAGCGCAGGCGTACACCGCGCCGTGGCCCGCGTCGACGAGCGCCAAAACGGGCGCATCTTCTACACTATATGCGATGGCGTCGAGCGAGGTGACGGGCAGCGCCTTCTTCCCCGCCGCAAAGCAGAGACCCTTGACGGTCGCAATGCCGATGCGGATGCCCGTAAAGGAGCCCGGCCCCACGACGACCACGAGAAAGTCGCAGTCGTTCACCGTCATCCCGGCACGGGTGAGCGCCCCGTCGATCTCGTCCATGAGCACGACGGAGTGCTTCGCAAGGCAATCGGGAAGGAACACGCGCTCCGCCCTCTCCCCCTTCTTGGCAATGACGGTGAGGTATTCGCCGCTCGTATCGATGGCAAGGTAGTTCAATATTCTATCTCCCGCTGCGTCTCCCCGCTCTTTCTGACGGTGACGCGCTTGACTTCTTCGGGCAGCAGCCCCGCGATGTTTTCGCTCCATTCGACAAGGCAGATGCCGCCTAAGTCAAAGTAATCGGCAAAGCCCAGCTCCTCCGCCTGCCGCTCGCTCTCGATGCGGTAGCAGTCGAAGTGAAAGAGCCTCCCTTCGTAGCTGTTGATGTAGGCATAGGTGGGGCTTAAAACCTCTTCCGTGATGCCGAGGCCCTTTGCGATGCCCTTGGCGATCACAGTCTTGCCCGCGCCCATCTCGCCGTCCAGAAGGACGGTATCCCCGGGGCGCAGCGTCTTTGCATACTCTTCCGCCCAGCGGAAGGTCTCCCCTTCCGAGGAGGAAGAAAAAACTGCCATACGCTCATTATAGCGCATACGGCAGTTTTTTGCAAACATTTTTATGATTGGGTCAAAAAGTAATGCAGGAGCGCCGCCCCGATGAGCAGGAGCGCGACGACGGCAAACCCCACCCACGCCCAAATCTTCCTCTTCTTGACGTCGGCATCCGAAAGCTCTTTCTTGGGCACGAGCCGCTCGTTGAGGCGGTTGATGGCGCGCGAGATGTGCTTATATACAAGGAGCGTGATGAGCGACGCGACGAGGCATCTCAAGAGGTTGAAGGGCAGCACGGACACCCAAAGATAGAGCGTGTAGAAGTTCTCCACGGTGCAGTTGGGGAAGAGCGGCGTCATCATGCCGATGATGGGATCCCAGCTGCCGCCGAACATCAGCTCCACATAGGCGGGCACGAGCAAAATGCGGTTCAAGAGCACCGCGAGCGCCGTCGAAACGAGCGTTCCCACCCCCATGCCTAAAAGCGCGCCCTTGAAGGTGCGGTTCTTATTGTAGATGAGCCCCGCGGGAATGACGAGCGCGAACCCTACGAGGATATCTGCGAGATCGCCCACGAAGTAGGTGCTCGTCGAGACGATGACGAGCTTGATGAGCACCATGAAGAGGACGATGATGCACCCCGCGACGGGGCCGAGAGCGAACGTACCGATGAGGACGGGGACGTCCGAGAAGCGGAACTCCAGGAACCCGGGGAAGGCAAACGGGATGGAGAAGTTTAGGATATACAATACCCCCGCGAGTGCCGAGAACAGCGCGATCATGGCGATGCGCGTCGCCGAAAAGTAACTCTTTGCAGCCATAAAAAGGACCTCTGAAAATGTATTTCGGATATCCTTTGATATAAAAGAGCGCCCTGCCTGAAAAACAAGCGGGGCGCGAAAAAAGCCTATTGTTCTTTTCTCATCCGGACTATACCGTCGGTACGGGAATCGCACCCGTTCGGGGGCCTTGCGGCCCTTCGCAGACTTTACTGCCGGTGGAGACTTTCACTCCGCCCCAAAGAATATTCGATTGAGCGTATTATATCACGCCTCCTTCCCCTTGTCAACAACTTTTCGCCCAAAACTTTCCCTCCATACCGTAAGAACGTACCGCTCCCCTCCCGGAAAGGTAATTGTGAGTTCGTCTCCCCTCCTTCGTATGACCGCCGTCAGTTCATCTTTCAAAACCACCCGCACGATTTCTAAAAGTTCTTCCGCCCGAAATTCCTCTTGCATGATTACCTCCGAAATAAGTTATAAACTTATTTTCTCATATCATACAGTTTGAAACTGTATTATGTCAAGTGATTGGAGGCACTCACTTGCAGGAACTTTACAATTTACCCAAGAATTTAAAGGCACTTCGGCAGCAGTACGGCTATACGCAGCTGTATGTCGCGAAGCAGCTGAACATCACGCCGCAGTCCTACCACGCCTACGAGGCGGGCATCACGGTACCGACGCTCCAGAACTTTATCAAGCTCGCGCGGCTCTACGACGTCTCCCTCGACGACCTTCTCGAATAGCGCAGGGCATTGACATTTCCTTCGGTTTGTGGTATAAATATAGGCGAGAGAAGAAAAAAAGGAGGCAACACTATGTATTGCAAACATTGCGGAAAGCAGATCCCCGACGATGCGGCCGTCTGCTCCGAGTGCGGCAAGGCAACGGGCGAGCAGCCCGTCGGCCCCACCCCCTCGGAAAAGCGCACCTACTGTAAGAATTGCGGAAGAGAAGTCGACCCCAAGGCGGTCGTCTGCCCCAACTGCGGGGCGAAATTGGACCCCGCGGAGAAAAAGCCCGTCAACGGCATCGGCATTGCGGGGTTTGTGCTCTCCATCATCTCGGTGTGGGGCGGCTCGGTGTTCATCGTGCCCCTCGTCGGGCTCATCCTGAGCGCCATCGGCGTTGCACAGCGCAAGAAGTACTCGGCAAACGGCTTCGCGACGGCGGGCCTCGTCATCAGCATCGTCACGCTCGTCTTTTGGCTCATCCTCGTCGCCCTCATCGCCGCGGGCATCATCACGGGCGTCTTCGACGCCATCACCAACGGCCCGCAGTACGGCCCCAACTACTACTGAGAAAGCTCAAAAGGCCCCTTTGCGGGGTCTTTTTTTTCGCCGTCTGCGGAGAACTTCCGATTTCACGCCCCTTTCACCGCCCGCCTATGTCAAACGGTTGACTTTATAAGACAGCTATCGTATAATAGCCGAAAACGCCCTTTAAGGGAACGGGAGCGGCATGAAAGAGAAAAAGCGCGAGCGCCATACGAATGAGAGCGGAATGGACCTTCGCTATAAGGATAAAAAAGAAGTTTTCAAGGGCGGCATTTTGGGCGCATTCATCGGGCTTGCCGTCATTGTGCCCGGGGTGAGCGGTTCGGCCGTCGCCATCATCTTCCGCCTGTACGAGAAACTCCTCTACGCCCTCGGCGGCATCTTCCGCCGCTTCAAGGAGAGCGCGCGCTTTCTCCTGCCCATCGTCCTCGGCGGCATCGTGGGGCTCGTTTTGGGCTTCTTCGGCGTGAGGGCGCTTTTGAACTTGCTCCCCTTCGCCATCGTGGCGCTGTTCGCGGGGTTGATGCTGGGCGCCTTTCCCGCCGTCACCGACGAAATACGAGGCGAAAAGCCCACCCCGTGGCGCATCATTTTGTTTTTGATCGGCCTGTTGTTCCCCGTCGGGCTCTCGGCGTTCTCCATCTTCGGCGCGCCCGACGCGCTGTCGCTCGAGAACCTTGCGTGGTACCACTACCTGCTCTTCGTCGTCGTGGGGTTTGCGATCGCCGTGACGCAGCTCGTGCCCGGGCTGAGCGCGACCGCCCTTCTCATGACCTTCGGGTGCTTCACGCCCCTCATCAACTCGGTGAGTTTCACCTATTGGCAGCAAAATCCGATGGTGCTCCTCGTCTATGGGTGCCTTGCGGTCGGGTTCATCTTGGGGCTTCTCACCGTCTCCAACGGCCTCTCGCGCCTGCTCGAGAGAAAGCGCGCCCCCTCCTTCTACACCATTGCGGGGCTGTCGCTCGGCTCCATTCTGACGATGTTCTTCAACCCCGAGATCATGGAGGTCTACACGAGCTGGACTTTGGACGGTGCGATGTGGCGGGAGCTCGGCATCGGCATGGCGCTGTTTGCCCTCGGCATCATCGCCGCCAATTACTTCGTGCGCTATGAGAGAAAGCGCGTTCTGAAAAATCAATAAGGAATTTTGAAATTGAGAAGCCGCCCCGCGCCGAATGGCGCGGGGCGGCGTTATATTATTCTTACAGAATGTCGTTCTCGTAGATGGGGAACTTGGCGCAGAGGGCGGCGACCTTCTCGGAAACGGGCGCGATGGCCTCCTCGCGATGGCGAATGACTTCGGTGACGAGGTCGGCGATCTCGACGGCCTCCGCCTCCTTCATGCCGCGCGAGGTGATGGCGGGCGTCCCGATGCGCACGCCGCTCGTGATGAAGGGCGACGTCGTCTCGAAGGGAATGGTGTTCTTGTTCGCCGTGATGTGCGCTTCGTCGAGCAGCTTTTCAAGCTCCTTGCCCGTCATGTTCTCTTTCCTGAGGTCGACGAGCATGAGGTGGTTGTCCGTGCCGCCCGAGACGAGCCTGACGCCGTTCTCAGTGAAACGCTTTGCCATCGCCGCGGCGTTCTTGACGATCTGCGTCTGGTATTCCTTGAACTCGGGGGAGAGCGCCTCCTTGAAGGCGACGGCCTTCGCCGCGATGACGTGCATGAGTGGCCCGCCCTGCGTGCCGGGGAACACCGCC
The DNA here is from genome assembly GCA_944367045.1 of uncultured Clostridia bacterium. GTDB lineage: Bacteria > Bacillota > Clostridia > Christensenellales > Borkfalkiaceae > Gallimonas. The sequence continues at coordinate 52,690 of CALVWI010000004.1, read as the reverse complement.
TTGTCGATGGCCTTCGCGTACTGCTCCTTGCACATGATGACGCCCCCGCGCGGTCCGCGCAGCGTCTTGTGGGTGGTCGTCGTCACGAAGTCGGCATAGGGCACGGGGTTGGGGTGAAGGCCCGCCGCAACGAGCCCCGCGATGTGGGCGATGTCCACCATCATAAGCGCCCCGACTTTATCGCAAATTTCCCTGATGCGGGCAAAGTCGATGATGCGGGGGTACGCGCTCGCGCCCGAGACGATCATCTTCGGCTTGCACTCGAGGGCGATCTTCTCCATCTCGTCGTAGTCGATGGTCTCGGTCTCGGCGGAGACGCCGTAAGGGACGATGTGGAAGTAGGTGCCCGAGATGTTGGCGGGCGAGCCGTGCGTGAGGTGGCCGCCGTGGGAGAGGTTCATGCCCATGATGGTATCGCCGGGCTTGAGCATCGCAAAGTAGACGGCGAAGTTGGCCTGCGCGCCGCTGTGGGGCTGGACGTTGCAGTGGTCGCACCCGAAGATCTGCTTCAAGCGGTCGCGGGCGAGGTCCTCGGCGATGTCGACGTACTGGCAGCCGCCGTAGTAGCGCTTGCCGGGATAGCCCTCCGCGTACTTGTTGGTGAGGTGGCTCCCCATCGCGGCCATGACGGCGGGCGAGACGATGTTCTCGCTGGCGATGAGTTCGATGTTGCCCCGCTGGCGGGCAAGTTCCTGCTCCATGGCGGCGCAGAGCTCGGGGTCGGCTCTGCGGATACAGCTCAGATCGATCATAGACTTCTCCTTGGCGTGAAAATTTCTTTCATTGTATCACACTTCCCCCAAAAACGCAAGTGTTTGGGGCCGCCGCCCATCGCCCGCTCCCCTCCCCTTCCGTAAAAAATCTCCCCGCTTTGACTGCGGGGAGAGTTATTTACTTGAGATTGTCCGAAAGGAAGACGCGCATCGCACTTTCGGGAACGTACCCGAGCTGGTGCGTCTTGACCTTGCCGCCCTCGAAGATGTAGACATCGGGGATGGACATGATACCCAGCTTCTGCGCGACGTCGCCGCTCTCGTCGACGTCCACCTTGACGAACTCGGCCTTGCCCTCAAATTCGGGCGCGAGCTTGTCGAGCACGGGCCCGAGCATGCGGCAGGGACCGCACCGGGTCGCCCAGAAGTCGCACACGACCGTCTTGCCCTCTTTTACGAGCGAAATGAGCTCCTCGCCCTTGATCTCTCTGACGTTTTTCGACATAATGTTATTCCTCCGTTTTTTTCTTTAAGTATGTGCAAAGTTCCTCGAACTTCACGCGCTCGGACGTAGAAGCCGTAAGGTCCTTGACCTGCGCTTCGCCCGCCGCAAGCTCCTCTTCACCGATGACGGCGACGAACCGCGCGCCCTTCTTGTCGGCATACTTGAACTGCGCCTTCAAAGAGCGGTCCATGAGGTCGGTCTCCGCCGAGATGCCCGCGCGGCGCAGCTCGGTCGCGAGGGTGAACGCCTTCTTGCGCGTCTCGCCGTCCATGCCCGCCAAATAGCAGGTGACGCCCTTCTCCTGCGGCACGGGAGCGTTCTCCGCCGCGATGACCATCAAAAGCCGCTCCATGCCGACGGCAAACCCGACTGCGGGCAGCGGCTTGGTGCCCATCTGCTCGAGGAGGGTATCGTACCGCCCGCCGCCGAGCACCGTGCCCTGCGCGCCCGCCGCCTTGGTGACGAACTCGAACACCGTGCGGCTGTAGTAGTCGAGCCCGCGCACGATGCCGGGGTCGACGGTATATTCGATGCCCGTCTCGTCGAGAAGGCGCTTGACCTCCTCGAAGTGCTGCTTGCAGTCGTCACAGAGGAAGTCCAAGATTTTGGGCGCACCCGCCGTCACCATACGGCACTTCTCCTCCTTGCAGTCGAGCATGCGCATGGGGTTCTTCTCGAAGCGGGCATTGCAGTCCGCGCACATCTCGGAAAGGTGGGGGCGGAAGTATTCTTTCAATGCCGCGTGGTAGGCGGCACGGCAGTGCTTGCAGCCGATGGAATTGAGGCGCAGGCTGACCTCCTTGAGCCCCAGCGAGCGCAGGAAGGTATCGGCGAGGGAGATGACCTCCGCATCCGCCGCGGGCGACGCCGCGCCGTAGAGCTCGCAGCCGAACTGGTGGAACTCGCGCAGTCTCCCCGCCTGCGGACGCTCATAGCGGAACGCCGAGATGAAGTAGTACATCTTCGCGGGAAGCGCCTCGCTCACGAGGCCGTTCTCGATGAACGCGCGCGCGACGCCCGCCGTGCCCTCGGGACGCAAGGTGATGCTGCGCCCGCCCTTGTCGAGGAAGGTGTACATCTCCTTGTTGACGATGTCCGTCGTGTCGCCGACGCCGCGCACGAAGAGTTCGGTGTGCTCAAAGACGGGCGTGCGGATCTCCTTGAAGGCATATGCCTCGGCAGTCTTTCTTGCCGCGTCCTCGATGTGGTGCCAAAGATATACGTCCTTGGGGAGGATATCCTTTGTCCCCTTGGGTGCCTGGATCATGAATTTTGCTCCTTTTTCTCTTTCTCGCGGTCCTCTTCCGCCTGCATGAGGCGCGCCGCAAATTTTCCGATGGCCTCTCCCGCCTTCTTGAACCCGTGCGAGAGGGCGACGTTCCACCAATACAGGGCGCGCTTGGGGTCGCGCTCCACGCCCGTCCCGTTGTAGTAACAAAAGCCCAAGTTATACTCCGCGGGGCCGAAGTGCTTCTCCGCCGCACGGGTGTAGTACTCCGCGGCGAGCTTACTATCCTCTTTGACGCCGATGCCGCGGTGATAGGCAACGCCTAAGTTGTACTCGGCAAGGCCGTAGCCCGCGTCTGCGGACTTCTTCCACCAGTGGACGGCGCGTTTTACATCCGCCTTGACGGCGTCGCCGCGCTGATAGGCGACACCCAAGTCGTACTGCGCCACCGCATCGCCCGCCTTCGCGCGCGTCTCCAGCTCCTTGAACTGCTCCTTCGTCATAACTTCCCCCCGCGTCCCCGCTTACAGGACGTACTTCTTGAGATCGCGGTTGGTGGTGAGCTTTGCAAGGTGTTCCTCGACGTACTTTCGGTCGATCTCCACCTTGACGAGGGGATAGTTCCCGCCGCCCGCGTTGAAGGAGATGTCCTCGAGAAGGTACTCCATCACGGTGTGGAGGCGGCGTGCGCCGATGTCCTCGCTCGTCATGTTGATCTCCTCGGAGATCTCCGCGATCGCTTCGATGGCGTCGGGCGTGAACTGAAGGTCGATGTTATCCACGGCGAGCAGCACCGCGTACTGCCGCGTGAGGGAGTGCTCCGTGCTCGTGAGGATGTTGACAAAGTCCTCCTTCGTGAGGGGGGTGAGCTCGACGGACACGGGAAAGCGCCCCTGAAGTTCGGGGATGAGGTCCTCGACGCGCGCGACGTGGAAGGCGCCCGCCGCGATGAAGAGCATATAGTCCGTCTTGACGGGTCCGTACTTGGTCATCACCGTGCTGCCCTCGACGATGGGCAAAATGTCGCGCTGGACACCCTCGCGCGAGACGTCCGCCCCGCCCGTGTTGCCCTTTGCGGCGATCTTATCGATCTCGTCGATGAAGATGATGCCGTCGTTCTCGGCGCGGCGCACGGCCTCTTCCTGCACCGCGTCCTCGTCGATGAGCTTGTCGCTCTCCTCGGCGATAAAGAGCTTCATGAGCTCCTTGACGGCGATCTTGCGGCGTTTCTTCTTGGGAGGGAGCATCTCGCCGAAGATGGACCCCAAATTGATGGCCGCGCCCCCGGGGACGAGCTCCATCGTCTTGGGCTCATCTCTCACGTCCGCCTCGACGACGAGGTCGTTAAAGACGCCCTTTCTGAGAGATTCGAGAAGGTTGTTTTCAAACACTTCGCGCGGGGTCTCGCCGCGGTCGGCCTTCTTGAGCTCGGCCAGAATTTTGACGACGCGCTGTTCGGCGGCCGCTGTCGCCTTCACGGAGACCTCCGCCGCCTTCTCGTCTTTTACGAGCCGCACGGCGCTCTCGACGAGGTCGCGCACCATGCCCTCGACGTCCTTGCCCACGTACCCCACTTCGGTGTACTTGGTGGCCTCCACCTTGATGAAGGGCGCCTTGACGAGCTTTGCAAGTCTCCTCGCAATCTCCGTCTTGCCGACGCCCGTCGGCCCCTTCATGATGATGTTCTTAGGGGTGATCTCCTCGCGCATCTCGGGGGAGAGCTGCGAGCGGCGGTAGCGGTTTCTCAGGGCGATGGCGACGGCCTTCTTGGCCTCGTCTTGCCCTACGATGTGCTTATTGAGTTCGTTTACGATCTGCTTGGGAGAAAGGTCCATATTGTTCCTCCTTAGACGGTCTCACAGATGATGTGGTCGTTGGTGTAGACGCAGATCTCGCTGGCGATCTTGAGCGCCTTCCTTGCGATCTCCTCGGCCGAGAAGTCGGTGTTCTGCGCGAGCGCACGAGCCGCGGCGAGTGCATAGTTGCCGCCCGAGCCGATGGCGCAGATGCCCTCGTCGGGTTCGATGACCTCGCCCGTGCCCGAGAGAATGAGGAGCGTATCCTTGTCCGCCGTGATCATCATGGCGTCCAACTTACGGCCTATTTTGTCGCTTCTCCAGAGGTCGGCAAGCTCCACCGCCGAGCGCATGAGGTTGCCCGCAAACTTGTTGAGCATGCCTTCAAAGCGCTCCGAGAGCGAGAAGGCGTCCGTCACCGAGCCTGCAAAGCCTAAAATCACCTTGCCGCCGTAGATGCGGCGCACCTTGACCGCCGTATTCTTAAAGACGACCGACTCGCCCATGGTGACCTGTCCGTCACCCGCGATGGCCGTGACGCCGTTCCGCTTGACGGCGCAGATAGTCGTTCCGCGAAATTCCATTTATTTTCCTCCTTCCCCGAAGATGGTCCCTTTGAAGCGTTCGATCTCTTCCAGAGCCAGCTCTCCGAGGCGTCTTTTCTTTTCCTTCTTGTCGCGGAGAGAGACGCTCTGCCTGAGGATGCCGTAGTTGGCATTCATGGGCTGAAAGTCCTTGTTCTCCGTCGAGATATACCGCGCAAGCGCCCCCGAGACACAGGTATCTTCGGGCGCTTCCGATTTGATGCCGTTGCATTTATTCCAGATGTGGATGCCGACGAACAGTCCGCTCATCGCGCTCTCCACATATCCCTCGACGCCCGTGATCTGCCCCGCGAAGTAGAGATCGGGGTTCGTTCTGAGCGAGAAGTCGTTGTTCAAAAGCCTGTCCGAGGGGAGATAGGTGTTGCGGTGCATGACGCCGTACCGCTCGAACTCGGCGTGCGCGAGGGCGGGGATCAGGGAGAACACCCGCTTCTGCTCGCCGAACTTTAAGTTGGTCTGGCAGCCGACGAGGTTGTAGCTCGTGCCCGCCGCGTTCTCCTTTCTCAGCTGCAGCACGGCATACGGCCGCACGCCGTCCTCGCCCGCAAGCCCGACGGGCTTGAAGGTGCCGAATCTGAGCGTGTCCTTCCCGCGGGAGGCCATCACCTCGAGGGGCATACACCCTTCGAAGATCTCCCCCTTCTCGAAGTCGTGCAGCGTCGCACGCTCGGCGGAAAGAAGTGCCGCAACAAAGGCCTCGTACTCGTCCTTCGTGAGAGGGCAATTGATGTAGTCCCCCGTCCCCTTCCCGTAGCGGTCGCCCGTGAAGGTATGGCTCATATCGATGCTGTCCGCCGCGACGATGGGCGCGGACGCGTCGTAGAAGTGGAGCGACGCGCCGAGCTTTTTCTCGATGTCCTCGTAGAGCGCCCCGCCCGTCAGAGGCCCCGTCGCAACGACGCCCCGTTCGGGCAGCTCCTTCACTTCCTCCGAGACAATGTGGATATGCGGGCAGGCGCGGAGCTTTTCGGTGATAAAGGCAGAGAACTTCTCCCTGTCCACGGCGAGCGCCCCGCCCGCAGGCACGCGCGAAACTTCCGCCGCCGCCATCGTGAGCGAACCGAGCCGCCGCATCTCCTCTTTCAAGAGGCCGCAGGCATTGCCCCAGATATCGTCGCTTTTGAGCGAATTGGAACAGACGAGCTCGCCGAAGTCGGGGCTCTCATGCGCGGGGGTGAAGGCCTTGGGCTTCATGTCGACGAGTTCGACCTCCACGCCGCGACTGCCGAGATAGTACGCCGTCTCGCTGCCCGCAAGGCCCGCGCCGATGACGCGGATCATGCCTCTCCCCCGGCCTCTTGGGGCTGTTCGTCCTTCTCGGTCTTTTCGGGCTGAGGGGGCTTATAGGAGCAGTCCTTGTTGCTGCACTTTATGACGCCCTTCTTGGTCTTGACGATGGCGCTCCCGCAGACGGGGCACTTCTCGCCCGTTGGCTCGTCCCAGCTCATGAACTTGCACTGGGGATACCCGCTGCAGCCGTAGTACAACCGCCCCGTCCGCGTGAAGAGGCGCTTTGCGGGCTTGCCGCACAGGGGGCAGGTGCCCTCGAGCTTCTCCTCCTTCTTCTCCTCGCCGTAGGGGAGCGTCGACTTGCACTTGGGGTAGTTGGGGCAGGCGAGGAACTTGCCGTATCTGCCCGTCCGCACGATCATCATCGCGCCGCACTTGGGGCAGGGCGTATCGGAGACGGGCGCGGTGTCCTCGGAGATGATGTTCGAGCACGCGGGGTAGTTGGAGCAGGCGAGGAACTTTCCGTACTTGCCCGTCTTTCTCACCATGGGGTGCCCGCACTTCTCGCAGAGAATATCCGTCATCTCGTCGCCGTCCGTGGAGGCATAGCGGAGTTTCTCGGCAAACGAGGGATAGAACGCCGCGATGAGCTCGTGCCAGTCCTTGCCGCCCTCCTCGATGTCGTCGAGCTTCTCCTCCATGTCCGCCGTAAAGCCGACGTCCATGATGTCCTTGAAGTACTTGCAGAGCATATCGGTGATGCGGTATGCGATGTCGGTGGGCACCATGTACTTGCCCTCCTTGGTCACATACTTGCGCTTGTTGAGCACTGAGATGATGGAGGCGTACGTCGAGGGGCGGCCGATGCCCTTGTCCTCCATCGCCTTGACGAGGGAGGCGTCCGTATAGCGGACGGGGGGCTTGGTGAACTTCTGCTCGCTCTTTAAGGAGAGCGCGTCGAGCTTGTCCCCCTCCGAAAGGGGCGGCAAAAGCTTTCCGCTCTCCTCCTCGTCCTCCTTCTTGGTCTCCTGATAGACGGCGGTGTAGCCCGCGAATTTGAGGCTCCTGCCCGTCGCCTTGAAGGAATAGCCGCTGTTGTCGATGACGATCTGCATCGCATCATAGAGGGCTTCCGCCATCTGCGAGGCGATGAAGCGCTCGTAGATGAGCTTATACACCTGATAATGCTTCTTATCGAGCATCTTCTTGGCGCGCTCGGGGGTGAGGGTGACGTCGATGGGACGGATGGCCTCGTGCGCGTCCTGCGCCCCCTTCTTGGAGGCGTAGTGGTTGGGCTTGGAAGGGCAGTACTCCTTGCCGAAGCGCTCGGCGATGTAGTCGAGGGCGGCCGATTGTGCGTCGTCCGAGATGCGCGTCGAGTCGGTACGGATATAGGTGACGAAGGCGATGTGCCCCTCCCCTTCGACGTCCATGCCCTCGTAGAGGTGCTGCGCCATGAGCATGGTCTCGGGCGCGGTGTAGCCGAGTTTGTTGGAGGCGTCCTGCTGCAGGGTGCTCGTCGTGAAGGGAGCGGGTGCATGCGAGCGCGCAACGCTCTTCTTGACGGACGCAACGGTGTATTCACCCGCCTTCAGCGTCTCCAAAACGCCGTCCGCCTGCTCCTTGCTGCCCACTTTGAGCTTCTTGTTGTTAAACTTTTCAAGCGTCGCCTTGAAGGGGGAGAACTTCTTCTCCTTATCCTGCAATTCCGCCGAGATCGTCCAGTACTCTTCGGGCTTGAAGGCCTGGATCTCGCGCTCTCTGTCGACGACGAGGCGAAGCGCCACCGACTGCACTCTTCCCGCGGAGAGGCCGCTCTGCAATTTGTTGTTGAGAAGCGGCGAGAGTTTATAGCCGACGAGGCGATCGAGAACGCGGCGCGCCTGCTGCGCGTCCACGAGGTTATAGTTGATGGTGCGCGGGTGGCTTAAAGCCGCCGTGACCGCCTTCGGGGAAATTTCGTTGAATTCGATGCGGTTCTTGCCGTCCTTGTCGAGACCGAGAACCGTCTGAAGGTGCCAGGAAATGGCCTCGCCCTCGCGGTCGGGGTCGGTCGCAAGATAGACGCGGTCGGCCTTCTTGGCCTCTTCCATGAGGCGCTTGACCGTCTCCTCCTTGCCTGCCGAGACGACGTAGCGCGGCTCGAAGTTCTTGTCGACGGCGACGCCCAGCGACTTTTGGGGCAAATCGCGGATGTGGCCGCCCGAAGCGTCCACGCGGTACTTCCCCTTGAGGTATTTGGAAATGGTCTTTGCCTTGGAGGGCGACTCTACGATGATGAGATCCATGTAAAACTCCTGAATATGCGCGCTTTAGCGTGCGATGCTGTACCGGTTGCCGCCCGCTTTGACGGCGAACCCCTTGATTTCGAGCGAAGAGAGCACCGCCGCGACTTCAAAGACGCGCAGTCCCGCCCTCTCCGCGATGACGGACGTATGCAATTCTCCCCCGTCGCGCAGAACTTCATACACCTTGCGCTCCTCAGGGGTGAGGTCGGGCCGATCCGCCCCTTCTTCCCGCTCGGGCTTTACTTCCAGATTGTAGAAGGAGAGGATATCCTCCGCCTTCGTCACGAGGGACGCGCCCTTCTTGATGAGTTCGTTGCAGCCGATGCCGCGCGCCTCGCCCGGGCGATAGGGAAGCGCGAACACGTCGCGGCCGAATTCCGCCGCGCAATTCGCCGTGATGAGCGTGCCGCTCCGCTCGCCCGCCGAGAGGACGAGGACGCCCTCCGAAAGGCCCGCGAGCAGACGGTTCCGCTCGTGAAAGCTGTACTTTTTCACCGTCTCGTGAAGCGGATACTCGCTCAAAAGCAGTCCGCCCCTTGCGATCTTCTCCTTCAAAGCGACGTGCGAGGCAGGATAGCACTCATGAAGCCCGCACGGCAGCACGGAGATGAGATTCCCCGAAGGGAGCGCACCCTCGATGGCGGCGCTGTCTCCCCCTTCCGCAAGCCCCGTGACGATGCAAAAGTGCTCCGAAAGCTCCCTTGCGATGTCTTTGCCGAAACTTACCGCCCACTGCGGCGTGACGCGCGAGCCGACGATGCAGAACCTGCGTTTCTTCAAAAGTGCCCTGTTGCCCTTGCCGTAGAGAAGAAGGGGCGGAGCGGCGATGTTGCGGAGCGATTCGGGGTAGTCGTCGCTCACGGCCGTGACCGCAAAGCAGTCCTCGCTTTTGAGTTCCTTTACGAGCGTTTCGAGGGCGGAAAAGCGAGAGCCTCTCTCTTTATATAACCGCGCGTCGGGCGAATTTATCACGGACGGCGCAATTTTTTCGTATTCTTCAAGGAGACGGGCGGGGTTCTTTGCCGCGCGCAGAAGGGCGGCCGCGGTCCTCTTATCGAGGTCCGTGCACCCGACGAGCCACAAAATGCCCAGCTCTTCCTGCGTCATGAGCGCCTCCTTTTATTATCAACGGAACTCGGGCAGCCGGTAGGAGACAGCCTCGAACATATGGCGGGGCATGATCTCCTCGCTTTGGTCGAGGTCGGCGATGGTGCGCGCCACCTTGATGATGCGCGCCCGCGCCCTTGCCGAGAGCTGCATGCGCTCGAACGCGTCGCGCAAAATGCGGTCGCACTCCTTGGAGAGCGTGCAGAACTCGCGAAGTTCCCGCTCCCCCATCTCGGCGTTGGTGTGGAGAGATTCGCCCTCGAAGCGGTTGCGTTGAATGGCGCGCGCCCCGTTGACGCGCTCGCGCACGTCCTTCGAGCTCTCCTCGGGCGCCTCGCCCGTGAGGTCGTCATAGGCGATGGCGTCCACTTCGACTTGGAGGTCGATGCGGTCGAGAAGCGGCCCCGAGACCTTCCTTCTGTAGTTTCGTATCTCCGCGGGCGTGCAGGTGCAGGTGAGTTTCTCCGAGCCGTAGTTGCCGCACGGGCAGGGGTTCATGCTCGCGCACAGCATGAAGCGCGCGGGATAGGTGCAGCTCCCGCCCGAACGGGAGATGGTGATCTTGCCGTCCTCGAGGGGCTGACGGAGCGCCTCCAGCGTCGAGCGCTTGTACTCGGGCAGCTCGTCCAAAAAGAGCACGCCGCCGTGCGCCAGCGAAATTTCCCCGGGATGCACGACGCGGTTGCCGCCGCCGCACATGGAGACGGTCGTCGCCGTGTGATGGGGCGTGCGGAAGGGCCGCTCGGTAACGATGCCCTCCTCGCCCAAGATGCCCGCGACGGAGTGGATCTTGGTGATCTCGAGCGCCTCCTCGAAGGATAAATCGGGCATGATGGTGGGAATACAGCGGGCGATCATCGTCTTGCCCGTGCCGGGCGGGCCGACGAGCAGCAAATTATGCCCGCCCGCGACGGCGATCTCCACCGCGCGCCTTGCCATGGGCTGGCCCTTGACGAACTTCAAGTCGGAGGAGCTCTCCCCTCTCGCCCCGGGGACGTAGCGGACAGGTCTCACGGGCTCGGGCCGCTCCGCGCCGACGAGGAACTTGACGACGTCCATGAGCGTCTTCATGGGATAGACGGTGACGCCGTCCAGAAAGCGCGCCTCGCCCGCGTTCTCCGCGGGAACGACGAAGGTGGTATATCCCCGCGCCTTGGCGGAGATGAGAATGGGGAGAAGCCCCCTCACATGGCGGAGGCTCCCGTCGAGGGACAATTCTCCCAAAAAGACGATGCCGTTTAAGTTGGCCCCGACGAGCTGTTCGCTCGCCTTCAGAAGGCCGACGGCGACGGCAAGATCGAAGGAGGCGCCCTCCTTCTTGAGGTCGGCAGGCGCGAAGTTGACGGTGACTTTGACGACGGGGAATTGAAACCCGCTGTTCTTGAGTGCGGAGCGCACGCGCTCCTTGGACTCCTTGACGGCCGCGTCGGGAAGCCCCACCATCTCAAAGGCGGGAACGCCCTTGTTGACGTCCGTCTCCACCGTGACGGGCACTCCCTCGAGCCCCGCCAGCGCGAAACAAGTCACTGTTGAGATCATCGCCTACCCCCTTTTCATGTGTATCCGACGGGCTTTACCGCCCGTTCATTTCATTTGCAGAGAAAGTCAAAAAGAACGAAACGCAGGGCGTTCCGTTCTCATTGAGAGGTCTTTATCAACCAAAGAGCGCCGTCTGCAGCCCCGCGGGGAGCGGAATGGAGACGGTGAACGGGATGAGCAGCACGAACGAGACGATGAGCAGGGCGAGGAACACCCACATCATCACCTTCGCGGCCTTTCCGCCCGAAACGAGCACTCTGTCGGCAGCCGTGCCGCCGATCGCGAACAGGAAGAAGAGCGCGGTGAGCAGGAAACCGAACGCGCCGCCCCCGAAGGCGGAGCAGATGAGCGAGAGCAGGAGCCCCGCCGCCGCAATGACGAGCGCACGGAGCGCGACCTTCGCCCTCTTTTCATCGCCTTCCTTCTTGCCCGAAACGAGGTACCATACGAGCGCGACGATGCTCGCGACGACCGCGACGATGGCAGTGAGCGCACCCGCGACGGTGACGGCATAGAGCTCGCCCACTCCCTTGAAGAGGGTGTGCATCGCCCAGCTCTGCGCATAGGACGTGGCGTTTACGCCGACGAATCCGCCCGCAAACAGCTTCCATGCAACTTCCATGACGTTCATGGGAAGGGCGGGATCGCCCAGAACACGCACATAGGGAAGGTATGCGGGAATGACGGCGAGCATCGACAGGACGAACGTTCCGATAAGGAGCACCGTCACAAAACATGCGATGGCGATGCGATCCTTGCGGCTGTACTCGGCCCGAACGTGCGCCGCGCGCTTTTCGGGCGTGAGCTCATACTCTTCGCCGTCCTCCGTTTGGACGACCTCCGCAGGGGCTTCCTCGGCCTTCTGAAGGTAGTACTCCTTCGCCTTCTTCTGACGCACCATACCGAAACAGAACAGCACGACGACGCCGACCATGGGGATCGTCCACACGCCGTTGGTGCAGATGGCGAGCGCCCCGAAGAGCGCGCTCAAGACAACGGGAGCCGCACTCCCGAGGCTTGGCTTCTTCATGCCCTTCGCAAAGAACTTATAGCAGAAATAGGCGGATGCGACAAAGAAGAACACGCCGAGCATGAGCGGGGTGCCGAGGTGCCCTGCCGCGAGGAAGGCCGCGGAGAGCGCATACAGCACGGCAAAGATGAAGCCCGCACGCTCGCTCTTGGAGATGTCTCTCACGAGGAGATAGCCGAAGATGAGCACGCCGAAGGCGGCGAGGAAGGGGAAGAAGCGGAGGCCGAAGGGGCTCATGCCGAAGATGAGCGTGCCGAGGGCCAGAATGTCCGTCCCGAGAGCGTTATACACGTTGTCTGCGAGGTAGGTGTCGCCCTTCACATAGGAGCCGCCGTCGCGCATCTCCGCAATGGTCATCATGGAGTAGGCCTCCTCCTCCGAGAAACGGTTGAAGGAGGACTGAGAGAGGTTGGGCAGCTGCTGGCTGTCGACAACGGCGGAGGCGCGCTTCAAGGCGTCCTCGAGGCTCTCCCCTTCCGCACGGCGGATGACGGAGGCGTCGTCGAGCTCGACATTGAGCACGATGGGCTCGCGCTCCTCCTCGGGGAGGGTGTTGTTCTCGGCGATGAACACCACTTCGTTGATGCGCACGCTGCTGGTGCGCGCCGCGAAGAAGTAGTAGGCGTAGTCATGCAGTCTCCAGCCGTTCCTGCCCTGAGAATCGGTCGTGTCGTTGATCACATCGAGCACCGCCCAGTTGTAGGGCCCGTTGTAGCTGCCCTCTTCGTCCTCGCTCGCAGCCGTATAGACGGAGGGAACGGTGATCGGATAGGTGAGCGAAAAGGTGAGGTCGGGCGAACTACCGCGGCCGATGCGGATATCGGTATCCTCCCCCGCGGGGGCATACACGGCGCCCACGTTGACGAGGATATACTTGACATAGAGGTCGTACTCCGAAGCTTCCTGTACGACATCGTCGGGGATCGTGACGTGGAACATGAGGGAGGGTTCCTTTTCGTCCCCGTCCTGCTTGGCGGTGAGGACGAAGGAGTCGCCCGTCGATGCGAGGCTGCCCAACGTGCCCAGCCCGATGACGAGGAAGGCGATCGCTAAAATGAGAAAGGCCTTGACGTACTTAGAGGCGGCTTTCCAAAAATTCTTCTTCATGACTTGAGTTCCTTCACTGATTGAAATGAGTTGTCTTTCCTATTCTAACCGATTGCGGAAAAATTGTAAACGGTTTTCGGCAATTTTTTCAAAAAAAGCGGCGGCGCCGATAAGCGCCGCCTTGGTTCGCTGTTTTCAGATATCTTCCTTGACCTTGGCAGCCTTGCCCGTACGGCCGCGGAGATAGTAGAGCTTTGCCCTTCTCACCTTGCCCGCGCGGACGACGGTGACATAGGCAACTTTCGGCGAATGAAGGGGGAAGCAGCGCTCCACACCGACGCCGAACGAAAGACGGCGCACCGTGAAGCTCTCGCGGATCCCGCCGTGCTTCTTGGCGATGACAACGCCTTCGAAATTCTGGATTCTTTCCTTACCGCCCTCGATGATGCGGTAGCCCACCTTGACGGTGTCGCCGACATTGAACTGGGGGACGTTCTCTTTGAGCCCCTCGCGCTCGATCGCTTCGATGAGTCCTTTCATTGACTTAACCTCCGATTTACACAAGACGTTCATTCCCGGTTTGGTATTTACCCGCATCCTTGGCGGGCTGCGGCAGCGGAACGCCCGAAGTCACTTGGTCATTATACCGTAATTACGGGCAAAAAGCAACCGATTTTACCCATCTTTTCGCACATTTTCGGCTGTTTTACGGCTTTTTCGGCTCTTCCTCGGGCGGAAGCGGCAGCATGTACACGTCGCGGCGCACCCTCGTCCGCGAGATGAGCTCCCCGCCCTCGCCGAAAACGAGGAGAAAACTTTCGCTTATGACCGCGCGGTCCGTCTCCTCCAAAAGCACGCTCTCGGCGCGGTATATAAGGCTGTCGGGCGTACCGTAAAGGGAGACGGTGAGCTCGCCCCCTTCCGCGCTCGCCTCGATGCGGACGGGAAAGGCGCGTTGATTGAACAGTTTTAAGTCCGACCAACCGCTCACCATCGCGTCGAGAGAGGGCGGGAGATAGGAGACGGGAAGGGAGTGCGGGTGGCTCTCCAGCACGCGGAGACCCCCTTCGAGGGCGGCGAGAAAGAGCGTGCTCGAGACCTGGCACACGCCCCCTCCGAGGCCTGCAACATATGCCCCGTGCTCGATGACGGGCGCCTCCTCGTAGCCGTTCTCCGCGGTGCGCTCCCCCACCGCCCCGTTGAAAGTGAAACTCTCCTTCGGCTGCAAAGTGATGCCATCGATGCGCTCGGCCGCAAGTTCCACGTTGTGCGCACGGCCGACGTTTTCCATGTTATAATAGGTCGTTCGGCGGGAGAGCAGCGCCTCTTCCTGCGAAGCCGCCTCAGCGGCAGAGACTTCGGCGGCAAACCCTTCGACGGGCGGCAAAAAAGCGCCCCACAGAAGGAGCGCAGCCGTTGAACAGAAAAGAACCGCCTTTTTCACACCTTCACCCCGCGCGAGCGCAGGGCAAGGAGCAGCCGTTCGTCGGGCGCAAAGTCGGGTTTTCCCACGAAGTGAACATTATCCTCCATGTGGAAGTCCGAGCCGCCCGTTTGAAGGAGCCCGTGCGCTTCGGCATAGGCGCAGAATGCCCGCGTCTCCTCCTCAGTATGCGTGGTGTAGAAGCATTCGATACCGTCGAGCCCCTCCCCCGCAAGGCGGTCTAAAAGGGCGAACTTCTCCCCTTCCGAAAGGCGGATGCGGCCGGGGTGCGCGACGACGGCGATGCCGCCCGAAGCGTGGATGACTTTGAGCGCGTCCTCGGGCGAGGGACGGCACAGCGCGGAATAGGCGGGCTTGCCGCGGTCGAAGAGCTCCAGATACAGCTTTGCCGCAAGGGAGCGCATCTCGTCGCCCTCCTTCCCCATCGCCCGCGCAAAGGCGCGCACGACGTGCATGGTGTGAAGGGGCGCATCCTCGTTGACGCGGAGCGCAAGGGCGTCTTTGAGCCGCACCGAGAGGTTAAGATATGCGTTGCCCTTCCTAATCATGTCCTCCGCGCGGACGAGCGCCCCTTTTTTACGTTCTTCGAGGAAAGAGAAGTACGCCTCGCCGCGCTCGCAGCCGTAGCCTAGGACGTGTACCTTGACGTCCTCATACGCCGAAACTTCCCAACCGGGCACGCAAGTGATGCCGAGGGCCTGTGCCGCCGAGAGGGCCTCGGGAACGCCCTCCATGCTGTCGTGGTCGGTGAGCGAAAAGAGCGCAAGCCCCGCCTCCTTGCAGCGCGCGGCGATCTCGGAAGGGGCATACTTCCCGTCCGAACAGAAGGAATGAAGATGCAGGTCGGCTCTCATTTGACGATCTTCCCCCCTTGAATGCGTATCTTGTTGGTCTCCTTGCCGTAGAGGACGCGCTCGGCGTGCGTGCACGTCAGAATACATTGCAGTCCCTCGGTGCGCGCGACGAGCTTCTTTCGTCTCGGCAGGTCGAGCTCACTCATCACGTCGTCGAGGACGAGCACGGGCGGCTCCCCCGCAAGACGGGTGAAGATCTCCACTTCGGCAAGTTTCAAAGAGAGCGCCGCCGTCCGCGCCTGCCCCTGCGAGGCAAACGCACGCGCATCCGCCCCGCCGATGGAAATTTTCACGTCGTCGCGGTGCGGGCCCACCGTCGTAAAGCCGAGGCGCAAATCGCGCTCGTTGGCGGCCGCCAGCTCCTTCATGAGCTTTTCGGCGATCTCCTCTTCTCCCTCGGGATAGGTCTGATCGAAGGAGAGGGCGAGCTCCTCCGCGCCGTCCGTCAAAAAGGCGTGCGCCTCGGCGGCGAGCGGCGAAAGCTCCTTCAAATACGCCGCGCGGTGGCGGACGATGACCGCGGCATAGCGCGCAAGCTGCTCGTCCCACACGGGAAGGGTGTCCAAAACGAGCGACACATCGCGGTTCTTTAAGAGGTTATTTCGCTGGTCTAAAATTTTATTGTAGCGAAGGAGCGCCTGCGCGTAGGGGCGGGAGGTCTGCGAGATGGAGAGATTGAGAAAGCGGCGGCGCTCGTCGGGGCCGTCCTGAATGAGCCGAAGCTCCCCCGGGGAGAAGAACACGCTGTTGATGTTGCCCAAAAAGTCGGCGCTCCGCTTGACTTTGACGCCGTTGACGCGCAGTTCGCGCTTGTTTTCAAAGATGTCCGCCTCCAGCGTGAGCGTGCCGAAGCGGCTCTCCCCCTCGGCGCGGAGGGAAGCGCAGCTTTCGCCCCGTTTGATGAGCTGGCGGTCGTGACGGATGCGGAGCGACGAACCCGTGCACAGGTAAAAGACGGCCTCGGCACAGTTGGTCTTGCCCTGCGCGTTGCGGCCCGTGAGCACGTTGAGCCCGTCCGTGAAGCAGAACGTCTCTTCCTCGTAGTTCCTGAAGTTGTGGAGAGTGAGTTTTTTTATACGCATGAGCGGAACTTTCTCTTGAAAAACACTTTTCTTTCGGCGGAATTTGTATTATAATTGAATAAAATCGGCTTTTCTATCCCTATTATAACAAAACGACGAAAAAAGGAAAAGCATTTCAGAGGAAAAAATGGCGGAAATCACTCAGTTGGAAGTTATGTGGAATCAGGTCAAGGAGCGGGCAAGGCAGCTGTTTACGCCCATTTCCTTCAGCGCGTTCATCGAACCGCTCGTCCCGCAGGACATCGTCAACCGCAAGATCGTGTTGAAGGCCGAGACCGACCTTACGGCGAGCGTCATCACGACGAGCCATGCCGATAAACTGCGCGAGGCCGTTTCCACTTCCGATACGGGGCTTTCCGACTTCATCATCGTCGTGGACGGGAGCGAGACATACACCCTCAACGAGATGCCTGACGCCTTAGAGGAGACCACGGTGACGCTCGACAAGCGCTTTACCTTCGATTCCTTCGTAGTAGGGCCCTCCAACAAGTTCGTGTATGCCGCGGCGAAGTCTGTCGCGGAGGCCCCCGGGGAGAACTTCAACCCCCTCTACATCTACGGCGGCACGGGCCTCGGCAAGACGCACCTCATGCAGGCCATCGCCAACGAGATCGCCGAGAAGAAGCCCTCCCTCCACGTCATCTACACCACGAGCGAGAAATTCCTCAACGAGTATGTGGACAGCATGTATTCGAAGCGCGGTTCGGGGCGAGACAGCGAGTCCCGCTTTCGAAACCGCTACCGCAATGTGGACGTGCTCATCATCGACGACATCCAGTTCTGGGCGAACAAGCACGGCGTGCAGGAGGCCTTCTTCCACACCTTCAACGAACTCTTCTCCCAGCACAAGCAGATCGTCATCTCGTCCGACTGCCCCGCAAAGGAGCTGACGACGCTCGAAGAGCGGCTCCGCACCCGCTTCGAGGGAGGCCTCATCGCCGATATCCAGCCGCCCGACCTCGAGATGAAGATCGCCATCTTGAAGCGCAAGGCGCTCGAAAAGAAGTACGTCATTCCCGACGACGTCCTCTCCTTCCTCGTCCGCAATACCGACAACAACGTCCGTACCCTCGAAGGGCGGCTCAACACCGTCATCTTCGCGAGCAAGCTGCACGAGGAGCCCATCACCTTGAAGCTCGCCGCGCAGGCACTGCAGGAGAGCGTGGGCGAGGGCGACGCGCAGGAGGAAGTGACGCCCGAGAGCATCCTCCGCGCCACGGCGCACTACTTCTCGCTGAAAGAGAGCGACGTCACGGGCAAGAGCAAGCGGCAGGACCTCGTCCGCGCCCGTCAGATCTGCATCTATCTGATGTGCGACATGCTCACCGTGCCCCTCATCTCCATCGGCAAAGTCATGGGCGGGCGGGACCACTCCACCATCATCTACGCGCGCGACAAGATCGCCGACCTCATGCGCCTCAACGACAGCGTGATGAAGGCCGTCACCGACATCAAGAGCGCCGTCTTAAAACAGTAATCTATGCATCAATTCTCGGAAGGGACAGTCGACGCCGTCGTCATCGGTGCGGGGCATGCGGGGTGTGAAGCCGCCCTCGCCCTCGCCCGCACGGGGCAGAGGACCGTCCTTTTGACACTCAATTTAGACAGCATCGGCTTTCTCCCCTGCAACCCCTCCGTCGGCGGCACGGCGAAGGGGCATTTGGTGCGCGAGATCGACGCCCTCGGCGGGGAGATGGGCCTCATTGCCGACCTCACCGCCCTTCAGTACCGCATGCTCAATGCGGGCAAGGGGGCGGCCGTGCAGTCCCTCCGCGCCCAAACGGACAAGAACGCCTACCACCGCGAGATGAAGCGCGTGCTCGAACATACGGAAAATCTTCGCATCGTGCAGGCGGAGGCCGCCGACATCCTCACCGAAAACGGACATGTGACGGGCGTCGTCACCCACTACGGCGGGGTGTTTTCCTGCCGCGCCGTCGTCGTTGCGACGGGCGTCTACTTAAATGCCCGCACCATCACGGGGGAAGTCGTCAAGGAGAGCGGCCCCAACGGGTTCGCGCGGGCGACCATGCTCACCGAGGCCCTTCTTCGCCTCGGCTATTCCGTCCGCCGCTTCAAGACGGGCACCCCCGCCCGCCTCGACGGCCGCACCGTGGACTTTGAAAAACTCACCGTGCAGCCCGGCGAGGAGACCTGCACCTTCTCCTTCATGAACGACCGCGTGCCCCCCGCGGAGCAGCAGGAGGTGTGCTACCTCACCTACACCAATCAAAGGACGCACGAGATCATCTTAAATAATCTCGACCGCGCGCCCCTCTACAACGGGCTCATCTCCTCGACGGGCCCCCGCTACTGCCCTTCCATCGAGACGAAGGTGGTGCGCTTCCGCGATAAGGAACGCCACCAACTCTTTCTCGAGCCCGAGGGCGCGGACACGACGGAGGTATATGTGCAGGGAATGTCCACTTCCCTCCCCCACGACCTTCAGAAGGAGATGTACCGCACGGTGGAAGGACTCGAACACGCGGAGATCGTGCGCTATGCCTACGCCATCGAATACGACTGCATCGACACCCTCGACGTCCTCCCCACCCTCGAATTCAAGAAGGTGGAGGGCCTCTACACGGCGGGGCAGGTGAACGGCACGAGCGGCTACGAAGAGGCCGCGGCGCAGGGGCTCGTCGCGGGGCTCAACGCCTCTTTGAAACTTCGGGGCGAGCCGCCGCTCATTCTTCGGCGGGACCAGGCCTACATCGGCGTGCTCATCGACGACCTCGTGACGAAGGGCACGGACGAGCCCTACCGCATGATGACTTCCCGCGCGGAATTTCGCCTTTTATTGCGGCAGGACAACGCCGACGTGCGCCTCACCGAGATCGGGCGCAAGTGCGGGCTCGTCAAGGACGACCGCTGGGAGCGCTACTTAAAGCGCAAGCAGCTGCGCGGGGAAGTGCTCGCTGCCCTCAACGAGCGTGCCGACAACAAGCAGGCCGCCGCCCTTCTGGAAGCGCGGGGCGAACAGCTCACCCGCGGCGTCACCTATGCCGACCTTCTCCGCCGCGGCATCCCCATGGCGGACTTAAAGCGCACATTCGGACTCTTTGAGGACGTTCCCAACGACATTCTGCTCTCCGCCGAGACGGAAGTGCGCTACGAGGGGTACTTAAAGACGAGCGAACGCGAGCGCGAGAAGGCCAAGAAGATGGAGGAAAAGCCGCTGCCCGCGGACATCGACTATTCGCACATCGACGGCCTCCGCTTGGAGGCAAGGGAGAAGCTCGACCGCATCCGCCCGCTCAACTTAGGCCAGGCAGAGCGCATCTCGGGCGTCAATCCCGCCGACATCGCCGTGCTCATGGTCTACCTCTCCTTGAGGGAGAAGCAATGACGCTCCGCCCCTACCGCCCCGAAGATCTCCCCCGCATTGCCGCCCTCTTCTATGAGACCGTGCACACCGTCTGCGCGAAGGACTACACCAAGGCGCAGCTCGACGCTTGGGCGACGGGCGACATCGACGAGAGGGCGTGGAACGAGAGCTTCCTCGCCCATACGACGCTCGTCGCGGAGGAGAATGAAATCATCGGCTTTGCGGACATGACAGCGGACGGCTATTTGGACCGCCTCTACGTCAAACACACGCACTTAAGGCGAGGCGTTGCGACGGCGCTCCTCGACGCCCTCGAAAGCGCCTGCCCCGCGAAGGAATACACGGCGCACGTCTCTTTGACGGCGCGGCCCTTCTTTGAAAGGCGGGGCTATCGGGTCGTCAAGGAGCAGCAGGTCGAGCGAAAAGGCGTGCTCCTTACCAACTTTGTCATGAAAAAGGCTCCCCTTTGAGGGAGCCTTCTCTATTATGGTTTAGGGTTTTCAAGCTGTTTGCCCTTTTGAGGTTCTCTCTTCGTGAAGAGCAGCATCAGAATGACGAACAGCGCAGGGAAGGCGAGGCCGAACGCGAGCCCGAGCTGCAGTTCCCCGAGCGCCGAGGCGCACGCACCCACGACCGTCGGCCCGAGCGTACCGCCGAGATCTCCCGCAAGGGCCAAGAGCGCAAACATCGCCGTGCCCCCTTTCGGCAGTGTACGCGAGGCATTGCTGAACGTCCCCGGCCACAAAATGCCCACCGCAAAGCCGCAGAGGGCGCATCCCGCGAGCGAGAGTGCGGGAACGGGCGAAAGCCACGCCGCAAGGTAGCACAATACGGCGAGCGACGCCGAGAGGATGAGGCACAGCCGCAGCCGTTTCCCGAACTTCGCGTATAAGAGACGCGCCGTTCCCATGAGGATGGCAAAGAGGCAGGGGCCGAGCATATCCCCCACCGCCTTGGGAACGCCGAGGCTGCTCTCCGCAAAGGTGGACGCCCACTGGCTCATGGACTGCTCCGCCGCCCCCGAGAGCGCCATCAGCGCCACGAACAGCCAAAACACGGGCGAGAGCACGAGTTTCTTGACAGGCATGCTCTCCCCCTCCGCCGCGGGCGAGGGCACGGGCACGAACCCGAAGAAGATGGCATTGAGGAGCGGCACGCACGCCCAGATGAGGCAGAGAATTCCCCAATCGAGCGAGCCGAATGCCGCCAAAAAGCCCGTGGAGAGCGCGACGACCGCCGCCGAGCCCCAGCAGTAGAAGGAGTGGAGAAGGCTCATCTGCTTCTCCTTGTTGGGCGAGGGGCACGCCTCGACGGTGGGGCTCACCAACACTTCGATGAGACCGCCGCCGATCGCCATCAGAACGGTCGCCGTGATGAGCCCTGTAAACGCAGGCATCAAGCGCGGAAAGAGCATGAGCCCCGCAAGCCCCACGGCCGCGCAGACGTGCGCCCCGATGAGGCAAATGCGGTACCCTATCTTATCGGCGAGCTTTGCGAACGCAAGGTCGACAAAGAGCTGCACGCCGAAGTTGACGGTGATGAGGAGCGTCACTTCCTGCATCGAGATGCCGAGCGAGCTCTGATAGATGAGGAAGAGAAGGGGCGAGAGATTGTTGACGATGGCCTGCGTGATGTAGCCCACATAGCAGGCGAGCCGCGTGAAGCGGAAGATGTCGGAGTACGTCGCCATACGAAGGTTTTAAAGCCCCTCGAGCTCGTCCAAGGAGAGCGAGAAGGCGGGAATGAAGTGCTCGAAGAAGTAAGTAACGGCGCGCAGCTCCATGTGCTCGAGGGACTCCTGCAGGGTGCGCTCCGCCTGCGCAAATTCGCGGTTGCCCGAGCGCAGCTCCTCAAGGCACTTGATGTACGCAGAGAGCTTGTCGGCGGCTTTCACAAAGCGGTACTCGTCCGAGTGCTTGTCCGCCTGTAAGTAAGGATAGAGCGCGTCCTTCAGCTCCGGGGGGAGGGTGTCCGCGATCTTCTCGACGGCGAGCTTTTCGAGCTTCTCGTACTCGCCGTGGATGCTGTTGTTGAAGTACTTGACGGGGGTGGGCATGTCGCCCGTCATCACCTCGCTCACCTCGTGGTAGAGGGCGTAGAAGACGGCCTTCTCCGCGTCGATGTGCCCGCCATAGACGGCGTTCTCGATGCAGACGAGGGCGTGCGTCAAGACCGCGACGGAGTGCGAGTGCTCCATGATGTTTTCTTCTCTCACCGAGCGCATGAGCTGCCAGCGCTTGATGAACTTCATGCGGTCGAGATAGGCGTAAAATTGTTCCATATTCTGAACTCCTGCGCGAAAATGCGCGTCGAGAGGCATTATAGCATAGAACACGGCAAAATACAATCGTCCACAAAGAAAATGGTGAAAATTTGTTGACATTTGCCGCACGATGCAATATAATTTTCTCACAATTGAATTATCCGTCGTGGGTGCTGTAATAAGCTGAGATGATACCACTTGAATCGGGCAAGGTAATGCTTGGACGAAAGACAGGATTTCTGTAAGTAGATTTCGCCCGCGCATTTTGCGGGCGTTTTTCATTGCATAGCGTCGTTTTGACGGATAACTCACAAACATTATGGAGGTATATATGTTTCTCAACTCCCTTTTGGCGGATGAGACGAGCGGTCTTTCGGCAATGCTGCAGGAAGTCACGCAGTACTTCGTCAACTTCGACGGCGTACAGAACGCCTTCCGCTCCGTCTCCCTGTGGGTCGCCGTCGTGCTTCTCATCGGCTTCATCGTCAGCAAAGTTGTCGTCTCCTCGCAGGCCAAGAAGGCCTCTGAAGAGCGCGGCAAAGCAATGAATAAGACGTGCAATACCGTCTGGATCGTCATCGCTCTCTTATTCGCCGCCGTCGAGATCGTGGCCTTTATCGTCTTCTATCTCACCGACGTCAAGAACGGCGAGGATACGCTCGTGCCCATCCTTTACTACCCGATGGTCGCGTTCATCGTCTGCATCATCGCAACGGCGGCAGTCGTCTACTTCCTGCCTGAAAAGAAGGCCGTCAAGAGCGTATTCTATGCCCTCTCGGGTGCTGCTCTCATCGCCGTCATCGTATGCATGATCGTCTACTCCGTGAGCGGCAATGCAGATGCGCCTCTGAGCAACGTCGGCCTGTACGTCTCGGCGATCGCCATCGTCGTCGCCATTGCAGTCATGGCCTTCCTCACCGACCGCAACTCCCGCCCCTTCGATTCCCGCTCCATCGCCTTTGCAGCGCTGTGCGTGGCGCTCGGGTTCGCCCTCTCCTATGTGCGCTTCTTCAAGATGCCCATGGGCGGCTCCATCACCTTTGCCTCCCTGCTTCCCCTCATGCTCTACTCCTATATGTTCGGGTGCAGGAAGGGCGTCATCGCAGGCCTTGTGTACGGCGTTCTGCAGGCAGTGCAGGACCCTTGGATCATCCATCCTGCACAGTTCGCCCTTGACTACGCCGTCGCCTTCGCGGGCATCGGCCTTGCAGGCTGCTTCAAGAGCATGAACGTCTTAAACGGCAAGCCCCGCCTTCAGTTTACGCTTGGCGCGATCGTTGCAGGCTTCTTCCGCTTCATCTCCGCATACTTCTCGGGCGTGTTTGCCTTCGGTGCCTATGGTGCTTCCTATGCGGAGCAGTTCGGTATCCCCGCACTTGCCAACGAGTACTTCTACAGCTTCGTCTACCAGTGCATGTATGTCATCCCCGACCTTCTCATCGTCATCATAGCGGGCGTCATCCTGCTCTCTTCCAAGAACATGGTGCACCAGCTCGACCGCTATGCGGCGCTCAACCGCAAGAAGCTCCCTGACGCTGCTCAAACCAAAGCATAACACATCGCTTCATAGCAAACGGCGCGGCCCGCGTTTTTACGCGGGCCGCGCCTTATTTTATAGCTGTTTGTAAAAAAGTTTCGGGTTCCCTTTCACCGCTTCCCAAAATGAACTGCCGCAAGCAGGGTTGCCCTGCGGCGCGGCACTCAATTTGCCCTATACCTAGGGCTCAGTGTCTTTGAGAACAATCAAGTGCGCGGGCGATAAAGCTCGGAGATGTTGAAAGCTCATTTTTCTCAAACGGCGCAAGGAGAACGCCGTTTTCGGTCACCGCTCGCGCGGGGAGGATGCGCTCGCTCATCTCGCAAGGGGAAAACAGCACACCGTGCTGTTTTAAGAATACCCTTGCTCGACCTCACGGCAAAGATTTTTTCGGAACGAAAAAAGATTTGCGTGAACTTATAAAAATTGGAGAATATCAACTAAAACCGCAAATCCCAAGATGAGCACAAAGCCCACGGCGTGGATGACGGCCTCGATCTTTCGCGGAATGGGCTTGCCGCGGATCCACTCGATGGCGGTGAATACCACCTTGCTGCCGTCGAGCGCGGGAATGGGCAGAAGGTTGAACACGGCGAGGTTGACGCCGATGTAGCCCGCGATCTCCAAAAAGTACCTCAGTCCCTGCGCGGCGACCTGTGCGGTCATGGAGATGGTCGTGATGGGCCCGCCGAACGCATCGAGGCCCAGCCTTCCCGTCAGCAGTTCCCCTAAGACGCGGAAGATGGAGCCCGCTATTTTAAAGGAATAGGTGAACGAGCGGCCGATCGTCTCGAAGAAGCCGAACCGCATGACGGCGTTGGCCATCATGTAGTTGCCCTCCTCGTCCTGCGCGGCGCCGATGGCCTGCCATAAGAGGGCGGTGTCGGCGCTCGAGGCGTCCCCCACGTCCGCGCGCAGCATGACGGTGACCGTCATCTCCTCGCGCCTCGCGGCCCTTCCCTCCTCCGTGCGCTCCGTAACGCGGGAGACGGTGAACTCCACCATATCCCCCTTATTCTTGCCGTGGAGGGCGGCGAGAAGGTCGGTCGTGAGGTACACCCCCCTGCCGTCCGCCTTCAAGAGGATGTCCTCGTCGGCGAGCGCATAGACGGCGTACTCCCCCTCGGCGGGAGCCGTTTCATAGACGGCGATGAGCGTCTGCCCGCAGGCGAAGAACTCGATGAGGATGAGCACGACCGCAAAAATGTAGTTCATCAGCGCGCCCGCGACGAGCACGATGATGCGCGCCCACGGCGGCCGCTTGGTGAAGGGCTCTCCCTTGGGCACGAGCTGCGTTCCCGCCCCCTTGATGAGCCTCTCGGCCTCCGGTTCGGGGCGCTCTTCAAATTCCGTGAACGCCTCGGGCGGAGGCGCGGGCTCCTCGTCGAGGCCGTCCTCCCCGTCGAAGGCGCAGTAACCCCCGAGCGGAATCAGCCGCACGGAGAAGAGCTCCCCCGTCCTCTTGCTGCGCCGCTTGAAGAGCGCGGGCCCGAACCCGATGGAGAACTCGTTGATACGAAACTTCAAGAGCTTCCCCGCAAGGTAATGCCCGAACTCATGCACGGTGATCATGAGAAGGAGGATGAGGATGGCGAGGAGCACGGAACCCACGGTGCTCCACGAAAAGGCTAAAAGTTCAGTCATAGATGAGGCTTTGAGCAAAGCGGCGGGCGCGGGCGTCCGTCTCCTGAAGCTGTTCAAGGGAGCAGACGTCCTCGCGCGGGAGCTGCTGCAGGGCGGCGTCGATGACCTCCGCAATGCGCGGGAAACCGATGCGCCCCTCTAAGAAGGCCGAGACGGCGATCTCCGCGGCCGCGTTGAGCACGGTGGGAGCCGTTCCCCCCGCCTTCCCCGCAGATAGGGCGAGCGAATAGCAGGGGAATTTCTCTTTGGGGAGCGGAAAGAAGTGCAGCGCGCCCAGGGATATGAGATCGAGCTCCTTGACGCACGGGAGGCGTTCGGGATAGGTGAGCGCGAGCTGAATGGGCAGCTTCATGTCGGGATAGCCGAGCTGGGCGAGCATTGCGCCGTCCGCGAAAGAGACGAGCGAGTGGACGATGCTCTCGGGGTGGACGACCGCCTCGATGTTCTCGAAGGGTGCGTCGTACAGCCAACGGGCCTCGATGACTTCATAGCCCTTGTTGAGGAGCGTCGCGCTGTCGATGGTGATCTTAGGCCCCATCTTCCACGTCGGGTGGCGGAGGGCGTCCGCCGCCGTCACCGTTTGAAGCTCCTCCTTCGAGAGCTTGAAGAAGGGCCCGCCGCTCGCCGTCAAGATGAGTTTGGAAAAGGGCGTATCCCTGCGGAAGGAGAGCGCCTGAAAGAGCGCCGAGTGCTCGCTGTCCACGGGGACGAGGTCGCACCCGAACTTCTTCACGGCAGCCGTCACGAGCTCTCCGCCGCAGACGAGGGACTCCTTGTTGGCAAGCGCGATGCGGATGCCCCGCTCCGCCGCCCGCAGCGTGTAAGGAAGTCCCGCGAACCCGCCCGCCGCGATGAGCGCGACGTCCGCGCCGTCAAAGGCGTGCAGGAGCTCCTCGCCCTTCAGAAGGCGGGTGCCCGCGGGAAGGTGCACCTCCCCGCCCGATGCAAGCCCCGCAAAATCGGGGTGAAATTCCGCGCAAAGCGCTTCGAGGGAAGCTGCGTCCTTTCCCCCGATGAGCGCCGAAAAACAAAAGTGTGCGGGGTGCTCCCGCACGACTTCAGCCACTTGTCTGCCGATGCTGCCGCTGCAGCCGATCAATGCGATCTTCATGACCGCCTCCGAAATGGTTTTATAACAAAGAGCGGGGGCCAGCCCCCACTATTGTATCCGCGATGAACGGAAAATATGCGTCTTACCCCGTGATGAGGATGCGCATCGTCAGCACAAAGCAGACGATGAGCCCCGCGTAGAGGGAGGAATCGATGCGGTCGAGAATGCCGCCGTGCCCGGGCAAAATTTTGCCCATGTCTTTGATCTCGAGCTTGCGCTTGATGGCGCTCTCGACGAGGTCGCCGAGCTCCGTGAATGCCGCCGTCAGCACCCCGAGGCCGATGAAGAATACGAGGTTGAGCCACTCGGTGTTGAGATCGCAGGGCTCCAAGAGGCCGTAGTACACGAAGAAGATGCACACCGCACCCAAAGCGCCGCCGATAAGGCCGCCGAGGCCGCCGATGAGCGTCTTATTGGGGCTGACCGTCGGGGCGAGCTTTTTGGGAAGCCACCGCCCGAACAGCCGCCCGAAGACGTAGGCGAGGCTGTCCGAAAACGGGCAGATGACGAACACGAAGAGGATGCCGATCTCCGAATAGGCGGGCATATGGTTGCAGCCCACGAGCACCAGCAAAAAGACGGAGGGATATAAAAGACAGATGAGCGAGCAGCCCAACGAGTCGAGCGACGTCTTTTCATGCCGAAATACGAGCAGGCCGAACAAGATCGCGAGCGCCGCCATAAAGACGACGAAGGTGATGAGCGGAGAATAGTTGACGGTCGCGGGGCGCATCTCCTGCAGATGACGGTAGACGGTATCCGTCGCCGCAAAGCAGATGATGAAGCCCGAGGAAAAGAGCAGCACGAGCGTCTTCTGCACCCTGTCGATGCGATCCCCGAAGGCGCGCAGCATCTCGCACGTCCCGATGACGGAAAAGACGAGGATGAGCGCATCGAAAAAGAGCAGATGCACATACCTCCTGAGCAAAAACGCACCCAGGAGGATGAGGAGATAGACGGCACCCGTTAAGAGTCTTTTCATGGCAAACTCAGCTTTTGTCCGCCTTGATCTTGCCGTAGCGGCGGTCGCGCGAGGCATAGTCCAAAAGCGCGCGCTCCATGTCCGCATCGGTAAAGGCGGGGAACATCTTATCGGAAAAATACAGTTCGGCGTACGCCGACTCAAACAACAAAAAGTTGGAGAGGCGCTTTTCCTTGCCCGTGCGGATGAGAAGGTCGGGCGGCGGGTACGCACCCGTCGAGAGAAGGGAGGCAAATTCCTCCTCCGTCACCTCTTTGCCCATGCGGACGGCGGCGTTCGCGGCGCGCACGATGTCCTGCCTGCCCCCGTAACAGATGGCAAGCACCAGCGTGCCCTTCTCCCCCTTCGCGGTCCGCTCCTTCCCCTCTTGGATGAGGGTCTGAATGTCCTCCGGGAGAAGTTCCGTCTCGCCGATGACGTCGAGGCGGATGCCCCCGTCTGCAAGGCGGGAGATGCTCCCCGAAAAGTAGGTGCGGAAGAGCGTGAAGAGCGCGGAAAGCTCCTCCTCGGAGCGCGATAAATTCTCCTTGGAGAGAGCATACAGCGTCACCACTTTTACGCCGCGGCGGAAGAGGTATTCGGAAAGGGCGATCATGCGCTTCATGCCCGCGCTGTGACCCGCACTGCGGGGAAGGAGGCGCTTCTGCGCCCAGCGCCCGTTGCCGTCCATGATGACGGCGACGTGACGGGGAGACTCCATCAAATGGTCATGAGCTCTTTTTCCTTGGCGGCAACTGCCTTATCGAGCTCTTCCATCGTCTTAGAAATCGCCTTTTCGACGTCCTGTTCGGCGTTGGAGGCCTCGTCCTCGGAGATCTCCTTGCCGTTCTTCATCTTCTTGATGCCGTCCATGGCCTCGCGGCGGACGTTGCGGGCAGCGACCTTGGCGTCCTCGCCCATGCGGCGCACCTGTTTTACGAGGTCCTTTCTTCTCTCCTCGGTGAGTTCGGGGAAGACAAGGCGGATGACGTTGCCGTCGTTGGTGGGGTTGAGGCCGATGTTGGAGGCAAGGATGGCCTTCTCGATGGCCTTCAAGAGCGACTTATCCCAAGGGCTGATGACGAGGCATCTCGCATCGCTCACGGCGATGTTGCCGAGCTGATTGAGGGGGCTCATGCCGCCGTATGCCTCGACCTGAAGCCTGTCGAGGATGTGGGGATTGGCACGGCCCGCGCGGATGGTCGCATACTCATCCTTGAGGACGTTCACCGCTTTGTCGAGCTTGTCCTCGAGTACAAGAAAGATCTCTTCCAATTTTTCGTTATCCATGTTCGTCTCCTTATATTATTCGTTGCTGATGAGCGTGCCCAGCTTCTCGCCGCAGACGGCGCGGAGGATGGAGTCCTTCTCGCCGAGGGCGAACGCGAGCACGGGGATGTTGTTTTCCATGCACATCGTGGCGGCCGTCGTGTCCATCGCCTTGAGGCCCTTGTTGACGACGTCGGAGAAGGTGAGCTTATCGTACTTCTTCGCGTCGGGGTTGAGGGCGGGGTCGCTGTCGTAGATGCCGTCCACGTTCTTCGCCATGAGCAAGACGTCCGCCCTTATCTCGCAGGCGCGCTGCGCGGCGGCGGTGTCCGTCGAGCAATAGGGGTTGCCCGTGCCGCACGCCATGATGACGATGCGCCCCTTCTCAAAGTGATGAAGGGCTTTTCTCAGGACGTAGGGCTCGGCGACGGAGATCATGTTGAGCGCCGTCTGCACGCGCGTGGGAACGCCCCTCTGTTCGATGGCGTCCATCATGGCGAGCGAGTTGATGACGGTGGCGAGCATGCCCATCTGGTCGGCGGTGGCGCGGTCCATATTGGTGCCCTGCCTGCCCCGCCAGAAGTTGCCCCCGCCGATGACGAGCGCGATCTCCACGCCCATCTCGTGCACCTTGACGAGCTGATCGACGACCTCGGAGATGACCTTCTCGTTGAGGCCGAACTTCTGATCTCCCGCGAGCGCTTCGCCCGAGAGTTTGAGTAAGATGCGCTTGTATTTCGGCTGCATAGTATCCCCTTTCCGTTTTCACGGGTTGTTATCTTGTTTAGTATATCATACCCGCGCTGAAAAAGCACCTAAAATGCGCGGGATTTTCATGAAAGTACGGCGAAAACGCCGCAAAAGACGGGAAGCGCCATATCTTTCGGCGCTCCCGCCGCGATATTCGGTTGTTCGGCCCCCGTAAGGGGCGTTCTCTCAATAGAGCGAGAAGATGATATCGGCGCAGCGGTCGATGCCGATGGTGCCGCTGTCGAGGCAGATGTCGTAGTTCTTGGCGACGCCCCAGTCGATGTCGGTATAGTAGCGGTAGTACGCCATGCGGCGCTTGTCCTTGTCGCGGATGCGCTTCTCGGGGGAGTCCTCTCTTTCGCCGTAGACGCGCACGATGCGGTCGGCGCGGAAGGCGGGATCGGCGTGGATAAAGACTTTCAAAAGGTCGGCCCTGTCGCGGAGGATGAAGTCGGCGCAGCGCCCCACGATGACGCACGGGTGCTTCTCGGCAAGTTCCAGAATGACCTTCCTCTGCGCCATCCAGACGAAGTCCCTGCCGATGGGGCCGTAGTAGGACGCGGCCGCAGCGAAGGCATTGGTGAGCCAGTTGCCCGTGTGCTCGCCGTGCTCGGCGATGTACTCCTTGGCAAACCCGCTCTCTTCGGCGACCTTCTCGATGAGCTCCTGATCGTAACAGGGGATATGGAGCTTTTCCGCCACTTCCTTGGCGATGGTGCGGCCGCCGCTGCCGAATTCACGGCTGACGGTGATGATCCTGTGCTTCATATAACTTCCCTCCTTATCATACGGGCCTCGCCCTTTTTCGCGGTTTTACGCCCCCTTCAAGCGAGATACGCCGCCGTTCGCGCCCGTTTCTGCCCGAATGGGATGCAGACCGCCCCTTGTGCCCCCATTATAGCACGCCCCGCCGCAAAAATCAATACCCCCTTTGAAAATAATGATAAGTTGAAACGCCCCCCTTCCCCGCTTGAATACCCCCCCCCTTCCCCCGTCCCTTGCCCATATACAGCAAAAACGCCCGTCTTCCGACGAGCGTTTAAAATTTTAATTGCGCAAGAAGGCTATGCCTTCGCCCGCGCCCTCAATTTGCGCATACTTACGCTTACGGGGGAAAGGGTGAATGCGGGCGCAATAAATTTGAAAGCCCTGAAGGTGCGCCCGCAGAGGGAAAACGAGCCGCCGCAAGCGCAAAGCGCGCGTGCGGCAGCGTTTTCTCTAAATCTCGCGGAAAGATTTTGGTCTCAAACGGCGCAAGGAGAACGCCGTTTTCGGTCACCGCTCGCGCAGGAAAATGCGCTCGCTCATCTCGCAAGGGGAAAACAGCACACCGTGCTGTTTTAAGAACGCCCTTGCTCGACCTTTGCAAAAATCTTTGCGTGAACTAAAAAAAAGAACTTCCGCGAGCAAAACCACGCTTTTGCGCTGCGGGCCCCAATTTGCCTCATACCTGAGGCTTATTGTACTTAGGACGACAAAAAAAGTGGGCGGCCGAAGCCGCCCGTTAAAATCGTAAGAGCTATATCCTCACGGAACTTATTTTGCGCAGCAAAAGAAGTTCGTGAACTCATTTCTTCATCGCCTCGACCTGCTTGGCGACTTCTTCCTGAAGGTCCTCGTTCTTCTTCTCGAGGCCCTGGCCCATGACGTAGAAGCAGTACTGCTTGAGCTCCACGGGGCAGCCGGCCTTCTTGGCCTCTTCTGCGATGAGCTGCGCGATGGTCACCTTGTCGTCCTTGATGAACTTCTGGTCGAGCAGGCAGTTCTCCTCGTAGAACTTCTTGATCTTGCCCATGACGATCTTCTCGGCGATGTTCGCGGGCTTGCCCTCGTTCATGACTTCCTTGATGAGGATCTCCTTCTCCTTTGCAAGGGTCTCTTCGGAGACTTCGTCCTTCGTCATATACTGGGGCTTGGAGAATGCGACGTGGAGCGCGATGTTGTGCGCAAGCTCCTTGGTGACGTCGTTCTCCTCGCAGGCGAAGTTGAGCATGACGCCCATCGTGCCGCCCATGTGGATATAGGTCTCGATGTGGCCTGCGCTCTCATACACCGTGAAGCGGCGGACGGAGATCTTCTCGCCGATGACGGCGGTCTGAACGGTGACGAACGCCTCGACGGTGTCGCCCGAAGGAAGGGTGGAAGCGAGCAGCGTCTCGACGTCTGCGGGCTTGATGGCCGCGATCTGCTTTGCGACGGTCTCGACGAGGTTCATGAATCTCTCGCCCTTTGCGACGAAGTCGCTCTCGCAGTTGACTTCGACGAGCACTCCCGTCTTGCCCTCGACATAGGCGTAGACGACGCCCTCTGCGGCGATCTTGGAGGCGCGCTTTGCAGCCTTTGCAATGCCGCGCTCGCGGAGAAGGTCCGCTGCCTTGCTCATATCGCCCTCTGCATCGGTGAGGGCACGCTTGCAATCCATCATGCCTGCGCCCGTCTGTTCACGGAGCGTCATGACGTCCTTTGCCGTAAATCCTGCCATTAAAGTAGTCCTCCTGAAAAATTATTCCTGAACGGGAGCCTCGGCTGCGGGCTCTGCCGCTGCCTCTTCCGCGGGAGCTTCTGCCTCTGCTGCGGGTGCGGCGGTGTCAAACGTCTCGCCCTGGTTTGCCTCGATGACGGCGTTTGCGATGACGGACGAGATGAGCTTGATGGCGCGGATCGCGTCGTCATTGCCGGGGATGACGTGGTCGATGAGATCGGGATCGCAGTTGGTATCGGTGATGGCGACGATGGGAATGTGGAGCTTGCGGGCTTCGGCGACGGCGATGTCCTCGTTATGAGGGTCGACGATGAACATGATGCCGGGAAGGCTTCTCATGTTCTTGATGCCGCCGAGGTTCTCCTGCAGCTTTGCCATCTCCTTCTTGAGGCCGAGCACTTCCTTCTTGGGAAGGAGGTCGAACTCGCCGTTTTCTTCCATCTTCTCGAGCTTCTCAAGGTAGTCGATGCGCGCGCGGATGGTCTTGAAGTTGGTGAGGCAGCCGCCCAGCCAACGGGAGTTGACATAGAACTGGCCGCAGCGCTCCGCCTCTTCCTTGATGGCGTCCTGCGCCTGCTTCTTGGTGCCGACGAAGAGAACGGTCTTGCCCGCCTTGACGGACTCGACGACGAAGCTGTATGCCTCCTCGATGAGCTTTGCGGTCTTCTCAAGGTCGATGATGTGGATGTCGTGGCGAGCCGCGAAGATGTACTTCTTCATCTTGGGGTTCCACTTTCTCGTCTGGTGCCCGAAGTGGACGCCCGCCTCGAGCAGCTGCTTCATGGTGATAACTGCCATAATTCCTCCGTTGAACCTCCCCCGCGAACGTTTTTCCGCCTGCTGCCCGCCGTGAGTGAGATTTACGGGCACGGAGCGCGGCGCTTTAGCGAGGTGTGGATTTCTAACCGTGATATTTTACCATATTTTTGCCGATGCGGCAACTGATTTGCAATAAAAAACGGAGAATTTTTACCCGTTCTCCGCTTATTTTTGCTTATTTTGTTGGAAAGGCATCTCGTCGTCCCGCTTGCGGCGGACGTGGTCGCGCAGGATCTCCCTCAGGAGCAGCCGCACGAAGAAGCAGGCCGCATAGAACGCGATGACGAAGCCGATCAAGATGGCGAATATGGCAAAGACTGCCCTTCCGTTGACAATGACGATGCTCACGCCGCCCTCCGCCTGTGCCGCGATGGCGATCGAGACCATAATGAGCACGATGGCGATGCAAATGAGCGCCACCAAAGCGATGACGCCTGCGAAAAAGACATTGCCCCACCGAATGACCGTGCCGAGGGAGCGGAATGCATCCGAGGCCCGCTGCGCATTTTTGGAGAGCAGCGCGGGCTCCTGCACCGTCTCTTCGGCGAGGACCTGCCCGACGGGATCTTCCTTGAGAACTTCCCCGGGCTGCAGCTGCGGCGAGGTGAGCGACAGCGCCACATCCGCGTCAAAGTAGTTGACGGGGAGGGAGAACTCCTCGCAGATGCGGCGGCGGTTGAATGCAGAGGGGCGTGCGCCCTGTTCCCAGCTGACGACCGTCTGACGCGCGACGCCGATGCGGGCGGCAAGCTCCTCCTGCGAGAGCCCGAATGCAGAACGCAGGCTTACGATCTTTTCCGATGTATCCATGCCCTTATTTTATCATTTTGCGCGCGTTTCGTCAAGCAATTCACATGTTCAAATTATAATTATTTGCAAAAAACGCCCGCCTAAGGGGCAAAAAATGGTTGAAGCCCGCGGCGTGCACGCCACAGGCTTCTCGCATTTTCCCGAAAGATCTCCGTAATCGCTCGGAGTCACCTTGCTTGGTGCACCTCGCTTCGGCTGATACAATCGTATCACATTTTTCGGCCGCTGTCGAGCGAAGAAATGTCAGGTTTTTGTCACATTTTTGTCAGGTTTTTCACAAAACTTCAAATCTCGGCAAAACCGCTCTGTTTTTCGCAAAGGTTTTGACAGTTTAGAGAAGGGCGGAAATGCGGGCCAAAAGCTCATCCTTGCCCTCCCCCGTCACGGAGGAGACGACCGTCACATTGTCCTCGCCGAGGCCGAACTGCTGGGCGATCGCACGCTTCCGCTCCTTCGTTTTCATGCGGGAGAGCTTGTCGCTCTTCGTCGCGATGACGGAGAAGGGAATGATGTGATAGTTCAAGAAGTCCACGAGCTGCAAGTCGTCCCCCGAGGGGTCGCGGCGGATATCGATGAGCAGAAAGACATGGCGGATGTCCTCCTTTTTCGCAAAGAAGGCATCGAGCGTCCTTCCCCAGCGCGCCTTCTCGTCGTGCGAGACGGCGGCATAGCCGTAGCCGGGGAGGTCTGCAAGCCAGAATGCGCCGAAGTCGAAGTAATTGACGAGCCGCGTCCTTCCCGGGGCGGCGCTCGTCTTCGCAAGGTTCTTGCGGTTCGCGAGCATGTTGATGAGCGAGCTCTTTCCCGCGTTGCTCCTGCCGCAGACGGCGATCATCGGCCGTTCGGGGCGCAGAAATCCCCTCTCGTCTGCCGCGGACTTGATAAACTTTGTCTCTTTGATCTCCATTTCGGTCTCCTTTTGCGCTCGTGAGCGCGGGGGGCCTTACAGCCCTTCGACGGCGTTGTGGAACACCTCGTCCACGTTGTTGACGCAGATGAAGTTGATGTTCTTGCGGACGGCCTCGGGGATCTCCTCGACGTCCTTCTTGTTCTCCTCGGGGATGATGACGTTCTTGATGCCGATGCGGTTGGCTGCGAGCGCCTTCTCCTTGAGGCCGCCGATGGGCAGCACCTTGCCGCGGAGGGTAATTTCTCCCGTCATCGCAACGTCGCGGCGGACGGGGTGATTGGTGAACGCGGAGAGGATGGCGGTCGCCATCGTGATGCCCGCGCTCGGGCCGTCCTTGGGCGTCGCGCCCTCGGGAATGTGGATGTGGATATCCTTCTTCTCGAACTCCTCCTCGTCGATGCCGTACTTCTCGGCATGGGCGCGGATATAGCTGATGGCGGCACGGGCGGATTCCTTCATGACGTCGCCGAGCTTGCCGGTGAGGAGGATATCCCCCTTGCCCTGCATTGCGGAGACCTCGATGGTGAGCGTCGCACCCCCCACCGCCGTCCATGCAAGGCCGGTCGCCGCGCCGACTTCGTCCTCTTCGCGCATCTCCTCGTCGCGGAGGAACCGCTTGGCGCCCAGGAACTTTTCAAGGTTCTGCCGCGTGACGGTGATGCACTTCTTGTCCTTGTCCTTGGCGATACGCACGGCCGCCTTGCGGCAGACGGTGCCGATGGTGCGCTCCAGAGAACGCACGCCCGCCTCCATCGTGTAGCCGTCGATCATCTCGGCGATGGCTCCTTCGGTGATGCGCAAGTTTGCCTCGGTGAGGCCGTTCTCCTTGCGCTTCTTGGGAACGAGGTACCGCTTTGCGATCTCCTCCTTCTCCTGCGGGGTGTAGCCCGAGAGCTCGATGATCTCCATGCGGTCGCGCAGCGGCCCGGGAATGGTGTCGAGGGTGTTCGCCGTCGCAATGAACATGACCTTGGAAAGGTCATACGGCACTTCGAGGTACCTGTCGCGGAAGGTGGAATTCTGCTCGGGGTCGAGGACTTCGAGGAGCGCACTCGCGGGGTCGCCGCGGAGGTCCATCGAGATCTTGTCCACCTCATCGAGAAGGAACACGGGATTGACGGAGCCCGCATTCTTCATCTCATAGAGGATGCGCCCGGGCATTGCGCCGATGTATGTGCGCCTGTGCCCGCGGATCTCCGCCTCGTCCTTGAGGCCGCCGAGGCTCATGCGCACGAACTTTCTGCCCAAAGCCCTTGCGACGGACTTTGCAATGCTCGTCTTGCCGACGCCGGGCGGGCCCACGAGGCAGAGAATGGGCGCCTTGAGCTCGCCCGTCAGCTTGAGAACGGCGAGGTATTCGACGACGCGCTCCTTGATCTTCTCGAGGCCGTAGTGGTCGTCGTCGAGCACCTTCTCAACGTCCGCGAGCGACTCGGTATCCGTGGTCTCCTCCGTCCACGGGAGGTCGATGAGCCAGTCGGCGTAGTTTCTGAGCACGGTGTACTCGGGCGAGGAAGGAGACATCTTGTCCATGCGGGCGAGCTCCGCCATCGCCTTGTCCTCCACCTCCTTCGGAAGGTGCTTTGCAAGCAATTTCTCCTTGAGCTTGACGTTCTCCTCGACGTCGTCGCCGAGCTCCGCGTGAATGGCCTTGAGCTGTTCGCGAAGGAAGTACTCCTTCTGCGACTGGTCGATGTTCTTTCTCACGTCCTGCGCGATCTTGCGCTCGAGGCGGGATATTTCCAGCTCGTCATTGAGGCACCGCTCGAAGAGCTTGAGCCGCTCCACAAGGCGGGTCTCCTCCAAAAGCTGCTGCTTGACCTCCTCGCGGATGCGCATGTTGTAGGCGCAGACGTTGATGTACTCGTCGATGTCGCCGATGGTCGCGAGCCGCCCGTCCACTTCCTGCGAAATTTTGCCGTCCGTCGCGACGACGTCCTTCACGAGCTCCTTCGCCGTGCGGAAGTACGCCTCTTCGAGCGTGGGATCGCCGTGGATGGTGGTGAGCTCGTCCGTGACGGCATAGATATAGCCGCCCTCGATGCGGAAGTCGCGGGCGCGCGCCCTGTAGAGGGTGTTGACAAAGACGCGGATGCGGTCGCCGGGGAGCCGCGTCACCTGACGGATGCGCGCCACCGTGCCGACGTAGTAGAGGTCGCCCTCCGAGGGGGTCTCCTCCTCGGCGTTCTTCTGCTTGGTCAAAAAGATGAGTTTATCGTTGAGGTTGGCGCGCTCCACGGCGGCAAGCGAGATGCCCCGCCCCGCGTCGAATGCGACGGAGAGGTCGGGAAACACGACCTGCGTGCGCATGGGTACGACGGACAGAATGAGCGTTCTTATCTTATTTTCTGCCATATGTGCCTCCTTTTTCTTTTGCGGAGCGGCCGCCCCGTTTTGGCGGAACGCCCCGTGGCCGCACGCGTTTTCGAACATACGGCCTTATCAATATATCACACGATTTGCCGCATTTCAAACAAAACGCGGTGGTGTTTTCACGGAAGCAAAGGAAAGGTTTTCCTCTTCTTCACCCATCTTTCATAAAAAGAGCGGACCCCTTTGAAAGAGGCCCGCCCGTGCGCTTTCTCGCCTTATTCGGCAGAAAAATCTTCCTTGCCTACGCCGCAGAGCGGGCAGGTGAAGTCATCGGGGACATCCTTCCAAAGGGTGCCGGGCGCGATGCCGTTGTCGGGATCGCCCGTCTCCTCATCGTAGACGTAGCCGCAAACCGTGCAAACATACTTCATAGCTTTTTTCTCCTTATTTCTTTATTTTCTCCCGCATGAGCGGGACCCTTTCTTAATTACGCCTTCACGTCCTCTGCGATGAGGTCCGCAAGGGCTAAAAGCTTTTCTCTCGTCTCTTCCTTGACGGAGGAGAGGATGGTCACCTTGTCGCCGAGCTTTCTCATGTTCTTGAGAGCGGAAAGCTCCCCTTCCATGAGCGCACCTGCCTGCGGTGCCCACGAGCCGTTCTCGATGATACCGTACCCGCGGTTCTGGAATGCGTGCGCCTTCAGATCGGCGAGGAATTCCTCCATCTTGACGAAGATGCCGTTGTTGTACGTCGCCGACGCGAACACCGCGTGCGAGAAGCGGAAGGCCTCGGAAACGAGCACGGACGTGTCCGTCATCGAGACGTCATACACCTTCACCTTCACGCCCTGCTCCGCAAGGCGGGAGGCGACGATCTCGGCGGCGTTCGCAGTATGCCCGTAGATGCTGCCGTAGAACACCGCGACGCCCTTCTCCTCGGGCATATAGCTGCTCCAGGTGAGGTACTTTTCGACGAAGAGCGAAAGGTCCTTTCTCCACAGCGGCCCGTGCAGGGGGAGAATGAGCTTGAGTTCCAGCCCCGCGGCCTTTTTCAGTACCGCCTGCACCTGCGCGCCGTACTTTCCGACGATGTTGATGTAGTACCTTCTCGCATCGTCCAAAAAGTCGTGGAAGAAGTCCACTTCGTCCGCCCAGATGCTGCCGCCGAGCGCCCCGAACGTGCCGAAGGCGTCCGCCGAGAAGAGCGCGCCCGTCGAAACGTCGCAGCTCATCATGACCTCGGGCCAGTGAACCATGGGCGCAAAGACGAACTTAAAGGCGTGCCTGCCCGTCTCGAGGGTATCCCCCTCCTTGACGAGCACGGGCTCCTTCACGGGGCAGCCGTAGTTACAAAGCATCTGCGAGATCTTCTGATTGCAGACGACCTTCGCCTCGGGGTGACGCAGGAGCACTTCCGAGAGCGTCGACGAGTGGTCGGGCTCCATGTGGTGGACGACGATGTAGTCGAGTGCCCTTCCCGCAAGCGCGTGTTCGATGTTCTCGAGGAACTGTTCGGAGACGGCGTGGTCGACGGTATCGAACAGCACCGTCTTGTCGTCGAGAAGCAAATAGGAGTTGTAGGAGACGCCGCGCGGGACGGGATAGACGTTCTCGAAGAGGGAGAGACGGCGATCGCTCGCGCCGACGTAAAGAAGATCTTCGGCAACTGCCGGGGTATTATACATGATTTCCTCCGCGCCGCTTGAGAGCTCCCAAGCGCGCTAACACATTTTTCTCTCTTATTATACACCAATATGGGCGAAAAATCAAGCGGGGCGCCTATGAAAGATAAAAAATCCCGCCCGCTCTTGCATGCGGACGGAAATTTTCGTCGTTTTTAAGTTGCATTCTTGCCCTTGACCTTCATGATGCGGACGAGCGCGGCGCGTTCGTTCTCGCTCAGCTTCTCGCGAATGTAGGCAATGGTCTCTTCGAGCTGCGGGATCATGACGTACTCGAGCGCGTTGACGCGGCGCTTGTTGCGCTCGATCTCGTCCGCGAGCATCCTCACCGACTTCTCCACTTCCGCAAGCCGCACGAGCTTGGGAAGCAGCTGAGAGACCTTGCTCACCGAGTAGTCCGCCTCGCTCGTAATTTCGAAGAAGGCATAGGGAAGTCCCCCGCTGCCGCTCTGCGAGAGGGAAATCTTCGGCACATCCAGCCCCATCACGCTTGCCGTCGAGCACTCCGCGCGCACCGCCTGCGAGGGCAGCGCAAAGGCGGCCTCGGCACGGTAGGCGGGCGTCACCGAGCGCGCCACCTGAAACTCCCGTAGGATGCGCGAAAGCTCCCCTTCCACCTCGCGGCGGAGGGCAAGGTTCTCGCGCGCCATCACGGTGAAGCGGCGGATCATCTCGTCCGACTTGTCCTTTAAGAGCTTGTGCCCGCGCACAGCGGTATTCAGCCTCGCCTTGAGCTTCTTGAGCTCCATGCGCGTGGGGTTGACGTTCAGCCTTGCCATCTCACTCCTCCGCCTTTGCGTGCAGGTACTTCTCGATGTACTGCGTGCGGATGCGCTTGAGTTCGCTCTCGGGCAGAATGCGAAGGAGCTTCCAGCCCAAGTCGAGCGTCTCCTCGATGGAGCGGTCAGTCTCGAAGCCCTGGCCCAAGTACTCCTTCTCGAATTCCTCGGCAAACTTTGCATAGAGCTTATCCGTCTCGGTGAGGGCGGCTTCGCCCAAGATGGCCGAGAGCTCCTTGCTCTCCTTGCCGCGCGCATACGCCGCAAAGAGCTGGTTCAAAGTGTCCGCATGGTCCTCACGCGTCTTGCCCGCGCCGATGCCCTTGTCCTTGAGACGGGAGAGCGACGGCAGCACGTCGATGGGCGGGTTGATGCCCTTCTTGTAGAGGTCGCGGGACAAAATGATCTGCCCCTCGGTGATATAGCCCGTGAGGTCGGGAATGGGGTGCGTCTTGTCGTCCTCGGGCATGGTGAGGATGGGGATCTGCGTGATGGAGCCCTTGCAGCCCCTGATGCGGCCCGCGCGCTCGTAGAGGGAGGCGAGGTCGGTGTAGAGGTAGCCGGGATATCCGCGGCGGCCGGGCACTTCGCGGCGCGCTGCCGACACTTCGCGGAGAGCCTCGGCGTAGTTGGTCATGTCCGTCATGATGACGAGGACGTGCATGCCGCAGTCAAAGGCGAGGTATTCCGCGCAGGTGAGCGCGAGGCGGGGCGTTGCGATACGCTCGACCGCGGGGTCGTTCGCGAGGTTGGTAAACAGCACCGTGCGTTCGATGGCGCCCGTGCGGCGGAACTCCTCGGCAAAGTACTGCGACTCCTCGAAGGTGATGCCGATGGCGGCGAACACAACGGCGAACTCGCTCTCGCCCGAGCGCACCTTGGCCTGTCTTGCTATCTGCGCGGCGAGCTCCGCGTGGGGAAGTCCGCTCATGCTGAACACGGGCAGCTTCTGGCCGCGGACGAGGGTATTCAGCCCGTCGATGGCGGAGATGCCCGTCTGAATGAACTCATTGGGGTAGTCGCGGGCGGCGGGGTTGATGGGCTCGCCGTTGATGTCCATCATCTTCTCGGGGAGCACGGGTTCGCCGCCGTCGCGGGGGTTGCCCATGCCGTCGAAGACGCGCCCGAGCATATCGCGCGAGACGGCCAGCTCCTGCGCATGGCCCAAGAAGCGCGCGCGGCTCTCGGACATCTGCAATCCCTGCGAATTTTCGAAGAGCTGCACGACGGCCTTGTCACGGTCAATTTCCAGCACCTTGCCGCGGCGGAGAGAGCCGTCACGGCCCACGATCTCCACAAGTTCGTTGTAGGTGACGCCCTCCACGCCGTCGACGAGCATGAGGGGCCCGACGACTTCGCGAATGGTCTTATATTCCTTAAACATCGGCTTCCCCTCCCTCGGCAACTGCCTTGAGTTCCTGATTCATTTGGGTAAAGATCTCATCGAAGGAGGCAAGCTCCTCCTCGGGGATATACTTGGCGCGCCCGATCTTCTCGCGGCAGGGGCAGGCGAGGATATCCGCAAAGTCCGCATACGCCTCGATGGCCTCGCCCGCAAGGCGGTTGAATTCGTAGATGAGGCGGAGCATCAAAAGCTGCTTCTTCATGGAGGTGAAGGTGTCCACCTCGTGGAAGGCGTTCTGGTGCAGGTAGTCCTCGCGGATCATCTTGGCGGTCTCCATCGTGAGGCGGTCGCGCGAGGAGAGCGCGTCCATACCCACGAGGCGCACGATCTCGTCGAGGGCGGCCTCCTCCTGGAGCGTCGTCATGACGAACTGGCGGTACTTCAAGAAGTCTATGCCCACTTCCTCGTTGTACCACTCCTTCATCTTGTCGGCATAGAGCGAATAGCTCACGAGCCAGTCGATGGCGGGGAAGTGGCGCTTGTAGGCGAGGGAGGCGGACAGCCCCCAGAACACCTTGACGATG
This sequence comes from uncultured Clostridia bacterium, assembly GCA_944367045.1. Classification (GTDB taxonomy): domain Bacteria; phylum Bacillota; class Clostridia; order Christensenellales; family Borkfalkiaceae; genus Gallimonas. The sequence goes on along the minus strand of CALVWI010000004.1, from coordinate 11,636 downwards.
CGCAGCGTCGCCTGCGAGACGGGCTCACTCAGGTCGCCGCCGGGAGGCGAGACCGCGCCGATGGCCGTGACCGAACCGCAGCGGTCGTCTCTTCCCAGCGTCTTGACGATGCCCGCGCGCTCGTAGAACTCCGCAAGGCGGCTCGCAAGGTAGGCGGGATAGCCCTCGTCGCCCGGCATCTCTTCGAGACGCCCGCTCATCTCGCGCAGGGCCTCTGCCCAACGGGAGGTGGAATCTGCCATGATCGCGACGTGATAGCCCATGTCGCGGAAGTATTCTGCAATGGTGATGCCCGTATAGATGGACGCCTCGCGCGCCGCCACGGGCATATCCGAGGTGTTTGCAATGAGCACGGTGCGCTTCATGAGGGGCTCGCCCGTCTTGGGGTCCTTGAGTTCGGGGAACTCGTTGAGAACGTCCGTCATCTCGTTGCCGCGCTCGCCGCAGCCGACGTAGACGATGATGTCCGCATCCGCCCACTTTGCAAGCTGATGCTGCACGACCGTCTTGCCGCTGCCGAAGGGCCCGGGAACGGCCGCCACGCCGCCGCGCGCGATGGGAAAGAGCGTGTCGATGACGCGCTGGCCCGTGATCATGGGCTGCGTGGGCGAAAGCTTCTCGCGGTAGGGTCTCCCCTTTCTCACGGGCCACTTGCGGAGCATACAGACGTTCTCCTCGCCCTCCTCGTTGCGAAGGACGGCGACGGTCTCCGTGATGGTGAAGTCCCCTTCCGAAATGGAAGTCACCTTGCCGTGCATGCCGTTGGGGACCATGATGCGGTGGGAGACGATCTCCGTTTCCTGCACGGTGCCGAGCACGTCGCCCTCTTCGACGACGTCGCCCGCCTTCACGGAGGGCACGAAGTGCCACTTGCGCTCCCTGTCGAGGCTGTTGACGGACACGCCGCGCGAGATGCGGTTGCCGCTCTTGAAAAAGAGCGTCGTCAAGGGGCGCTGGATGCCGTCGAAGATGCCTGTGAGGAGCCCGGGGCCGAGCTCTGCGGAGAGCGGCTCGCCCGTCGAGACGACCTCCTCCCCGGGACCTAAACCGCTCGTCTCCTCGTAAACCTGCACGGACGCCTTGTCGCCGCGCATTTCGATGATCTCGCCGATGAGGCCGAGTTTGGAAACGCGGACGACGTCGTACATCTTGGCGTCCGCCATGCCCTCTGCGATGATGAGCGGGCCCGAAACCTTTACCGTTTTACCTATACTGCTCATTGATGAGTCTCCTCAGTTGCTTCACGCGGTCCGTTGTTAAAGAAGATGTCGATGCCGAGCGCGCGCTCTGCGGCGCTTCGCACGAGCTCCTCCCCAAAGCCCCCGTCTCCCTTCCCCGAGGGGATGGGCAGCACGACGGGATAGGGCGCTTCGTCGAACCGTTTCAAAAAATCAGCGAGCGGGCGGGCGAGCTCCTCCGTCAGAAAGATGACATCGAAGTCCTTTGCGATCTTGCGCAGGACCTCGCGCGCCTTCTTCTCGTTTTCGGCCGCGAACGCGCTGACACCCGCCGCCTGAAATACCATGATGCTGTCGCCGTCGCCGACGATGGCCATTTTCCCGGTCATTGCCTGACCTCCATTACAGAATGCCCCTCAGACGGGCCTTGATGTCGCTTGCAGGCATGCCCGCGAGCAGGCACACCAGAAGGATGCGGATGTCCGCGTTCTCCGCACGGCGGCGGATGACGTACAAAAGGAAGGGATCGCGCCCCTCTTTCGAGTAGAGCGCATGGCGGTAGAAGTCCATCTCGAGATCGTCCGCCTGCTTCTCCGCCTCGGAAAGCGGCTTCCCCTGCCGTTTCGCGGCAAAGCACTGCTTCAAGAGCTCCTCATACGGCGTGCCGTTGAGCGTCCTCTCTCCCTTCTCGGGGTCGGAGGAAAACAGCCCTGCAAGTTTCTCCTTCTTCAGCGTGCCGCCCTCGACAAAGAGCGCCTCCGCCGTCTCCCTGTCGGAAGCGCGCAGATAGGAGAGAATGTTCTCGGTATCCGCACGGCGGGCGATGAGCTTCTTCAAGGAGCGGTTCTTTTTGCAGTGCTCCGCAAGGTGGGAAAAGAGCGCGCGTTCGAAGATGACACCGAGCTGTTCGCCCGCGCCCTCCGCCTGTTCGTCGAGGAGCGCCTTGCCCTCCTCGAGCGCGCTTTTGAGCTGCCCCGAAAGTTGGGAGAAGTCCCCCGCCTCGACGCACGAAGCGATCTTCTCGCGCGGGACGAGCCCGTCGGGTGCGAGGAGCTTTTCGGGGTCCTTATTGAGAGCGTGCGCCTTTAAAAGCGCCTTGCCGTTGTGGAAGTCGCGCGGGGCGAGGAAGTAGTGAAGTTCCGCCTCGCTCGGCGCGTAGGTGCGGATAAAGGCGTCTAAATCGCGCTCCTCCGCCGAGATCATCTCTTCGAAGTCATACACCGAAGAGGCGGCGCCGAAGCCGTAGCCCGCCTCCGTGAGGGCGCGAAAGACGTCCTCCGCGCTCATTTCCGCGAAGCGGGTGAGGCGCTCCCCGAAGAGGCGCTTCTCTTTGACGGCGATAACGCCGTTTGTGAAACCGCTGTCCATCATATCATTTATTTGCGTGGAAGAGCATCGAGGCGAGCTCCGCCTGATGTTCCTCCTTGTCTGCCGCAAGCAGCGAGGCGAGCGAGAGGTCGCGGTCACAGGAATCATTTCTCAGAATGACCCCGCCCGAGATCTTCGCACCCTTGTCCGAGACCTTCAGCTCCTTCTCGCGCACGACAGAAAGCTTCTTGACGCCCGCAAGATAGGGATACCCCTCCGCGAGCACGACTTCGTCTCCCCTCTCCGCATACTGCTTGAGAAGGGACTGGATGAGCGAGAGCGAGGCGGACTCTTCGAGCTTGGAAAGTTTGTCCTCCGCACGGCCGTAGACGACGTCGATGACGCGCCTCTTCCCTGCAAGCGCAATTTTCTTCGCGTCGAGGCGGGCGGCAGCGCGCCTGCCTTCGAGGAGCGCCTCCCGCTTGCTTTTAGCCTCGTTTTCCGCCTTCTTTCGCTCGCTTTGGGCGGCTTCCTCGGCAGACTTTTTGATGTTCTCCGCGCGCGAGGCGGCCTCCGCAAGCACCGCGTCCGCCTCGGCTTTCGCGTCGCTCAAGATGCGGTCGATGATGTCCTGTTTCCCCATACCGTACCCCCGTCAGGCGAGCAGGATGATGGAGATGATGAGACCGAGGATGGCATAGAACTCGATCATCGCGGGATAGATGATGAGTTTACCGGAGAGCGCCTCCTGTTTGCCGACTGCATAGATACAGTTCGCGGACGCCTTGCCCTGATAGATGCCCGAAACAAGGCCCGCAATGGCCATGGGCAGCACCGCGCCCAAGATGCCCCAGCCTTCGATGGTCGCCATCGTGAAGTACGGATCACCGTTCGCAGCCGTGAGCGAGCCCGAGGCGATGATGCCGATGATGAATCCGTAGATACCCTGCGTTGCGGGAAGGAGCACGAGGACGAGCACCTTACCGAAGAGCTTGGGGTTCTCGCTCAGCACGCCCGCGGCGGCCGCACTCGACTTGAAAAGGCCGATGCACGAGCCGATGCCGCACAAAAAGACACACAATGCAACGCCGATCATGGCGATCGCGTAGCCATACTCTACTACTGCTGTTTCAGGCATAAAAAGACCTCCAAAATGTTTCCGAAATTGATGATTTTCAGGCGAAATTTCGCCGATTTTCCTTGATTTAAGCCTTGGAAGGCACGGGCACGCCTGCCTTCGTCTCTTCCGCCGCGAGGGGCTTTATAAAGATGTGCTCATGCTTGCTGCCGAGGGGCACGAAGAGCTCCCCTTCGCCCTCGAAGAACCTGCCGTAGAACTCCACATACTGCAGTCTCGCATCGTGGATATATGCGCCGAGAAGGCCGATGGCGAGGTTGAACACATGCCCGACGAGCATCAACAAAACGCCCATCACGATGAGCACGCCGCCGCTTTGGAAGAACCCGACCGCATATTCCGAGACGATCTGTGCGATGACCGCGCCCGAGAGCATGAGGCCGTAGAGACGGGCATAGCTCAAAATATCCGACATATAGTTGATGATGCCGTACAGCGTGCCGAAGCCCTTGGAAAGTTTGCCCAAGAACTTCTCCCTTCTGCCTGCCGCGATCATGGCGATGACGAGCGTCACACCCGCCGTAATGCCGCCGACCGTCGCGAGAATGGAGATTTCCCACTCCTCGACAAGGCCCGCGATGGCAAGGCCCGCACCCAGAGAGAACACCGCCCAGACGACGCCGTCGAGGATGCCGTCCCATACCTCTCCCCTTCTCCAGCACTGCACCGCCTTGCAGATGTAGCCCGCCAAGAGCTGCACGATGCCGAGGAGCATGGCGATGACGAGCACCGCGGGCAGCTTGATGCCGACGAACGTCCACATATCGCTCTGCGCGTTGGGCAGCACGGGATCGTACGGCAGCGTGATGCCGAAGAGCGAGTTGAAGAGAAATCCCCAGATGACGGCGAAGATGCCGCCGATCGCAAACACACCCGCGAGCGCGCCGATGCCGCCCTTTCTGCCGCGGTTCTTGTATTTCAGCCAGCCGCCGCCCAGCATCATGAGGAGCCCGTAGCCGATGTCCGCCATGATGAAGCCCATAAACACGCTGTAAAAGACGGACATGATGGTGTTGGGGTCCATCTCGCGCGCGTTGGGTACGGAGTAGGTATTGGTGAGCGACTCGAAATCGGTGACCACCGCGTTGTTGCGGCAGAGCGTGGGCAGTTCCTCGTCCTCGGCAGGCTCGGAGAACTCCACATACACCGCCCCCGCCGACGAGAGCTCGCTGCGGACGAGTTCCTCCGCGTCCTCGGGCACGAACGCCTCGAGAAGGAAGGTGCGCTCGGTGCCGCGCAGTTTCTCGTTGAGGGCGGCCTTCTCCGCCTCGTAGCCGACGAAATCGCAGTAAATTTTCAGCGCGCGGACATTGCCGCCCAGCTCCGCCATCTCCTTATCGAGCGCGTCGAGCTCGGCTTTGAGCGCTTTTTGCTCCTCTTTCAGGCGGGTATAGACCTCCTTGCCCGTCTCCCCACCCGCAAAGGGACAGGGGGTAAAGCCCGTGCCCGAGAGGAGCGCCTCGACGTCCTCCTCGGCGGACTTATGGAAGACGAGCAGCACGAGGCTCTCGTCGTCCTCCTGTGCAAGCGTCTTGCCCTCCGCAAGGGAAGGAAGCGCCGCCTTCACGTTCTCCCATGCGTTCGAGGGGAGCGTTCCCAACTTCACGCGCGTGTGAGAAGTGCCCGCATAGCCGTTGAGGGGTTCTTCGACGCTCTTATAGACGGACGCGGACTTCAGCGTGCGCTCGCACTTTGCAAGTTGCGCGCGCTTTTCCGCCTTCTCGTCGGTGAGGGCATTGACCTTTTGAACGAGCCCGTCCATTTCGGCGCGGTCGCTGCCCGCCGCCATGAACTGTTCGTAGCTCACCTCGAAGCCGTCCTTCTCGGGGTGCGCCGCGCCCTTGTGCTCTTTCGCATAGCTCTCCGCTGCCTGCGTGAGGCGCTCCAAAGCATCCTCGAGCGAGGCGTGATAGGCGGAAAGTTCGCCGTCTGCGGGCGGAAGCGGGAGCGTATGCTCCTCCTCGCGGTGCAGTTTGACCTCGACGGCGCCCGTCTTTTGCAGGGCGTTCAGGATGGCGTCCTTTTCGTACGCCATGCCGACGAGGTTGAGTTTTTTCATCTTAACGATCACTTAAGATCCTCCCCGCGATCCTGCCGACGGCCGCATCGGTGTTTTCGAGGAGCCGCGAAGTCTCCTCCTCCGCCGCCTTTTGGGCAGCTTCGACGGCGGCATGATATTCGCGTTCGGCCTCTTCCGAGGCACGCTTTTGCTCGCTGTCGCGATAGGATTTGAGCTCGTCCTCGACGGCCTGCGCCTTCTCGCGCGCCTCGCGCTCGGCCTGCGCCACGAGGGCACGCGCCTTCTCCTGCGCCTCCGCCTTGATGCGCGCCGCCTCTTCTTCCGCCGCCGCGATATCCTTGATGATCTCTTCCATGATGTTCTCCGCCGCGCCTTAAAAGGCGATTTTTACTATTTTGTCGATTATAACACAAAATCATGCCGCCGTCAAGTGTTTGACGATTTTCACAGTTTTTGAGACATGGCGCCGCCCGATGCCTTCCGAGGGGCGCGGGGCGTCCGCACGCGGACGCCCCGCGCCCCGACCATCGCCTCTCGGCAACCCTTCCCGCCGCTCGCGCCCGTTCGATAGCGTCCGCACAGCAAGAGAGGCCCCTTTCGGAGCCCCTCTCTTGTGTTTTGGGTGTTACTGCACCGTGATGGTGTCTACCTTGAAGCAAGCATAATCAACCCCGAGACCGATAGAATAGGTATCGAGAAGACTATCGCTCGTCGTCCTCACCTCATACCGCTGATTGTAAGTCACGTCGCCAAAGTCAAACGCAACTGTGATAACGATGACGTCGGAAGCCGTATAATCCCAGACGATCGTGCAGCCATACGAGCCCTCATTATAACGATTGACAAGATTAGTAGTCCATTCGTTGACCCCGTTCAAACTCGTGTCTGTAAACCCTTGGAACGTCTTGGTAATGGCGAAGTAGAACGGAGGATACGTTTCTTGATTATCAGGTTCGCCGTTGATCCAGTTATCGGGGCGGAAGTTGAGACCTGCCGTAGCCCCTGTCCAAAGATAGGGAAGCGGAGCATTCCAAACGCCTCTGACATCAGTTTCCGACTTCGTATTCGGATCGCAAGTAGCCGTACCCGTCGCAGTCACTTTCTGTCCCTTCTCAATGCTGCCCGTCCAAAGCGGCGCCGCACCCGTATAACCCGTCGTGTTATCCTCTGCACCGAGCGTAAGATTTTCCGCGACGACACTCATAGCAGGTCCATAGGTGACATCGGAAAGCGCAAAGGCTTCTTGCCAGAAGGTAAACCCGTTTGCTTCCACCTCTGCAAGGAAGAGCCTTACAAAGTCGCTCACTGTTTTGCCGTCATTCGGGTTCAACGGATCGGTCGGTGCATAGTGAATGACCAATTCGCCTTTCTTATAGAACTCAACGCCGTTTGCCGTCGTGACAACAATGCGAATGGAAGTGGGATCCGTCACAAGCAGCACGTCCCAATTTGCGCCGCCAAACGCCGTCATCCCGGGATAGCAGTTATAGCCACTCAGCTCGCCTGTCGTTGCAAAGGGATCGAGATTGCCGGCAGTGATCAGATACCCGCCCGCATCGATGAGCGGCAACCAGTCGTTTTTGTCGCCCTCGCTGTTTGCGATCGTAAAGCTGATCTCAAGCCCCGTCTCGACGGTGATATCTTTGGATGCTGCAACCTCAAGCGGTTCGGTAAGCACATCTTCCTGAGGCGCTTCGCCGTTCACGGCTTCGATGCTGTAAATGCTGATGAGGCAGTTCTCGCCGCCCAGCCAGACGGTAACGTCACCGGTGCCGAAGTCGGCATCCGTTGCCGTATAGGTATATTCGCCGCCCGAAAGGGGCTTGATGACCGCCGTCACCGTGACGGACGCCCCCGTGCGCTTTATGGTCAGCGTAACGTCCGCATCAAGGTATGCGGCGCAGTACTCGGCCCAGCCCGGATTGACGCTGTAGGCGATTCCCTCTCTTGCAGGGAAATCGGTCACATCGTCCATGCTGTAGTAGTCGGCGCGGAGGATCCAGTCACCGATCTTGAGCTCCCAGTTGTTCCAGGTAGGGCCACCCGCCGCCGTCGTGTTGGAGGGGGCCTTGACGTTGACATTATACGTCACCGTAAAGTCGCCCGAAACTTCTTTTGAAAAGTCATCTTCCCAGACATTGAAGCCATTCGTATACGTTCCGTCGCCATTGTCGGTGCCGATCGTTCCGATGACAGCCGGCGACTCGGGAACATTTTCCGCGTCATAGTCCGCCGCATAGCCGATGATGACATTGCTCATACCGCTGTATTCTGCAACAAGGCCCTGCGTTCTGATCTGTGCCGTCATGTAAGCGGCGAGGCTTCTCACCGTCGAAGTGCCGATCAGCATATCCGCCCCGTAGGTGAGCATGAGCTCGCCGTTGCGGTAGAAGGTGATGCTGCCATCCACGTTGTAGGAGATCGTCGCGTAGCACGTTCCGTCATCGCAGAACTGACCGAAGAAGATCTGATAGCTCCCCGCACCCTTCTCCGAAGTAAACGCTTGCCCGGCCTCGGAGAGCGTCGCCGCCGACTCAAAGACATTCGAATTCAAGTAGTTAAGCACAGAGAGATACACGATCGCATCGCCGCCCGGTGCACGGAAAATGACATCCCAGTCGTCTGCAAGGTCCTTGACACGCAGCGTCACGGAGACGCCCGTATAGCTGTTCACTTCGGGAACAGCCGCAAGCTGTTCGCCCTGCGCGGGCTCATAGGCAAGCAGATATCCGTCATCTGCGATCTCATCAGGAAGGAGCGCCAGAATATTCGTCTCGGAGAGCGCCTTGATGGTAAACTCCTTCGTAGAGGTATAAGTGCCGCTCGTGACAGTCACCCTGAGGGTCACTTCGGTGTCCTCCGCGGGTGCCGTATAGACGCCCGTGTCCGAAAGCACTTCAGGTTTGCTCGACGAATAGGTGATCGTCGTGCCGAAGTCGCCCTCCGTGGGCAGGTTGATGGAGGCAATGATCTCGCCCGGGAGCACAATACTCTCAAGCACAGATTCTGCCGCGCTCTGCCCTTCGGGGTTCTTCACGCCCCAGAGCGGGGTGTTCGCCGTTGCATTCGTCGCGGTGAAGGTATAGGCGACGTTCTCGCCCTCCAGCCCCTCGATCTGCTGCTCCATCACAACGCCCTTGTATTGCACGCCGCCGATGGTAATGGTGATATACTGCCCGTTGAGGCTCCAAGTGCCCGTGTATGCGCCCGTGACGTTGCCGTCCGAAGTCAGCGTGATGACCTTGTCGGTATTGAACTCGAGCGCTTTATAATTGACGGTATCGTGCAGGATGACCGACCAGCTGCCCGCGAGCGTGTTCATATCGACCGACACGACCTTGTCTGTCTCGCTCTTCTGGAAGGGAGCGGCGAGCGGCCAGCCGTCCTCGCTCATGACGAGCTCATGCACCTCCACATTGTGGCGAATGGTGCCGTCGTCATACTTGATGTGATAGACGAGGTAGATCTTATCGCCGTCCACGAGCACGGAGTTGTGCCCCTGCGAGAGCGAAGCAGGGCCCGTCCACCAGCTCCACTTATAGTTCTGCATGAGCACTTCGCCGTGCGAAATGTCACTGCCGAAGTTCTCGCCGTTTCTCGACGCATATACCGCCCAGGTACCGTCCATGTCGACATATTTGCCGTCGATGGTCTCGGAGCGGAACACGCGCATGTTGTAGCCGCTGTCAGGCGCATATCCGCCGTAGGAGAGGAACAGATAGTAGTAACCGTTGATATAGGCGATGTACGGGCCTTCGCCGCTCACATAATATCCGCCCGCAATATGAATGCCCATGTAGGGATCGTAGACGAGGGAAGTCCCCTCCCATGCCGTTCCGTCAGCATTTAGTGTCGCGGCGGGATACTTGGTCTGCCATTGATAGTCATAACCCATTTCCCGCAGGCCCGTCGCATTGTCGAGCTTGAGAAGGAAGATGCCGCCCGACCACGAGCCGTAGTTGAGCCAGAGCTCCTCCCCGTCGTACAGCACGGAGGGATCGATGCAGTGCACGGAATAATTGTTGTTCCACGCACTGCCGCTATAATAGCGTTCGGGGATTGAGCTCTCAGTCGTCACAGCCTTGAAATCGTCATTGCCGAGGCCCGTTGTGCTGTTGGTAAAGCCCGAGAGCACCACATGCCCGCCGTAGACATAGGGGCCCGTGATGTTGTCCGACGTCATCATGAAGATAGAGGACTGCTTATGACCGTTGGCGTCGCCGCTGATGGAGTAGTAGATGCACCACTTGTTCATCGACGTATTATAGATGATATCGGGCGCCCAGGTATTCTTGCGCACGCTCTCGGAATCGTAGAAGCCCGACCAATCTGCCACGGGCCTGAAGGCCTCATAATAATCGCCGGTCAGCTCTGTCGTGTCGACTTTATAGAACGTGGGCGAGAACTTGAGCCAGCTCTCCATATCATAGGAGTAGGCGGCGACGATCTCCGTACCGAAGATGAAGTAGATGGGCTGCCTGCCCGAGCCCGTCTCGCCCGCATCGGGATAGACGTTGCCGATGGCGTCCGCATAGGCGAGGATGATGGAAGGATCGTGCACGTCCACCGTTTGACCCGCGGGGATCTCATCCGCCGACTTCACGCCTCCGCACACCGAGCAAATATTGTTGCCGCCGAACGTGTGAGGAATGGCTTGGATCTCTGTTTGTTCCACCAGTACCGTATTGCAGACCGAGCAATGCTTGCCCTCGGTGAGACCGGTATGAGAGCAGGTCGCCGCGACGGCAGGGTCAACAACTTCGGTGTGCCCCTTTGCCGTGATGGGTTCCGTCTTGGTCTCGCCGCAGCGCGAGCAGGTATACGTCATGACGCCCGCCACGGTGCAAGTGGGCTCCGTCGTGACCTCGCCTTCGCCCCAATCGTGCTCGAGGGCGGCAATCGGTTCTGTCTTGGTCGTGCTGCAGCGCGAGCAGGTATACGTCATGACGCCCGCCACGGTGCAAGTGGGCTCCGTCGTGACCTCGCCTTCGCCCCAATCGTGGTCGAGCGCGGGGAGCGTCTGACGGGTAGAGTAATGGCATCTGGAACATTCTTCATAGGCAGTCCAGCCCGCCGTCGTGCAAGTGGGAGCCTGTCCGCCGTAAGCAATGAAATCGTGGCCCTTCGCGGGAATGGCTTCCTGCCGCGTCTCCTTGCAGCGCGTGCAGGTATAGACGATGGTGCCGTCGAAGATACAGCCCGCCTCTTTCGTCACCTCGCCTTCGTCCCATACATGCCCGAGCGCGGCAATTTCCTTCGTCTCGCGGGAAATTTCTTCCTCACAGACCGTGCAGTAGACGACTTCCTCGTAGGAACCCGTCTCAGAGCAAGTCGCGGCCACTTCGTTTTCGCGAACGGCTTCGCCCGGCGTATGGCCCGCAGCAGGCGTTATGACCGCTCCGCAGACCGTGCAGGTCTGTGCCGTCGTGCAGGTGGCGGCAGGACCGGGCGTATGGCCGGTTGCAGGGATCTCCTCATACGTCGTGTAGTCGCAGCGGGAGCACGTCACATAGGCGTTCCAGCCGACTTCGGTACACGTTGCGGCCTTCCCCTCGTGTTCAACGATATCATGCCCGAGCGCCGAAGTTCGCACCGTCTCACGGGAGAGTTCCGTATTGCAGACCGTGCAATAGACGACCTCGTCATAAGAGCCCGCCTCAGAGCAGGTCGCGGCCACTTCGTTTTCGCGGACGGCCTCGCCCGGCGTATGCGCGATCGTGGGGAGCTCCACCGTCTCGCGCGAAATTTCCGTATTGCAGACCGTGCAGTAGACGACTTCGTCATACGAGCCCGCCTCAGAGCAAGTCGCGGCCACTTCGTTCTCGCGGACGGCCTCGCCCGGCGTATGCGCGATCGTGGGGATCTCCACCGTCTCGCGCGAAATTTCCGTCTCGCAGACCGTGCAATAGACGACTTCGTCATACGAGCCCGCCTCAGAGCAGGTCGCGGCCACTTCATTTTCACGAACGGCCTCGCCCGGCGTATGACCCTT
>CALVWI010000003.1 GCA_944367045.1 uncultured Clostridia bacterium | reverse complement strand
CGTGCTCGCGTACGCGACGCACATTTTGCACGTCCTGCACGGCAGCGCCTTCTTCGGCACGGTGGAGGAGTACGAGAGAAGCGAGGTCGGCAAGATCTTCGCGCGGGGAGGGCTGTCGGCATGAACGTCATCAGCTTTACGGAATTTCTGCAGTTCTTCAACTTCCCCTTCGTGTGGTACGCGCTCATCATCTGCGTCCTGACGGCGCTGTGCGCGGCACTCCTCGGCGTGACGCTCGTTTTGAAGCGGTTCTCCTTCATCGGAGACGGCCTCTCGCACGTCGCGTTCGGCGGACAGGCGATCGCGGCGGTCGTCGCGGTCGCGGCGGGGCAGGCATTCGACTTCAACGATACCTTCATCGTCCTGCCCGTCACCGTGCTTGCGGCCATCCTGCTCCTTCGTACGGGCGGCCGCAAGACCAAGCTCAACGGCGATGCGACGCTCGCGCTCATCTCCGTCTCCTCGCTGGCGCTGGGGTATCTCATCTACAGCTTCTCGAACGCGGGGAATTTGGCGGGCGACGTCTGCACGACGCTCTTCGGCTCGTCCTCCATTCTCATGGTGAATGCGACCGACCTTTGGATCTGCATTGCGATGAGTGTGCTCGTCATCCTGGTGTACGTTCTCTTCTACAACAAGATCTTCGGCGTCACCTTCGACGAGACCTTCGCAAAGGCGACGGGCGTCAAGACGGGGGCGTACAACCTCCTCATCGCCGTCGTCATCGCCTTCATCATCGTGCTTGCGATGAACCTCGTCGGGTCGCTGCTCATCTCGGCACTCGTCATCTTCCCCGCGCTCTCGGCGATGCGCGTCTTTAAGAGTTTTAAGCTCGTCGTCATCTGTTCGGCGATCGTCTCCGTCGTCTGCTCGGTGCTGGGCGTGCTGCTCTCCATCTGGCTCTCGACGCCCGTCGGCTCGACCATCGTCGCCATCGACCTTCTCGCCTTCCTCGCCTTCACGCTTGCGGGGAAACTCCGCGCCCGCACAAAGAGCGTATAAAACTTGCTGTTGGACTTTATTATTGCTATATTGGACTTGAAAAAGGCCGCTCTCATCCGAGGGCGGCCTTTTCAACGAGAAGAGGGGATTTCGCAAATCTGCAAAACAAAAGGCGGCCCGAAGACCGCCGTTATGTCTCTGTTGTACGAAATAGCTGCTCGCTGATAGGGGCAAACAGGGCTCCCAAAAAAGATTTGCTTTGCAAAGATTTTTTGGGAAGAGGAGGCGCAGGCGTAAAAAGCAACAGGGCAGGAATTTTCCTGCCCTGTTGCAAAATGCGCCTTGCGGCGACGATGGAGCTGCTAACCGGATTTGAACCGGTGACCTCGTCCTTACCAAGGACGTGCTCTACCTCCTGAGCCATAGCAGCATATTCGCTTTTCCTGAGCCGCAGTCACCCGCGTCACAGCTTGTATATCATACCAAAAAGCCGCGCTCAAGTCAAGCGATATTCGCACATTTTTGTAAATTTCGACGCCTTTTTTTCGGAATCTCAGAGAACGTCGCGAAGGAGATCGTTCATGTCATACTTTCCCGCGGGTCGAGCGATGAGCCAGGCCGCGGCGCGGAGCGCACCCTGCGCGAACACCATGCGGCTGCGTGCCGAATGGGAGAGGGTGACGATCTCGTCCTGCCCCGCAAACATGACCTCATGCTCGCCGACGATGGTACCGCCGCGCACGGCGTGGATGCCGATCTCGCTCTTCTTGCGCGCGCCGACCAGCCCGTGCCGCCCGTAGACGTTCTCCTTGTCGCCGCCGAAGCCCTCGTTGACGCTCTTTGCAAGCATGAGCGCCGTGCCCGAGGGGGCGTCCTTCTTCTGGTTGTGGTGGCGCTCGATGATCTCCGCGTCAAAGCCGTCGCCGAGCACCTCCGCCGCCTTCTTTGCAAGCATCTGCAGGAGATTGACGCCCACGGAGAGGTTGCCCGTCTGGAACACGGGGATGTCCTTCGCGGCCTCGTTGATGAGCGCCTCGTCCTCGTCGGAGAACGCCGTGCCCGCAATGACGATGCCGATCTTCCGCTCCTTGCAGAACGCAAGGCGCTCCATCACAGAGGAAGCGGGGGAGAAGTCGATGACGACGTCCGCAGGCTCCTTGACGTCCGCAAAGGAGGTATAGACGGGGAAGGGCATAGGGGAAGGGACGACGTCGACGCCCGCCGTCACGGTGACGCCGCGCTCACGGCAGGCCTCGGCAACGTTTCTGCCCATGCGGCCGCACGCGCCGCAGAGAACGACGTTCATGCCTTCACCTCCAGCCCGAAGTCTTTCATGGTTTTGATGAGCACTTCGCGGTGTGCCTCCTCGATCTCCGTAAGGGGCGCGCGGGGAATGCCCGCCTTGAAGCCGAGGGCGTTCATGCCCGCCTTGGCGGGGATAGGGTTGACCTCAATGAAGCACGCCTTGGAGAGCGGGATGAGCTTGTCGTTGCACTCATTGGCGCGCTTCAGGTCGCCCGCGAGAACGGCGTCGCACAGCTCCTTGACAGCCTTGGGGGCGATGTTGGAGACGACGGAGATGACCGCCGTGCCGCCCGCCGCCAGAATGGGCATGTTGAGCGCATCCTCGCCCGAATAGAGGTCGCACTTGCCGCGGATGAGGCGCGCCGTCTCCAGCACCTGCGCCATGTTGCCGCTCGCCTCCTTGATGCCTGCAATGTTGGGGATCTCGGCGATCTTCGCCATCGTCTCGGGCAGGATGTTGACGCCCGTGCGGCCCGGAACGTTGTAGCAGATGACGGGAAGGGTGGTCGCCTCCGCGATGGCGCGGTAGTAGGCGACAAGGCCGTTCTGCGTGCACTTGTTGTAGTAGGGCGTGACCGCGAGGATGCCGTCCGCACCCATTTTTTCTGCACGGATGGTGCCCTCGACCGCCTTCTTCGTGTTGTTGCTGCCCGTGCCGATGACGATCTTGACGCGCCCCGCCGCCTTTTCGACGGCATAGCGGATGAGCGATTCCTTCTCCTCTTCGGTCATGATGGCGGGTTCGCCCGTCGTGCCGAGCACGATGAGCGCCTTCGTCCCGCCCGCGATCTGGTACTCCATCATCTCGCCGAACGATGCAAGATCGACGCCGTTCTCGTTGAACGGGGTGATCATCGCCGTTGCAGAGCCTCTCAAAAATCCGGTCATTGTCTCCTCCCTGTTTGACGCCGAATGGCGGTCTCAGTCAAAATATCCCTTGGCTGCAAGCAGCTCTGCAAGCAGCACAGCGCCGCCCGCCGCACCGCGCAGCGTGTTGTGGGAGAGCCCCACGAAGCGGTAGTCAAAGAGCGCATCGTCACGCAATCTGCCGGCGCTCACCGCCATGCCGTTCTCAAGCATCCTGTCGAGCTTGGGCTGCGGGCGGTTGTCCTCCTCGAAGTAATGGAGGAACTGCTTGGGAGCGGAGGGAAGCTCGAGCTCCTGCGGCTCGCCCTTGAAGGCCGCCCATTCTGCGAGGATCTCTTCCTTCGCGGGCTTATTTTGAAACTTCACGAACACCGCCGCCGTGTGGCCGTCCGAGACGGGAACTCTGAGGCACTGCGCCGTGATGACGGGGCCCTCGGCGGGAACGATCTTGTCTCCCTCGATATTGCCCCAGATCTTGAGGGGCTCCTTCTCGCTCTTTTCCTCCTCGCCGCCGATGTAGGGAATGACGTTGTCGACGATCTCGGGCATAGTCTCAAAGGTCTTGCCCGCGCCCGAAATAGCCTGATAGGTGCAGACGGCGCATGCCTCGATGCCGAACTTCTTCAGCGGGTGAAGGAGGGGAACATAGGACTGCAGCGAGCAGTTGCTCTTGACGGCGATGAAGCCGCGCTTGGTCTGAAGGCGCTTCCTCTGTGCGGGGATGATTTCGAGGTGCTCGGGGTTGACCTCGGGAATGATCATGGGAACGTCGGGCGTGAAGCGGTGCGCCGAGTTGTTGGAGACGACGGGGATCTCGAGCTTTGCATACTTTTCCTCGAGGGCGCG
Source organism: uncultured Clostridia bacterium (assembly GCA_944367045.1). Lineage (GTDB taxonomy): Bacteria > Bacillota > Clostridia > Christensenellales > Borkfalkiaceae > Gallimonas. The sequence goes on along the minus strand of CALVWI010000003.1, from coordinate 115,350 downwards.
GATCTCCTCCTTCTTCATATCGACGGCGCAGAACACGAAGTCGACCTTGCCGACAAGGCTCTCCGCATCCGCCGTGGCATCGAGGACGACCATCTTCTTGGCGTACTCGGGGATGGGGCGGGTCATCGCCCACTTATGACCGACCGCCTCCTCATAGGTCTTGCCGGCAGAGCGTGCGCTCGCAAGCAGGGCGACGGGGGTGAACCAGGGGTGGCCTTCGAGCAGCGTGACAAAGCGCTGACCGACCATGCCCGTTGCGCCGACGACGGCGACGTTATAGTGCAGTTGCTTCATGAATGTGGCTCCTTTGATAATATGCTTATAAAAAAAGACTTGCAAAAAAGGCGGTGAACTTTCACCGCCTGCATTTTCTCGTTCCCCTCATCGGGCCCGCCGAAAGCGCATCACCGCGGTGACAGTAATAAAGGTATTCTCCCTTATTCCCAACGGAAGGCGAGAGGACGCACATCCGTTTCGGCGGCGATACCCTTTCCCGCTCTCTCTTCGGAAGCCTCTCTTCCTCAAAAGCAGTACTCTTGTTCGGCCGCTCCTCTTCTCAGCGCCCTTATTTTATCATATGCCCTGTGAAAAGTCAAAGAATTTCCCCTTGAACAGTTGAAATATTTTCCGATTCGTGTTAAAATACTCTCATCGGGGTTTTCGCCCCAAGTTACATTCGCTTATTTCCGAGGAGAAACATATGGCAGACAGAGAACGCAAGGGCCTCGTTGCCCGTTGGCTGGAAGGGAAGGAACGCAGCGAGGACTACGCCCGCAGTACGCTTCCCACCAACCGCTGGCAACTGTTTTGGGACATCATGAAGGGGAGGTTCGGGCGCCTCATGCTCGTCAATCTTCTGACGCTCATCACCTTCATCCCGCTCATCCTTGTTTATGTCTGGCGTCTGCTCGTCAATTCGGCGCAGGATATGATCGGGCCCTACGGTTCCGGCCTCGGCGTCGGCTATCCCGTCATCCCCAACGTCGTGGGCGTCGCGGAATGGACGGCCTTCCAGAACGATCTCATCTTCTTTGCGCTCTTCATCGTGGCGGGGCTCATCGCGGCCGTCGGTCTTTCGGGCGGCATGTATATCATCCGCAACCTCATCTGGACGGAGGGCATCTTCGTCGCCAACGACTTTGTGCGCGGCATCCGCCGCAACTTCTGGAACGTCGTCGAAGCGGTCTTCCTGTTTACGATCACGCTCTTCGTGGCGCAGACGATGGGCAATCTCGCCAACTGGTGCATCGCCATGGACGTCGCGCCCGTATGGATGGTCGTCTCAAAAGTCGTGGGGTATGTGCTCGTCGCACTCATGGGTCTCATCGCGCTATGGATGATCTCCCTCGGCATCAACTACAAGCAGGGCCCTTGGGCGCTCTTCCGCAATGCGGTCGTCATGACGGTCGCCACCTTCCCGCAGACGGTGTTCTTTGCCGTCGTCGCGCTCATCCCCGTGGCACTTCTCTTTACGGGCATCAGCTTCATCGTCGTCATCGCCGTCATCGTGATGCTGCTCTTCGGGCTCTCCTATGCGATGCTCGTCTGGATGGACTACTCGCAGTGGGCGTTCGATAAGTTCGTCAACCCCAGCCTCGGCGTCAAGACGGGCCGCGGTCTCTACAGCCGCACGCCCAAGGAGGACAAGATCGGCGGCAGCGCCCCTCAGACGCAGGGAGAAAGTTCGGAGGCCGTGCGCGAATACCGCCGCATGATCTTAGCGCAGGGCAAGAGCCAGCTCGTCAGCCGTCCCATCAAGCCGCTCGATGACGACCTCGAAGTGTATCAGCTCCCCGATTCCTTCTCGAGAGAGGACCTTCAGCGCCTCAAGGAGAGCAAGGACGCCATCGACGAGGACGCAAAGGCGTACGCGAAGGAGCACGAGAACGACGAACAGTACGTCGAGTACAACAAGCAGTTCGAAGAACTCGAGCGCGCGCTTGAGGACGACGACAAGAAGAAAAAGAAGGGCAAGCTCAAAAAGGCGCCCAAGATGCTCAACAAGCGTTGATGAATATGAAGCAAGCTTACGGTCCGCTCGCCGAGTGGTTCGAATACTTGAATGACGACTGCGACTATGCTTCATGGTCGCAGTATTTTATTGACGGGCTCGCGTCTCTCCATGCGGGGAAGTGCGGGCTCGAGCTCGGCTGCGGGAGCGGCGCTTTCTGCCGTGCGCTCGCGAAAGCGGGGTACTCGATGGAGGGGACGGACATCTCGCCCGCCATGCTCACCAAGGGGGAGGAGCTCGCCCGCGAGGAGGGGCTGCGTATTCCCTTCTTCCTCGCCGACGCCGCAGCTCTCAAAGCGCCCAAAAAGTACGACTTCATCCTCTCGCCCAACGACTGTTTCAACTACATTCCGCAAAAGAAACTTCCGGCGGCGTTCACGCACGTCTTAAAAGCGCTTGAAAAGGGCGGGATCTTTTGGCTCGATCTGAGCTCGCCGTACAAACTGCGCAAAAAAGTTGCAGATACTGTCTCCTGTGACGACCGCGACGAAGTGACCTATCTCTCTTTCAATTCCCTTGCAGGAGACAAGGTAGAGATGGACGTCACTCTGTTCGTCAAAAGGAAGGACGGCGCGTACGACCGCTTCGACGAACACCATACCCAATATATCCATGAAGAGGAGGACGTTTCGGCCGCGCTTCAAAGGGCGGGCTTCGAGCTCATCCGCGTCGAGGGGCACCTCGGCGAAGGGAAAGAGGGGAGCGACCGGATCAACTTTCTATGCCGAAAACCGTAAGTACCATCTACCGTGCCATTGCGTGGGGGGATATCTCCCTCGCCGTGCTCGATACGACCGCGCTCGTGAATGAGGCGATCGCGCGCCATCATCTCTCGCCCGTCGCGGCGGCGGCGCTCGGCCGCACCTTCACGGCGGCGGCGTACCTCTGCAGCTGGCTCAAATCGGACGAGAGCACGCTCACCGTTCAGATCGACGGCGGCGGCCCGGGCGGCAAGATCTCCGTCTCGGGCGACGGCGCGCTGCATATGCGCGGGTTCATCGAACATCCCGACGTCATCCTGCCCCCGCGTGCGGACGGGAAGCTCGACGTAGGCGGGTGCGTGGGAAAGAGCGGCACGCTCACCGTTGTCCGCGACGACGGAGACAGACTGCCCTTTGTCGGCACGAGCCCGCTCGTCTCGGGAGAGATCGCGGAGGACTTCTCCTCCTACTTCTTTTACAGCGAACAGCGGCCCACGGCCATCGCGCTGGGCGTCCGCATCGGGAAAGACGGGGCGTGCCTCGGCGCAGGCGGTGTCTTTTTACAGCCCTTTCCTGGCGCGGAGGACGAGCACATCACGCGCGCCGAGGAAGCCATCAAGCAGTACTCCGCCGTCTCCCGCATCATCGAGGAGGAGGGCGCGGAGAGCATCTTAAAGCGCTTCGAGGCGGAGACAGAGAGCGAGCGGCCCATCGTCTTTCGCTGTTCTTGCTCGAGAGAGCGCGCCGAGCGCGCCGTACTCTCCCTCGGGAAGGCGCAGGCGGAGAAGCTCATCAAAGAGGACGGCGGCATCGTCGTCCACTGTCACGAATGCAACACCGACTACCGCTTTGACGAAGCGGATATCTGCCGCATGTTCGGCAGGGAGGACACATGAGAAGAGAAAAACAGGACGACGGCATCCAACGGCTGGACTTCAGCGACGAGTTCTTGCTCGAGTCCGCCGAAAAACGATATGAATCGGGCGACTACATGGGGGCGCTCACCATGCTCAACAAGCGTGCGGAGATGTATCAGCCGAGTGCGGACGCCTCTGCGCTCTATGCGGACATCTACGAGTCGCTCTCGCTCTGGATCCCGTGCGCGGACGCGTGGTTCCGCTTTCTCGACACCTGCAACGAGGCCGACTTCGGCGAGGGGTACGAGGGGCTCTCCGTCGCCTTTGCCAACATGGGGGACGGACTGAGAGCCGAGCTCTTCTACCGCCGCTCCTATGAGGTCTCGGGCGAGACGCCGCCTCCCTCCGACTATGACGAAGAGGACTATGCACCCGACGAGCACCGCCCGCAGCTGCGCCTCGTCCACTCGGACGACGGCACCGTCTCCGACCCCGAACTTCTGCGCCGCGGCGTGATGTTCGTCAAGATGGGGGAGCTGGACAAGGCCAAGGAGGTGCTCTCCGAGATCGAACCCGAGAGCACGGACTTCCCTTCGGCGTGCGGGCTCATCGCCATGTGCAAGCTGCTCACGGGGGACACGGCGGGCGCTGCCGAGGAGTGCGAGAAGATGCTCGAGTACTACCCCGACAACATCCATGCCCTCACGACGTACTGCGCCGTTTTAGGTGCGCAGGACCGCAAGGAGGAGGCAAAAGAAGTAGGAAAGAAACTCGCAAAGATCGACGCGGACACGGTGGAGGACCTCTACCGCATCGCGACGGCACTGTGCGAGACCGGCCTTGACGAGGACGCCTATCAAAAGCTCACCAAACTCAAGGGAATGCAGCCGTACGATGACAACATCCTCTGGTTCCATGCCGTCGCGGCCTTCCGCTCTGGAAAGAAGGAGGACGCCATCTCCTCGCTCGAGACGCTGACGACCGTCTATCCCCGCAAGGTCATCGCAAAGCTCTACCTCGAGCGCCTGCGCGGAGATAAGGAAGTTTCGCTCAACTACTTCTACCGCCTGCCCGATGCGGACTACAAGGAGCTCTCCTCCTTCCTCCTGATGGCGGACGGCGTGGAACCCGAGATGGCCGAGCGCCTCGGCGGCGAGAAGGAGGTCTTGAACTACATCCGCCTTGCCTTCGATCAGCTCGAGGGGCGGGATCAGAAGCTCCAGCAGCTCGCGGCGAAGGTGGCGGTCAAGTGCCGCGCGGACGACGCCGTACGCGAGATCCTGCTCGACTTTGAAGCGGATGAGCTCGTCAAGCTCTCCATGATGCAGGACCTCGTCGAGCGCAACGAGGACAACTCCTACGGCGTCGTCATCTGCAACTTCTACCGCGAATTCTATACGCACAAGATGGAGTTCGACGGCCGCCGCCCCGAAGAATTCCTCACGGCCTTTGCCGAGGTCTACTCCCGCTACGCCATCTCCGCGGACGACAACGAGCGCAAGCTCCTGTATGCTGCCGAGGACGTCAACTACACGCTCGTCGATGCGGGCGCGGACGACTTCTTCTCCGAAAAGGACGCTCTTGCCGCCGTCATCTACCGCGAGGCGCGCCTCTCGGAAGGCGAGAACAACATCGACAACATCGCAAAGCTCTTCGGCGCCAACGTGCATACCGTGAAAGAGATACTCAACTTTCTCATCTGAAAGGGGGACGATATGAAAAGACTCATCGATTTTGACGAACTCTTCGACCGCAAGCTCTCCGAGTATATGGAGGAGCACGCGGGCGAATACACCGAAAAGCAATGGGAGGACCTCATCCCGCGCCTCTACCGCAAATTCGGGGATACGACCATCAAGAGCATCGGCACGACGCCCAAGGGCTACTATTCCTCCATGACGGACGAAGAACTCGTTGAAGCTTTGAAGGAACATCACAAGGCGGGGATCGCCGTCTCCGACTTTCTGTGCCGCGAGATCGAATCGCGCGGCTGTCCCGATGCGCTTCTTGAGCTCATGAAGGGGACAGACGGAGAACTTCTGACGCTCTCCGTCAACCTCGCAGGCAGCAGCAGAAAGGCGCTTCCCGTCTATCTCGACATTCTGACTTCGACGGACGACGAGGAGCTCAAGGACACCGTCACCGAGTACTTAAAGGGCAATGCGGACGCCGTCAAGGACCGCGCGCTCGCCCTCTACCGCGAGGGCGTGGAGCGGGAGTATATGCTTGAGATCCTCTCCCGCTGCAAACAGCGCGACGACGAGGTGTTCAACATCCTCTTGAACGAATTCCGTACCGCACCCGACGACATCCCCATGCACGCGAGCTACCTCGCAAGCTACGGCGATGACCGCGCGCTCCCCGCGCTCCTCGACTACATCGACCGCGACGAGACCAACTACCTCGAATATCAGGAGCTCAAGTACGCCATCGAGGCGCTGGGCGGCGAGTACACCAAGGTGCGCGACTTTTCGAACGATCCCTATTTTCAGGAGATCTCCGCACAGTCGCAGATCATGCCCGACTTCACGACGGACAAAAAGACGGACGCCTGAGCAGGTTTCAGTGCGTCCGCCTCTGCGTATTTTTTAGGAGGGAACTATGGACAGAATTGAAAAGTGCAGAGCAAAATTCAAGCAGCTGTTCGGCGGAGAGCCCGCAGGAAACGAGGGGAATGACGCTGAATTCATGCGCCTTCTGCAGCGCTTCATCTTCGGCGAGGTGAGCTATACGGGCTCTCTCGACGACAAGATGCGCGAGCTCATCACCATCACCGTACTTGCGGTCAATCAGACGCTCCCGCAGCTCAAAGCGCACACGGGTGCCTGCCTGCACGTCGGTCTCACGCCCGTTGAGATCCGAGAGGCCATCTACGAGTGCGCGCCCTTCATCGGCTTCCCCAAGACGCTGAATGCCATTGCTGCGATAGACGAGGTGTTCGAACAAAACGACATCTCTCTTCCGCTTGAAAATTGCGAGACGGTGACGGAAGAAAACCGATACGCACGCGGCCTTGCCATGCAGGAGCCCGTCTACGGCGATGAGATCAAGGAGCGCTACGCTTGGCTTCCGGGCGAATTTGCGGAGGCCGTACCGCGCTTTCTCACCGAGTTCTGCTTTTCCGACTATATGACGCGCAAGGGCCTCGACCGCAAGACGCGGGAGCTCCTCACCGTCGTCATGCTGGCGGCGATGGGCGGCGCGGAGATGCAGGTGCGCTCGCACGTCGAAGGGGCGTTAAAGACGGGCTGCACGAAGGAGAAAATCGTCTGCGCCCTCGTCCACGCCATGCCCTATATGGGCGTTCCGCGCCTGTTTAACGCCTTAAATTGCGCAAAAGAAATTTTATCTTGAGAGGTGATACGATGGATAAACAATTTGAAAAGGAAAACATCTTCGGCATCGGACAGGAGAACAGCGCATTCGCAGAGTTCTTCATCGGGAAGTCCTACTTAAACCCGCTCACGCCAGCAGGGGTCTCGCCCTTCATGGCAAATGTGACGTTCGAGCCCGGCTGCCGCAATAATTGGCACATCCACCGCGCAAAGTCGGGCGGCGGACAGTTGCTCCTCTGCGTCGCGGGGGAGGGCTGGTATCAGGAATGGGGGCTTCCCGCCCGCAGCTTGAAGCCGGGCGATGTCGTCGTCATTCCTGCGAACGTCAAACACTGGCACGGCGCGAAGAAGGACAGCTGGTTCTCGCACATCGCCGTCGAAGTCCCCGGCGAAGAGACCAAGAACGAATGGCTGGAAGCCGTCGAGGACGAGGACTACAACGCACTTTGAACACATGGCGGTCCCTTTGAGAGGCCGCCTTTTTCGTACTTTCATTCATATTCGCGCCCCATTCACCATACGATAGAGAAGAAAACAGGCGGAGGGTCGTATGGAAGATATCGGCGTTTATGAGGACATTGCCGCGCGCACGGGCGGAGAGATCTATATCGGTGTCGTGGGACCCGTGAGGACGGGCAAATCGACGTTTATCAAGCGGTTCATGGAGGAGCTCGTGCTTCCCGAAGCGGAGGGCAGCAAGCGCCAGCGCATGATCGATGAACTCCCGCAGGCTGCCTCGGGACGGACGGTGATGACGACGGAACCCAAGTTCGTGCCCGAGGAGGCCATTCCCGTCACCTTCGGAAGGGCGACGGCAAACGTTCGGCTCGTCGACTGCGTGGGATTCCCCGTGCAGGGGGCGGCGGGATTCGAGGAGGACGGTCAGCCGCGCCTCGTCAAGACCCCGTGGAGCGAGACACCCATGCCCTTCCAGGAGGCGGCGGAAGAGGGGACGCGCAAGGTGATGCGCGATCACTCGACCATCGGCATCGTAATGACGACGGACGGCTCGGTCACGGGCCTCTCGCGTGCGGAATATGAGGACGCCGAAGCACGGTGCATCGCCGAGATGAAGGAGATCGAAAAGCCCTTCGTCATCCTCTTGAACTGCCGCGAGCCCGAGAATTGCGAGGAACTGCGTTCCGCTTTAGAGGAGAAGTACGCCTCCCCGGTGCTTTGCGTCAATGCCGAGAAGATGGGGCGGGAGGAACTGACGCTCGTTTTGGAGCGCGTCCTCTACGAATTCCCCGTGCTCACCGTGGACGTCGAACTTCCCGAGTGGATGCGCGTCTTTGACGCCGATTCGCCCATCATCTCGGAGGCGCTCGACTCCATTCGACAGGTCGCCTCCCGCATCACCAAGATGAGCGACTGTGCGCTTTTAGACACGCTCTTTAACGGCAGCGAGCGGCTCTCTCCGCCCGTCAGCGTCAAATTGGAGCCCGCGACGGGAAGGGCGAACGTCAAGACCGAGGCCAAGGAGGGGGCGTTCTACCGCGTTCTCGGCGAGATGTGCGGAACGGAGATCGGCGACGATTATGCCCTCATGAACTATGTCGCCTCCTTAAAAGACGCCAAAAAGCTGTATGAGCGCGTCGGGAAGGCCTTTGAGGACGCAAGAGACTACGGCTATGGCATCGTGCCGCCCGAGGAGGACGAGATGGACCTTCGGGAGCCCAAAGTCGTCAAGAAGGGTGGTCGCATCGGCGTCGACCTGCACGCGGACGCCCCGAGCTATCACATCATCCGCGTGGATCTCAGCGGCGAGGTGCGGCCGGCACTCGGCAACGAGGAACAAAGCGAGGCCTTCGCAAAGACGCTCGCGGAGAACATGGCGACCCGCCCCGAGACCGCGTGGAATACCAATATGTTCGGCAAGACGCTCAAGGAGCTTCTCGGCGATGAGCTCTACATCAAGAACCGCTCGATGGCGGAGAACGTGCAGAAGAAGATGCGCCGCACGGTGACGCGCATCGTCAACGAGGGAAAGGGCGGCGTCATCTGCATTCTCATTTAAAAAGAGGGGAGGGCTTAAAGCTCTCCCTTTTGCATGCGGAATGAAAAGTTCCGTTGCTTGACAAAGCGCGTATTTTCCGCTAAAATGAGGTAAAAATACAACGGAGAGAGCGATGAGAAAGGTCGTGGTCATCGGCGGCGGCGCAGCGGGGCTCATGGCGGCCTATGCGGCTGCGAGTGAGGGCGCCGAGGTGACGCTTTTAGAAAGAAACGAAAAACTTGGAAAGAAGATCTACATCACGGGGAAGGGCAGGTGCAATCTCACCAACGACTGCCCGCCCGATGAATTTTTGGGGAACGTCGTTCACGGCGGCAAATTTCTGACGGGCGCCGTCTGGGCGTTCCCGCCCGAAAGGATGATGGAGCTGTGCGAACGCTTCTCTCTTCCCGTCAAGGTGGAGCGGGGGAACAGGGTGTTTCCCGTCTCCGACCATGCGAGCGACGTCACCAAAATGTTGGAAAGAGCCTGCCTTTCGGCGGGGGTTTGCATCCATTTGAACGAATATGTGAAGGAAATCGGCGTTTTGCATAGTACTATGCGTGACATAGTATCCGATAAAGCCACCTATTCCTGCCATGCCGTCATCATTGCGACGGGCGGGCTCTCATACCCTTCGACGGGCTCCACGGGAGACGGGCTGCACTTTGCAAAGGAGCTCGGTCACAAGATCGTGCCCTGCGTGCCGTCCCTCGTCGGGATCAACTGCAAGGGCGATTTTTCCAAGCTGCAGGGCGTCTCCTTAAAGAACGTCTGTCTCTTCGCAAAGCGCGGAGGGAAGGTCATCTTCTCCGAGCAGGGCGAGATGCTCCTGACGCACTACGGTATCAGCGGGCCGCTCGTATTAACGCTCTCCGCGCTCATCAACCGCCTTCCCTTAAAGGAGATCGAACTCTTCATCGATTTCAAGCCCGCGCTCGACACGGAGACGCTCAACGCCCGCCTCGTGCGCGATCTCACCGAGCGCAAGAATGAGCAAATGAAGAACGTCATGCGCGGCCTCTTGCCCGCCGCCCTGTGTATCCCCGTCCTGAATGCAGCAAACATCTCTCCCACGAAACAGGCGAACGCCGTGACGAGAGAGGAGCGCGCAGGCCTCGTAAAAGTGCTCAAAAATTTCCCCGTCGAGCCCGTCTCCCTTCGCAGCTTTTCCGAGGCTGTCGTGACCTCAGGCGGGGTGGATCTCAAGGAGGTCTCCCCTAAGACGATGGAGAGCAAGCTTGAAAAGGACGTATATTTTGCGGGCGAGGTACTCGACGTCGACGCCTTCACGGGCGGGTTCAATCTGCAGATCGCCTTCTCGACGGGCTGGACTGCGGGACGCGCCGCCGCTCATGAGAACGGAAATTTGAACGAATGATTTGACTTTACGGGCGCTATCCTTTATAATGGAAGCATACCAATGAATCTGTGAGGAAAAATTATGACAGTGATCCGCGGCGCGACGACCATCGTGCATGACGATGCGGACGAGATCAGAAAGGCCGTGAAGGAGCTCATCGATCAGACGGTGAGCCGCAACTCCCTCCATCCCGATGAGATCCTGAGTATCGTCTTTTCCAGCACGTCCGATATCCATTCCTATTATCCCGCCAAGGCGGCGCGGGAGGCGGGGTATGCTACGAGCCCGCTCTTCTCTGCGCAGGAGCCTGACATCGACGGGGGGCTTCCCCTGTGCATCCGCGTGATGATCTTCGTCGAAAAGAACATCACGCCGCACCACGTGTACCTGCGCGGGGCACGCGTCCTTCGCAAGGACATCGCCTCCAAGATCAACATCGCCATCGACGGGCCTGCCGGCAGCGGAAAATCGACGATGGCTAAGGCCCTCGCCAAGGACATGAACATCCTCTATCTGGATACGGGAGCCATGTACCGCGCCTGTGCGCTCAAGGCGCTCAAGACGGGCACGGACATCTCCGACGAGACCGCCGTCATCGACTGTATGCGCGATCTCGCCCTCGAGATAAAATATGAAGACGGCGTGCAGAAGACCGTCCTCGACGGGGAGGATGTCTCCGAGCGCATCCGCGAGCCCGAGGTCTCCATGGCAGCCTCCACGGTGTCGCAGTATCCCGCCGTCCGCCTCAAGATGGTGGAAAAGCAGCGGGAGATCGCAGATAAGATGAGCTGTGTGCTCGACGGCAGGGACATCGGCACCTTCGTGCTGCCCGAGGCGGACTTCAAGTTCTTCCTCACGGCAGACCCCGCCGTGCGTGCTCAGCGACGCTACGACGAGCTCACCGCGAAGGGCTATAAAGTGGATAAAAAGGAGCTCGAGGAGGAGATCGTCCGCCGCGACAGGCAGGATTCCTCCCGCGCTCTCGCGCCGCTCAAGAAGGCGGAGGACGCCGTGCTCATCGACACCTCTCACATGACGCCCGAGGAGGTCCTCGCCGAGCTGAAGCGCAGGATCCAGGAGAAGATCTGATGGAAGAAAACCTCTCTTCTGCGGAAGGAAAGCCCGTCAAGGCAAAAAAAGAGAAAAAGAGCAAGAAACAGGAGAGCGTGCGGCTGTTCCCCGCCCAAAAGGACGGCTATCACCGCATCCGCCTCATGGACGTCCTGCGCTTTTTCTTCTATCCCATCCACGCGATCTTATATCCGTTCAAGCTGTACGGGTATAAAAAGGTCGGCCCCGGGCCATATATCTATGTCGGCAACCACTACTGCCTGTGGGACGTATTCTATCCCGCCCATACGACGAAGGACGGCCTGCATTATCTCGCCAAGGACTCCATCATGCGCGCGCCTGTTTTGGGGCCCGTCGCAAAGAAGGTGGGGGTCATCGGCGCGATGCGCGACGGCTCCGACGTGCACACCTTGATGGACTCCATGCGCGTCCTCAAGAACGGGGAGAAGATCAGTATGTTCCCCGAAGGCACGCGCAACAAGACGGACAGTGACGAGTTCCTACCCTTCCGCGGGGGGTCCGCACTGCTTGCCATCAAAACCAAGACGCCCGTCATTCCCTTCGTCATCTGCAACAGGCCAAAGCTCTTCAAAAAGACGCACGTCGTATTCGGCGAGCCGATGGAGCTTTCCGAATTTTACGGCCGCAAGCTCACCCCCGAGGACTACGAGGCGGCAGAAGAGAAGATCAAGAACAAGCTCTACGAGATGCGCGACGGGTTCCGCAAGGAACAGGCCGCCAAGAAGGCCAAGAAACACAAGAGGAAATAAACGATGCAGGTGCTGCTCGGAAAATACTGCGGCTTCTGCGCGGGCGTGAGAAAGGCGGTGGACACGGCTCTTGCCGTGGAGCCCGAGAATACCTATATCCTCGGCGAGCTCATCCATAACCCCGATGTCGTCGAGCGCATCCGTTCGCGCGGCATCCCCACGGTGGAAAGCGTTGAAGAAGTTCCCGAGGGGGCGACGCTGCTCATCCGCTCGCACGGCGTGGGGAAGGGAACCTTCCTCGAATGTGAGCGGCGACACATCCGCGTCGTCGACTGTACCTGTGCGTTCGTGCGGCGCTCGCAGCGCCTCGTTGAAAGCGAGAGCGAAAAGGGACGGACGATCGTCATCATCGGGCACGCGGAGCACCCCGAGACGGTCGGGCTCATCGGCTGGGTCAAAGATGGGGGCGAGGCGTACGTTTTCTCTTCTCCCGACGATGATTTCAGCATTTTGGCAGAAAAAGAGGTCTCCGTTGTGGCACAGACCACCTTTTCGGAGCAAAGTTTTTCGGAAACGTGCGAAAATCTTCGCAAAGTGTGTCAAAAAACAGTTGAGATTTTTCACACGATTTGTTATACTACTGTATGGCGGCAGCGTGAAGCACAAGAAATCGCCCGCCGCTCTGAGGCTGTTCTCGTCATCGGCGGGAAAAACAGCAGCAACACCGGGAAATTATACGAGATCGCAACCAAGAACTGCAGGCATGTCTATTGGCTGCAGAACGCGGAGGCGTTCGAGTATGAGAAAATTAAATTTTTTAATAGGGTAGGCGTCATTGCGGGAGCAAGTACTCCCGATTGGCAAACTCAGGAGGTTCTTTTTAAGATGGAAGAAAGCAACGCGGAAGTTCAGGCAACGACAATGCAGGATGTCGTTGAGGAGATGGGCAAAGAGGAGCGGTACAAGAAAGGTCAGCTGATCACTGTCAAGATCGTATCCGCTACGGACGAAGGGGTCTATGTGTCCGCTTCGGGCAAACTGGAGATTTTGCTCCCGAAAGAAGAGCTTGACTGCGAAACATATAGCCGCGAAGAGTATGCGGCAAAGGTCGGCGAAGAGATCGACGTCATCGTCATGGAAGTATCCCCTCGTGTGAAGCTGTCCCAGAAGATGGTGAAGAAGCTCCGCGAAGAGGAGGAGATGCTCAAAGAGATCGAGGACGGCAAGGAATTCACCGTCACCTGCACGGGCTTCAACAAGGGCGGGCTCACGGCTGAGCTCGGCACCTATCCCGTTTTCGTTCCTGCAAGGGAGATCCGCACCGGTTATGTGCGCAACCTTGAGAAGTATGTCGGCAAGAAGCTTCGTCTGAAGCTCCTTGAGATCAGAAAGGAGCGCAGAAAGGAGATCATCGCATCCCAGCGCGTCATCCTTGAAGCAGAGAAGGAAGCACGCGAGGCTGCCAAGGCCGCGAAAGAAGAGGCATTCTTCGATTCTATCCACGTCGGCGACGTCGTCGAAGGCAAGGTGGAGCGCGTGACCAACTTCGGTGCATTCGTCTCCGTCAACGGGTTCGACTGCCTCGCTCACATCTCCGACCTCGCATGGACGGGCGTCAAGAACGTCACGGATGTGCTCGAGATCGGCAAGCGCTATCAGTTCAAGGTGCTCAACGTCGACCGCGAGAAGAAGAAGGTCTCCATCGGCTACAAGCAGCTTCAGCCTCAGCCTTGGGATCTTGCGGCAGAGAAGTATCACGAGGGCGACATCGTCCACGGCAAGGTCGTCCGCATCGTCTCCTACGGCGCATTCGTGGAGCTCGAGAAGGGCATCGACGGCCTCGTCCATGTCTCCCAGATCTCGCACGAGTGGCTCGACAATCCCACGTCCGTGCTCTCCATCGGGGAGGAAGTGGACGCGAAGATCCTCGCCTTCAACCCTGCAGAGAAGCGCATCACGCTCTCCATCAAGGCACTCCAGCCCAAGCCCGAGCAGGACTACCGTTCCGAGAACCGTCCTGAGCGCGGCGACAGAGAGAACGGCCGCGGCAAGGGTAAGAAGGGCGGCAGGAAGAACTTCAACGCTCCCGAGGGCGAAGAGGAAGAGTACAGAGAGTGGAAGGAAGGCGGCTACGGCGGCGCTTCCATCGCAGAGCTCCTTCATCTCGACGGCGAAGAAGAGAACAAGTAAGTGAATTTTTAAACGCTGCGGCATTTCGCCGCAGCGTTTTTTTTATTGCGGCGAGAGGGGGCGATCGGGGGAATAAGGCGAGGACGACGATTTCTGACGAGAAAGTGAATTTTGTGTGCGAGTTTACATCCCGCTTTGTCAATCGGTTGATTTTTCAAGGCAATTCCGATATAATATCATCATGAGCTATGTAATCGGCCTAGTGGCAAGTTTTCTTGCCGTCGTCATCGTGCTGACGCTCCATGAGTTTGCACACGCATTCGTCGCAGTCAAGTGCGGCGATCCTACGCCCAAGTGGAACGGGCGGCTCACGCTCAACCCCTTCAAGCACTTTGACTTGGTGGGGCTCCTTTGCTTTGCCTTCGTCGGTTTCGGCTGGGCGAAACCCGTCCCCATCAACCCCAATAACTTCAAGAAGTACCGCAGCGGCATGGCGCTCACGGCGAGTGCGGGCGTCGTTACGAACTTTTTGACGGCGCTCATCATCTACCCGCTGTATTTTTGGGTGAGTTACTCCTTGAACGGTGTACTGCCGTACTATGTCTATATGCTGCTTGCGACCTTCCTGCAGCTCATCTTTGCTTACAGCCTCTCCTTCTGCGTGTTCAACCTGCTGCCGTTCTATCCTTTGGACGGTTTCCGCATCGTTGACGCCCTCAACAAGCGCCGAGGCAAGGTGTTCCAATTCCTCCGCAAATACGGCTATTACATCCTTCTCTTCCTCATCGTAGAAAGCTTCATCTGCGACCTGTTCGTCCGCTTCGGCGTCTCGCAGATGGCCTATCTCGATATCCTCGGGTGGGTGATGTCCTTTGCGACGAACATCCTCGGCTGGCCCATCAAGGCGCTTTGGAGCGCCATCTTCAGCTGGCCCATCCCTCTCATTTAACGTTATGGTAAACCGCGAAAACTTCGAATCGACCGTCGACTATACGACGGTCTTAAGCAATTTTGAAGGCCCGCTCGATCTGCTTCTGTACCTCATCAACAAGGAGGAGATCGAGATAAAAGACGTCTTCGTCTCACAAGTTACCGAGCAGTTCCTCGCCTATATGAAAGGGCTTCCGTACCTCGACGTGGACAAGGTGAGCGACTACCTCAACATCGCCGCAACCATCATCAAGATCAAGGCGCAGAGCCTCGTGCCCAACCTCGAGGAGGACCCCGAACTCGACATGGAGATCGAGGAGGATAAGGCGGAGCTCATCCGCGCCCTCGAGGAATTCCGCCTCATCAAAGAGGAGACCGTCAAGCTCAAGGAGATGGAGACCATCGGCTACTTCTTCAAGGAGCCCGACAAGCACGTCGGCGAGACGCGCACCGTCTTTTCGCTCGACAACCTCACGCTGGACGGGCTCGTCAAGGCCTTCTCGAAGCTCCTCATCAAACAGGAGTACGCCCGCGCGCAGGACGAAGTGAGAGAGATCCCGCGCGACGAATACACCGTCGAGGAGAAGATCCACTTCGTGATGGAGTCGGTGGAATCGGGCAAGAGCATCCAATTCGAGCAGCTCTTCACGAAGGATCACACCAAGTCCGAGATCGTCACGACCTTTCAGGCCATCTTGGAACTTTTGAAGTATCAGTATCTGCGCGTCAGGCAGAACGAGACGTTCGGGGAGATCACCATTTCCCTCAACCCCGACCGCAAGGAGGAACCGATTGGACAAATTGACGAATACGATTGAGGCCATCCTGTTTGCCTCGGGCAAGGCCGTCCCGCTTGCCGACATTTCGGAAAAACTCAATGCGACGAAGGGGGAGGTCAAGAAGGCCCTCGACGAACTCAAGGAGCGCTACGGCGAGGAGGGGGGCATCCAGCTGCTCCTCTTCAACGGAAAGGCGCAACTCGGCTCCAACCCGCTCTACAAGGAGAGCGTGGAGGCCGTCTTGAACCCCATCCGCGAGAAGGAGCTCACCCGCACCATCCTCGAGTGTGCGGCCATCATCGCCTACAAGCAGCCCATCACCAAGACGGAGATCGAACTTCTGCGCGGGCTCAACAGCGACTACGCGGTGCGTGCGCTCCTCGAGCTCAACCTCATCTATCCCTGCGGACGAAAGGACGCCGTGGGCAGGCCCATCCTCTATGCGACGACGGACGAGTTTTTAAAGCGCTTCAAGCTGCACTCGCTTGAAGACCTGCCCGATTACGACGCGCTCATGGCCGCCATCGGCCGCAGCGAGGAGCACGACAGCTACCTCTATGCGCGCGATGAGTACCACGAGGAGACGGCGGCTGCGGACGGCGCGGACAGTCAGGCAGAGAAGCAGGACGAAAAGCCGGAAACTCCCCGCGAAGAGACGACGGGCGACGGCTACGAGATCCCCGACTTCCTGCGCGGCCTCGACGAGACGGACATCGTCAAGATCTCTTAACAATGATTTCCATAGGCGCTCCCTTTGGGGGCGTCTTTTTTGATGTGTCGAAACCGTCTCTCATATTTTTCCGCAAGACACGCATAATGGGGATATGGAAGGGCTGACGATCGCTGCATTGACCGCGGGGGCAGCGCTTTTTATCGCTTTTTTCCCGATCACGGTATCGCTCGATGTTCACCTCGACTTGAAGGCGCGGAAGCTGTTCTTCGGCGTTCGGCTGTACGGCCTGCTGCGACTCTTGGGCGGCTACATCGAGCCACGTGCGGAGGGCATCGCCGTACATCTCTCGCGGAAGAAGGCGCTCCTGCTTCCTTACGGGCAGATGCTCTTATCGCGGCCCGATCTCAACAAGCTGCACGGCTTTCACATCACAGAAGTGCAGGCCATCACCGAGACGGGCACGGACGCGCACGATATCTTCCTTGCCGCAGCGCTCTTAAGCCTCGGAAACGCGGCGGGCGCAGCCTTTCAGGGAAAGTGCCGAATCCGAAACGACGTCCTACTCTCGACGGGCACGCGGCTGACGTCGCGCATCAAGGTGAAGTTCAACCTCTTTGCCGTGCTCGTCCTGCTCATCAAACTCGCAATGGAGGCTTTTATCACATGGATGGAAGAAAAAAAATCGACGATCTCATAGAGGGCACGGCGGAGCGGCTCACCCGTCTCGTCGACGTGGACACCGTCATCGGCAAGCCCGTCTTTTCGACGAGCGGCACCCAGATCATCCCGCTCACTAAGGTGACAATGGGGTACCTGTCCGGGGGAGGGGAGTATGCGGAAGCGAAGGTCCTCAAGGAAGACGAAACGGCGCCCTTTGCGGGCGGAGCGGGAACCGTCGTCACCATGAAGCCCGTGGGGTTCCTCATCGACGACGGCACGACCTGCCGCCTCGTACAGCTGGGCGACAGGCCTTTAGACCGCGTCATCGAGAAGGCAGGAGAACTCATTGAGCAGATCTCCAAGAAGTATGCGAAAAGTTAAGGCGAGCCTCTTCCCGCTCGTCCTCGTTCTCCTCCTCTTGTTGAGCTGCATCTCCCTGCCCGCCCTAAGGCGCTCACAGGCCGCCGTTTCTCCGTGCGAGACGACGCCCGCCGCAGAGAGCCGCGCGGAGTGCGTCATCGAAGTTTCCACCCGCCGATTTCTCCTGGAGAAAGATGCCGACGTCCAGCTCCCCATGGCGAGCACGACAAAAATTCTGACGGCGCTCATCATTCTCGAGGACTGTGCTCTCAACGAGCCCGTTGAAGTTCCCCCCGAGGCAGAGCTGGCGGGCGGTTCGAGCGTGTATCTTCGAAAAGGGGAGATGCATACGGTGGAGGAGCTTCTCTACGGGCTGATGCTGCGCTCCGGGAACGACTGCGCCGTCTCGCTCGCCGTTCATCGCAGCGGGAGCGTCCAAAAATTTGCCGCGCTCATGAACATACGGGCCGCGGAACTCGGCGCGGAACACAGCCGCTTCGCAAATCCCCACGGACTGCCCGCAGAAGGGCACTATACGACGGCGCGCGACCTCGCCCTCATCGCGGCGGCCGCCATGGAGAACGAGACCTTCCGCAAGATCGTCTCCACCCAATTTTACCCCGAAGGCGGATGGCGCAACAAGAACAAACTTCTCACCCGTCTGGAGGGCGCGTGCGGCGTCAAGACGGGGTTTACCAAGGAGGCGGGCCGCTGCCTCGTCGGGGCGGCGGAGCAAGAGGGGAGGTTGCTCGTCTCCGTCGTCCTGAACTCCCCTCAGATGTATGAGAGGACAGAGGAATTGCTGAACGAAGCGTTTTCCCGCTTGGAAGTTGATGCTAGGCCCTGAAAAGGACTTGATTTTTTTGCCGAATTCATCTATGATAGAGACAAGAAACACGGGAGATACGGCAGAAGAATGCGCATCAACAAATTTTTGGCGGAACAGGGCGTGGCCTCGCGCCGCGGGAGCGATACCCTCGTCAGCGAAGGGCGAGTGAAGATCAACGGACGCATCGCCGTCGCAGGGGATAATGTGGAGCCCTCCGACGTCGTCGAACTGGACGGAAAGATCCTCTCGCACAAGGTAAAGTACGAATACTACCTTCTCAACAAACCTAAGGGATATGTCTGCACCGTCTCCGACGACAAGGACAGAAAGACCGTCATGGACCTGCTCCCCACAGGTGCGGGAAGAGTTTATCCCGTCGGCCGCCTCGACTATGAGACGGAGGGTCTCCTCATCCTCACCAATGACGGCGACCTTGCCTACCGCCTGACCGCGCCCCAGAGCGAGATCCCGAAGACCTACCTCGTCCGCATCGAAGGGACAGTCACCCCAGCAGAGCTCAACCGCCTGCGTGCCGGCTTGGAGATCGAGCGAGGCGTTGTCACCAAGAAATGCAAGATCAATGTCGTAGAGACGGATAAAAACTACACGAAGCTGCACGTCATCCTCACCGAAGGCAAGAACCGCGAGATCAGAAAGATGTTCGACGTCATCGGCAAGCACATCGACTTTTTGAAACGCATCAAGATCGGCGAGCTCACCTTGAGCGGTCTTGACCGCGGAAAAGTGCGCAAGCTCACGCCCGAGGAAGTCTACTACTTACAAAACCTTTGAAGCATGAAAAAAGCGCCTCCGAAATGGAGACGCTTTGCGTTTTGAGCATCAAGAGAAGCTGCGGAGCAGGCCGATGACCTTGCCGAGAATGGTCACATTGTCGAGCACGAAGTCGGACATCGAACTGTTTTCGGGGTGAAGAATGTACTTACCGTCACGAAGGAAAAATCGTTTGACCGTCGCGCCCTCTTCGATGCCGTCATCAAAAAGCGCAACCACGATATCGCCGTTCTCAGCCTCGTCCTGCTTTCGCACGACGACCTTATCACCGTCAAAGATGCCTGCTTCGATCATACTTTCGCCGCGGACACGCAGCAAAAACAGGTCCTCGCCATGAAATTCGGCAGCGGGAAGGGTATAGAACTGCTCGAAGTTCTCGACCGCAAGAATGGGCTGGCCTGCCGTAACGGTACCGACCAGAGGCACCTTGATGGTATCCGAACCAACGACCGAAACGGCGCGCTTCTTCCTGTCAGCCTTGTGAAGAAATCCGGCTTCCCGCAAGCGATTGATATAGCTGTACGCCGTCGCCGTCGACTTGATGCCGAGCGCAGAACAGATATCGCGGACGGTAGGGGGGAATCCGTTCTCTTCATTGAACTTATTGACGT
Organism: uncultured Clostridia bacterium; assembly: GCA_944367045.1. Classification (GTDB taxonomy): domain Bacteria; phylum Bacillota; class Clostridia; order Christensenellales; family Borkfalkiaceae; genus Gallimonas. The sequence goes on along the minus strand of CALVWI010000003.1, from coordinate 95,545 downwards.
AGGAAAGAACATCGTTGAGCTTGCTCTGATCGACCATATCGCACCTCTTACTGATAGTATAGCACAATCTAAACGAAAAAGCAAGAGAATCGCAAACAAATGTTCTAAGAAAAATAAAAATTCGGAAAAAACTTGTCTTTTTCTCCAAAGAAGGGTATAATAACAGCAAAGGTGAACAGAATGGAACGAATCAAATGTATTTTGGATGAAACGAAGGACTGCGACAATTGCATGGAGTGCGAGATCTGCGACCTCGATCCCAATAAGATCTGCGACAATTGCGGGAAATGTCTCGATATCAAAGATTTTGCCTCGATCAAGATCGATAGGGTATACACAGACCCGAAAGATTACCACGAAAATTGATTTATGAATGGTTTGCATAGTACTATGTCAGACATAATATACGCTATCCACTCACTTTACAATCAATTTTTGCACTTTTGACGCATGGATGGCAGGGACGATCGCATCCACTTCCATGCCGTCATCGGTATAAGAGACGGAGCGTTCCGTCAAAAGTTTTCGAATGGCAGCGTACTCCGAAAAAGCCGCATAGGGAATCTTCAGCTTGCATCGGACAAAATTTTCCTCGAGAAGTTCAAAAATCTTTGCGCGAAGAGCATCCAATCCCATGCCATACTTTGCCGAAATGGCAATGCCGTCATGCGGAAGTGTGTCAAGATCTGTGAGCTTATCGCACTGATTGTAGACGATGAGATAGGGGGCAGAAAATCCCATTCCGCGAAGCGTCTCCAAAGTCGTCTGCTTCTCGAGCTCATATTTTCCCGCTGCATTGCAGACGATCAATGCTAAATCGCACCAGAGCGCACTCTCCAGCGTCGATTTGAACGCCTCGATGAGGTGGTGCGGCAAATTTTGCAGGAATCCGACGGTATCGATCATCAAGAAAGGCACGTCCTCAATGGTAAAGAGGCGGGAAGTGGGATCGAGCGTCGCAAAGAGGGCGTCCTTCACGAGGACATCTGCGCCCGTCATGGCGTTGAGAAGGGTAGATTTTCCCGTATTTGTGTAACCGACAAGGGCAATCGTGAGCACCTTGTCTTTTTTTCTGCGCTCCGCAAGCATGGTGCGGCGCTGCTGCAGGTCGTCGAGTTTGCTTTCCAAAGCATGGATGCGAGCACGGATGTGACGGCGGTCAGTTTCCAGCTGCGTCTCACCGGGGCCGCGCGTCCCGATCCCGCCTCCGAGACGTGACAGTGCTTCACCCTTACCACGAAGTCGCGGGTAGAGGTACTTGAGCTGAGCGAGCTCGACCTGAATTTTTCCCTCGCTGCTCTCGGCGCGCAGCGCGAAGATGTCGAGGATGAGCGTCGTACGGTCAATGACCTTTCTTCCCTCAAGCGCCGCCGAAAGATTGAGCGTCTGAGAAGGGGAGAGCTCCCCGTTGAAGAGGACGGTGACGTCGAGACCTTCAAGCATCTCGCGGATCTCCTCGACCTTGCCTTCACCGATATAAGTCGCAGGATTGATCTCTCGGATCTTCTGATAGACAGTACCCGCATAATCGGCATTGGCGCTTTCAATGAGCGAAACAGCCTCCTCCTGAAGTACACGATAGTTATCGCTCTCAATTGGCTGTATTACAAAAACACGTTCCTTCGATTGATTCATGTATTATCCTTCTTGGTATTTCTAAGATGGACCGCATTGGCGACAGATTTTCTATGGTCCTCTGTGATGGCCGCATAATGCTTTCGAGTTGTATTGACATCCTTATGGCCGAGGACATCGGCAACGATGTATATATCGCCCGTTTCGCGGTAGAGGGCGGTGCCATAGGTGGAACGCAGCTTATGAGGAGTAATTTTTTTGAGAGGGGAGACGATTTTTGCGTACTTTTTTACAAGATTCTCGACTGCACGCACAGTAATCCGCCGGTATTGCATAGAAAGAAAGAGGGCGTGCTCCTCCGGCGGGACACGCGGATCGTCCTCCTTTTGTGCGAGATACGCTCCGAGCGCATCCCCGACCTCCTCGGAAAAATACAACACAGCCTGATTGCCGCCCTTGCGCGTCACAAGGAACGAATTTGTCGAAAAATCAATACTCTCATTATTAAGACCGACAAGCTCGGAAATACGAATACCTGTGCCCAAAAAAAGCGTCAAAATGGCGGTATCGCGGATCTTTGTCTTGGAATGATAGCCCTCGGCATGCACAGAAAAGCCGCTGCCATCCTCCGCGACGTCAAGTAAAGAACTCACTTCATCCTGTTCGAGACGGACGATCTCTTTCTCATGAAGCTTGGGAGTGGGGACCTTGGCCGTGTTGTTGACCTCAATGAGGCCCTTATTAAAAAAGTACTTGAAGAGCGAACGCACGGCAGAAAGCTTGCGGGCCTTGGCACGCTCATCGCATGAGAGCCGCTTCCCGTGAAAAGTATAGTTGGAAAGATAGCTCAGGTAAATCTCGATGTCGGTATCCGACACACGCTCCAGGTCTTCGAGGGTGACTTCCGTGACCTGCTTACCGCGAATACGCTTCTTCGCAAGAAAATCGAAGAAAATGCGCAAGTCGTAGCAATAATTTAGACGCGTGAGGACGCTCGTCCGAGGCTCAATGCCGCGCAAAAAATCTTCGCAAAAAGAGGGGAGCTCCTGCAAAAGGCCCTCAATGCGGTCCAGATTCTTGAGGTTGCGTTCCTGATAGTAATCCTGCTTCATGGGAATATTATAGCACGAAGAAAGCCAAACGTCAATCGGGAGAGACAAACATTTTACGCAGAGTTAATGATTTTACGAATAGTAGAGTAGGATATGCCATAAAAAAATAAATCATGCATCCCATAGAGGGACAAAGCAACTGATCGACGCAAAGCACAGGGTCTGCTTCGGTATGATTCACCACTCAAATCAGCTGACTACCGAACAGTATAAGGATGCTCCTCCCATGATTTCAAAACATTCCTCCCCGCTGCTCAGGGGAATTTTTTCCTGAAATGATGGAAAAAAGCGAAGAGGAGACAGACAGAACTATTCGCAAAATGCCGATTTTAAGAAGAGTTGTGACAAAAAAAGCTTTTCAGGATGAGTTTACGCATTTTTACGGCAATCAAACCAGCCGCCGTTATAAAAATCGTCCTTTACCGATTAGCGATTCGACACAATCACCCGGGCGTATAGGATCGAAAAAGATCCGGGACGCTCTCCATGGAATTTGATGTTCAAGACTTGCAGCACCACGGAATTCATCTCGAGATTTAAGCTATTTCGTAGAGGTGTCTATCAATTTCGCATGAAATATGGATACTATGCGTGACATAGTATCCATATTTCTTACTTACAACGGGCGAGGATGCCGTATTCTCCCTTTTTGATTACGATTTCGTTTTTGAGCTTTTGCCCGCTTATAAACTCCTGATAGGTTCCGTTGAACTTGATGCGATATTGGCAAGAGCCTCGGTTCACATAGATGTATACGCTGCCCGCATCCGATTTCCTCTCATAGACGAGGAAGGTCTGCGTCGCGTACACCTCCCTGTAAATTCCCTCGCGAAAGATGTCGGTTAGCTTGTGGCGGATCTTGCCCAACTGTTCGTAAAAACTTCTAAGCTGCAAATCACCGTTTTCCCAATCGTAACAGCCGCGGCAGAACGGATCGCTGTAGCCCTGCATACCGATCTCATCGCCATAGTAGATGCACGGAACGCCGGGGAGCGTAAACTGCAGGACGGCGCCCATCTTCAGAAGTTCCTTCGCCGAAGCAAGCTCTTTTTCATTGAGGCTCGTCACGGCCATCTCATCCTTCGTCTGACAGCTCTTACCGCCGAGTACGGTCAGAATGCGAGCCGTATCATGCGTCCCCAAATGGTTCATGAGGCAATCGAGCGTCGACTTCGGATAGTGGTCGATGAGCATCGAGATAACTTCTCTGAGGCGACTTGTGTTCCCCGAAAGAAGGAAGTTGATGATGGCATCCTTGAGCGGATAGTTCATCACGCTGTCGAGTTCCTCGCCCTGAAAGTACTCGCGGCGCACACCGTAGGCGATCTTGTTGGAGGCGTCCTCCCAGACCTCGCCGATGATGATTGCGTTTGCATCCTGTTCCTTGGCAGCCTTGCGCAGCTTTTTCAAGAAGAATCCGGGGAGCTCGTCGGCGACGTCGAGACGGTAACCACCGATGCCGTGCCGCAGCCAGTTCTTGATGACGCCGTCCTCCGAAAACATGAAGTTCTGGTAGCTCTCGGAGCTCTCCTTGATGGCGGGGAGCGTCTCGATTCCCCACCAGCTGTCGTAGCTGTCGTGGGAGCCGTGGAAGGTGTACCAATCATAGTAGGGAGACTGCGTGGACTGATAGGCCCCGAGGCTGGGATAGTTGGCGTAGCGGTTGAAGTATCGGCTGTCATCGCCCGTGTGGTTGAAGACACCGTCCAGGATGACACGGATCCCGAGTTCCTTGGCCTCCTCGATGAGCGCATCCAAGTCTTCCTTCGTCCCGAGATTGGGATCGATCTCCATATAATCGCCCGTGTCGTAGCGGTGATTGGAGAACGCCTGAAAGATGGGATTGAAGTAGAGGATGGTGACGCCCAGCATCTTCAAATAGCCGAGCTTCTCCTTGACGCCCTTGAGGTTGCCACCGAAGAAATCGTTGTTGAGGACCTTTCCCTCGCCGTTCGGGCGATAATAGGGCTGATCCCCCCACTTGCGCATGATGCCGTGCTTGAGCGTCTCATCCCCCGAACGGTTGAAGCGGTCGGGGAAGATCTGGTACATGATGCCGCCCTTGAACCAACCGGGCGTCTCGTAGCTCTCATCGTAGACGGTGAGCTGCCAGTTGACGGGATTGCTCGTGAACATCTTTCCCTTATGGTAGTTGCCGCAGCCGAGGTAGCGTCCGCCAATGGAAAAGTAGTAGAAGAAAAGCCCCGTTTCGTTGAATTTGAGTGAAATCGTCCACCCGAAGTCCGTTCGGGTCATCTGGTAGTATTGATAATTCTTTTCGTCGCGCCTCAAAACGAGGTTACAAACTTCAGCGGAGAAATAATCTTCTCCGCCGGGGTGCTTCTCTTTGTAAACATTGAGCCTTACAACAGATTTTCTTGGAATCGCGCCGACTATACTTTTACACGCCCGATCCAACGGGTTATAATATAGGTCCATATTCTCTTTTCGGTTCCATTCATTGCAGCCCGAAGCTGCGGTGTGCGAAAGCAATTATTTGTCGAGCGCTTTCAAGTTCCAAATATTTCTTGCGTATTCGCGGACGCTGCGGTCTGCAGAGAAATACCCTGCCGCAGCAATATTGTTGAGAGACTTCTTGTTCCAGCTCATCTTATCGGTACGGTAGAGCTCGGACATCGCATTCTGCGTCTGAAGATAGGACTCGAAGTCCGCCAGGCACATGTAGGGATCGGCGACGGGCGAGCGATGCAGGAGATAGTTCGCGATCTCCGAGAAGGAATTCCCGTTGAAGCCGACGATGAGCGACTCGATCACCTTGCGCATATTTTGGTTCTTGTTGTAGTAGGAGCTCGAAGAATAGCCCTTATTCCAGACTTCGCTGACCTCCTCGGCGTTGAGGCCGAAGATAAAGATGTTGTCGTCCCCCACCCGCTCGCGCATCTCCACATTGGCGCCGTCGAGGGTCCCGATGGTGAGCGCACCGTTGATCATGAACTTCATGTTGCCCGTACCGCTCGCTTCCTTGCCCGCAAGGGAGATCTGTTCGGAGATCTCGGAGGCCGGCATGAGCGTCTCAGACATCGTCACGTTGTAGTTTTCAAGGAACACGACGTTGAGCTTCTCGCGGATCTTGGGCTGTTTTCTGATCTCCTCAGCAAGAAAGCAGATGAGCTTGATGGTCTCCTTCGCCATGTCGTATCCCGCTGCCGCCTTGGCCGCGAAGATGTACGTCTTGGGCACGAGGTCGAGCTCGGGGTTCTCACGAAGGGCATTGTAATCGGAGATGATGTGCAGCACATTGAGGAGCTGGCGCTTGTACTCGTGAAGACGCTTTGCCTGCACGTCGAAGAGCGTCTCGGGGTCGATATCGACGCCCTGCACCTTCTTGACGCGCTCCGCAAGCTGCATCTTCTTGATGTGCTTGATCTCACCGAGACGCTTTAAGACGCTCTCGTCGTTCTCAAACTTCTTGAACTCCGCGAGCTTCTCCGCGTTCTTGGCATAGCCCTCGCCGATCGTGTCGCTGAGGAGTTCGCACAGCTCGGGGTTGGACTGGTTGAGCCAGCGGCGGTGCGCGATGCCGTTCGTCACATTTTGGAACTTCTCGGGCGTATAGTCGTAGAAGTCGCGGAAGATGCTCTCCTTGATGATGTTGCTGTGGAGCTCGGAGACGCCGTTGACGCAGTGCGTACCCATGACGCAGAGATTGGCCATGTGCACAGTGTTGTGCGAGAGCACGGACATCCTCGAGATCTTATCCCAATCGCCGGGATATTTCTGCCAGAGGTCCTCGCAGAAGCGGCGGTTGATCTCCTTTAAGATGTTGTAGATACGCGGCAGCCTGCGCGAAATGAGGTCCTCGGGCCACGTCTCGAGCGCTTCGGCAAGCACCGTGTGGTTGGTGTAGGCGCACGTCGCCGTCGTGATGTTCCAAGCCGTCGTCCACTCGAAGAAATTCTCGTCGACGAGGACGCGCATGAGCTCGGGGATGGCGAGCGCAGGGTGCGTATCGTTGATGTGGATTGCCGCCATATGGGGCAGAAGCGCGAGAGAGCCGTATCTGCGCTTATGGTCGGAGACGATGCACTGAATGGAGGCGGAGACGAGGAAATACTGCTGCTTCAAGCGCAGGGTCTTGCCTTCATAGTGGTTGTCGGAAGGATAAAGCACTTTGGAAATGAGTTCGGCTTCGCTGTCTTCGCGCATGACTTCGTCGTAATTGCCCTGAGAGAAGAGCTTCATGTTGAAGTCCTGCTTGGCACGCGAACGCCACAGACGGAGCACGCTCACCGCCTGAGAGTCGGCGCCCGACACCATCATGTCGTAAGCGACCGCCTCCACTTCCTTGGCGTTGCGGTAGATGGTCTCCATGCCGTGGTCCGTCCAGCGCTCCTCGATCTCGCCGTCAAACTTGACAGTGAACTGCTTATCGCTGCGCTGGGTGAGCCAACACTCGCCGCCCGGAAGCCAGACGTCGGGAAGTTCGATCTGCCAGCCGTCCACGATCTTCTGCTTGAAGAGGCCGTACTGATAGAGAATGGAGAACCCCATCGCGGGATAGTTCTGGGTCGCAAGACCGTCCAAAAAGCAGGCGGCGAGGCGGCCGAGTCCCCCGTTCCCGAGCCCTGCGTCGGGCTCCTCCTCATACAGGTCCTCGAGGGTCAGCTTATACTGATCCTTGAGCGCCCCTTCGATGGCATCGCGGATGCCGAGGTTGTAGACGCTGTTCTTGAGGGAACGGCCCATCAAGAATTCCATGCAGAGATAGTACACCCGCTTTGCGCGCGCGGCCTTCATCTTGAGATGGAATTGAAGGCGCTTTTCGAGCATGATGTCTCTCACGCTCATGACAACTGCCTTGTAGACCTGCTCCCGCGTTGCCTCGGCGGCACTCACGCCGAAATAACGGGTGAGCTTGCCGCCGATCAACTGCTGTGCTTCCTGTTGCGTTAAATTACCCATTGTGCTTTATCGTTATCTCCAAAATTTTGTTCTTCTCAGTGCATCAACATACCGAGGTAGAGACCCTCGTAATACTTTGCAGACTTCGCCCAGGTGAAGTCGGTCGTCATCGCCTTGTGCATGAGCTTCTTCCACTCGTCCTTGTTGTGGTAGACGCCGATCGCCTCGTTGATGACATAGAGCATATCATATGCGTTGTAGTCGTGGAAGGTGAACCCGTTGCCGCCCGCGCCGTAAGGCGTGATGCTGTCGCGCAGACCGCCCGTCTCACGGACGATGGCCACCGTTCCGTAGCGGGACGCGATCATCTGCGAAAGGCCGCAGGGCTCACTCTTGGAGGGCATCAGGAAGATATCTGCGCCCGAATAGATCTTTCTCGAGAGATCGGAGTTGAAGGAGATGATGGACACCACCTTGCCCTGATACCTCCTCGCAAGATCGGAGAAGTAGTTCTCATACATAGAATCGCCCGTACCGAGGAGGACGAACTGGATGTCCTGACGGAGCGCCTGTTCGATGACTTCCTTGACGAGGTCGAGGCCCTTGTGCGCCACGAGGCGGGTGATCATCGCGATGATGGGCGTCTCGGGCTTGACGGGCAGGTTGAGCATGCGCTGCAGCTCTTCCTTGCAGACTGCCTTGCCGGACGTATCCTCCGCGTTGTAGTTGGCAAACAGCGCGCGGTCGGTCTCGGGATTGTAGTAGTCGGGATCGATGCCGTTGAGGATGCCGCACAGCTTGAACTCGTTGCGGCGCACGATGGGATCGAGGCCGTGCGAATAGTACGGATCCTTGATCTCGCCCGCGTACGTCGGGCTGACCGTCGTGAACTGCTCACAGCACTCGATGGCGCCCTTCATCAGGTTGATGCAGCGGTCGTACTCCACGAGGTACTGATAGCGGTAGGAAATGCCGAAGAGATCCTCGAGGATGTCGAGCGAATACTGGCCCTGGTACTCGATGTTGTGGATGGTGAACACCGCACGGATGAACTGGTACTCGGGACGGAAGCAGTAGATGGTCTTGAGGTAGATAGCCGCGAGCGCCGCCTGCCAATCGTGACAGTGCAGGATGTCGGGATAGAAGTTGAGGAAGCCGAGGATCTCCATGACGCTGCGGCAGAAGAAGGCGAACCGCTCGCCGTCGTCGTAGTAGCCGTAGCAGCCCGGACGCTTGAAGTAGTACTCGTTATCCACGAAGTAGAACGTCACGTTGTCCTTGACGTACTCAAAGATGCCGCAGTACTGATTGCGCCACGACAGCGGTACGAAGATGTTGCCGATGAAGCGGAAGTCCTTGCGGTACTCCTTCTTGATGTCCTGATAGAGCGGGATGATGACGCGGACGTCATACCGGTCTTCCTTGGCGAGTGCCTTGGAGAGAGATCCGATGACTTCGGCGAGGCCGCCCGTTGCGATGAAGGGCGCCGCCTCGGAGGCAACGAAGAGGATCTTCTTTTTCTCCTCCACCTTCACCTCGGGAGCGGGTTCCTCCGCGGGCGCTTCCGTCTCGGGAGCAACGACCTCGATGGGAGCCGCAGGCTGTTCCTCCGCCTTGACTTCGGGAGCGGGCTCCTGGGGCGCCTCTGCGACAGGCTCGGCGGGAGCGGGCTCGGCGGGGGCCGCGGGCGCTGCCGCGACCTCCTCGAGTACCTTCTCTTCCTTCACGAGCTCTTCCGCGGGCGTCTTCTTCGCGGTCTTTGCTGCGGGTTTCTTGTTCTTGGATGCATTGGATGCGCTTTTCGTGTTAGCCATAGGTTCAACTGACCCCCCTTGTCTTATTTTGTGTCATACACAGATCAGATCATTCTGCCCTTGGATACAAAGTAAGGAAGTTCTTCGCATCCCGAAAGATGACGTCTGTCGCGGATGACGACGTTCTTGTCTGTGATCACGCAGTTGAGTTCCACCCCCGATTCGATGACGGTGTCCTGCATGATGATGGAATTCTTGACGACGCTCCCCTTCCCGACTTTGACGCCGCGGAACAGGATGGAATTTTCCACCGTGCCCTCGATCAAGCAGCCGTCCGAGATGAGCGAATCTTTGACAACAGCCCCGTCGATGTACTTGGAAGGCGCGGAGTCGCGGACCTTCGTGTAGATGTCGCGGTTGGCGAACAGCTCGCTCCTGACGTCCTTCTTGAGAAGCTCCATGCTATGACGGAAGTAGTTCTCGAGCGAATCGATGCCCGCATAGTACCCGTCGAACTTATAGCCGTAGATGCGGAGCGTGTCCGTACTCTTGGCGAGGATGTCCTTGCCGAAACTCGTCAGTCCTCTCGTCACGGCGTTGCCGATGAGGTCGATGAGGAACTCGCGGTTGAGCACCATCACGTTGATGTACATGTTGGCCTTGCCGCTCAGCTTGGGATTGATCTGCACGCCCTGGATGCGGCCCGTCTCATCGGGATCGAGCGTGATGTAATAAGAGCTCTCGACCTCGTCCGTCTGGGTGTAGACCATCGTGATGTCCGCTTGGTTGGCGACGTGGCTGCGCACGATGTCCGCAATGTCAATGCGGGCGACGCCGTCGCAGTCGGAGATGACGACGTAGTCCTCCTTGCGGTGGTTGAGGAAGCCCGTGATGCCCTTGAGCGCTTCGAGGCGCGAGGTGTAAGGGGCGTCCGTCTCGTCGGAATAGGGAGGGAGCAAGATGATGCCGCCGTCCTTTCTCGCGAGATCCCAGTCCTTGCCGCTGCCGAGGTGGTCGATCAGCGACTGATAGTTATTTTTCGTGACGATGCCCACCGTCGTGATGCCCGAGTTGACCATGTTGGACAACGGGAAGTCGATGAGGCGGTATCTTCCGCCGAACGGGATGGATGCCATCGTTCTGTGGCGGGAGAGCTCGGGGATGTTCTCGTCATGCACATTGGAGAAAATTACTCCTACCGTCGAATAAGCCATTCTATTTATTCCCCCTTATAATCCTGATCCAAAATTTTACCGCCATCGACCTTTGCGTTCTTGCCGATGGTGATCTGCCTGCCGAGCACGGCGATGCCCTTGCCGGCGTCCTGAGGATCGCCCACGGCGGCACCCTCTTCGACGACGACGTTCTCATCGATGATGGAATAGAGCACCTTCGCGCCCTTCTTGATGACGGTGCCCGCCATGATGACGCTGTCTCTCACTTCGGCGCCCTCTTCGACGACGACGTTGCTTGCGAGCACGGAGTGCTCCACGGTACCCTCGATCTCGCAGCCGAGCGCGATCATGGAGTTTCCGACCTGCGCCTTATCGCCGATGTATTCGGGAGGAGCGAGCGGGTTGCGCGAATGGATCTTCCAGTCGGGATCTGCGACGTCAAAGACGGGATCTTCACCGAGAAGTTCCATGTTCGCCTCCCAGAGCGAGGAGATGGTGCCGACGTCCTTCCAATAGCCTTCGAAGCGGTAGGAGAACATCTTCTCGCCCGCATTGAGCATGGCGGGAAGCACGTCCTTGCCGAAGTCCTTGCTCGAATCGGGGTTCTCTTCGTCCGCCTCGAGGTAGTCGTAGAGCTTCTGCGCCGTGAAGATGTAGATACCCATGGACGCGAGCGTGCTCTTGGGCTGCTTGGGCTTCTCCTCGAACTGGTAGATGGACCCGTCTGGATTGGTGTTGAGGATGCCGAAACGGGAGGCCTCCTTGAGGGGAACTTCGATGGCTGCGATGGTGCAGTCTGCGCCCGTCTCGATGTGTGCCTTGAGCATCTTGGCGTAGTCCATCTTGTAGATGTGGTCGCCGGAGAGGATGAGCACATAGTCGGGGTTGTACTTCTTCATGAAGTGCATGTTCTGGTAGATGGCGTTTGCGGTGCCCTCATACCAGGAGGACTTGACCTTCGCCTGATAGGGCGAGAGGATGTGGACGCCGCCGTATGCACGGTCGAGGTCCCACGGCTGTCCGTTCCCGATGTACTCGTTGAGCTCGAGCGGCTCGTACTGGGTGAGCACGCCCACCGTGTCGATGCCCGAGTTGATGCAGTTGCTCAGCGGGAAGTCGATGATCCGATACTTCGCGCCGAAGGCGACCGCGGGTTTTGCAATTTTGTTCGTGAGTGCGTACAGTCTGCTTCCCTGTCCGCCTGCGAGCAACATTGCGACGCATTCTTTCTTTCTTTGCATAATGCCTATGCCCCCTTTCAGATTTCCTTGATTATTTTGCATCCGGCTCTTTCGCCGATTTTGCCGTGGTCGCCGCGGGAGTCTTTCCCGCCTTTGCCTTTGCTGCGGTGCCCTTGCCGCTCTTTGCCTTCACCGAAGCCGTTGCGGGCTTCTTCTTGGACGCTGCTGCGGGGAGCTTCTCTGCCTTGGGCGGATCGGGCTCCTTCACGAAATAGATGCAGGTGAGCTTGGGTACGTCGATGACGATGGAGAACTGCTTGCCGTGGCTGGGCTTCTTGGTCGCCGTAAAGACGCTCTTCTTGATCTTGCCGTCGCCGCCGTACTTCTTGTCGTCGCTGTTGAACACGACGCGGTACTTGCCGCGCTTGTTGACGCCCATCCAATAGCCGAGGTTGTCCGCCCCCGAGAAGGAGACGAGCGCGAGGATCTCGTTCCCCTTCTTATCCCTGCGGATGAAGGAGACGATGTTCCTGTCGGCATCGTTGGGAGCGAGCCATTCGAAACCGTCCCACGAGTCCTCCACCTCGAAGAAGGCGGGATTGGACTTGTAGAAATCGTTCAGCTCTTTGACATACGTCTGCAATTTTCTGTGCATCTCGTACTCATCCACGAGGAAGAAATCGAGCTGCTTGTGATAATCCCACTCGTTGAACTGACCGAACTCGTAGCCCATGAAGCCGAGCTTCTTACCGGGATGTGCCATCATGTAGCCGAGGAAGGAGCGGACGCCCGCAAACTTTTCCTCGTAGGTGCCCGGCATCTTGTTGATGAGCGAGCACTTGCCGTACACCACCTCGTCGTGAGAGACGGGAAGGACGTAGTTCTCGGAGAAAGCATACATCATCGAGAACGTCAGCTTGTTGTGGTTGTTCTTGCGGAAGAAGGGATTGAGGCTGATATACGAGAGCATGTCGTTCATCCAGCCCATGTTCCACTTGTAGTTGAACCCGAGGCCGCCCACCGAACCGGGCTTAGTGACGAGCCCCCATGCCGTGGACTCCTCCGCGATCATCAGAGCATGCGGATTGCGCAGGAACACTGCCTCGTTGAGCTTGCGGAGGAACGCGATGGCTTCGAGGTTCTTGTTCTCGCCGTAGATGTTGGGCACCCACTCCCCTTCCCGCTTGTCGTAGTCGAGATAGAGCATGGAGGCGACGGCGTCCACGCGAAGGCCGTCGCAATGGAATTTGTCGAAGAAGAAGCAGGCGGAGGAGATGAGGAAGGACAAAACTTCGTTCCTGCCGTAATCAAAGCGGCGGGTGCCCCAGCTCTTGTGTTCCATCCTGTCCCACTGGCTGCTCTCGTAGAGCGGCTGGCCGTCGAACTCGTAGAGGCCGTGCGCATCCTTGGGGAAGTGCGCGGGGACCCAGTCGAGGATGACGCCGATGCCCGCCTGATGGAAGGCGTCGACGAGCGCCATGAAGTCCTTGGGCGTGCCGAGACGGGAGGTCACGGCAAAGTACCCCGTCACCTGATACCCCCACGAACCGTCGTAAGGGAACTCCGTCACGGGCATGAATTCGACGTGCGTATAGCCCATCTCCTTGACGTAGGGCACGAGCTCGCGCGCGAGGTCGAGGTAGGAATAGTAATTCCCGTCGTCGTGCTTCTTCCAGGAGAGGAGGTTGACCTCGTAGATGTTCATCGGCGAGGCATAGACGTTCTTCTTGTAGAGGGCCTCGAGATAGTCTTGGTCCTTCCATTCATAACCGTCGAGGTCGTAGAGCTTGGACGCGGTCGCGGGAGGCGTCTCGGTGTGGAAGCCGATGGGATCGGCTTTCATGAGCTGCCTGCCGTCCGCAGCCGTGATGCAGTACTTGTAGACGTCGTACTGCTTGAGCCCGGGGATGAAGAGTTCAAACGTCTCCCCGTCCACCATGCGCTGCATGACGTTCGCTTCGGCGTTCCAACCGTTGAAGTCTCCGACGACGGCGACCTGCTTTGCATGCGGCGCCCAGACGCGGAAGACATATCCTTCCTCCCCGTCCTTCTGCATCTTATGCGCGCCGAAAACTTCGTAGATGCGGTCGTTCTTGCCGTGATGATAGAGATAGAGCGGGAAATCCGTCTCTTGTTCGAGTCGTTGCTCCTTTCTCATTTGTTGCTCTTTGCTCATTGGACCCCCTTGTTCGCAAAAACTTGCGAAGATACTGCATATTGTGGTGCATTCGCCGCACCGTTCATGCTTATTATACTATATTCCGGCCCGAATTTCAATACCCAAATGCGAATTATTCCGCTTTTTTTGCAAAAATTTTGCCCCTTCGTTGCATTTTCTGAAAGATTTTCGGCACTTTTTCGACGCGGAACGCGCTCACGCCCATATTTTGAGCAAAGCGGTAAATTTATCTCCTACGCGCACAAAAAAATCCCGGTGGGGAAAGCCCCGCCGGGATGTCGTTTTCGTTACTTGACTTCGCTGTACTTGTCCTCTTTGTTCCAGGAGTAGAGCTCGCGGAGTTCCTCGCCCACCTTCTCGAGCTGGTGCGAAGCCTCGCGCTCGCGGCAAGCGTTGAAGTGAGCGCGGCCGCCGCTCTTGTTCTCGGAGATCCACTTGGAAGCGAACGTGCCGTCCTGGATCTCGGTGAGGATCTTCTTCATCTCCTTCTTGGTGTCGTCGGTGATGAGGCGCTTGCCCGTCTCGTAGTCGCCGAACTCCGCCGTATCGGAAATGGAGTAGCGCATCTTCTTGAAGCCGCCGCTGTAGATGAGGTCGACGATGAGCTTCATCTCGTGGATGCACTCGAAGTATGCGTTGCGGGGGTCGTAGCCCGCCTCGACGAGCGTCTCGAAGCCCGCCTTCATGAGCGCGGTGACGCCGCCGCAGAGGACAGCCTGCTCGCCGAAGAGGTCGGTCTCGGTCTCGCACTTGAAGGTCGTCTCAAGGACGCCTGCACGCGCGCCGCCGATGCCGAGCGCATATGCAAGGGCGATGTCCATCGTGTCTCCGGAGGGATCCTGATAGACCGCTACAAGATCGGGAACGCCGTGGCCTTCGACGTACTCGCTGCGCACCGTGTGGCCGGGGCCCTTGGGCGCGATCATGAACACGTTGACGTTTGCGGGAGGAACGATCTGCTTGAAGTGGATGTTGAACCCGTGCGCGAATGCGAGGTACTTGCCCTCCGTGAGGTTGGGAGCGACGCTCTCGCGGTAGATGTCCGCCATGCGCTCATCGGGCGTAAGCATCATGATGATGTCCGCACGCTTAGCAGCCTCGGCAACGGAGTACACTTCGAAGCCTGCCTCGATGGCCTTGGGATAGCTCTTGCCGCCCTCTCTCAAGCCGATGATGACGTTGACGCCGCTGTCCTTCAGATTGAGTGCGTGCGCGTGGCCCTGGCTGCCGTAGCCGATGATGGCGACGGTCTTGCCGTTCAGCCTCTGAAGGTCGCAGTCTGCTTCGTGGAAGATCCTGGGCGTCTCCGTCTCGGGATCATATATCTTGTGTGCCATAATTTACCTCCGAAAACTTGCTTTTTCTGTATATTATACGCCCCCTTTCGCCGTTCGTCAAGCAAACGGCGAATAATTTATGCCTTTTTGTTGCTTTTTTTGCGCGCTTGCTTTATAATGTTGGCTTAGAAATATCAACTTGCAGGGACCATCATGAACGAACAAACGAGCTATCTCGAACTCACCGTCCTCTCGGGCATCCTGAAGGATCCCGTCCTCTCCGCCTATCGCGCCTACCGCAACGGCGATGTCTCCGCACGCGCACGCTTCCTCCATGAACTCTTCGAGCACGGCGCCGAGACCAACTTCTCCGAATATGTCAAGGAGCTCGTCATCCACGACGAGAACGCCTTCTCCCGCGCCTGTGCAGCGGGCGGAAACATCTCGCCCTATTTGAAGCGCGCCTACATCTGCGACCTTGCGGAGATCGGCCGTTCCCTCGAATTTTCCTCGCCCGACTTCAACATCGGGAAGCCCTCCGCGCCCCTCATGAGCTGGGACGAGAAGGCCGCCAACCTCCTCTATTCCTTCTATCAGAGCTCAGGCTACGGCCCCTTCATCTCCGCCGCCGAGTTCCGCTGGACGGACGAGGACGAACTGCTTCCCGTCCGCTCCCCTTCCTCCATCACGCTCCATGACCTCAAGGGCTATGAGTACGAAAAGGCGCAGGTCTTTGACAACCTCGAGAACTTCGTGCGCGGGCTGCCCTACTCGGATATGCTGCTCTACGGCGACAGGGGCACGGGCAAGTCCTCCACCGTCCATGCGATGGTCAAGAACTTCTTCCCGCAGAAGCTCCGCCTCGTGGAGATCGCCAAGGAGAACGTCGGGCATCTCCCCAAGCTCAAGTCCTATCTCGCGACCATTCCCCTCTACTTTCTCGTCTTCATCGACGACTTCTCCTTAAGCGAGCATGACGACCGCATCTCCTCGCTCAAGACCGCCCTTCAGGGCAGCGCCGAGGGGCACGCCGAGAACGTAATGATCGTCGCGACCTCCAACCGCCGCCACATCGTGGAGGAGAGCGTGTCCGCGCGTGAGAACAGCATGCACCGCGAGGAAAACGAACAGGAACTTCTCTCCCTCTCCGACCGCTTCGGCATCACCGTGCTCTTCTCCGCGACCAATAAGGAGGCGTATCTCAAGATCGTGCGCGCGCTCGCTCAAGAGGACGGCGTGCACCTCTCGGGAACGGCGCTCGATGCCGCCGCCGAACGCTGGGCACTCCTGCGCGGAGGCCGCTCCCCCCGCCGCGCAAGGCAGTTCGTCGACTACCTTGTCGCCCGCCAAAAGAAGGAAAAACCCATCGAACTTTGACATGAAGAACGCCCCCTCGTCACCGAGAGGGCGTCTTTTTGAGCATTTGCCGCACGATCGCGTCGATGTCCCCCGCACCGAGCACAAGGATGAGATCGTTCGGCTTGATGAGATGGGAGAGCGTGCGTTCAAGTTGTTCCGGCGTCTGCACATAGCGCGCCTCGGGGAGGCGGGCCGCAAGCAAGGCAGCGCTTCCCCAAAAGTCGAACTTCTCCCGCGCGGCATAGGTGCGGTAGATGACGGGGCTCTCCGCCCCTTTCAGTGCCGAAACAAAGCCGTACAAAAGGTCTCGCGTCCTCGTATAGGTGTGCGGCTGAAAGACGACGCGCACCGTGCCCTCCGTGACCGCCTCCGCCGTTCTCAGGGCGGCGGCGATCTCCCGCGGGTGATGGGCGTAATCGGAGATGACGGGAACGCCCTGAAAGCTCCCGATGCGCTCGAACCGCCGCTTGACGCCTTGGAAAGAGGCAAGGCCGTCTGCGATCTCCTTAGGCGAAAGCCCCAAAAGACGGGCGGCGGCAAAGGCTGCGAGCGCGTTATAGACGTGCACCTTCCCGATGCAGGAGAGGCGGACGCGCACGAGCGGCACGCCCCGCTCCGTCACCGTGAAGGAGTAGCGCTCCCCGCAGCTCTTGAGAGACGAGGCGCGGATGTCCCCCGCGGAAAGACCGAAGGAGAGCGCGTGCGGGAGCGTCCTCGCCCGCACGTCGTCGGCGTTAACGACGACCTGCTCCGCCTGCCCCGCAAAGGTGCGGTAGGCTTCAAAGAGCTCTTCCTCCGAGGCATAACAGTCGGTGTGGTCGAGCTCGATGTTGAGGATGACGGCGATGCTGCTCTTGAGGTGCAGAAAACTGCGCTGAAATTCGCACGCCTCCGTCACGAAGATGTCGTCGCCGTCGGAATGGCAGTTGGAGAGCGTGAGGTCCTCCCCGCCGATGTGGCAGGTGAACGGCCGCCCCATGAGGACGTGCGAGAGCATGGCGGTCGTTGTCGTCTTGCCGTGGCAGCCTGCGACAGAGACCGTCCGCCCGAACCCCTCGGCGATAAGGCCGAGAAGTTCCGCCCGCAGCAGGAGGCGTTTTCCCGCCCGCTTTGCCGCAACGAGCTGCGGATGATCTTCGTCCACCGCTCCCGTGTAGACCACCGTGCCTTCCGTGATTTGTTCGGATGAGCCGACATAAATGGGGATGCCCGCACGCTCGAGTTTGCGCGTGAACGGACCCTCGCCCGCATCGCTCCCACGCACGGAAACGCCGCGATCCTTCAAGAGGCAGGCGAGCGCACTCATGCTCACCCCGCCCATCCCCACAAAATATACGCCGTCCGGGAACACATCGGAAAACATATCCCATCCTATGCGGGCGCGCCGAATTGTGTGTTTCCCCAAAACGGCATGAAAAAACACGGCTTTTCCGCCGTGTTTTTTCGCAGTAGAATTTCAATTTAACTTGAAGTGCCGCCGCGCTGCCTTAGGAAAGGGGTACCACGTTCACCGCGCGGAGTTTCCCGCTGTCCTTGGGATCGGGTTCCGTCTCAAACGAGACCTTCTGCCCTTCCTTCAGGGTGCGAAACCCTTCCGTCTGGATCGCAGAGAAGTGGACGAAAATATCGTCTCCCCCGTCATCATTGGAAATGAACCCATATCCTTTCCCGTCGTTGAACCATTTAACAGTTCCGTTCACAATAATACCTCCTGTGGCGCCGCCTGAAAAACCTTTTCCGCGTTGCGCTGACGATCACGCTTCGTGCTCGATCAGGTATCAAACTCAAGTGCCTGTTTTATTATATCAACTTAACAGCAGAATGTCAAGGCCCTTACAGAAACTTACAGAAATTTTTTTAATTTGCGAGGTACTTTTTGATAAGTTCGCTCTGATTATGTGTATATTCTGCAAGTTCATCGGGCGAAAGCTGCTTGTAGGCGAGCATTGCGAGGTAATACATCTGCAGCACAGAGAGCTTCTGCGCCTCCTCGCCCGCGCCCTTGAGCGCCTTCACGGCCTCATTGTTGAGGTTGACGACGAGCGTCACGTCCGCCGCCGAATCGCCCATCATGTAGAAGGAATTCATCTCGGACATTCTGCGCATGAATTCGGAGACGTTGACGACTGCGGGAACATCCGCATCCTTCAAGCGTTCCGTCGCCACTTTCACGTGCTTGCCCTCGAGCACCTTCTCGAAGATGCCCTGGATCTCCTTGGCCTCGTCCGCATTGTCTTCTCCCGTGTCCTTGAGCGCACCTGCGATGTCGGCATCGATGCGCAGAAAACGCACGCGGGTGGGATTCTTGTATTCGATATAGCTGATGAAGTGAGGATCGATGTAGGTGTCGCAGACGATGGCATTCAGCCCGGCGTCCTTGAACATCTTGATGTACTGCGCCTGCTTCTTCTCGTCCGAGACGTAGTAGACCGCCTGCGGCTCCTTGCCGTTCTTGGCGTCCTCCTCGGAGACCTCCTCACCGAACATGGAGGAAAGCGGCACATAGTTCCCGTTAAGATCCTTATAGATGACGATATCCTTGACCTGGTCGTAGAAGCGGTCGTCCTTGACACAGCCGAACTTCACGAAGGTCGCGATGTCGCTCCAGCAGTTCTCGTACTTCTCCTTGTCGTCGCGGTAGAGTTCCTTGAGCTTATCCGCCACCTTCTTGGTGATGTGCTTGGCGATCTTCTGCACCTGCGAATCGTTCTGCAGGAAGGAACGCGAGACGTTGAGCGGGATGTCGGGGCAGTCGATGACGCCGTTCAAAAGCATCAGGAATTCGGGAATGACTTCCTTGATGTTGTCGGCGATGTACACCTGATTGCAATACAGCTTGACCTGCCCGCGCTCGAGCTCCACCTGCTTTCTCACCTTCGGGAAGTAGAGGATGCCCTTTAAGCGGAAAGGATATTCCATGTTGAGGTGGATCCAGAAGAGCGGCTCGTTGAAGTCCGAGAACGTCCTTCTGTAGAAGTCCTTATACTCCTCTTCGGTGCAGTCCTTGGGCTGTTTCAGATAGAGCGGCTCCGTCGTGTTGACGGGCACGTTCTTCTTAGGCTCCTCGCCCTCTTTGAGGTCCTTGTTGAGTTCCTCGTCCGTCTTGGGGTTGAGGTAGATCTCATAGGGCATGAAGGAGCAGTACTTGTTGAGGAGCTTCCTTATTTCACTCTCCTTGGCAAACTCCTTCTCGCCCTCCGCAAAGTGCATGACGATCTTGGTGCCGCGCGTCTCCTTGTCGCAGTCACCGATGGTGTAGGTGCTGTTGCCGTCCGACTCCCAGTGAACGCCGCGGCTATCTTCGCGGTAGGACTTCGTGAAGATCTCGATGTTCTCCGAGACCATGTATGCGGAGTAGAAGCCGAGGCCGAAGTGGCCGATGATGCCCTCTCCGCCCGCTTTTTCGTACTTTTCAAGGAAGTCCGCCGCGCCCGAGAAGGCGACCTGCGTGATGTACTTCTCCACTTCCTCCTCGGTCATGCCGATGCCGTTGTCCTCGACGGTGAGCGTTCCCGCCTTGTCGTCCGTCGTCACGACGATCTTGTAGCCCTCGTCCTCGGGCGCCTCCCCGAGCGAGACGAGCTTCTTGTACTTGGTGATCGCATCCGATGCGTTGGAGACGATCTCACGAAGGAAGATGTCCTTGTCCGAATACAGCCACTTTTTGATGATGGGCATCATGTTTTCGCTGGCGATCTTGATATTGCCCTGTCTTTCCATAACCGTGTTCTCCTTAATACCGCCCGTATGGCGGGCCTCATCGATTTTGTCAACGTATTTATAAACACAAAAAGCCCGCGTTCAAACGGGCTTTTCAAGAAAAGTAGCTTTTTGTATTTTGTACGGTTGCGAATCCACCGCATGGCTCACTTCAGGTGAACGGTGCGCGTTGCGACCCGCTCCGAGAAGGCGGCGTCGTGCTCCACGAACAGGAGGCTTGCGTTCGACTCGATGAGCGCCGATTCGATCTGCTCGCGCGAGGAGATGTCGAGGTAGTTGAGCGGCTCGTCCCAGATGTAGAGGTGGGCGTGTTCCGAGAGGCTCCTTGCAAGCGCGGCCTTCTTTTTCTGCCCCTCGCTCATTTCGCTGAGGTCGCGGCTCAAATCACTCTTTGAAAACCCGAACTTGGAGAGAATGGCCTTGAAGTACGCCTCCTCGATGCCGTATTCCGCGGCATAGTCGGCAAGCGTTCCGCGGTAGGAGAACGTCTGCGGCACATAGGAGATCTTCAGCTGCGGGGAGCGTTCGATGGGCCCCTCGCCCTTTAACTCCCCGACGATGAGCTTGAAGAGCGTGCTCTTTCCTGCTCCGTTGACCCCCTCGACGGCGACGCGCTCTCCCTGCCGCATTGTAAAGGAAATCGGGCGAAGGAGCATCTTCCCTTCCCTTGTGAAAGAACAGTCGGAAAGGACGAGCAGCGTCTCACGAAAGAACGGTTCCGGAAAGAGGCGCAGCTGTTCGATCTCCTCATAGCCCTTCAAAAGTTCCGCGATGCCCTCCTCGGCACGCTGCGTCCTGTCAGAGGCGGCGGTCGCACGCTTCATGACGCGCGCAGCCCTTGCCCCCACAAAGCCGCGATCGGGGCGAAGGCCCGAATTGCGCGTCCCGAACTTTTCCCCCTCCGCTTTGGACGACCACTCGGCGATGCGCTGCGCAGACTGTCTGAGGCGCACGCGCTCCTTTTCCAGCTTTTCCTTCTTTGCGGCGTCCGCGCGTTCTTGCTTATCCCGCTCCGTCCGCCAGACGGTGTAGTTGCCCTGCGTGACGGAAACGCCCGTCTTTTCCAGCGAAAGAATGTGGTCGCAGCTCCTATCGAGCACGGCGCGGTCGTGAGAGATGAGGAAAAACCCGCTCTTTGCGGAAAGATACTGCGCCAAGGCCTCTCTTCCCGCGCGGTCGAGGTGGTCGGTCGGCTCGTCGAGCAGGGGGAAACAATCGGACGCAAAGACGATACAGAGCTGCACTTTGGTCTGCTCGCCGCCCGAGAGAGCCTCGTACGGCCGAAAGAGCACGTCCTCGGAAAGAGAGAGCAGGTTTGCCTCGCGCAGCACCTTCCAAAGCTCCTCCTCGCGGAGATACCTCTCCGTGATCTCGTAACCGCTCTGCGTGCGGTCATCGATGGCGAGCGGAAACCTCAAAAAGCCGATCGGGGCGGAGATGCTCCCCTCCCCCTTCAACTCTCCCGTGAGAAGGCGGAAGAGCGTACTCTTGCCCATGCCGTTCCTGCCGACAATCCCGAGTTTCCAGTCGGTATCGAGGGCGAGCGTGAGATCTTCAAAGACGGGACGGAGCCCGCTCGGATAGGTAAATGAGACTTGTCTGAAAGAAATATGTGACATTAAAACTCCTGAGTATATAAAAATTCCGCAGAGAGACCCTGCGGAATACAAAAAGAGTTTCCCGCCTTTGATCTTCTGCAAGGTGCACAAAACCGCCCGCCGCAAGCGCGGCAGAGCTTCGTGCAAGTTCCTTAATAAGCAGAAAAAATCAAAGGCGCAATGGAATTTCCTCCAAACAAATAAGTTTTATGTTATTTCAAATCTTCGGGAACGACGTCGTTTCTGACGAGGTCCTCATACGTCTGCGGCTTGATGATATAGCGCGCCTTGCCGTCCTTGACGAGCACGGCCGCGGGGATGAAGTTGCGGTTGTAGTTGCTCGCCATCGAATAGTTGTAGGCGCCCGTCGAGAGCACTGCGATGAGGTCGCCCTCCTTCGCCTTTGGCAGGTTGAAGTCGACGCCGATGAGGTCGCCGCTCTCACAGCACTTGCCCGCAATGGCGACGCGCTCCACGGGCTGTTCCGCGGCACGGTTTGCAAGCACCGCCGTATATTTGGACTGATAGAGGCAATAGCGGGGGTTATCGAACATACCGCCGTCCACGGCGAGGTACTTGCGGATGCCGGGGATCTCCTTGATGGCACCAACGGTGTAGAGCGTGATGCCCGCTTCGCCGACGATGGAGCGGCCGGGCTCGATGAGAAGGAAGGGCTGCTTCAGCCCGCGCGCCGCACACTGCTCCTTCACCGCCCCGATGAGCGCCGAGAGGTACCCCTTATAGCCCTCCACGGGGAGCTTGGCGTCCTCGTCCGTGTACCAGATGCCGAACCCGCCGCCGAGGTTGAGGGTGTCCGCCTCGAAACCCGTCTCCTTCTTGACCGCCTCGATGAAGGCGCACATCTTCTCGGCCGCGAGCACGAAGGACTGCTTTTCAAAGATTTGCGAGCCGATGTGGCAATGGAAGCCCCTCAGGCGGAGGTGTTTCTTTTCAAGGACGTGCCTCGTCATGGCCATCGCGGCGCCGTCGGCAGCGGAAAAGCCGAACTTAGAGTCGGGCGTTGCCGTCTGCACATAGGCGTGCGTGTGGGCCTCCACACCGGGATTGACGCGGATGAGAACGTCCTGCACGATGCCGCGTTCCTCCGCCTCTTTGTCGAGCGCATCCGCCTCGGTGTAGGCGTCCACGATAATACCGCCGATGTGCGCATCGAGCGCCTCCGCTCTCTCATAGGGCAGCTTGTTGTTGCCGTGGAGATAGATCTTCTCCGCAGGGAAGCCCACGGAAAGCGCCGTGTAGAGTTCGCCGCCCGAGACGACGTCCACGCCGATGCCCTCCTCCTTGGCGATCGCGTACATCGCCTTGCAAGAGAACGCCTTGGAGGCGTAGAGCACGAGCCCGTGCCCGCCGTATTCCTCGTTGATGGTATCTTGATAGAGGCGCATCATCTTGCGGATGTAGGCCTCGTCAAAGACGTAGAGCGGCGTCCCGAATTCCTTCGCAAGGTCGCAGCAGTCTGCGCCGCCGATCTCGAGATGCCCCGCGGCGTTGACCTTCAATGTATCTCTGGTATTCATATTCAACCTTCCTTGGTGACTTTCTCGCAAATTATATCACGAATATGCCCCTTCGTCAAGAAAAACCCGCAGGTCTTTCCCGCGGGTCTTTTCTTAAAATTTATGACATTATGAACGAAAATCATATATTATGTCTGGCATAGTACTATGCAAAGCCGTCAATTCCACAATCTTGCGCTCTCTTTGAAGGCCTCACCGTACGAATAGCGAGGAATTTCAGCCAAAGAGACGAGCGCACAGCGGTCGATCTCGACCCCGTTTCGGAAAAGCACGATCTCCCCCGTTTTCTCCCCCATTGAAACGGGCGCCTTGAGACAAGCAGGCAGAACGAGTTCCGTCCTTACGTCCACTTCCTCGCCTTTTTTGACAAAGACGCCGAGCGAGCGTTCGGGTACAACTTCCGCTTCCTTCACGACGCTCCCCTTGACGGGAACGGTGCCGACCGCCTCCCCCGCCGCCGCGACAATGCGCCGCTCGTGGCTCGCAAAGGTCTCATTGAGAAGCCGCGTGACACTTTCGAAGCGCGCGTCCGAACTCTCCGCGCCGATGACGACACACACGAGACGGGTGTCACCGCGCTTGCAGGTCGCAGCGAGACAGAAGCCCGCTTCCTGCGTAAAGCCCGTCTTGCCGCCGTCGCAGCCGTTGAGCTTGTTTAAGAGCTTGTTGGTGTTGGTCATCGTCGTCACTCTGCCATCGGGGTGATGGAAGTCCTCGAGCCGCACGCCCGCATACGAGAAGAACTGCTCGTGCTTGATGAGCTCGCGCATCATGAGGGCGACGTCCCTCGCGCACGAGTACTGCGGCTCCCGCGGAAGGCCGGTGCAATTTGCGAACAGCGTATCCGCCGCCCCGAGTTCACGCACCCGCTCGTTCATGCGGTCGACGAACGCCTCCTCGCTGCCCGCAAGCCGTTCGGAGATGGCGACGCAGGAATCGTTCGCCGAACACACCGCAATGCTCTTGAGAAGGTCGCCTGCGGGATAAGCAAGGCCCTCGTCCAAAAAGACCTGCGAACCACCCATTCCCGCTGCGTGGTCACTCACGACGATCTCCTCTGAAAGGGAGAGCTCGCCTGCGTCCACCGCCTCGAAGGCGAGGAGGAGCGTCATCACCTTGCACATACTTGCAATGGGGAGATGCTCCGTCTCATTCTCCGCCGTGACGACGGTCCCGCTCTCCGCCTCACACACATAGGCGGCCTTGACCTGCTCCGCGCCCGCCGCATTGCCGAGGCACATTATATTCCCGACGCACGCGAGCACCGCCGCACACGCAAATATCGTCCATTTCCGTTTCATGCCAACAGTTTGTGAAAGCGTCCGCAATTTATTCACCGCTCGCGCTCCCCCGCCATCATGCGCTCGATGGAGATGCCGTACCCCCGCGTGGGGTCATTCAGAAAGACGTGCGTGACGGCGCCGATGAGCTTGCCGTTCTGCAAAATGGGGCTGCCGCTCATGCCCTGCACAATGCCGCCCGTCGCCTCGATGAGCTCCTCGTCCGTCACCTTGATGACAAAATTCTTGTTGTCGCGGTCGCCCTCATCCACCTTGGCGATGGCGATGTCGTACGCTTTGGGCGAAGTGCCGTCGATCGTCGAATAGATGACCGCCTTCCCGATGGTCGCCTCGGAGACGGGCGCGATCTCCGCCGTCTCGCACGCGGAGAAGTCGTAGCCCTTGTCGAAGGTGCCGAATAATCCCGTGCCGCAGAAGAGTTCGGCATGGGCGATGACCTTGTCGTTGAGGAAGAGCCCCTTGAGCTCCCCCGCCCTGCCGCGCGTCCCCTTGTTGACGCCGATGACGCTGCACGCAAACACCTTTGCAGAGGCCGCATCAGGGAGAGGCCCGTCGCTCACCCCGTGTCCCAGCGCGCCGAAATGGCGCGTGCTCATTTCGATGTAGGTGATGGTGCCGATACCCGAGAGCATATCGCGGATGAGGACACCCATCTTCCACGCGTCCGACTTCACGTCCTTCGCGGGAAGCACGGTGCACTCGAGCCGCTCTCCCCCGCGCAGCACGGTGAGCGTCATGGGGTTGCCGCCGCTCCGCACGAGCGCCGCCGTGAGGTCCTCGATACTCTCGATGGCGATGCCGTCCGCCGCACAGATGAGATCGCCCGCCTTGAGACCCGCCTCCTCCGCAGGCCGGCGCACACCGTTCTCCCCCGTGACCGACGTGAGTTCCACGATCTCCGTTCCGCCCGCGGGGAGGGCAAACCCCGCCGTCATGCCCCCGATATAATATTCCGCCGCCGCGTCCGCCTCGACGGCACCGCCCGCCCCCGCCGTCAGAACGAGGAGCGCCGCACACACCCCCGGCACGACGCTCCGCCGCATGTTTTTCAAAAAATTCAGCCTGCGCATAAGTCCTCCCATGAGGTTACTTTGCGCAGGCCGTCAAAAGAATATTCTGCCCTCTCAGGCGTTTTCTCGCTTATAAGCTGCAGCGCTCTCCAAAAGTTCGTCGGCGTGCTTTAGAGCCGATTCGCTCCGCTCGCCGCCGAGGAGACGCACGAGCTCCTCTCTGCGTTCCCCCTCGTCGAGGGCGCGGATACGGGAGTACGTTCTCCCGTCCTCTTCCTTCTTTTCGATGAGGAACTCCCTGTCTGCAAACGCCGCGATCTGCGCGAGGTGGGAGACCGCGATGATCTGCGTGTGCTTGGAGATCAGGAAGAACTTTTCCGCCACCACGCGCGCCGTCTTGCCGCCGATGCCCGCGTCGATCTCATCAAAGATGTAGGTACCGATGGTGCCGACCGACGAGAGCTGCGCCTTGACCGCCAGCATGAAGCGGCTCATCTCGCCACCGCTGATGATCTTCCCGAGTTCCTTGACGGGCTCACCCGCATTGGCAGAAAAGAGGAATTTGACGCGGTCCAGCCCCTCCGCATTGGCGCGGGGAAGGTCCTCCTCCGTGTAGTGTTCGAAGGCGATCTCAAAGCGCGCGGAGGGAATGTTGAGCGTCTTGAGCTCCCCGATGACGCGCTCCGTAAACCCTTCTGCGGCCGCCTTGCGCTTCCTTGTGAGCGTCTCGCACGCCGCATAGAGCGCCTTGGCGTTCTTCTCGAGCTGCACTTTAAGTTTCTCGCACTCCTCGGCGCTGTTTTCAAGGAGAGCAAGCTCCTCCTTGGCGCAGGCGAGAAAGGCGATGGCCTCCGTGACCGACCCGCCGTACTTCTTCTTGAGCGACTTGATCTCGTCGAGGCGGTTCTCCACGCGCTCCGCTTCACGCTCGTCGATGTCGAGCTCCTCCGCAAGCGAGGCAGCCGTCTCGCCGATGTCCTCGAGTTCCGCAAGCGCATTTTCGAGACGGTCGGAAAGCGCCGAATAGTCGCCGTACTTCACAATGGAGAGAAGCCCCCTCTGCGCGGTGGTGACGGCGTCCGTGCCGCCCCCGTCTGAGAGCAGCGCGTCGCTCACCGTCTTGAGTCCGCTCAAAATCTTCTCCGCATTCTGATATTTCAAACTGAGCGCCGAGAGCTCCTCTTCCTCGCCCTCCTTGAGGGCGGCCGTCTCGAGTTCGTCGATCTGGAAGCGGAGGATGTCGGCGCGGCGTTCGCGTTCGCCCTCGTCCCCGCCGAGGGAGGCAAGTCTTTCCTCAAGGGTGCGGCGCTCCTTCAAAAGCTCTGAGACAACGCCCCGTTCTTCCCCGGTGTCGGCGATCTGGTCCAAAAGGCGCAGTTGGTTGGCCTCTTTGAGCAAAAAGAAATGCTCACTCTGCCCGTGGACGTCCACGAGGTGCGCTGTGAGCTTTTTGAGCATGGAAGCGGTCATCGGGCAACCGTTGACCCGAAGCGAGCTCCGGCCGTCCGCATTCAGGCGGCGGACGATGAGGAGGGTGTCGCTCTCCTCGAGGTCGAGTTCTTCGAGGACGGGGCGCAAAAGTTCGGGATCGCAGGTAAATTCCGCACGCACCGAGCACTCGGTCTGCCCCGAGCGGATCATGCCCTTGTCGGCCTTGGCGCCGAGGACGAAGTCGATGCTGTCCAAAATCACAGACTTGCCCGCGCCCGTCTCGCCCGAGAGCACGTTGAGACCCTCCGAAAAGGCAATCTCCGCCTCGTCGACGAGGGCGATGTTCTTGAGATATAAGGTTTTGAGCATACTTTAGTTCCCCGCGAGGCGTTCGAGTCTCCCGCGCACGACTTCGGCGTCCTCCGCCGTCTTGCAAAGGGAGAACACGGTGTCGTCCCCCGCGATGCTCCCCACGATCTCCGCATACTTGAGCATATCGATGATGACGCCCGCGTTGGCGCCGTTGCCGTTGAGCGTCTTGGTGACGACGATGTTGCCCACCGTCTGGATGCTCTCAATGCACGCCTGAAAGAGAGAGCGCATCTTGTCGGAGAGCTCCTCCTCCCCCTTGCCGATGGCGGCATAGCGATAGCGCTTCTTGGTGCCCGCCACCTTGAAGAGGCGGAGTTCGCGCACGTCGCGCGAGACGGTCGCCTGCGTCACGGCAAAGTTCGCCTCGGCAAGCTCCTTACACAGCTCCTCCTGCGTCTCGATCTCCTTCTCCTCGATGAGTTCCAAAATCTTGTTGTGTCTTGCGTTCCTCAGCATACTGCCCCCTTTTATCCGTTGATGATCTCGGTCAGGCGGCGGAAGGTATCCCCTTCGTCCTTGACCCAAAATGTTGTGACGCGGTCGCTCTTCTTGACGATGAGCTCGTCGTCCTTTTCAAGTTCCCCCAGAAACACGCCATCGCCGTGCAGCAGAAGCCCCCCGCCGTGCGGCTCGGCCGTGAAGCGCAGCGTACTCCCGTCCGAGCAGACGATGGGCCTGCTCCTCAAGGAGAACGCGCAGATGGGCGTGAGCTCAAAGGTGCGGCAGTCGGGCGACATTACGCTGCCCCCAGCCGAGAGCGAGTAGGCCGTCGAGCCCGTCGGTGTGGAGAGGATGAGCCCGTCCGCAGAGAACACGCCCGCCTCCTTCCCGTCGATCGTCACGCAGATCTTCACAAGACGGCTGTCCGCCTCCGCCGAGACGGGGCGCGAAAGCACGAGCTCGTTGAGGCAGTGTGTGCTCTTGCCGCGGAAGATGACCTCGAGCATGGTGCGCTTCTGCACGACGTGCGTGCCCGAGAGGATAAAGTCCACCGCGGCGTCCAGCTCTCCCCGCTTGAATTCGGTGAGAAAGCCCAAGGTGCCGTAGTTGACCGCGACGATGGGAATATCATAGCGCGAGGCGGGTTTGCTCGCCCGAAGCACGGTGCCGTCGCCACCCAGGATGAGCAGGCAGTCGACGTCCCTGACATCCTCCGGGGAGGAAAAGAGCACCGTCTCGCCGCCCCCGCGGGCAAACCGTTCGGCAATGGCGGGGAAAGAGCCTTCGCTCACGCGATCCCGATTGTATAAAACTCCGATCTTCATTTACCAGATATTATACATGAAAAAACTTATAAATGCAAGAGATTCAGGGAAACTTGCGAATGTTTTTACATTTTTTACACAACTTTGACCGAGAAAAACGAGATCATCCGCCCAAAACAATGAAAATATGCACGAAATTAAAAACGCACCTTCAGACGAGGTGCGCTGCTTTCGCTAAAAATTCATATTTTGGAACGGGCTCGCCGCCCTTTTCGAGAAGGACGACGTACTCGACATTCTTCTGAGGGCGGATAGGCGCGTTGACGATATTTTTTGCCGCAAGAGAGAGCGCGCTGCAGAACTCATAGAAACTGTCTAAGAGCGCCGCATGGCGGGAGACGGGCAAAATGCCGCGCTTGCCGAGGCCCTTGCCGCCGCACTCGAACTGCGGCTTAAAGAGCACAAACGCCTTGCCGTGCTCGGGCAGAATGTCATAGACGGCGGAAAGGATGAGCTCGAGCGAGATGAAACTCACGTCCGAGACGACGCCATCCACCGCAAAGGGAAGGTCGGCGCGTTTGAGATAGCGGGCGTTGGTGTTGTCCATGACAGTGACGCGCGGATCGGAAGCAAGGGAGGGAGCGAGCTGGCTCTCGCCCACGTCGACGCAGACGACAGCCCGCGCCCCGCGCTGCAGCAGACAATCGGTAAACCCGCCCGTGCTCGCGCCGATGTCGCAAAACGCCTTGCCGGAGACGTCCTCTTGAAAGGTATCCAACCCGCGGGCCAATTTATAGCCGCCGTTGGAGACGTACGCCTCCTCGGGCGCGGGGAACTCAAAGGCATCGCCCTCCTTCACCTCGTCATCGGGTGAGAGCGGCTTGCCGCCGCGCAGGACGAGACCGCGTTTGAGCGCCTCCGCAGCCTTGGTGCGGGAGCCGAAGCGCCCCGCAAAGTACTTATCGGCGCGCATAGTGCTCCCTCACGCAATCAAGAATTGCCTCTTCACTCAGCCCGTATTCCTCCATGAGATCGGAGACCGCCCCATGCGGAATGAACTCATCGCGGTACCCGAAGGCGTAAATGTGCTTCCCGGAATTGCGGTAGAACCGCGCGACGGCGTCCCCGAGGCCGCCCGTGAGAACGTTGTCCTCGAGGGTAATGACCGTCCTTTGCGGGAGCGACGAGAGCAGCTTCTCGTCGAGCGGCTTTACGAAGCGGGCGTTGACGAGTGTGAAGTCAATGCCCTCCGCATTGGCTCTATGTAAGACTTTTCGGGCGAGCGAGAGGCAACGTTCCCCCGCCGCAAGCAATACTATGTCTGACATAGTACTATGCAAAACCTCAAATTTCCCAATCTCGATGCCATTTTCGGGCAGTTCAGCCCCCTCCGAACCCTCGCGCGGATAGCGAATGACGAGCGGCCCGCTCATTTTAAGACTTTCCCGCAGCATGGCGCGAAACTCGGAAATATCCTTGGGAACGGCAATGGTGAGGTTGGGAATGGGCGAAAGATACGAGAGATCGAACACGCCCTGATGCGTCTCCCCGTCCCTTCCCGTGATGCCGGCGCGGTCTAGGCAGATGACGACGGGCAAATTTTGTCCGCAGATGTCGTGAATGACCTCGTCGTAAGCGCGCTGCAGAAACGTCGAATAGATGGCAAAGTACGGGCGTATTCCCCCTGCCGCAAGAGAGGCCGAGAGCACGGCGGCGTGTTCCTCGCAGATGCCGACGTCATACGCTCGCTCGGGAAACTCTGTAAAGAACCCGCGAAGGCCGAGGCTGTCTGTCATGGCGGCCGTCACGGCGACGACGCGGCTGTCCTTTTCGGCGAGGGCGGTGAGTTCCTCCCCCAAAGCCGCGGAATATTCATGTCCGCTCTGTGCGCCCACGCCGTGCGTCTCGGTGGGAGCGCGCTCTGCAAACGAGTAGCCGTACCCCTTGCGCGTGTGGACGTGCAGGAGAACGCTCCCCTCTTTTAAGGCTTCTTTTGCCTCTCCGACGGCGGTGAGCAGCTCGCCCACATCGTGGCCGTTGACAACACCCATGTAAGTGAGCCCGAACCGCTCAAAGAGGCGGATATCGTCCTTCGAATCCTCGACGGGAACATCCGCGCCGTCCGACGCCGATTTGATCTCCTTGAGAATGCCCGACATGCTCCCGACCGTCTCGGAGATGGACATGCCGTTGTCGTTGAGCACGATGAGGATGTGCGTGTTGAGAATTTTCAGGCTGTTGAGAGCCTCGTAGATGAGGCCGTTGTTGAAGGAACCGTCGCCGACGAGGGCGATGACATAGCCGCCCTCCCCCTTCAGATCGCGCGCCTTCGCAAGGCCGAGCGCCGCCGAAATGGCCGTGCCCGCGTGCCCCGTATCGTAGCTGTCGTACTCGCTCTCCGTGCGCTTGGGAAACCCTGAGATGCCGCCCTCCTGACGCAGCGTGCGGAACGCGGCGGCCCTCCCCGAGAGGAGTTTGTGCGCATAGCACTGATGCCCGACGTCAAAGACGAGCTTATCCTTGGGGAAGTCAAAGACGCGGTGCAGGGCGACGGTGAGCTCCACAGCCCCCAAATTGGAGGACAGGTGCCCGCCGCACTCGGAGACGGCCGCGAGGATCTCTTCTCTGAGCTCCCTGCAAATGTCATTTAATTGAGAAAGGGAAGCGTTCTTGAGCTCCCCATTCGTGATATCTCTCATATTCAGCGATCCCTCTCGCGGACGTATTCGACGAGCTCTTCGAAGAACTGCGTCTTGGCGTCCATCCGCGATAAAAGCCGTTTGGCGTTCTCGGCGAGTTGATCGGCACGCCGTTCTGCGCCTTCGAGGCCGTACACGCGCACGCAGGTGAGTTTGTTCTCCTCCGCATCCTTGCCGAGCGTCTTGCCCATGTTGGTGCTCTCCCCCTTGACGTCGAGAATGTCGTCCGTCATCTGAAAGAGGATGCCGAGCGCGGTGCCGAACCCCTTCATCGGCGTCTCATCCTTCCCTGCGATGGCCGCTGCCATCATGAGGGGCGCACGGATGAGCTGCGCCGTCTTGTTTTCATAGATAAAGGCAAGTTCCTTCTCGCCCGCCAGTTCATCACTCTCAGCGGCGAGGTCCGCATACTGCCCCGCGACCATGCCTTCCGCACCCGCGGCACGCGCCAGGATTTCACCCGCGCGGCGGTGAGGTTCGTCCTTTGCGGCAAAAATCGCCAGCGTGAAGGCCTCACTCAAAAGTGCATCCCCCGCCAAAATGGCATTGCCCTCGCCGAATTTCTTATGGTTGGAGGGCTTTCCGCGGCGAAGATCGTCGTTGTCCATCGCAGGCAGATCGTCGTGAATGAGCGAATAGGTGTGGATGCACTCGAGCGCCAAGGCGAGTTCCCTCTCCTTTTTCCAATCGACGCCGAACGCATCGAGCGCCGCGAAGAAGAGGACGGGCCGCAGCCGCTTACCGCCCGCAAGCAGCGAATAGCGCATGCCCTCCGCAAGCCCCTCGGGAGCGTTCAGCCCCGCGCAGTAGTCGTGCAGGATGCGCTCGAAGGCGTCGAGATAGATCTGATAGTTCGTAGGGAGCGCGCTCATTTCTGCGCCCGCTCCGCCGCATCGCAGGTATTTTTCAGGAGCATGGCGATGGTCATCGGCCCTACGCCGCCCGGGACGGGGGTGATGTAGGACGCCTTCTCCTTGACGTTTTCAAAGTCCACATCGCCGCAGAGCTTGCCGTTCTCGTCGCGGTCCATGCCCACGTCGATGACGACGGCGCCTTCCTTGACCATGTCCGCCGTGATGAACTTGGGCTTCCCGATGGCGGCGACCAAGATATCGGCGCGAAGGCACTCCTCTTTCAGGTTTTTCGTCTTGCTGTGGCAGACGGTAACGGTCGCATCGGCGTTGAGCAGCAAGAGCACCATGGGACGGCCTACGATGTTGCTGCGCCCGACGACGACAGCGTTTTTTCCAGCCGTCTCGATGCCGCAGCGCTTCAGCATCTCCATCACGCCGAGGGGCGTGCAGGCGACCGTTCCCTCCTCTTTGAGAGCGAGGCGGCCGATGTTCTCTGCAAGGAAGCCGTCCACGTCCTTTTCGGGAGGAATGAGCGCAAGGAGCCGCTTTTCATCGAGGCCCTTCGGCAAAGGCAGCTGCACGAGGATGCCGTGAACATTCTCATCCTCCGCAAGCGCGAGGACGAGCTCCTCCGCCTGCTTTTGGGTGGTCTCCTCGGGAAGGTCGTGGCGGAAGGAACGGATGCCCGCCTCCTCGCACGCCTTCACCTTATTGCGGACGTACACCTGCGAGGCCGGATCATTGCCGATGAGCACGACCGCAAGCCCGATCTTTTTGCGGTATTTTTCTTCAAACGCCGCCGTGCGGGCTTTGAGCTCCGCGCGGATATCGGCGGCGATCGCCTTTCCGTCGATGAGTTTCATTGGTTGATGACCCCTCCCAGCACGCCGTTGACAAAGCTTGCCGAATTCTCCGTGGAATACTTGCGCGCAAGGCCGGCGGCTTCACTCACTGAGACCACGGGCGGGACGTCGTCCACATACTTGATCTCCGCGAGCGCAAGAAGGAGGATTGCCCTGTCTGCGGTATAGATGCGGTACTGCGCAAAGCGCTCGACCTTTTCGTCGAGCACATGTAAAAGTTCTTCCTTATGTTCCTTCACGAGCCCCACCAACTTGTGGGCGAACGCGCGGTCCTCCTCGTTGAGGCCCTCTTTGTGATAGATCTGCGCTTCAAACCGTGCGTCCGTGTCGCTGCCGAATTCATCGGCAAAGACGAGCTTGAATGCCGCCTCTCTCGCTTGGCTTCTCATGTATCTCCTCTTGCGGAACAGCCCCGTCCGCAGTGCAGACGGGGCGGCCCTTTATGCTTTGTGATTTTCTTGCTCGGGGTTCTCAACGACGGGCGGAGCGGGCGGCGTCGGCTCGGGGAAGACGACGCTCTGGATGTGGACATCCACCTTGGCGATGCGGTACTTCGTCATGGATTCGACCATCTGCTTGACGGTCTGCTGGATGGCGAACGCGAGCTCGGGCACGCTGTACCCGTAGTGCGCGATGACGGAGATGTCCGCAAAGATGCCCTCCTTTTCGAAGTTGACCTTGATGCCCTTGCTCTTGGAGGGGACGAGCTCGATGCCCTCCGTCTCCTGCAGGCTGAGCGCGATGATGCCGCTCACGATATCCGAATTATACGAGATACGGCCCTTCTGCCCGTTGGGATTATATCTGATGCTTGCCATAATACGTCCTCCTTGGAGGTTCCATACTCTTTTCCTGTATTATAGCACATCTTTTCGCATTTTACCACTATCTTTCCGTATTTTTACGGCGATTTTTTTCAGCTTTCCGCATAAATGGGCATGATGACGATATTTCCGTTGCGGATACCCAGTTCATCCTCGATGATAGAGAAGATCTGCGTCACGTTCTCCGTCGTCAGTTCGCTCGAATTGACAAAGATATTGATATTGTCCGACTCCGCCCCGATGGCAACGACGGCATCCGTAAAGCCCAAAGTCTTTACCATCGTCTCGACGACGAGCTCGGTCTCCATCACCTCCACCATACGCTGTTTTTGCTCGACGGCCTCGGTGTATTCGGCGGAATCCGCAGCATAGGCCGCGATGACGCTGTCGAGCTGTAAAAATTCCTCGTTGCGCGTCGCGACGCGCTCCTCTCGGAAGCTCGTGAAGTAGTCCTCCTGCGCCGTGCCGTCTGCCGCCGCATCCGCAGGCGTGCCCGCAAGCACGAAGTTGAACACGGCCGTCACGGCAAGCAGCAGGACAAGGGTCGACATGATGGCGATCTTTTTGGTGTTTGACATTTTCTATCTCCTTCAAAATGATTTCCGTTATGAGAGGTACACCTGCACTTTTTCCTTAGGGATAGAGAGCGCCGAGGACGTGATGTCGAGAATGCGCATGCGTGAGAGGATACTGTCCTCCCCGCGGTAGACGACGATGCAGGAGACCGTCACCCCTTCCTCCTCGACAATCATCACCGAGGCCTCATCGATGCCCTCCACCCGCTCGAGCATGGTCGAGATGCGCGCCTCCGCCTCCGTTTCGTCGTAAGAGGACGCGGTGCTCTCCGAGGCAAAGAAGACCTCATAGATGGCGATGAGCAGGACGAGCGCCAGGACGCAGACGAGGATGATGCGGGCCGTCCTGTTTTCAAAGAGCTTTCTGAGACTTTTCATGCGGCCTCCTCATTCGTCCTCTTCCGCGGCAAGCACTTCCGCTCCGCAGCCGAAGCGCTTTTCGAGCATCTCCTCGATTTGCAACGATATATCTATATGCTTTTCTCCGTCGTATATTCCGAAGTCCGAGACACGCACCGTGACGCTTTTTGCCGAATAGCTGCCGTCCTCCGCAAGGTCGACGTCCGCCTCGGCGAGGATGCCGTACTCGCTTTCAAGCCAAGTTTCGACGGCGCGCTCATCGCTCTCCTCCGCCCGTTCCGCCGAGGCCGCGAGATAGGCAGTATCCTCCCGAAAAGCGGTCTCGTCGAAAGTGAAATCGCCGCCGCGGAAGAGCGAGATAACGGGCGAGACGAGCAAAATGAGCGTGATGAGCTTGGTCATGCCGCGAATGAGCGGGCCGAGCTTGCCGTCCGGCACGAGGATGGAGACGACGGCGGAGAGCAGCACCGCGCCTGCTACGGAAAGAATGTAGGCCTGCATCAGAGCACCCCCGAACTGCATACGAGCAAGAGCAGCGTCAAAAAGTAGAGGAACGCGACGGAGAGCAGCGAGGCGGTGAAGTACCCCATGTCCCCCGCGAGGCGGGAAAGAAGTGCAGGGATCTTGCCGCCGACAGGCTCGGTCGCAGCCGCCGAAATGCGAAGAAAGAGCTGCATCGCCGCGAGCAGAAGTAAGGGTTTCAAGACGACCGCCGCGAGCAGCAGCACGGAGAAGGAGCCGAGCGCGTTCTTGATGAGGGCACTCCCCGCAAGGACGAGATCGACGCTTCCCGATAGAAACCCACCGACGACGGGCACAGAGCCCGAGATGACGTACTTGACGGTGCGGAGCGAGATGCCGTCGTACTGGGCGGCGGCGATGCCCTGCACGGTGAGGAAGAGCCCGAAGAGCCCCAGCGAGAGCCCGATGAGCCAGCGACAGATGCTCTTGAAGAAGTCGCCAAGTTTCTCCGTTCTCACCTCCCCCGAGAGGTTTCCGACGAACCCGAGGACAAGGACGGCGACCGAAACGGGCAGAACGACGACGGTGAACAATTTCAAGATACCACCGCTCAAAAAAGTAACGGCAGGGCGGAAGATGGCCGCAGAGACGCTTCCCCCGCTCGCCGCCATGAGCGTCAGGAGAATGGGATAGACGAGCTCCATCTGCGTACCCAATGCCTCGATGGCCGTAAAGCAGGACGAAAGCACCGTGATGAGACAGGACAGCACGACCGCACCCACCGAAAGATAGGCAACAAAGCCGATTATGTCTGACATAGTACTATGCAAAAAGCCGCTTTTCGCAGAGTTCAGGACGCCGCAGAGCAGGCTCGCCGCCAAAATGATGGCAAATGCAGGCAAAAGTACGGAAATCTCATCCAAGAAAGTGGAGAGAACGGCTTCTCCCAAAGAGCCATAATCAAGGGAGAGATCGCCGTCGATGAGCCCCTTGAGCTTGTCCTTTAAAGAAATTCCATGAAACTCCGTGAGCGTATCAAGGTATTCCTGTAACTCCGTAAGGTCAAGCTCATTCAAAAGTTCGGATATATTTTCCTGAAGTTCTTCCTCGGCGGTCTGTTCAGCATCATCGCTCTCGGCGGCAGAGGCCACCCTCCCCTCTCCCCTAAATACGGGAAGGAAGAGAAACAACAGAAGCAGCAGGATGAGGCATTTTTTCATGGTCATATGAGTTTGATGAGCGAGGAGATGAGCGTAAGCACGCTCTCCAGAATGGGCACGGCAAGCACGAGGACGACGAGCTTTCCCGCGAATATGAGCTTGTCCGCAAGCGAATTTTGTCCGAAGTCATTCAAAAGTCCCGCGCTGAATTCCACCAAATACCCGATGCCGATCATCTTTAAGAGCGTCTTGATGAGGGAGGCGTCGATGTCCGTGCCCTCCGCGATGTCGCCGAGGACTGAGAAGCTGTCCTTCACGAGGTCGAGGATGACGAGAAGGAGGATGATGCACCCCGCGACGGTGACCGCAAAGGCGAGCTCGGGGCGCGTGGACTTCAAAAGAAGCGCGGTGACCGCCGTCACAAAGGCGATGCCGATGAGCTGAAAGATGGGCATCAGCTCACCCCGAAGATGTCTTTGATGACGGCAAAGAGGTCGCCGATCATCGTCACGGCAACGGTGAGCACGATGACGAGCCCCACGATGGAGACGACCGTCGCGATGTCGTCCCGGTCGGACTTTTTGAGTACCTGACACACGACGGTGATGACGATGCCGATCGCGGCCAGTTTGAAGATCACGGAAATGTCTGCCATAAGTCCCCTTCAGATGATGAGCACGACGAGCGCCAATCCCGCCAAAAGCCCCAGTTTGAGGTAGAGTTCCCCCCGCGCCTTCGCCTCCCGCTCGCTCCCCTCTTTGAGCGCTTTGAGCCGTCCCGCCTGCGCCGAGAAGTACGCTGTCTGCGTATGTGCATCACCTCGCCCGAGCGAGGAAAAGTAGTTCTCGCCGTCCGTCTTTTCCTCTTTAATGAGAAAAGAATACGGGAAAGAAATCTCCCGACGCTCGCGGAACGCCTCGACTGTCTTTCCGAACTCCCCCTCGAAGGAGCACTCCGCAAGGAAGCTGCCGAGCGGACGGCGCTCATACGAAAGTTCTGCAAGGTAGCGCTCGTTGAAGCGCGCAAACTCTGCGAAGAACAGCTTTCTCGCGCGGTATTTGCCCGCCAGGAAGTACCCGAGCGCCGTCGAAAAGGCGACCGTCGCCGCGGCAAGCAGCAGTTTAAGCCAGAGCATGGCCGTCCTCGTCGAGCACCGCACCCACCTCCCCCACGCCCTTTAAGAGAAAGTAGCGCGAGAAGAGCTTTTCGGGCACGTCCTCATAGCGGGTGAGATGGGCGGAGGCGAACACCTTGACGCCTCCCTGCACCGCCCGACGGACGGCCGCGTAGTCCTCAGGGAGGAGCTCGTCCGTCACGATGAGGTCGGGCCGCATCGCGCGGATACCCGCCGTGAAGGCCGTCATCTTTCCTGCAAAGCGGATGATGTCCGCCGTCTCCCCCAAGCCGCCCGCCGAGAGTTCGCCGCGCTCGTCGCTCACGAGGATGTTCACCCCCGTCCGCTCGGAGACGAGGCGCACAAGATCGCGCAGGAGCGTCGTCTTCCCCCACCCCGGCGGCGAGAGAAGGAGCAGCGAGCAAAGGCCGTCCTTCAAACAGCGGTCGTAGATGGCCTCGGCGCACCCCTTGACCGCATGCGGCACGCGGATACAGAGCGAGGTGACGGTATGCACTGCGAGAACGCCGCCGCCCTCGTAGACATAGGTGCCAGCAATGCCGACGCGCTCGCCCGATGCCGCCGTGACGAAGCCCTCCCGAAGCTCGTTCTCCACGGCGTGGACGGAATAGCCGCACGCCGCGAGAAAGGTCTCCTCGACCTCCTCCGCCGTGGGATGCAGGGCGTTCTGCGGCGTCTTGACGGGCCCGCACCGTCCCAAAGGCACGAAGGCCCCCCGATAGTTTGCAAGAAGCGGCCTTCCCGTGCGCACGCGGAGCTCGAAGAGCTTGCCCTGATCGACGTGCGACACGGCCTCCTTGAGCCGCGGCGAGAGAAATTCCAACATCGCTCTATTGTATGGGCGGCAACTTTTCGATATGAAAAGGACCGCGCCCCGAAGGGTGCGGCCCATGCCGTGTTTTGTCGAAAATAAACTCCCCGCATTGCTGCGGGGAGCCTTTCCGAAAGACGTCATTCAATGACGAAGACGTTGACGCTGTTATTCTTGATGGTGCGCTTTAAGACGTTGCCCTCGAGCGCGAACTCGGTGACGGTGGGCTCAATGTTGTGCGTCTTGCCCGCCTTCATCTTGATCTCGTTGATGACGGTGGGATCCTCATGCCAGAGCGTCGTCTCGGTGACCTTGCTCTTGGGCCCGAAGTGAACGAGATCTGCCTCCATCTCCTCGTCCTGACCGGAGACGTTGACGACTTTCAAATAGATCTTGCCGTCGTCGCCGACCGTAACGCTGTTGAAGACGCGCTCGTTGACCTTCCAGATGTTCTTGAAGAGGATCTCGTGCCAATGGCCGTCCTTCTGAAGGTAGGCATTGAAGGTCTTCTGCGTGTAGATGAGCTTCATCTTGTTGCCTTCGGGGCTGTAGCCGATGAACTTATCCTTGCCCATCATCTCGCAGACGGTGCGGATGAAGTCCACACGCTTGTCGAAGGAGACGTCGTAGCCCTTGTGGTTCTTGCCGTACTGGCAACAGATGGAGAAGCCTGCGCTGTCCATCGTGCCCGCGTCGCGCACGTCCATGACGCCCACACCCGCGATGAAGCTCTGCTCGCCCGAGAGACGGCGGAAATCGATCTCCACTTCGCAGTCGGAGAAGTTCTGCTCATCGTAGTAGAAGCCGTTGAAGGCGTCGCTCTCCTCGATGATGAGCTTGCCGTCCTCGATGTGGCCGCCGCGGCAGTTGGGGTAGACCTTCCAGCCGCCCATGCCGTCCTTGAAGTCGTGGAAGTAGATGACGTCGCCCGTCTTGATGTCCTTGACCTTGACGGAGGTGACGGCGCTCGCCGTTCTGTGGCCGCCGATGAGCAGGCCGCCCGCGTTGTCGTCGTTGACGGGAGCGACGTCGGTGAGCGTGTAGCTGCCCGTGTTGCCCGCGAACATCTGCTGCACGTAGTAGTTGGGGGTAAGCATGATGTCACGCGCGTTGAACCAGATCATGTTGGGTGTCCAGCGGTAGTTGTAGGTGGACGCAAACAGAGGCGCGTAGCAGGTCATCTTAACGACGTCAGAGTTGCGCTCGCAGCCCGTGAGGAAGGCAGCCTCGGAGAGCGCCGAGCGGAGGTTGTTGTCGCCGTTGAGGCGGCCTCTGCCGTCTGCCATCGTGTGCATCGCGTACTCGCCCATGAACACCTTCGCGCCGTCTCTGTCGTAGCAGTCATAGCGCTTGGTGTTGTCGATGAACCACTGGTAGGAGTTGTAGACGTGCTCGTCGACGATCATGTCGCGGTACTTTTCGTTGATGATCTTCCACGAGTCGTTGGAGTCGGAGGGACGGATGTCAACGCCCGCCGTCGTGACGACGGTGATCCCGAACTTCTCGAGAAGGTCGGTCTGACGGCCCTTGTACATATACTGGCGCACGCCGATGAGGCAGGCCTGGAAGTTGTCGAAGTACTCGAAGCCCCAGTTCTCGTTGCCGATGCCGATGTAATCGAGCTCGAAGGGCTCGGGGTGACCCATATCCGAACGCACCTTTGCCCAGTAGGACTCGTTGGGGTCGGACGAGGAGATGTCGCCCTTCGCGAAGTAGATGAGGTCGGCGACGTTGTCGATGACTTCGGTCTGGAATTCATGCGTGCCGGGAAGGATGCGCTGATAGCCCGTCTTGCGCTGCTCGCCCATACGGATCTGGCAGAGAAGCCCGCAGTGAAGCACGGGAAGAGGCGCCATCTTGAGGTCCTCGCACAGGCAGAAGTACTCATAGAAGCCGATGCCGTACGACTGCATATAGCGCCACACGCTGGGGATCTGCTTTCTCTGCTCCAAAGGCCCCACCGTGTTTCTCCACTTATACTGGTACTGGAAGGCGACGTCGCCCTCGACGACGCAGCCGCCGGGGAAGCGGAGGAAGGAGGGATGGCAGTCCTTTAAGACCTCGACGAAGCGGGGCGAGAACTTGCCGTTGCGGTACTTATCGGGATCGCCCCACGTCTTTGCGGGGAGCAGGGAGACGTAGTCGACGCCGATCTTGCCGTTGCCCTCGAAGATGATGCACAGGCGGCCCATCGTGTCCTTCTCGGCGACGACGGACGTCGAGACCTTGATCCAGTCGCCCTCGCTGCCCTCGGGGATGGCGATCTCGCCGATCGTGGTGTGTCTGCCGTGCGCGCCCTTGATGAACACCTTGACCTTGCCCTGGAAGCCGAGGCGCTTTACAAACATGGAGAAGTTGTACGTCTCGCCGTTTTCAACGGGCATACCGTACATATCATAGCCGCCCACCGTGTAGTAGCCGGGATTTTCAAGGTGATAGATACCGCCAACGCTCAAAAAGAGGTAGCTGGGGTTGTTCGCGTTCATGCCGCCCGTCGTCAGGATCTTCTTGGGGCCTGCGCCGTAGATATCCCACGCGTAGTAGCTCTGCTTGCGAGCCTCGACGGGGCTCTCCGCGTTGAAGTCGTCGTAGGTGAAGTACTCAAACTCGAACGAGTTGTTGATCACCATCTCGGCATTCATGCCGCCGTCCGCCGACTGGTTGATGTCCTCGAAGAACAGGCCGTAAAGGTGCTTGGAAACATCAACGCCCTTCTTGTTCGCATCCAAAGTGTACTTGATCATAAAAAATCAAAAAACTCCTTGCGTATTTCGCGCTGTACGCGCACGGGTCCGCCGCCCGATTTGCGCCACCTATTATAACAGGCAAAATAAGTTTCGTCAACGTTTTGATGAAACATTTTACCTCTTTTTAAAAGAAAAATTTGTGAAAAAATTTTTACAAAGAATATGCTAAGATGTTGAATAAATAGCAGCAAAAAGCCTCCCCTTTTTGCCCGCGACGGGCAGGAGAGGCGGAACGGACTTCTTCCTTTTGCGGCAGAATGCCACGTTCAGGCGACGCGGAGAGAGAGTTTTCCGGCCATGCGTTCACGCGCCAAAGCCCCATAGAGGACACCGAAGCACATCCAGTGATACAGTCTCAGATATCCCTGGTTGATCTGCAAAATGATGGTGAAGACCACGAGTGCAACGGCAAACGCCATGATGAGGAAGGAGCTCTCCGTATGCGCTCTCTGCCAACACTTGACTGCACGCACCACGAGGGAGAGAGTCATGCCGTAGAAGGCGATAAACCCGCCGATCCCGAGCGTTGCAAGAAGTTCAAGGCTGACATTGGTGGGCATATAGCCCTCCTCCTTCCCGAGATAGATCCCGTAATTGCCGGGGCCCACGCCGAAGAAGGGATTTTCGAGGAAGACCTGCCACGTCTCCTTCCAGCCTGCGATCCTGCCGCCCGAGGCCTCGTTGAGGGAGGAATCGAAGAGACGCCCCAAGAACACCTCGAACACCGACGAAAATGCAATGGCGCACACGAGAAAGATGACGAGGAGCAGAATGGGAAAGAGCAGCTTTCTAAGCGTGATGCCCCGCGCGAGCCACATGCAATAGACGACGGCGACAGCCAGTGCGATGCCGATAAAACCCGAAGTCGAAGTGGAGATAAGGAACATCAAAAGACACATCACGACATCGGTAATGTACTCCCGCTTGCCTCTGAGGATGAGCTGAGCGAGCGAAAATGTGAACCAAAGTACGAGATAGGTCGCAAGGTAACTCGGCTCGTAGAACCACAGCTGGAAGCGGTAGATGCCCATGTACTCCCCGTACGATGGAAGAAAGGGAAGTTCGTAACCCGTCAGAAGCTTCAGAAAGAACTGAAAGAGCAGGATGAAGAACTGCACCTTCATCGTCATGCGGAAGATGCGGAGGAAGGTCTCAAAGCCGTAGGACTTCACATACGAGGCGAGCGCGTAGAAGAGGAACAGGACGTTGTAGATGATGGAACAGAAGAAAAGGATGCCGCGAAACAAGCTCACGGCAAACAATGTCGAGAGCAGCGAAAAGATCAGAAACGCCGCGATCCAGCCGTAAAAGGTGAACCGATACGCTCCTTTGAACACGAGCAGGAGCGCAAAGATGCACAGAAAGATCTGGTCGATACGGAAATTGACGCCGAGCAGCTCCACGCCCCAGGTATCCGCCCCGATGAGCAGCAGAGAGATGAAGCAGAAGAGATGAATGAAGAAATCCAAATCGAGGCGCGTATCGGCAAGCGAGCGCCGCCCCATCGTCTTACTTCCGCCCGTCATCTTTGATTTGCTCCAGAATGGTCTTTGCACAGCGCGCGTAGGAATAGCGGGATAAGACTTCCTCGCGGCAGTCAATGGTCTCGACTGGACGCTCAAGCGCCTCCTTCAGCCCCTCTACGCCCTGAAAATACACGACGGGCAGGCCTTCATACACCTCGCGGAAGACGGGGATGTCCGAAACGATGGGCTGCGTACCGAGGACGAGCGCCTCAAGGGGCGGCAGGCCGAACCCCTCATACACGGAAGGCAGCACGAGATAC
Organism: uncultured Clostridia bacterium; assembly: GCA_944367045.1. Lineage (GTDB taxonomy): Bacteria > Bacillota > Clostridia > Christensenellales > Borkfalkiaceae > Gallimonas. The sequence continues at coordinate 52,619 of CALVWI010000003.1, read as the reverse complement.
TTCGCCCGTGCGATGGCGGGCAGCAGCTCCTCGTCGGAGAGTCTCCCCGTGAACTCCACGTTTTTGTAGGCGCCCTCGTCGAGCGCAAGGCCGGTCAGGAAGTGCTCCTTCTCGCCGATGATGCGAAGTTTGGTCTCCCCTTCGAGCCCGGAGAAGGCTTCAAGCAGCGTCTTTAAACCCTTGTGCGGCTTGACATTGCCGACATAGACGATCTCATCACGCTTTTCCGCGGGCGCGTGTGTGCGGGCATAGGAGATGACGCTCTCCGAGAGCCCGTTGTAGTTGACGATGCACTTCTTCGCGAGTTTCCCGTAGTAATGCTCGCAGCGGCCACGGGTGAAGGCGGAGACGCAGAACACTCTCTTTGCCCTTCTCATGCAGCGCTTTAAAAGCACCTTCTTGATGAGCGCGTCCTTAAAGCCCTTGGTGGTCTCCTTGACGTCGAGGAAGGCTAAATCGTGCATGATGGCATACACGGGGCGGCGGATAAAGAACGGAACGAGGAAATTGGGCAAAAAGACGGCGTCCACAACGCGGTTGAGTTTCCTCGGAAAACAAAAGAGCCCGCGCACCGAGTAAGGGTCGCTGTCATCTTCGACGATGTGCGCCCCCTCGTACTTTGCAAGGCTCTCTCTCTTTCCGATGAGATAGAACTCATCGGCGGAAAAGTCCAGATTTTCAAGAATGCCCTCGGTCACGCGCCCGATCCCCGACTTTCCGAGGTATCTGCAATCGATGGCGATCTTCATAGTGTCCCTCCTTCAGATGGCGACAAAGAGAACTTTACATTTCCCCGAGACGCGTGTCGCACGCCCGTGGATCATCCAGGTCTCACCCTTTTGGAACTTTTCCTCCCCGTCCGCCGAATACAGCGTGCCGCTGCCGTCGAGCACGAGTGCAAAGGTGAGGTGTGAGACGGGAAGCAGGATGGTGAGATCGCCCTCCGCCTCGTATTTTAAGAGCGTGCACTTTCCGTTGCGGCCGAACATCCCGCCGATGTACTGCTCCATGGTCATCGTATCGCGGCGCTTGAGGTCGGCGATCTGAGTCCTATGATAGTTGAGAACGTCGAGCGCCTTCTTGACGTGCAGTTCGCGGCCCTTCCCGTTGGCGTCCACACGGCCGTAGTCATAGATGCGGTAGGTGACGTTGGAGGTCTGCTGGACCTCGCAGATGAGGCACCCCGCGCCGATGGCGTGCACCGTACCTGCAGGGATGTAATATGCCTCGTTGGGCTTGACGTCCACGCGGTTGAGCACTTCTTCGAGCGTGTTGTTCGCGATGCGCTCTTTGACTTCCTCTTTGGTGACGTCGCGCTTGAACCCGAGATAGATGAACGCCCCCTCATCGGCACCGAGCACGAACCACATCTCGTTCTTGCCGTTGTCGCCCTCGTGCTTGCGTGCGTACTTGTCGTTGGGATGCACCTGGATGGAGAGATTCTCCTTAGCGTCGATATATTTGATAAGAATGGGCAGCTGATGGTTCTTGTTGGCGTAACTTCCCGCCGTGATCCAGCCCACTTTATCGAAGTACTCGTTGAGGGTGAGCCCCTGAAAGGCGCCGCTTGCAACGATGCTCCTTCCCGCGGGGTGGGTAGAGACTTCCCAACTCTCGGCGATACGGGAAAGATCCCCCGTATCCTTATGCAGTTCATCGCGGATCTTGGTTCCGCCCCAAATGTATTGCTGATAGACAGATCGTAACTTGATCACAATGTTATCCTCTCTGCGCTCACGCCTGCAACAGGGCAGATGCGCCGCGCATGATCTCTTCTGTATGATTTTTTGCGGCCTCGGGAGAGTTTCCCTTCGCGCCGAAGTAAAGTTTCATCTTGGGTTCCGTGCCCGAGGGACGGATGCAACACCAGCCGCCGCCCTCCAGTTCAAAATAGAGCACGTTGCTCTTGGGGAGCGTGAGCGGCTGCTCCTCCCCCGTCAAAAGGTCCCTGCGGGCGCTCGTCTGATAGTCGCGCACGGCAACGACGCGCACACTGCCGAGCAGTTCGGGTGCATTCTCCCGAAGCTGCTGCATGCGGGCCTTCATGCGCTCCGCACCGTCTGCACCCGTAAAGGAGAGGCTCTTCTGCCCCTCTTCGAACCACCCGAGACGCCGATAGAGCTCGTCCATCGCCTCGGGAAGCGTCAAACCCTTCGTCTTATAGTAGCACGCGGCCTCTGCAAGAGCGCAGGCAGCCGAGACGGCGTCCTTGTCGCGGGCGTACGTCCCCGTGAGGCACCCGTAGCTCTCTTCGAAGCCGAAGAGATACTCGTATGCCCCCTTTGTGCCGTCCGTTTTGCCGCCGTTTGCGGCCTTCGCCTCTTCAAAGCGGCGGATGCTCTCACCGATGTACTTAAATCCCGTCAGGGTCTCCAATTCGGTGATGTTGTAGTCGTTCGCGAGCGCCTTCGCCATGTCCGTCGAGACGATGGTCGTGACGAGCACGCCGTCTTTGGCGTTTGCGGGCAGAAGGCCGAGCTCCCTCTTTCTGCGAAGGAGATACTCCGCGATGAGGATGCCGCTCATATTGCCCGTGAAGGCGCGGTAGTTGCCCTCCCTGTCCTTCGCATACACGCCGAGGCGGTCTGCATCCGGGTCGGTGGCGAGCACCAAATCGGCGTCCTGCTCCTTTGCAAGTTTCAAAGCAAGCGTGAAGGCGGCGGGGTCCTCGGGGTTGGGCGTCCTGAGGGTCGGGAAGTCGCCGTCGGGCAGTTCCTGCTCAGGAACGACGGTCACCTGCGCAAAACCCAGCTCCTTGAGTGCCCTTCTCACGAGCACGTTGCCCGTGCCGTTGAGGGGCGTATAGACGATCTTAAGGTTCTTCGCCTCTTTTGCGAGCGCGTCGGGGCTCAAGACGAGCGACTTGACCGCCGCAAGGTAGGCGTCGTCCACCTCTTTGCCGATGATCTCGAGGAGACCGCTCCTCTTTGCTTCCTCCTCGGAAAGACGTTTGACGTCCTCATAGGAGACGGCGTTGACGCGGGAGATGATGCGCTTGTCGTAGGGCGGCACGATCTGGCAGCCGTCCGAGAAGTAGACCTTATAGCCGTTGTATTGAGGCGGGTTGTGGCTCGCCGTGATGACGACGCCCGCCGCGGCCTTCAGGTATCTGACGGCAAAGGAGAGCACGGGCGTAGGGCGCAGGCTCTCGAAGAGGTACGCCTTCACGCCGTTCGCCGCAATGATGCAGGCGGTGTCGTGCGCGAATTCCTCGGAGCACCGGCGGCTGTCGTAGGCGATGACGACGCCCCCTTCCCGCTCTTCCGCACGCAGGAAATCGGCAAGGCCCTGCGAGGCTTTCCCGACGGTATAGCGGTTCATGCGGTTGCTGCCCGCCCCGAGAACGCCGCGCAGCCCGCCCGTTCCGAAGGCGAGGTCGCAGTAAAAGCGGTCCTCGATGTCCTTTTCGTCGGTGAGCGATGAAAGCTCGCGCTTGGTATCTTCATCAAATGCGGCGGACGAGAGCCACCGCTCGTATTCTTCACGGTAATGCTTCAAAGCAATTCCTCTTTTCCCTTGGCGCGGAGTTCCTCGACGATCTTCTTGACGTCCTGCGCATGCTCCTTGGAGCACACCAAAAGGACGTCGGGCATATCGACGATGATGAGATCGTCGACGCCGACCGTGCAGATGGGCTTCCCGCCCGTATAAATGATAGAATGATGGGTATCGAGGGGGTACGTCTCCCCCACGGTGATGTTGCCGTCGCTGTCCGAAGGACGCACGGCCTCGATCATATCCAGGCTCCCCACGTCGCTCCAGCCGAGATCGGCAGGCACGACATAGATGCCGTCCGACTTCTCGAGCACGCCGTAGTCGACGGAGATGGAGGGCATTTCGGGATAGACGGTTTCAAGGACGTTCCCCTCTTCAGCCGTTCCGACGGCGTCGCCGAGGCGCACGAGCTCCTTGTAGAGGTCGGGAAGGTAGAGCTCGATCTTCTTTAAGATGAGCGAGGCCTTCCAGATGAACATGCCGCTGTTCCAGACGAACTGCCCGCTCGAAAGGTACTCCTTCGCGTGCGGAAGGTCGGGCTTCTCCACGAATTGCAGCACGCGCTTGACGGGCTCTTCGCTTTTTTCATAGCGGATATAGCCGTACCCCGTCGCGGGGAAGGTGGGCTTAATGCCGATGGTGACGATGGCGTCCTTCTCCTCCGCCGTTTTGGCAGCGAGCGAAAGCGCCGAAGTGAACGCCTCGGTGTTCTTGATGTAGCTGTCCGACGGGGTGACGATGAGCACGCCGTCCCCGCACGTCTTTAAGATCTTGATGGCGGCATAGCCGATGCACGCCGCCGTGTTGCGCGCCACGGGCTCCAAAAGGACGTTCTCCTTCGGGATGCTCTCATCGAGGACTGCAAGCAGCCCCTCGCGCTGGCTCTTACTTGAAACGATGAAGATGCCGTCCTTTGCGACGGGCTTGAGGCGTGCGACGGCCTCGTTGATCATCGCGTCCTTGCCCGTGAGGTTCAAAAGCTGTTTGGGGCGGAACTGCCTCGAGAGCGGCCAGAAGCGCGTGCCGCTGCCGCCCGCCATGACGACGCCGTACACCTTCATGCGCGCACCTCCTTCAGCCCGAGGAGTTTCCTCACGTTGTCCTTGAAGGCAGCCTCCGTGAAAAGGAGCTGTTCCCGTGCACGGGCGGCCTTTCCGTACTTCTCGCGGAGGAGCTTGTCCGCCTTGAGCGTCTCAATGGCCTTCGCGTACGCCTCAACGTCGCCGTTTGGAACTTCGATGCCCGTCACACCGTTCAAGGAGACGTAGTTGACGCCCGAACCTTCAATGGTAAAGGTGACGGAAGGCTTTGCAAAGGACATGGCCTCCGCAAGGGCGATGCCGAACGCCTCGTTCTTGGTGATGGAGGGAAAACAGAAGATGTCCGCCGCCGCAAGATACGCCTTGAGCTCACTGTCCGAAAGGCGGCCGAGGAAATGCACTTTCTCATCTCCCTGGGCAAGTTCCTTGAGAGAGGGAGTCAGTTCCCCCTCTCCGCCGATGCAGACGGCGTAGTCGTCGTCTAAGAGCTTGCTCGCGCGGACGAGGTACTCCATGCCCTTGTAAGGCACATGGCGGCCCACCGCAAACAGCAGGCACTTGTCCCTGTATTGCATTTTAAGCTCCTCCGCACGCGCTTTCTCCGCATCGGAGAGCGTCACGCGGCTGTCCGCGGCGCAGTTGGGGATGACGGTGCACTTCTCACGGAAGGAGGGCAAAAATTCGCTGCCTTCGATGTAGTTGGGGCTGGTCGCGACGACCTTGTCCGCCCGTTTCAGAAGGCGCAGCGTCTGCCCGCGGAAGAACTTCTTCAGGAGCTTTTGCTTGGTGATGTCGAGATGCCACCACACGATGAGCTGCGCTTTGCTCTTTTTCAGGCACTTCAAAAGATAGTGCGCGCCGAAGGGGTTGGGAAAGTGGAAGATGACGACGTCCGGCGCAAAGTCCTTCATCTCTCTCTTCAGAAGTTTCCCGTACGAGAGCGAGAGCGACTGCGAGGCGACTTTTATAAAGCTGCCCGCGCGGATGACGGGAATGCCGTCCACTTCGTCCCTTGCGTCTCCCCTCTCGGAGTGAAAGCAAAATACGCGCTGCTCGGCGTCCTCCCCGATGGAAGAGACGCAGTCACGCGCGACCTGTTCGATGCCGCCGATGTGCGGATAGTAGTAGTTGCTGATATGCAGGACCTTCATAAGAAACGCCTCCGCTCACTGAGCACCGTCACCGCGGAGGACGCTGCCGATGGTCTTGAATACGATCTTGATGTCAAATCCTAAGGAACAGTGGTCGACGTAATAGAGCTCAAGCTTCTGCCGCTCGCCGCTCTCATAGGTGCAGTTGCTTCTGCCGTTCGCCGCCCACCAACCGATGAGGCCGGGCTTGACGGAGACGAGCTTTTCGGCATCCGCACCGTACTTGGTTTCCAGTTCCTCGCGCATCAGGGGGCGCGGGCCGACGACGGAGAGGTCGCCCTTGAAGATGGACCACAGCTGCGGGAGCTCGTCGAGGCTCGTCTTGCGCAAAAAATGCCCCACCTTGGTGATGCGGGGATCGTGGTCGATCTTGTACTCGCGGCGGTACTGCTCCAGCTGCTCGGGCGTGAGCATATCCTCGAGCTTGTCCGCATTGCGCTTCATGCTGCGGAACTTGGGGATGAAGATGTCCTTCCCGCCCTTGCCGACGCGCGGGTGGCGATAGAAGACGGTGCCGCCGTCGCTCAGCTTGACGCACAGCGCCAGGATGAGGAAGAGCCATGAAAGGAGCAGGAGCGCAAGCCCGGACGAGAGAATGTCAAAGGTGCGCTTGAAGAAGAGATAACTTTTTTTGGGGCCGGTCTTTCCTCCGGCCGTACATTCTTTGGTAAGATCGCTCATAGTGATATGATGTCCGAATCCCTCGCGGCGCAAACCCAAAACGCCGCACATTCCGCTTTCGTTCCCCGGGCAGCCGCCCAAGGCAGCGGAACAACAACAATTTCTTACTCAGTTCATACTCAATTATACACGCCGTCCATTTGGAAGTCAAACCTTTGAGCGCCATTCTTGAAGGAAGTTTTTACACTTTTGTGACCGTTGCATGACATTCTCGTGGAAAGTTCAAGAGATGAACGGAATGCACCCTCAGAATGAACATTTCAAACATATTTGTATAGACCTGCGAATCTTCGGCCGCGACGCCGCCCTCAGACACAAAATAAGAGACGGGCGCCTTGCCCGTCTCCCTCTGCCGCAAAGGGCTCGTATGGTGCCGCTGATCGGGGTCGAACCGATACGGTATCGCTACCATCGGATTTTGAGTCCGACGCGTCTGCCAATTCCACCACAGCGGCGTGATGCTTTCTCATTATATCGTGACCGCCCTCAAAAATCAAGCGATTTCCGGCTTTTTCTTGCAAAATTTCCCCGTCCGTGTTACAATAAAGATATGGATAAGAAAACTTTCGTTCTCATCGACGGGAACAGTCTCATGAACCGCGCCTTCTACGCCATCAACGGCTTCACGACCAAGGACGGCTTCCCCACCAACGCCATCTTCGGCTTTGTCAAGTTCCTCTTTAAGATCTTCGAAGAGGAACATCCCGACTATCTCGGCGTCGCGTTCGATCTTCATGCCCCCACCTTCCGCCACAAGATGTTCAAGGACTACAAGGGCACCCGCACGCCGACGCCGCAGGAACTCGCCGTGCAGTTCCCCGCGCTCAAGGAGGTGCTCACCGCCATGCGCATCCGCTATGTGGAGAAGGAGGGCTATGAGGCGGACGACCTCATCGGCACCCTCTCGCGCGCCTATGAGGGCGTTCAGACCGTCATCTACACGGGCGACCGCGACTCCTACCAGCTCGTGAACGAGAACGTCACGGTTTGCTTCACAAAGCACGGCGTGAGCGACACCGACCGCCTGACGAACGAAAATTTCTTCGAGAAAGTCGGGCTCACTCCCGCACAGATCATCGAGGAGAAGGCGCTCATGGGCGACAGCTCGGACAACATCCCGGGCGTTCAGGGCATCGGCCCCAAGACGGCGCTCTCCCTTCTTCAAAAGTATGGCACGGCGGAGAACGTCTACCGTCATCTCGACGAACTCGCGGCGGGCGTGAAAAACCGCCTCATCGCGGGCGAAGAGAGCGCGAAACTTTCTCACACGCTTGCGACCATCGACACGCACGTTCCCCTCTCCATTCCCGTGGAGGAATTTGCCGTGCACATCCCCTTCCCCGCCGAGGCACGGGCGGCGCTCGACAAACTGGAATTCCGCACGCTCGTCCACTCCTCGCTCTTCGATGAGTACGAGCAGGCGGACGCAGAGCGCATCGTCATGCCAAGCGAGGAAGTCTTTTCGGCAGCGCTCGGGGAGGCCGACCTCTTCGCCTTTGCCGATGACGAGGACGGCGGCGCGCACATCTGCATCAAGGACAAGGAATACATCTTCCCCTGCAAGAAGACGCTGCTCGACAGCGGCTATTACCCCGAGGAGCTCACCCGCCTGTTCGCGCCGCTCTTTCAGGGAAAGACGCGGGCGGTGGTCTCCGACTACAAGGCGCTTTTACACCGCTTTCCCGAGACCTCCTGCCCGGTCGAGGACGCGGGGCTTCTCACATACCTTCTCAATTCGGGTAGAAAAGCGGCGACGGCGCAGGACTTTGCGCGCGAATACGCCCTCCCGCCCGACAACTGCGCCTATGCGCTCATGCGCGGCTATAGGGATGCCGAGCGCACCGCGGACGAGGACTGCAAGCGGCTCTACCGCGAACTCGAACTTCCCCTCTCGCGCGTGCTCTACGAGATGGAATGCACGGGCGTGCGTGTGGACGAGGAGAAGTTCCCGGAGCTCTCCCAACGCTATGCCGCCGAGATGGACACGCTCACGAAGCGCATCTATGAGCTTGCGGGCTGCGAGTTCAACCTCAACTCCTCGCAGAAGCTCTCCGAGGTGCTCTTCGACCGCCTCGGCTACAGCAAGAAGGGCGTCAAAAAGACGGCGCGCGGCGACTACTCCACCAATGCGGAAGTTTTGGAACAGCTCGCGGGAGAGCACGAGATCGCCCGCCTCATTCTGCGCTACCGCGAGATCCAGAAGCTGCGTTCCACCTATATCGACGGCATCCGCCCGCTCATCAAAAACGGCATCGTCCACACGACTTACAACCAAACCATGACGACGACGGGGCGGCTCTCGAGCGCCAACCCCAACCTGCAGAACATCCCCGTCCGCCGCGAGGAAGGAAGGGAACTGAGAAAGCTGTTCATCGCCCGTGAAGGGAACTTGCTCATCGACGCCGACTACTCGCAGATCGAACTGCGCCTTCTCGCCCACTTCAGCGGCGCAAAGCTCCTGCGCGAGGCCTATATGCAGGGCAAGGACATCCACGCGGCAACGGCCTCCCTCATCTTCAAGACGCCGCCCGAAAAGGTCACGCCCGAACTGAGGAGAAGGGCCAAGGCGGTCAACTTCGGCATCATCTACGGCATCTCCGCCTACGGGCTTGCGAAGGACGTCGGCTGCACCACCGCCGAGGCGCAGGGCTACATCGACGGGTATTTTCAGACCTACCCCGAAGTCAGGGAGTACATGGACGAGAACGTCAGAAAGGCCCGTGAGGACGGGTATGTGACGACCATCCTCGGCCGCAAGCGGTATATGCCCGAATTAAAATCTTCCAACCGCATGACGCGCTCCTTCGGCGAACGCGCCGCCATGAATATGCCCCTTCAGGGAAGCTCGGCGGACATCATCAAGCTCGCCATGCTGGGCGTTCGCCGCCGCCTCGAAAGGGAGGGCCTCCATGCCAAACTCGTCCTTCAGGTGCACGATGAACTCATCCTCGATACCCCCTCGGAGGAAGCCGATGTGACCGCCGCCGTCCTCAAGGAGGAGATGGAGAAGGCCGTCAAACTCACCGTGCCGCTCATTGCCGACGTCTCGGTGGGAAGGAGCTGGTATGACACCAAGTAAATTCGCCGTGACGGGCGGCATCGGCAGCGGCAAGAGCGCGGTGTGCCGCCTTCTCTATGAGCACGGCTACCCCGTCTTTTCCTGCGACGAGATCAACCGCGCCCTTTTGCAGGACGAGGAGTATTTGAAGGGCCTTGCAGTCCTCTTCCCCGCCTGTTTTCGGGAGGGCGTGCTCGACAAGGCGGCGCTCGCTTCCCTCGTCTTTTCGGACAAGGACGCGCTCGAGAAGCTCAACGGCTATGCCCATCCGCGCATCTACGACCGCCTCAAAGCGGAGATGGAGCGCGCAAAAACGGCCTGCTTTGCCGAAGTTCCCCTTCTCTTCGAGAGCGGGAAGAAGGACATCTTCGACGGCGCGATCGTCGTCCTCCGAGAGAAAGAGGCGCGCATCAATGCGGTCATTGCGCGGGACTCTCTCACGCGCGAGGAGGCGGAGGCGCGCATCAAGGACCAGTTCGACTATGACGGACCCCTTCCCAAGGGGTGCTATGTCGTCCGCAACGACGGCGACGAAGAAGCGCTGGGGCACGCCGTCGACGGGCTTTTGAAAACGCTCCAAGAGCAACATTTGATATAAAAAACGGCAGACCCTTCAAGGCCTGCCTTTTCTTATGCCGAAAAGTATTCGCGCACGAGCTCCTTGCCGCCGCTCCTTTGCAGCGTGCCGTCCGCGAGGAGATACGCCCTGTCGCACAGCGCCTCGGCGCAGCGCACATCGTGCGTGATGGTGATCATCGTGTTGCCCGTCTCTTCGTGCAGCTCATTGAGGATCTCCACCATGCGGCAGAGGCCCTCGTAGTCCTGCCCCACCGTCGGCTCGTCAAGAAGGAGCACTTGAGGCCTGCACGCGACGACTGCCGCGATGGACACCCGCCGCTTCTGCCCCTCCGAGAGCGACTGCGGGTGCCGCGCAAGGAGATGCTCGATGCCGAAGAGCTCCGCGATGTGCATGGCATACTCGGGCGAGACCGCGCCGAACTCAAGCTCCTTCTTCACCGTCGGCATGAAGAGCTGGTAGTCGGGGTTCTGATAGACGACCCCCACCTTCTTGTACCACGCCCTGCTCCCCCTTGGCTTTTGCCCGAGCTTTTCGTCGAGCGTCTGTTCGATGCTGCCGCCCGTCGGCTTGTAGAGGCGGGCGATGAGGCGCAGGAGCGTCGTCTTGCCGCAGCCGTTCTCGCCGAGGAACACCGTCCTCCCGCCCTTGGGAATGTCGAGGGTGACGTCCCTCAAGATATCCCGCTCCTTTTTGACAGAGAAGGCGACGTTTTGGAGCTTGAAGAGCGGCTCCCCGCCCTTGAATTCGGGGCAGCTGTCCGCAATTTTCGCGGTCTGCGCCTTGAGGTACGCCGCCCTGTCCTCCACCTTTCTCACCGTCTTGTCGCCGATGTGCCAAACGGTATCGACGAAGGGCAGCACCATGTCGAGGCGGTGCTCGATGACGAGCACGGCGTATCCCGCCTGCGCGAGGGAGCGCAGCGTGCCCATCAGCATGGCGGCGCCGTCCTTGTCGAGGTTGGCGAGCGGCTCGTCCAAAATGATGATCTTCTGCCCCATCGCAAGCGTCGAGGCCGTGATGAGCCGCTGTTTCTGCCCGCCCGAGAGCGTGCGGCACTTCCAATGCTTCTCCAATTTCATGAGGCGGCAGACGATGTCGATCTGCTCCTGCATTTTGTCGGGCGGAAAGGCGAGGTTCTCGCACGCAAAGGCGACTTCGTCCTCGACGATCTTCTGAATGATCTGCTCGTCGGCGTTCTGCAGCACGACGCCCACCTTGCGGCAGATGTAGCCGAGCTTCTTCCCCTTAATGTCCTCGCCCGCGATGAGAACGTCGCCCGCGAGCTTGCCGTCGTTGACGTTGGGAATGATGCCCGAGATGATGTACATGAGCGTACTCTTCCCCTCGCCCGAATGGCCCGAAAGCAGCGTCACCTCGCCGTATTCGGCGGTAAAGTTCGTATTTTCCAGGATGTTCGTCTTTCCGTCGTAGGAAAAACTCACGTCTTTCAACTCGATTGCACTCATAAGACGATCACCAGCACCGCGCCTGCAAGAAGACCGAGCAAGAACAGCACGTCCGAAAGCGCGGGATATTCCTTTTTGTAGATGGTATAGAGGGAAGGGCCGAGGGTAAACCCGCGCGTCTCGACGGAGAGCGCGAGCGTATCCGAAATATTGACGAGCCGCATGACGAAGGGCACGAGGAAGGCGCGGTAGAGAATTTTGGGGTTGAGGACGCTCCCCGCACCGCGCGTCCTCATCGCCTCGCGCACGCGCCCGACCTCCCCCTTCAGCATGGGCACGAAGGACATCGAGATGAGCATGCCGAGGGTAATTGCCCGCGGCATATGTACCTCAGAGAGGCTTCTTGTCATGCGGACGGCGGCGACGGACATCGAAAGCGCCGCTCCCAAGAAGAGCGCGCCGAAGCGGTTGAGCATGGAGACGGCGGCGGCCGTATCCCCGCCCGCGGAGGCATAAGCGATGCCCGCAAACGCCCCGCCGAAGATGATGAAGGGAATGAGGACCTTCAGGCAGCCCTTCGCGCAGCCGAAGAGACACAGCCACACGAACGCCCCTAAAAGATACCACGGGAGGTTTTCGTTCCTCGCCAGGACGAGCCCGAAGATGATGAGAAAGAGTGAGCCGAAGATGGCGACGAGCGGATAGAGTTTTGACTTGAATTTGAAAAAGCTCATTTCTTGAGTACTCCCGCCTTTTTAAGTTCTCTGGAAATCAGCATGCCCACAACGGACCCCACAAAGCACAGCGCTAAAATGGCAACCGTCATGCCGACGATCACCCACGGATCGGTGCCCCCGAGAAACATCGACACGGCCTCGTTCTCCGCGCCCGTCACGGTGTAATTGACGTTATAATAGAGATAAAGAAGGGGCACGGTAAGGGGCATATACAGCGTCCCCGCCATCACGCATGCCCAGTCATTCTTGTAGCTGCGGAAGAAGAGGAAGACGAGAAGCTCCACCACCACGGCACAGACGGCGATGAGCGCCATCGGCGGGAACATCATGACGAGGAAGAGCGCGATAAAGACGCCCATGATGGTCATGGAGCCAGCCTTTCTGACCTTCATGAGGCCGATGACGGGGAAAATGGAGAACTGCAGCCCGAGACCGAGCTGAATGATGCCGAACACGGGAACGTGAATTAAGAGCGGCATGATGGCGCTCGTCAGGAGCGTGCACGCCGTGATGATGGCGAGGAACACGATGTCCTTGATCTTGAAGCGGCGGAACATCTTGCTCTCGTCCTTCTCGCGCGCCTCCCGCTTTTTGAGCTTCTCCTGAAGTGCCGCCCGCTTGGGAGCGAGCTCCATCTCGATCTCCCTCGTGTTTTCGATGAGCGCCGCAACGTCGGCGCTTTGCTGTTCGTAACTCACTTATTTCACCTCTTGCATGATGCCGCCATCCACATGGTAGATACGGTCGGCGATCGCCATGGTCGACTCGCGGTGCGATACCAAGATGATGCTCTTCTTGCTCTTTTGCTCCAAGAGCGACTTCAAGATCATGCCCTCGTTGATGGAATCGACGTTGCTCGTCGGCTCGTCGAGAAGGATGAGCTGACTGCCCTTCAGGAACGCCCGCGCGAGGCCGATCCTTTGCTTTTCTCCCGCCGAGAGGTTGTCCCCCATCGCGCCGACCTGCGTCTTGTAGCCCTCGGGGAGCGTCATGATGAAGTCGTGCACGGACGCCATCTTGCAGGCGGTTTCCAGCTCTTCCTGCGTCGCGTCGGGCTTTGCGATGCGGAGGTTATCCTCGATGCTCTCGTCGAAGAGATATGTGGTCTGCGAGACCATCGTCACGTTGTCGAGAAGGTTATCGGAGTCGATGTTGTCGACGTCGATGCCGTTGTAGTCGATGCTGCCCCTGTCCTTCTCCCAAAAGCGAAGGAGGAGCTTTAAGAAGGTCGATTTTCCGCAGCCGCTTTCACCCACGATGCCGATGATCTCGCCCTTCTCGGCGTGCATGCACACGTCTTTGAGGACGGGCGCGTCCTTCTCATAGGAGAAGGAGAGCTCGTCCACCTTGAGGTCGCTGTATTCGAAGGTCTTGCCGTTCTTCACGGGGGTGACGGCGGGCTTCTCTTCGAGGAGATTGAGGACGCGATCGCCGCTCGCGAAGGTCTGCGTCAGGTTCCCGGGCAGCGCTGAGACGGCGAGCACCGGACCAAAGCTCCCGAAGATGGCGACGACGCCGATGAGCATCTTTCCGAGGTCGAGAAGGCCGAAGTGCACGAGCAGCACGCCTACCGCAAGCGAGAGCGCAATGAAGAGCGAGACCAAAAGTTCGGTCGCCGAAGAGGCCTTCGTGATGCCCCGCTTCATCTTCTTGGTCTCCTTTAAGAGAATGTCCGAACGGCGGTCGACCTCCCCCTCACGCTCCCTTTCGGCATTGTTCAAGACGATGTCCTTGATGCCCTTGATGCTGTCGAGGAAGTAGGCGTTGAAGGAGGCGAACTCCCTGCGGTAGTTGACGCCCGACTCCTTGAGCGCTTTTGACGAGATCAGCGGCACCACAATGCCGATGACGAGGTACCCGAGGAGCGCGACGAGCGCTAAGTACCACGACGACACGAACCCGACGAACAGGAACACCGCGAGCGAGACGAGAACTGCGATGCAGATGGGCGAAATGGTGTGCGCGTAGAACACTTCGAGCGTCTCGATGTCCGAGGTGATCATCGCAATGATGCTGCCCTTCTGCTTGCTCTCGAGCTTGGCGGGGCAGAGGATGCGGAGCGCACCGAAGATCTTATCGCGCAGCACCGCGAGAAGTTTGAAGGCGATGAAGTGGTTACTATACTGCTCGAGGTATCTCAGTCCCCCGCGCACGACGCCGCAGCCCACCGCAAGGCCGATGATGAGCCCCCATGAGAGCGGAATTTCCGCGCATAAACCGAGAAGTCCCAATGCCTTGGCGACGCCCGTCGCGCCGAACACGGTGACGCCCATCGCGGCGACAAATCCCAACGAGCCGTTGAGCACGGCGAGGACCATGATATACGAGAGCGAACCCAAGAGCACGATGAGGCTCGCCATGATCTTGATGCCGCTTCTGCGAAGTTTCTCTTTCATGCGTTCACCTCCGCGGCGACCCCTGCCGCCTGCATATACCCCTCTTCGAGCTGCTTCTGCGCTGTATAAAGCTTCTGATAGCCGCCCTTCGCCTGCATGAGGGCCTCGTGAGAGCCGCTCTCCCTGAGCTCGCCCTCCTCCATATAATAGATGTTGTCCGCGGGAACGACGTTCGCGAGGCGGTGCGAGATGACGATGACCGACTTGTTTTCGCTCATCGCCTTGACGTTTTGCATGATGATGGCCTCCGACTCGATGTCGATGTTGCTCGTCGCCTCGTCAAAGACGTAGATATCTTTATCGGCGACGAGGTTGACGGCGAGCGCCAGCCGCTGCTTCTGTCCGCCCGAGACGTTGTTTGCGTCCTCGGTGATGACCTTTTCAAGCCCGCCGTTCTCCCTGATGAACTCCGCAAGGTTGACCTTCTCAAGCGCCGCCCAGATCTCCTCGTCGCTCACATTCTTTTTTGCGAGCTCGAAGTTGGCGCGCACGCTGTCGTTGAAGAGATAGGTGTTGTAGGAGACGCTCGCAAGGTGCGAATAGTAGGACTCGCGCGTGACGCTCTCCAAGGACTTCCCGCCGACGGTGACGCTGCCCTCCTTGGGGCGGTACGCGCCGATGAGCATATTGACGACGGTGGACTTCCCGCAGCCGCTCTCGCCGACGATGGCGGTCATGCCGCGTTCGGGGAAGGTCATGGAGACGTCCTTCAAAACGTCCCGCTTGCCGTCGTAGGAGAAGGTGACGTTCTCAAGTTTGAGCTCGGTGCCCTGCACTTCCTCGCTCCCCCACACGGGATCGGGCATATTCAAAAGGGAGATGATCTTTCTGCCCGCGCTCGCGCCGTTCATCGCGACGTGGAACGCCGAGCCCAACGAGCGAAGCGGCAGGAAGAACTCCACCGCGACGAGTACCAAAAAGAGCGCCGCAGCGGGAGCAAGCCAGCCGTTCATGAGGCCGACGACGGCAAGCGCAATGCCCGCGCCCGCACCGCCGTAGGCGACGAGATCCATGATGGTCGTGCTCGCAAGCTGCATGACGAGCACCTTCATCGTGATCTTGCGGAATTCCTCCGCGCTTTGATTCATCTTCTTGTGGCGCGCCGCGTCCGCCTTGAAGATCTTCAGCTCCTTGAGGCCCTGCACGCTGTCGAGGAAGGCGTCGCCCATTGAGGTGTACTTGCCCCAATACTTCGCGAAGATCTTCTTCGCGTACTTGGAGACCGCGACGATGGACACGGGAATGAGCGGCACGCACGCCAAAAGCACGAGCGACGTGCGCCAATCGATGCCCACACAGATGCAGAAGAGCAAAATGGGCGCGATCATCGCAAAGAAGAACTGCGGGAGATAGGTCGAGTAGTAGAGATCGAGCTGCTCGATGCCCTCGAGGGAGACCTGCGTGAGCCCTGCCATGCTCATGCCGTCCGTCGAGCGCACGCCGAGGCGCAGAATTTTATCGTAAGTGCGCTTTCTCAAGTCCTTCTTGACCTTGCGGCCGAGCATATCCTTGAGATTGCCCGTCGCGCGGCTTGCGATGTAGCGGACGATAAGCGAGATGACCGCCGTCACCGCGGGATAGACGTAGTTGAGAGCCTCTGCGCCTTCGATGAGGAGGGAGACCGCCCAACAGACGCTCGCCGTGATGCCGATATTGGCGAGCATGCCGAGCACCATCAGAAGCACGGTGTAGACGACGTACTTTTTGTTTCCGCCGATGAGTTTTATGAGGTCTTTATCAAACATTTGCCTTTGCCTTCTTGTCCTTTTTGAGCTTTTGCTTGTAGCTTACCATCTGCACAACGTGCTTGATGGCAAAGATGGGATGGGTAAACAGCATTCTCGGGCCCGCCCAGCGCATGACGTCCTTGATCTTCTCGCGCATATCCGGCTTATAGCAATGGATCTTGCAGAACGAACAGAACTTCTTGTTGACCTTGAACGGGCACTTCTCGAGCCGAAAGAGGGCATACTCGGTGAGCGCTTTGCAGTCCTCACACTCCTCCCCCTTCGTCTTGTGCTTGCCGTGACAGTACTTTCGGATCATCACGGGGATGAGCTGTTTTTCCTTTTCCCAGGCTCTCAGCTCCTTGGGCGTCTTTTCCTGTTTCTTCACTTCTTCCTTCCTTCGGGTACGCATTTGCGAACATACGGGCAGAGCGACAGGTACGCAGATGCGAACGGACGGGGTAAAAATTAGTACGCAACAGCGAACTTTACAGCCTTAAAAAACGCCATAGAGCGTTCTCTATTGCGAACCATCGTATAGTATAATCGTTCGCGTGGAATAAGTCAAACAAAAAACGCCCGTTCGCACACGCGAACAAAAAATTATGCCCGCTTTTTGAGCGCCGCGGCCGCCCGCTTTCAGTCGCGCAAAAAAGGGAGCGCCATACAAGCGTTCCCTTTCTTTTCCGAAAAACTCCTCTTGTGATATTCTCTTTCCCCAAAAAGCTCAGCCGAGGGCGACGTCGAGCGCCATCATCACGGCAAAGCCCACCATCGCGCCCCACGTACCGAAGTGCGGGTGCTCGGAAAGGTGCGCGTCGGGAATGAGGTCCTCGACGACGACAAAGATCATCGCACCCGCCGCAAAGGCGAGAAACCACGGCTGCGCGGCCGTGAGATTTGCCGCGAGGAAGTACCCGACGACCGCAAAGAGCGGCTCGACCGCCCCGCTGCCCATGCCGTATAAAAAGGCCTTCGTGCGGCTGCCCGTCGCCGCCTTCATGGGGAGGGACACCGCCGCGCCCTCGGGAAAGTTCTGAATGGCCATGCCGATCGCAAGGCCGAGCGCCGAGACGAACGCGCCGTACTCCCCCGCTGCCGCCGCCGCGCCGAACGCGAACCCCACGGCAAGCCCCTCGGGAATGTTGTGGATGGTCACCGCGAGAAAGAGCTTTGCGGGCTTCTTGAGGTGGTTCTTGGGGCCCTCCTCCTCGTTCGTGCCCCTGTGGAGGTGCGGCACGAGCTTATCGATGAGCACGAGGAATCCCCCGCCCGACAGAAACCCGAGGACGGCGGGCACAAAGCTCCAATCGCCCCAGCACTCGGCTGCGCCGTCGAGGGACGGAATGAGCAGCGACCAGACAGACGCCGCAACCATCACGCCCGAGGCGAACCCCAAAAAGAGCGTATTCAGCTTGCCCGACATCTCGCCGCGGAAGGCGAACACGAGCGCCGCACCCGCCGTCGTGGCGACAAAGATGATGGTAAATCCGATGACCGTCAGCGCCGTCAAATGCTTCTCCTTTTCCCCCTACAGCTTGTACTCGTAGACAAGCGAACGCCCTTCTTCGCCGTACGAATAGGGCTTCTCCCACACGCGGGCAAAGCCACGCTTTTCGTAGAAGGTATAGCTTGCGTCGGTGTTGGTGATAAGCCGCACCGACCGGCCGCCCTCGCTCCTGACACGCTCGAAAAAGGTATTCCAGAGCGCCGTGCCGAGGCCCCTCCGAAAACTCTTCCGCGAACAGAGCGCCATGAGTTCGCAATCGCAGGCAAGCGGGGCGTCTTTGCCCTCCTTGACCTGACGGTAAAAGACGTCGAACTGCGCCTTGAAGGCGGGCGAGAGCTTGTATCCCCCGAACGCGAACTTGAAAAAGCAGCGCATCCAGACGCCGTAGTGCGGCTTTGCCTCGCGACGGGCGGCGAGCTTCTTACTGAACGGCTTGTTGAAATGTCCGCTGATGAAGCCGACGACGTTCCGCTCGCAGACGGCGACGTATGTAAACGAGCACTTCTCGATGAGCACCTCGGCGTAGTCGCGGAGGAACGCCATATCCTCCTCGGTCACGGGGCAGTCGAAGAAGCTCTCGAAGAGGCACACCGCGCAGGCGGGGAGATCGCCCTCCTCGTACTTTCTCAAAAGAAACATGCTATTTTTTGCGCGAGAAGAGGCCGTGCTTTTCGTAAGGAACGCTCGTGACCTCCCCCACGCCGTAGCCCTGCGAGGCGATCGCCTCGCGGATGGCAGTAACGTCGGTGCCGTCCTCGGCGATGACCTCCGTCCTCCCCTTCATGTGAGAGGAATTGACCTTTTTGACGCCCTCCACGCGGCGGACGACGTCGTTGACGTGCGTCTCGCACATGCCGCAGCGCATGCCCTCGACCTCTAACGTGATCTTCTGCATACCGTCACTTCGCGGCCTTCTCGCCGAGTTCGCGGCATTCGGCCAAAGCGTCGTCATCGGGCGTATTGTTGCAGATGAGGCCGTCCGCGACCATCACGCCGCCCGCGGCTTCCACGCGCTCCTGCCAGATGCGCATCCATTCGCCGTCGCCCCAGTCATACGAGCCGAACAGCCCCACCTTCTTGCCCTTGAGCGAACTCTCGACGGACGAGAAGAAGGGTTCGAATTCGCTGTCCTCGAGCTCCTCCGAGCCCATCGCGGGGCAGCCGAAGAGAAGGACGTCGCTGTCTAAGACATCGGCAGACGCCTCCGCAACGGAGAGAAGTTCGACCTCCGCGCCCGCGCTCTCGGCGCCCTCTTTGACGGCGTTCGCCATCATCTCCGTATTGCCCGTACCCGACCAATAGACGATAGAAACTTTCATACTATACCTCCCGGAAATATCCGATTTTTTATCCTACATTAAAGATTTGCGTGAGCGACCGCCCCATGTCCATATGGCGGCAGATGCACGCCGAGCAGCGGCGGAAGCGCTCGAAGGTGCGAGCGGCCTCGTCCGCATTCTCATATACCTTCCATGCGCCGCAGAGAAGGCAGCCCTCGGGATCGTTGAGGAACCCGCGCACGTCGCACAGCGGATAGCCGAGGAAGATGCCGATCTCGTGCGGGAACTCCCCCGTCATGCGCGCTTGGAGCTGATCGAGCGCCTCGTCTGCCGAGGCAAACTCGTAGCCGAACAGCTGCAAAAAACCCTTGATCTCGGGGCGGGCGAGGTATTCCTCCAGCCGCTCGCGGTGACAGACGTACACGAGCAGGCGGCCTCTCTCCTCGCGAAGGAGACGGAAGCTGAACCCACGGCCCGCAAAGCGCGCGGAGAGCTCTTCGAGGACGTCCTCCTCCCCCTTCTCGACATTGACGAGGCTGGCGATCTTGAGCCCCGCGAACGTCACGCCGCAGTACCTTCCGATCGCATATTCCGTTCTGCTCATGTGTCCTCCTTTATAGTTCGCATATGCGAACTTTCTGGCGTTTAACAAGTTCGCCTAAGCGAACCTGTTATCATTATACACATATCGCCGCCGTTTGTCAACGTTTTTGCGGCAATTTTTTTACAGCTTCCACGCGCCGGACTGTTCCTGAAGCGCGCACATCTTCGCGTAGAGGCCGCCCTTTTCAAGGAGCTCCTTGGGAGTTCCCATCTCCTCCACTCTGCCGTCTTTCAGAAGGACGAGCTTATCCGCCCCCTCCACCGTGCGCATGCGGTGGGCAATGATGAGCACCGTCTTGCCGCGTACGAGGCGGGAGATGGCCTCCTGGATGCGCGTCTCGTTCTCCGCGTCGAGGGAGGCCGTCGCCTCATCGAGAAGAATGACGGGCGAATCTTTGAGGAGCGCGCGGGCGATGGAGATGCGTTGCCGCTCCCCGCCTGAGAGCGCCGAGCCGTTCTCTCCGATCATCGTATTATAGCCGTCGGGGAGTTTGAGGGCGAACTCGTCGCACTGCGCCTCTCTGGCAGCTTGGAGCACTTCCTCGTCCGTTGCGCCCTGTCTGCCGATGCGGATATTCTCCATAACGGTGTTGTTGAAGAGCGTGACGTCCTGGAAGACGATGGAATACGCCGAGAGCAGCTTTTCGGGGTCGACGGTCGTGACGTCCGTGCCGTCCAGTGTGATCGTGCCGCTGTCCGCATCCCAGAAGCGCGCCGCGAGCTTGGCTGCCGTACTCTTGCCGCCGCCCGAGGGCCCGATGAGCGCCGTCACCTGCCCCTGCTTGGCCGTGAAGGAGACGTTTTTGAGCACCTGTTCGCCCGTGTTGTAGGAAAAGCTCACGTTGTCGAACACGATGTCGCTGCCGTTCATGGTGAGCTCGTCCGTGCCCGGCTGCACGGGGTACTCCTCGATCTCGTTCATGCGCTCGATGGGAATGTTGGTCGAGATGATGGCCGCGAGGTTCTGAAGGGACGAACTCAAGGGGTCATAGAGGCGCGAGACGACGAGAAGATACATGAAGAAGGTGAGCACGGAGAGCGTGCCGTTCGCGAGCAGCAGGCCGCCGACGAGCGCCACCGTGCCGATGCCGAGCTTCAAGAGCATTCCTGCGGGCACCACAAAGAGCGCCGCGCCCAGCTCGGAGGCGATCATGCGCCCCTCCTGCACGTCGATCTTCTTGTCGAGGCCGTCGAGATACTTCCCCTCTGCATTGTTGGCCTTTAAGTCGCGCATAGTCTCGAGGCACTCCTGAATGCCGTCCGCAACGGCGAGTTTGGCCTCCGTCTGACGGCGTGTGAACCAGTTCTGCACCCTCCCCGAGAGCGCGACGATGAGCAGCGACACGGGCAGCACCCAGAGCGCCGCGAGCGCCATGCGCCAGTCGAAGACGAAGAGACACACGGCGATGATGCAGGTGGAGATCATCGAGCCGAAGAACTCGGGCATCCAGTGCGAGAAGGCCTGCTCGAGCTTCGTGCAGTCCGCCATGATGGTCGTGGTGAGGTCGGAAAGGTCGCGCTTGCCGAAGAAGGAGAGCGGGAGCTTCCGAAGTTTCTCCGCGAGCGCGATGCGGCGCACCGAACTCTCCTTATACGTCGCGTAGTACGTCGCGCTGTAGACCCAGCGGTAGGAGATGAGGATGAGCAGCGTCGCGGCGATCATGCCGGCGATGTAGATCCAGAGGTGGTTCTGCGGCACGCCGCCCGAGAGAAGGTCGCTCACGAGCAAGTAAAGGAGCGACACGGGCAGCATGAGCGTGATGTTGTGAATGACGCAGGAGATGGTCGCAATGACGAGATCCTTCGCCCCCTGCCGCGAGAGCGCATAGCGTTTCATGAGATAGTTCAGCATGCTGCACCTCCGACTTTCCAAGAGATAGACGTTCTGTATTCCTCGTACATTTCATTGTAGAGGCCCTTCTTTTGCATGAGTTCGCCGTGCGTGCCCTGCTCGGCAACTTTGCCGTCCTTCAAAACGTAGATCTTGTCGGCATTCTGCACGGTGGTGAGGCGGTGGGCGATCATGATGACCGTCCTCCCCGCCTTGAGCCGCTCAAATGCGCGCTGCACGGCGGCCTCGTTTTCGGGATCGGCGAACGCGGTCGCCTCGTCAAGGACGAGCACGGACGCGTTCTTCAGCATGACGCGCGCGATGGCGATGCGCTGCTGCTCGCCGCCCGAGAGGTACACCCCCTTCGCCCCGATGACGGTGTCCGCGCCCTCGGGGAATTTTTGGAGGATGTCGTCGCACTGCGCATCGTGAAGGGCCGCCATGACCTCCGCCCTCGTCGCCGAGGGCCGCCCCATGCGCACGTTCTCAAAGATGGACGTCTTGAGAAGGTGACTGTCCTGAAAGACATAGGCAACGGTATCGTTGAGCTGCTCTTTGGCGATGTCCTTCACGTTGACTCCGCCGAGCTGTACTGCACCCGACTTGGTATCCCAGAAGCGGGCGATGAGTCCCGCCGCGGTCGTCTTGCCGCCTCCCGACGGGCCGACGAGCGCCACCGTCTCCCCCGCGCCGATGTCCATCGAGATGCCGTCGAGGGCGTTGCGTTCCGCGCCGTCATAGGCGAATGTGACGTTTTCAAAGCGGACGGAATTATCCCGAGGGGAAGCGGGCGAACCGGGCACTTCGAGCGGCTTGATAGAGAGCAGCGAGTCGATGCGGGAGAGCGCGTCGTTCACGATCATGTTGTTCTCGCTCATGAACATGACGCGCATGAGCGTCACCGAGATGATGGGCGTGAAGATGATGTAGAAGATGAGATTGAGAAGGAAGGTCGAATCGACGCCGCCCGCCGTGAAGCACAGCCCCGCGATGATGAGGGGCACGAACACGCAGTTGACGGCAGTCGTGAAGGCGACCATCGGCCACATGAGGCTCTTGGTGTAGGCCACCACCCACTTATGGTACTCGTCGATGGAGCCCTTGAAGCGCTTGAAGGAGAACACGGTCTGACCGAATGTCTTGACGACGGGCACGCCGCGGACATACTCCACCGCCTCGTTGTTCATGCGCTCCAAAGAGTTCTGGTACTCCTTCATCTTCTCCGCCATGCTCTTCCCCGTCATCTTCGCCATGATGATAAAGCCGAGGAGCGTCGGGATGAGGCTAAGAAGCCCCAACCGCCAGTCAAAGACGAATAAGAGCACGAGCATGCCGACGGGCGTTGCAAAGGCGCCCGCCATGTCGGGCAGCTGATGGGCAAGGTAGGTCTCCGTCGCCCCGCTCGACTCGTTGACGATGCGGCGCACCCTGCCGCTGCCTAAGCTCGACATGAAACCGACGGGGAGCGTCGCGAGATGGCGCATCGTCCTCTTGCGCATATTGGACGCCACGCGGAACGCCGCGACGTGCGAGCACATGAGTGCCGCAAAGTAGATGAGCATGGAGATGAGAGCGCTCCCCACCGCCCACCAGCCGTAGAGGGCGAGCTCCCCCTGCACCGCGGCAAAGTTGCCGTCCGCCGAGAGCACTTCCCGCACGATGAGCCAGACGAAGATGAAGGGCGCAAGCGCAATGAGCGCCGACACCGCCGACAGCACCCACGAGAGGTAGGTGAGCACCCTTCTCCGCCCCGCATAGTCCATGAGGACGGAGAGCGCGCTCTGTTGTTTTGCTTTTTGCATACAGACCTCCTATTATAAGTTCGCAATTGCGAACCGTATGCCGAAAGAATAGTTCGCTTATGCGAACCTACTGCCTGAAGAAACGGGGCTTTCTGCCCCTTGTTTTTCTTATCATATTCATGATAACATCGTTATTATAACAATGTTATCTCATTCTGTCAACAGTTTGACGAACCTTTTTTCGGAATTTTTCGGAAGGCCTTTTCGCTCACCCAACCTGCCCCTTCTTGGCCGACTTCTTCACCTCCTCGTGGAAAAAGTAATTGACGACAACGGGCGGCGCGTCGAAGGGGCGCTTCATGCTGTCGTCGTCGCGGACGTAGTCGAGCCCCTCTTCTCTGCAGAAGTCGGCCAGCTCCGCATTGAGCGCGCTCCAATAGACGCGGCTGTTCTTATGGTATATGTCGTCGTAGAGCGGCACGAGGTCAGGATGCTTCTCAGCGATATACTTGAGAATGACGGGCTTATAGCTGCCACGGAGGTTGAGGTTCTCCAGCCAGACGAGGTTGCACAGCTCCTTCGCACGCAAAATAATGGCCTTGCAGTCGGTAATGCCCGGGAAGATGGGCGAGATGAAGCAGGTCGTGCGCACGCCTGCGTCGTGGAACGCCTTCATCGCGGCAAAGCGGCGCTCGATGGACACGGCATCGTCCATGTCGTCCTTGAAGCTCTCGTCGAGCGTGTTGATGGACCACGAGACGCGCGCCTCGGGAAAGGACTTGATGAGGTCTAAATCGCGCAGGACGAGGTCGGACTTGGTCGCAATGGAAATTTTCGCGCCCGAACCCTGCAGCTGCTCGAGGAGCGTGCGCGTGCGGCGGAAGGTCTCCTCTAAGGGCTGATACGGGTCGGTGACCGAGCCGAAGAAGAGCTCCTTGCCGCGGAACTTCTCGGGGTGCTTGAGTTCGCCCCAGTCCTTGACGTCCACAAAGCTCCCCCACTCCTCGGGGTGATTGGTGAACCGTTTCATGAAGCTCGCATAGCAGTACCTGCACGCGTGCGCGCACCCCACATACGGGTTGACGGAGTAGTCGCTCACGGGCAGATTTGACTTTGTCATCACATCTTTAACGGGAATAATTTTAACGGTCGGCTGCATAGTTTTCTCCTTCGTTCAATTGCGGCTGCGGCGCGGGGCAACTGGCGTGACGAGTTCATAGCTCATGTCGAGGAGGGCGCGCACGTCCTGCATGGAGGCGGAGCCGTCCAGCCGCGCGCTCACCCAGTGCTCCTTATTGAGGTGATAAGCGGGCAGAAAGCCCTCTTGCGTCAGAAGGAGCGACTGAAGTCCCCTCTCGCACTTGGCGGCGAGGATGTCCGTAAAGTCGCCCGTAAGGCCGAGCCTCTCGCTTTTGACCTTCATGATGATGCCGTACCACTTGCCGCACGGGTGACGCAGCACGGCGTGCTCGGGCGCGGTCATCCAAAGGTATTCCGGCTGTGTTCCGTACTGCTCTGCGGCATAGCTAAGTACCCTCTCCCGCGTCGCCGTTTCTTTTTTGTTCGTCATATTTTCTCCTTCAGAAGATAAAAACACCGCCCCCAAGCCGAGAAGAAGGGTTGCAGATCGCGTTCTTTCGAGTGCGAACGCGAGGGAGCGTACTTTCGGCGTACGTGACCGAGCGTGAGACATGAAGAAAGGGCGCAAGATGCGCCCTTATCCTCGGTTTGGTGCGGTCGACAGGAATTGAACCTGCATGGTGTTACCCACAAGATCCTTAGTCTTGCGCGTCTGCCAGTTCCGCCACGACCGCATATTTGTTTGTCTCCGTCCGCTCGGAGGTGTTCCTCGCTGACAGCTTTTATATATTACAACATCCGAAAGCAAAAGTCAACTTTTATTGCGGGAAAAATCCATAAATTTTTCGGAAAACGGAGATTTTTTTCAGATAGCGCGCCGTCTCGGGATACGGGATCTGCTCAAGCGTGCGCCCGTCCGAGGAATACCGCCCATCCTTCAGCCAGAGGCGCACCGTCCCCTCCCCCGCGTTGTAGGCGGCGAGCGCCGTCTCTTCTTCGAACCGCTCCAAAAGATAGCGCAGATACGCGCACCCGAGCCGCACGTTGTACTCCCCCTCGAAAAGACGTGCCTCGTCGAAGGGAATGTTATTAAGCTCCGCGACAAACGCCGCCGTCGAGGGCAGGAGCTGCATCACCCCCTTCGCGCCCGCGGGACTTATTGCCCGCTCGTCAAACCCGCTCTCCGCCTTCATGACGGCATAGACGAGCGATGGCGCCAAGCCGCTTCCATCCACGATGTCCTCATACGGCCGCGGGAAGGCGGCAAGAAAGGCGAGCACGGCGGCGATGAGAAAAATCAGGACGGCGAGGGCGAAACACAAACGCTTCATCTCAGATAGTATTCGCCGCTTTGCGAAAAAAGAACAAAAAAAGAGCCGATGTGCTCGGCTCTCTCTTTTGAAGGAAGTTTACTTTCTTGCGACGCCCGTTCTTCTTGCAGCTTCCATGACGGCAGTTGCGACCGCGTCCTTGACGTGGGGATTGAAGGAATCGGGAATGATGTAGTCGGGGCGAAGCTCGCTCTCGGGAATGACGGAGGCGATGGCCTCTGCTGCCGCGATCTTCATCTCATCGTTGATATCGCTTGCGCGCACGTCGAGCGCACCGCGGAAGATGCCGGGGAACGCGAGGACGTTGTTGATCTGGTTGGGGAAGTCGCTGCGGCCGGTGCCGACGATCTTCGCACCTGCGGCGATCGCCTCGTCGGGCATGATCTCGGGCACGGGGTTTGCCATTGCGAAGATGATGGGATCCTTCGCCATCGTGCGGACCATGTCCGCGGTAAGGCTGCCGGGAGCGGAGACGCCGATGAACACGTCTGCGCCGACGATGACGTCCTTGAGGCTGCCTGCCTTCTTCTCGAGGTTAGAGATCTTTGCCATCTCCTCCTTGATGGGGTTGAGGCCGTCGCGGCCCTCGTAGATGGCGCCCTTTCTGTCGCAGAGGATGACCTTCTTGAGGCCCCTGCTCATGAGGAGCTTGGTGATGGCGATGCCGGCTGCACCCGAACCGTTGACGACGACGGAGATGTCCTCGATCTTCTTGCCTGCGAGCTTGAGTGCATTGAGCATGGCTGCCATTGTGACGACGGCGGTGCCGTGTTGGTCGTCGTGGAAGACGGGAATGTCGCAGATCTCCTTGAGGCGCTTCTCGATCTCGAAGCAGCGGGGTGCGGAGATGTCCTCCAGGTTGATGCCGCCGAAGCTGCCTGCGATGAGGGAGACCGTCTTGACGATCTCATCGACGTCTTTCGAACGGATGCAGAGCGGGAAGGCGTCCACGTCGCCGAAGGTCTTGAAGAGAGCGCACTTGCCCTCCATGACGGGCATGCCCGCTTCGGGACCGATGTCGCCGAGGCCGAGGACTGCGGTGCCGTCCGTGATGACCGCAACGAGGTTGGAGCGGCGGGTGTAGACGTAGGAAAGATCGACGTTCTTGCTGATCTCGAGGCAGGGCTCGGCGACGCCGGGCGTGTATGCGACAGCAAGTTCATCGCGGTTGGTGATGGGAGCGCGGGTGACGACTTCGATCTTGCCCGCCCATTCACGGTGCTTGTCAAGTGCGTATTGCTTCTTATCCATAAATACAAACTCCTGTAAGTTATTCAGATGTTGAGGCTGTCCATGAAGGCACGGATGCTCTCCGCGGACTTGTGAAGGCTTGCCATCTCGGCCTCGTTGAAGTTGTAGGCGAGGTGATCCTGAATGCCGTCCTTGCCGATGATGCAGGGAACGCTGATGCAGACGTCGCTGATGCCGTAGTAGTTATCGAGGCAGGACGTAACGGTGAGGATGCTGCCCCTGTCGCGCATGATGGTGCCGCAGAGCTCGGCAACGATGGCTGCGATGGCGAAGTTGGTGACGCCCTTGCGCTTGATGACCTGCGCGCCCGAGCCGATGATGTTGGTGACGAGCTCCTCCTTGTTGAGGGAGATACCGCGCTTTGCGCAGTAGTCGTCGAGCGCCATGCTCGAGATGTGCACCGAGCTCCAGACGGCGAACTGGCTCTCGCCGTGCTCGCCCGCCATGAAGCCGTGGATGTTGCGGATATCCGCCGAGAGCGAGCAGCTCAAGAGATAGCGGAAGCGCGCGCTGTCGAGCATCGTGCCCGTACCGATGACCTTGCCTGCGGGAAGGCCGGTCTCCTTCTGGATGACATAGGTAAGGATATCGACGGGGTTGGAGACAACGACGATGACGCCGCCGTTGTAGTACTTCATGATGTTCTGGGCGATGTCGCGCGCGATGCCGATGTTCTTGCTCGCAAGATCGAGGCGCGTCTCCCCGGGCTTTCTGCCGAGGCCCGCCGCAATGACGATGATGTCGCTGTCCTTGATGTCGGCATAGGTGCCGCTGTGGATGTTCATCGTCCCCATCGTGATGAGGCCGTGGCTGATGTCCATTGCCTCGCCCTCTGCCTTGGCGGTGTTGACGTCGATGATGGCGAGCTCGGAGACGAGCCGCTGCGTCGCAATGGAGAATGCCGCCGTGGCGCCGACAGTACCGGCACCGATGATGCTGATCTTGGAATGTCTGCTCATATTACCTGTTACCTCTTATAATGTAGTTTGTTGTCTATATATCGTGCTATAGGATAGCACATTTTGACGAATTTGTAAAGGAAATCGCGGGCCTCGCGCAGGGGTTCCTGCACAGACAGCCCCTTCGCTCACCCGTCGTCCGTCCGTTCAAAGACGAGCGTCGTCAGAGAATCGGGCGCCAGCGCCGCACCCTCGCCGAGGAAGGATACCTTCTTACAATACGGGAAGGGATTCCTGAGCATGAGGGCGAGGGCGCCGTCGGGATTTTCCATGCCGAAACAGTTGCCGCTCATGTGTCCGCCGAGGCGTAAGACCTTCGCGCCCTTCTTCATAAACATGGACGCCTGCCTGAGGACGGCGTGTTCGTATTCGTTGCGCACGGTGCCGTTCTCCGTCGTAAAGAGGCTGTTCTGCGTCCACCCCCAAGTGCTCTTCCCGCCGCGGGGCAGCACGGGGTTCCAATAGCAGTAGGCGCTCACACCGCCCGTGATATAGTGCCGCATGAGCTCGAACACATAGCATGCATACTCCCATGTGTTCTTGCCGTCGCCGCACTCGCTCTCGCTCTGAATGTAGTCGAGCTCGGGATAGCTCTCGACGGCGGGTCTCAGGGAGAGCTTGCCCTCCCACTGATAGGCGACGCCCTTGATATATCGGAGCGCGTCCTCGTCGTCGAGGACGGCCGCCGTGTAGTCGTTATACTTGCTGCCGAAGCCGCCCAGCGTGCCGCAGCCGTTGATGGTGCCGAGGTACAGCTTGGTGGAAAGCCCGCTCCTCTCGAGCGCGGGGCCGAGATAGTCACGGATAAAGACACGCATGTCCTCGCCCGTCCAAAGGCAGGTCGGGTAGTTGTTGTCGGAGGCGAACTCGTTCTGCGGGGTGAGCACGGAGATGTGCACGCCCTCCTCCTCGTACGCGCGGAGATACCTGATGAGATATTCGGCGTAGGCGGTGAGCACTTCCCTCTCCATGCGGATGCGGCCGCCGTGGTAGGACTTCGGCTCCTTCATCCACGAGGGCGGGCTCCACGGGGAGGCGAAGAAGGTCGCATTCGGGTTGCGGGCGAGCGCCTCCTTGGCAAAGCGCAGGACGTACTGTTTATCGCGTTCGACGGAGAAGTCCCTGAGCGCGAAGTCGCCGTCCGTCTCGTCACAGGAATACCAATCGAGGGCGAAGTCGTTTGCGCCGACGGGAAGGCGGAGGAAATTGAGGTCCATCTTCTCGGGCAGGAAGAGCTCGTCGAGAACGGCGCTTGCAAGGCCTTCGGGGAGAAGGTCGAGCTCACGCAAACACATCTCGTTAAGGCACACGCCGAACCCCTGCCATGTGACGGGCCGCTCCGCAGGGAGCAAAAAAAGTTCGCTCGGCTTGAGATCGTCGCTCGAGAGGACCCCGATGGCGGCGCCCTCGCGCGTCGATGTGATTTGACGCAACAGCCGAACTTTGCTCACTTTTGTACGCTCCTTGCGCGAGAACGTCCGATTCTCGCCCATTCTAACAGCTATTATATCATATTCCCCGAAAAAAGCAAGAGGACGAGCGCAAATTTCTTGCACTCGCCCCCTTCTTTTTGCGTTCTGCCACTTGCAGGGCTGCCATACGAACGCCTTATTTCGACCGATATCGAATCGGCGCCGCTGTCAGATTGCCCTCTTATTTCGATTTTCGTCAAAATGAGCCCTCTTTTTCGTATGTAAATTCAAGAACGCTTCCAAGAACCGTTAAATCGACCTCAACAGTCAACCGATAAGAATCCGAATATCCTCCTCCCATCTCATCGAAGCTAAACTTTTCCTTATTAGTAATATTCTCTTTGCTGGACGATAAATCACCAGCCAACACAACATCAAAGGTCAATTCGGCCGATATGGTATAATCTTGCGGTTCTCCATTTTCACAAGCTGCAAAAATGACTTCAATCGTACAGCTTGGACTATATTCATAATAAAATACGTAACTTTTACGGCCTGGATTCAAGTCTGCCTTCACCCAGAGGGCGTAGAGCTCATACTCCGTTCCGTCGCCCGAGTAGGAGAGCGCTTCAACTTTCTGCCAGCTCTCGCCGCTCTTCCCCCACCAGCCGAGGAAGGTGTATCCCTCCCGCTCATACACGGGAAGCGTATAGTCGCTGTCGAATTCAACAGGAACATTGCCGTCAAAGCCGTCGTAGAGCGTCACTTTGTCGGGATTCTTCACCGCAACGATGCGGATGCCGTTCCCCGTCTCTTCGATGTCGCTCCAGTACGCACCTTCGGGAAGTTTGGGAAGCGTCACGCTGTTCTTAAGGCCGACGGTATAGGTCTCCAACACGCTGCCGCTCAGCGTAAATTCGATGGTCTGACCGAATATGAGCTCCGTCTCGTACGTCTCCCCCACCCAGCCGTCGATCTTGACATCGTCCTGCGCCGTGAGCGTCACAGGGAAGCTCTTCGGCGTATAGACGGGCTTTACGTCGAGGGTGTGCGAAAGCACGAGGTCGGGAATAATGTCGTCGGTAGTCGAGGCGTTTGCTCTCTTACCCGAGTCGATGACATCGCTCTCGCCAAGGGTCCAGATGCCCGAATAGCCGGGCTTTTCGGGCACGACGGGAAGAGAGAGGTCGCCGAGCGTCAGCGGGGTACCGTAGGAGCCGCGCACCGTCATGCGCTCCAGCTCATTCCCTCCCTCATCGCAAAAGACGAGGGTAAAGCTCTCGAGCGAAATGGTCGCCTCGTCGCTCGTCGAAATGGAGCGCTCCACGCCGTCTGCGTCCGTATAGGTGAAGGTGTGCGTGACCCTCGCACCGCCGTAGGGCGCCGTGTTCCAAGTCGAACCCGAATTGCCGCACATCATGCTGCGCTTCCCGAATTTTCCGTCCTCGATGAACTCGGAATCGCCGCCCGAGAGGGTATCACGCTTTCCGTCGCGATAGACGACATACTGAACTTCCTTTGTCGACGCGGCGGAAATGATGTTCCTTCCCATCGTTCCGAAGATGGTGCCGCCCGAGGAAGTGCCGAGAATATTGTAGGTGATGTAATTGACGAGCACGTCCGTCACATTCACAGAGAACTCCGTGATCTCGATCTCGATCTCCTGCATCCACACCGCCCAGATGCGCACGTTGTTCTGCCCGTGGAAGGCGAGGACATCGTCGACGGGCGTATAGCCGCCCTCCGTCTCTGCCCACCAGCCGAGCTGCTTGTACCCCGTCTGTTCGGGGAGCTGTTCAAGCGTGTAAGTATCGTTGAAGGAGCGCTCGACATAGTACCCCTCGGCATCCTTTTGCGCGCCCGCAAAGGCGCGGTCGGAATAGAGACGTACGGTGACGGTGTTGTCCTGCCAATAGACATAGTATGCGGTATCGCCAATGACATCGATCTCCGTCACCTGTTCGCCCGTGCCGTTCTCGCCCGTGTAGAAGCCCTTGAACCAATATCCGGGAACATCGGCAAGCGCCTCGAGCGCAATGGGCGTCGTTCCGTAGGTGTAGAGAACGGTGCGCTCATAGCGGCCGCCATTTTCAACGAAGCCGTCGTAAGGGAGCGAACTTACGAGCGTCACGGTATAGGTCTCAGGGGTATAGACGGCGTTGATGACCGCATTCTCCTCCGTCAGGTGGGTATAGCCGTTCTCCGCACCCGCCCAAACTGCCGTGTAACCGGTCTTTTCGGGAATGACGGGAAGGTCTGCTGGCGAAATGCTCTCGCCGTAGTGCAGGTTGCGCACCGCGACGACTTCCCCGTCCGCCATGAAGGTGACGTCATAGCCGAGCAGTTCCCAAACTGCCGTAAAGACGGTGTCTTCGAGGACGTTGGGGAGCGTCTCCGCCGCCGTCACATCGCCCGCCTTGAAACCGCGCAAAATGCGGCCCTCATAGCGCACGCCGTTCGGGAGAGCGACCGTGCTGTCGTAGGTGAAGTCGATGACCTTCTTCCAAACGCCGTCCATCTCTTCAAAGCCGTCGAGCGGAAACTCGCTTTCAAGCGTCACGCGGAAGGTGAGCGCCTCAAAGACGGCGTTGACCGTCATATCGCCCGTGACCGTGCCGCTCTGCTCCCAGCCTACAAAGCGGTAGCCCGCTTTCTCCGCTTCGGGATAGAGAAGTTCGTCGCCGTAGTGCGCGGTCTGCGTGCCGAGCACCCTCTCGCCGTCCATGTAAGTGACGGTGTAGTCGATCTCCTCCCACACGGCGGTCAATGTCCTGTCGGAGAGCACCCGGGTAAGGTCCTCCGATGCCGCGTAGAAGTTGCCCTCGTCGTCGGTGAAGCCCACGAGCTTCATTCTCTCATCCGAGGCGAAGGGAAGAGAGAAGGTTTCGTTGTAGGTATAGTCGAGCGCGAGCTGCCACTTGCCGTCCGTCTCCGTCCAGCCCTCGGCGGGGCGGTCGCTCTCAAAGGTGAGCTTGTAGACGTTGGGCACATACTGCGCGTAGATCTGCCCGTCCTCGGGGATACTTTCAGGCCATTGCAGGGTGTAGCCGGGGAGCTGAAGGGATTCGTCGAGTTCGGGATATTCGACCTCGCCCATGGGAGCGCCCGAAGCATCCACCATGATCTCCTGCTCCTTGAGCTCATTCCCCGCGGCGTAGTAGGTGAGCGTCCTGCTCTTGCCCTCGAGATATGCCGCATTCCCCGCCTCGTCCTTCCAGCCGTTCGCCTGCATTTCGGCAAGCGCCTCTTCCATGCGCGAGGTGAGCACGGCCTCCATGTCCTCGGTGATGTCGGACTTGAAACCGCCGTTCTCGTTTTTGTCCCACTCGCCCCCGCGGTTGCAGAGGGTGAGGTCTGCCGTAAGGTCGACGGAATAGA
The DNA here is from genome assembly GCA_944367045.1 of uncultured Clostridia bacterium. Classification (GTDB taxonomy): domain Bacteria; phylum Bacillota; class Clostridia; order Christensenellales; family Borkfalkiaceae; genus Gallimonas. Next base: position 19,971 of record CALVWI010000003.1, on the reverse strand, counting down.
GACCGCTGCCGTCGATACCCGCCTCAACGCCGAGAGCCTTGATGCGGCCATTTTCATCCGAACCGAGCGTAACGGTGATGTCGCCGAGGATATCCCCCGTGAGCGCCGCGCCGTTGAGGACGAGCGTCCACGTATCTCCGCCCTCATTCTCTGCAAAGGCAAAGCTCTTGAGAATATTCCACGCCTGCGTGCCGAGGTCCTCCTGCACGGTCTCCTCTTCGGAGGGCTCCGTCCCCGCAAACTCGTCCAGAATGCTGCTGCTGAAATTGAGCACAAAACCGAGCTGCTCCACGAGCGTTTCGCCGAACACCGAGAGCGGCATCGCGCGGTAGACGGTCTCAGGGGCTGCCAATGCCTTGCCGTCCTCGTCCGTCTCCTGTACGCGGCGCATGTAGATCATATCCCCGCGAAGGGTGAGATCGACGGTGCAGCCGCCCTCAATGACGGAGACAAGGCTGAGCGCCTTCAAGGCGTGATAGGAAAGGCGCACGTTGAGGGAGATGTCGCCGTCCTCATGAATGGAGACGGAGAGGCCCTCGATGTTGACCGCAAAATCGACATTGATCAGGGAGAGCACGGAAAGATGCACCTTTGCCCCGCCGTCGATGAAGAAGGTACGGTTGAGAAGGATGTCGTCCGCCTGCTGCTGCCCGCTGATGATCTCCTCCTGTGTCGGGGCGCGCGTCGCGGTATTGGCAAGCGCGGTGAACAGCTCCGCCATGCCATCGAGCGCGTAGCTCTGCCCTGCGGGAAGCGTGGGAACGGCGGGCGTGATGACATCATAACCGAGTTCAAAGGCAATGTCCGTGCCGCCGATGCCGAGAGACACCGCCTGAAGGTAGGGATCGCCTTCCTCGTCCGTCATCTTTTCAAGATAGAGCTTGAGATCGCTCCCCAGCCCGAGCGCCCCGCCGCCCAGCGTGACGGAGAAGGAGTCCTCCCCCTTCACAAGTCCTGCGATGAGCTCATTGGAGCCCCCTTCCGCGCCGCCGAACAGCTGTTCGAACACCCCGAAGAAGTCGAGGGTATCAAGGAGACTGTCGCCGATGACGGCAAGACGATCTGCCGTCCCCTCGTCCAGAAGGTGCGAGATGAAATAGTCGTTGATAAAGCCGACGTCGATGCCGAGAAGGGGCAGCGCCGAGGCGATGAGCGGCATGAGCTCGCCCGCAGTCGCCGTTACGATGAGGGGATGATAGCCCGTCTCCCCCGCCTTCATGCGGGATGCCGTCACATAGAAGTCGAGCTCGCCGTTCTTGTCTGCGTCGAGGACCCATGCCTCCACGTAGAGCGGAAGCTGCCCCTCTGCGGGCGTCACCGTGACGTTGAGGTGCAGATAGGTATCCGCACTCACCGTGATGGTCTTGCTCTCCGTATCGATCTGAATGGGGAATTTCTCGCCGTGGTAGAGCTGCGCCGTCGCGGAAATGCTGCCCGCCTCCGTCTTGATGGGCGAAAGCGTGAGCGTCACGCTGTTGCTCTTTATGGTGTTCTCCGCCGCCGTGAGGTAGCTCACGAGGTCTTTAAGGTCTTCGACATCGAGATAGGTGATGCGGGGCATATCGATGCGATCGCCCATCCGAGTGAGAGAGAGGGATGCTCCGAGGCGGAAGCCGTCCGTCTCATATACGCCGTCAGCCCGCACGCCGCCGAAGCGTTCATTGGCAAGCTGCAGCCAGAACGCCTCTCCCCTGACCCCGACGGTATACCCCGGGTTTGCCTCGACGGTGAGCCCCTCAAGGAGCGCTCCGAGATCGAGGGAGAAGAGATCAAAGGAGGAAAGATCGCCCAAGCCGTCCATGCCTTCGAGCATGCCCGAGAGCGAGGAGAGATCGGGAAGCGTGATGCCGAATTTTTCGGTCAGCGGCTTGACCTTGGCGAATACCTCATTGAGCATTCCGGCAAGTTCGGGGAAATCGCTGTAAGGCAGCACGAGCCCCAGCCCGCCATAGGCAATGCGGAGCGAGGAGGTATCTGCCGAGAGGAAGAAGCGATAGTAAGCGCCGCCCAGGGAGAGTTCGCACTCTGCAGTCAGCGAGAGCCCGTTCTCCCAGGAGAGCGTGCCCCGCAGGATCTCGAGGGGCAGGGAGAGTTCCCCTGCTTTGAGGGAGATCACGCCGTCGAAGGAGAGCGCCTGTTCCTCAGCGATCGTCAAAAATTTATCAATGACGGGCTGGATATCGATGCACTCTTGGTCGTGGTCGATCGTAAAGCAGCTGCCCTTCCTGAGCGTGAGGGCGATATTGAGCGCCTTGCAGGACAGCGAGAGCGAGTCGTCGTCCACTCCGACCTCAACGAAACCCGTGAGGTACTTGATGCCGAGCGCGCGCAGGATGGTGTTGCCGTTGATGAGCAGCGAGAGTGCGCCGTCCTCCTCGGAGATCTCTCGGATGACCGTAGCAAAGTCCAGCGAAAGGATGTTCTTGAGATAATCGATGCTCTCGGCGTCCTCCGTCCGCTCGATCTCGAAGGAGGAGGTGAGAAGAGGCAGGAGCTCTTCCGCGCTTGCGCGGAGCGTGACGCCGTCGATGGTGACAAAGACGTCCTCTCCTTCATATTCCAGCTCAACGAGCTTATGGAAGCCGCCTTGGATGACATAGAAGGTCGCCTGCACAACGACGGGATCGAGCCCGAAGCGGAGACTGCCGTAAATGGTAAACCCGCCGATGCTGAGATCGATATCCGCACGGTAGTACCCCGTCGAGAAGATATCGGCGATCGTCTCAGCGTACGGTAAGATGTCGATGTATTCGTCCGCGTTGATGACGGGAACTTTTCCTTCCGTGAGGGCGATGTTTGCGCCGAGGACGCTCGCCGTGAGGCGCCCTTCCGAGACCGTGAGATTTACTTCGCCCAAATCGAGACCGAGATCGAGACCGAGCAGCTCAAGAAGTTCATTGCCCTTCACAAGAACGGAGAGAACGTTGTCGCTCTCCGTCATGGAGATAAGCGTTCCAAGGTCGCCCGAGAGAATGTTGTTGAGAAGTTTTTCAACATCGAGCGACAGTTCGGGAACTTCCACTTCGGGAAGCTCTATAAACTGCCCGATAAACGAAATTGCTTCCTCAGCTTTTGCTTTCAGCTTGATGCCGTCCACATCGAGAAGGACATACCCGTCCGCATAGGCGAAGGAAATCGACTTTTCAACGCCGTTCAAAGTGAGCGTGAGATCGCCCGCCAGCTGCCCGTTCGAGAGCGAAATATCCAGCCCGCCGGCAACGGCAAACCCTTCGCCCGCGTATTCAATGTCCGCGTGCAGCGCCTCGCTCTTGAAGAGCGAAAGAAGGGAGTTGGCATACGGTAAGATGTCAATGTATTCGTCTGCGTTGATGACGGGAACTTTTCCCTGCGTGAGGGCGATGTTTGCGCCGAGCGCACTTGCCGTGAGGCGCCCTTCCGAGACGGAAAGATTTACTTCGCCCAAATCGAGACCGAGATCGAGGCCGAGCAGCTGAAGAAGCTCGTTGCCCTTCACGAGGACGGAGAGAACGTTGTCGCTCTCCGACATGGAAATGAGCGTGCCTAAATCGCCCGAGAGAATGTTGTTGAGAAGCGTTTCAACGTCGAGCGAGAGTTCGGGAACTTCCATTTCGGGAAGGTCGATGTACTGCCCAATGAACGCGAGCGTCTCCTCCGCTTTCGCTTTCAGCTTGATGCCGTCCACATCGAGAAGGACATACCCGTCCGCATAGGCGAAGGAGAGCGACTTTTCAACGCCGTTCAAAGTGAGCGTGAGATCGCCCGCCAGCGTGCCATTCGAAAGCGAGATATCCAGCCCGCCCGCAACGGCAAACCCTTCGCCCGCGTATTCAATGTCCGCGTGCAGCGCCTCGCTCTTGAAGAGCGAAAGTAGGGAGTTGACATACGGTAAGATGTCGATGTAGTCGTCGGCGTTGATGACGGGAACTTTGCCCTGCGTAAGGGCGATGTTTGCGCCGAGGGCGCTCGCCGTGAGGCGCCCTTCCGAGACCGTGAGATTTACTTCGCCAAGGTCAAGACCAAGGTCGAGACCGAGCAGTTCGAGAAGTTCATTGCCCTTCACGAGGATGGAGAGAACGTTGTCGCTCTCCGTCATGGAGATGAGCGTACCCAAATCGCCCGAGAGAATGTTGTTGAGAATCTGTTCAACATCGAGCGACAGTTCGGGAACTTCCATTTCGGGAAGCTCTATGAACTGCCCAATGAACGCGAGCGTCTCCTCTGCGTTGGCTTTGATCTTGATGCCGTCCACATCAAGCAGGACATACCCGTCCGCATAGGCGAAGGAGAGCGCCTTCTCAACGCCGTTCAGGTTGAGCGTCAGTTCGCCCGCAAGCGTGCCATTCGAAAGTGCAATGTCCAGCCCGCCTGCAATCGCGAACCCTTCACCGGCGTATTCAATGTCCGCGTGCAGCGCCTCGCTCGTCAGAATGGAAGCGAGCGTCTCGATATGCGGCAGGAGGTTCGGATAGGCCGCCTTGTCGCTCTCGGAGAGCTCGGCGGGAGCCTTATCGCCATAGGAAAGGACGACGTCCGCCTCGATGCCCTCCGCCGTGATGTGCGTGGAGACATTTTCAAGCGTTGCGTGTCCGTCCTCGAGCGCAAATGCAAAGTCAACGGGCAGCGTCAGTCCGCCCAGCGTGAGTTGCGCCGAGAGGGATGCGCTCGTCTCGTCGTAGGTAAACTCCCCTTCCCCGAGCTGCGCAAGGAGCGCGTCAAGGTCGAGGCCGCTCTCGTCTCCTTCCGCAACCGCCGTGCCGCCATTTAACGCACCCGAGATGTCCTCGAGCGCAAGCTTGCCGCGGATGCCGCCCATGCGGAGATAGAGTTCCCCTTCGTCCAGCCAAATTTGGAAGGAGCCGAAGTCGGCGCTCAACGAGATGCCCGAAAGCGACATGTCGCCGACATCGAGAAGGACTGCCCCCTTGAGCGGCGTGCCATTCAGGTTAAGAGAGACATCGAAGATCGTCGGGCCCTGCAGGACGCTCCCGAACGCCTCGCCGAGGCAGCCGACGGCCGTCGGGACGGTCTCGACGGGGCCCGTCACCTCGCCGCCCAGGTACTGTTTGAAGTAGTCCTCATAGGCGGGGCTTTCGGACTTCTCGGTATCGTATTCATACTCCGTCGTAAAGACGGAGGAACAGTTGACGGAGATGCCCATCGTCGCCTTGTAGGCCTCTTCGACGGTGCTCGAGAGTACCTGCCAATTCTCATCGAAGGTATAGGTGACTTTGATGGACGTGAACTCGGGCAGCGCCGAGAGCCCGCCCGAAAAGACCATCTGATTGGCGTAGTGCGCGGGCGCCTTGTCCGCCGCGGGGTCGAGATAGTAAACTTGCGAATAGCTGCCGTCGGCGTTCTTGACGACTTCGTCGGCGGAGAGCAGCGTCTCCTCGTTGATGATGTAGACGGAAAACTCCGTCGCGGGCAGGCCGTTCTGCGCCACAAAGTCTTTGAGGTACATGTGCGCGTACGGCTCGCCGGACTCCCACTCGGCGCTCATCATTTCGTCGTAGGTGGAGGCATCGTAGGAAGAGCCCAGCCGCCAGAGGACCTCGTCGCCCGCATAGCAGAACTGGCGCGCCGCCTTGACCATCGCACTCTCGGTGATGTCCGCAACGATGAGCACCCCTTCCGAATACTGCTTGTAGGTACTCACCGACTGCTTCATGAGCGAGGCGTCCGTCGTGCCGTGCATCTCGGAATACCAGCTTGTCTGCCCCTTAAAGACGGAGTTCATGTAGGCGATGTTTTCGAGCGGGGTGTGCATGTCGGGCGTGGAACCGTCCGTGGGAGCAGGCTCAGAGACCGTCACAAAGCCCTCTTCCACGACATTTGGAGTCGCCTCCTCAAAGAACTTGGGGACGAAGATGCCCGCCCCCACGCCGAGCGCCACAACGACCGCCCCGACGGCGATCACACGGTGCCAAAATTTCTTATTTGAACCTTCGTTGGTATGACTTGCAGCCTCAGCCGCGTTCTGTTTTGCTTTCATAATTCCCTATGACGCCCGCAGGCGAATGTCATAAATTCTTATGACAGTATGATAGCTGAATTGTGACATTTTGTCAACTATGTGAAGCAACAAATGCGAATTTTTCTCACAAAAAAATACCCGAGGGCGGCGCATAAGGCGCACCCTCGGGCGAAAGATCATGGTTTAACCGCGGTTCAAAGTACATTTGGAGACGAGCACCTTCTCCTTCCCTGCGAAGGTGAAGATGTCGTTCTCCGCTGCGCCTAAATAGTCCTTGCCGAACAAATCGAAGGCGTTTGCGGAGAGGCTGAACTCGGGAAGCGTGCCCACGAGCTTGCCGTCCTCGTAGAGGTAGGCGAGCATGACGGGAAGGCCGAGCGTTCCGTCGGGGGTCATGTCGCCGCCCGAGGACTCGGCAATGTAGATGGCCTTGCCCTTGACGATGTCCGAGAGCTTCTCGTGCGTCGCGCCCACGGTGACGTTTCCGAAGCCGCCCGATGGCACCGAGTCGAAGCCCGACTGCGCCGTGCCCGAGAGAGGCAGCGAGAACATCGCGGCGGTGCGCTTGCAGGTGGAAAGGCCTTCAAGGACGCCGTCCTTGACGAAATAGAACTTGTCCCCTTCCTTCACCGTGCCCTCGCTGTCGAAGAAGGACACGCAGCGGGTGTTCCCGGGCGTGCGGTCGGAATAAATGGAGAACTTCTCGTTGAAGATCTTCTCGCCGAGCTTGCCCTTGAGAAGGCTGGTGCCGTTCATGTAGCCCTCCGCCGTCATTTCGCGCAGGAGGAAGGAAGCGGGCTCAAGCGAAAGGATGACGGGCAGTTCCTCCTCGGGAAGGGGCAGCTTGTTGGAGTAGACGTTGAGAAGTTTGCCCACGTCCTCCACGATCTCGTCCTCATCGAAGCGGTTCTGGACGACGCCGTAACTAAGATCCATGATGTTCGCGGAGATCTTGGCCTTGATGACAAGGGAGACGACAAAGTAGTTGCCCTTATAAGAAAGGTCGCTCCCCTTGCTGTTCGTATATTCCGTCGTCTCCTCCCCCATCATGACCTTGTTGGAGAAGATGAAGTCGGGATAGGTCGCTTTCAGGCGCTCCGCAAGGTGGGAGACCGTCTTCAGAAAGTCCTTTTCGGGGAGAATGGGCTTTGCGGCGTCCTCGCGGCGGACGGCGTCCGAAAGGTCACAGGGATAAGGAATGCCCTGCTTCAACGCCTCCTTGGCGCGGGAGAGAAGGATCTCGTCCTTTTCGTCGCCCACGCAGGCGGCGACGCCGATCTTGCCGTCCTCATAGACGCGCATGACCTTCTCCATGTCCTCGTTGATGCGCAGCGATTCCACGCGGCTGGCTGCAATGTTGGCGCTATAGCTCGTCGAGCGGGTGATGATGCGTTCGTGTTCCATACTTCCTCCTTTACTGTACCGTCATCTTGGAGACGCTCACATAGGGCCCGCCGAAGCCGACGGGGAGCGGGTACTGCTCCATCTTGCCGCAGCCGCCCGAGACGAAGGAGAAGATCTCCGTCCTGTCCGAGAGGCCGTCGATCAAATTCAGCGTTTCAAAGACGTTGCCCGTGATGACGGCGATCTTCACGGGGGCGCCCAATTTTCCGTCCACGATCTCGTAGGCGAGCGAGGGCGCAATTGTGAACGTGCTCATGCCCGAGCCGTGCTTGAGGTCCTTGATGAAGTAGCCGTGCTTGATGTTCGCAAACAGCTCCTCTTTGGTCTTGTCGCCCGCGTCGATGACGGTGTTCGTCATGCGGACGATGGGCTCGAAGTCGCAGCTGATGGCGCGCGCGTTGCCCGTAGGCTGTTCATTGAGGTCGGCCGCCGTCGAAACGGAGTGCAGCCTTCCCGTGAGCACGCCGTTCTTGATGAGATAGGTCTTGGTCGCCTTGGTGCCCTCGTCGTCGTAGGGAGTGTAGCCCGAGCCGAAGTCCATGCCGCTGTCGTAGATGGAGAGGATGTCCGCCCCCACCTTGGTACCGAGCGCCCACTCCTTCTTCATCGTCTCGTCGCCGAGCATGAAATCCGCCTCCGACTTGTGGCCGAAGGACTCGTGCGCGAACACGCCCGCGACTATGGGCGCGAGGACGACGGGATAGACGCCCGCCTCCACGGGCTTGGCGTGAAGGAGGAAATTCTCTGCCTCCTTGACTGCCGCCTCGATCTCCTCCTTGGGGCAGGAGAGCTCGTCGAAGGAGAACGCCGACTGCTGGTACATATCCGAGAAGTTGTCCGTCTCGTTGGCGAGCGCATAGACGAAGATGCCGCCCAGGATCTGATAGTCCCACTTTAAAGCGGCGCCCTTGGAGGAATAGAACTCAAAGACGCTGTAGCGGTCGGAATAGGACGAGACGTTCATGCGCACGTATTCGGACGCGGCAAACGCGGGGAAGCGGTCCTCCAAAAACTTCTGCTTTTCGGAAAGGGGCACCCTCTTCACGCACTTCTTCTCAAAGAGCATCTTCTCGTCGACATTCGCTTCAAAGCGCTTGACGACGGGGCTCTCGTCGATGGCGGGGTTGGGCGTCGCACTCTCATAGAGGCGGTCGAGCTCGCCCTGCAGATCGTCTACCTTGTAGGTAGAGGCATAGTACCAGATGTTCCCGTCAAAGACGCGCAGGAACGCCTTCTTCTTCTGCGTCTCCTTGCACTCCTCAAGCATCCCGTTGCGGTAGCGGATGCTCGTCGTGAAGCGGTCCTCGACGCGCACATCGGCATAGAGATCTTTGCGGAATTTCAGCATATTCCTCCTTTCGGCACCAAAATGCGCGGTGCCTTTTTCTTTTTTATACCGACTCTATCCTATCACAAAACGCAAAAAATGTCAATCAAGCGATGCTTGAATGACATTTTCTCTCAGACGCGTTCGCTCCGCTCGATGTTCTCCTCGCGGAACTGGCGCATATACAGTTTGAAGTACGCCCCGCGGCGGGAGAGCAGCTCCTCGTGGGTGCCGCGCTCGACGATCTTCCCCCCGTCCACGACGAGGATGATGTCCGCCGAGGTGATGGTGGAGAGACGGTGGGCGATGACGAAGCTCGTCCGCCCCTCCATGAGCTTCTGGATGGCGTCCTGAATGAGCTTTTCGGTGAGCGTATCGATGGAGCTCGTCGCCTCATCGAGAATAAAGATGGCGGGGTCGGCGAGAATGGCGCGCGCGAAGGAGAGAAGCTGCTTTTCGCCCGTCGAGAGGGAGTTGCCGCCCTCGCCGATGCGCGTGTCGAGGCCGTGCTCGAGGCGCTCCACCACCCTGTCCGCCTTGACGGCGCGAAGGGCCTTCCAAAGTTCCTCGTCGGTCGCGTCCTCCCTGCCGTATAAGAGGTTTTCGCGCACGGTGCCCGAGAAGAGGTGAGGCGTCTGCAGGACATAGCCGATGTTGCTGTGCAGCCAGTGCACGGAGCGCTCACGGGCGTCTTTTCCGTCGATGAGGACGCGCCCCTCCGTCGGCTCGTAGAAGCGGCAGACGAGGTTGACGAGCGTCGACTTCCCCGCGCCCGTCTCCCCCACGATGGCGACGTTGGTCCCCTGCGGGACGTCGAGGGAGAAGTGCTCCAAGATGTTCTCTCCCCCGTCGGGATAGCGGAAGGTGACGTCGTCGAAGGCGATGTGCCCGATGAGGGGCTCGAAGTTCTCTTTCTTGGGCTCGAAGCTGTCGCCGTACTTTGCGACGACTTCGGGGGTGTCCTTCACGTCGCTCTCGGCGGCAAGCAGCGCGGTGATGCGCTCGATGTTGACCTTGACCGAGATAAGGTTGGAAAAGCAGTCCACCGACCACTGCACGGGCTCCATGATGCCCTGCGCGTACGTCATGAATACCGAGAGCGTGCCGACGAGCAACAGCCCGTCCGAGGTGAGCGCACCGCCGTACCATAGGACGAGGGCGAGCGCCGCCGACGAGGCGAAGGCGATGACCGTCACAAACAGGGCGCGGAAGTGGCCGATCTTGGAGGAGCGCCGCTGCATCGCCTTGGTCGCGGAGAAGAACCGCCTGTCGAGATCGCCCTCAATGAAGAGCGTCTTGCTCGTCTCCACGCCCGTGATGCCCTCGTTGAACCCGCCCGTGATGACGGAGTTGAGTTCGCGCGCCTCGCGGTGAAGGACGGTGAGCTTCTTCTGAAAGTAGACGGATGCGAGCGCGACGAGCGGAATGACGACGATGACAAGGAGCGCGAGGACGGGCTGCAGCGCGAGCATGACGACGGCCGCACCCAGCACGTAGACGACGTTCCAAACGCCCGAGTAGGTATCCCACGAGAGGACGGAGGCGATGTTTGCGGGGTCGCTCATCACCCGCGCGTGCAGTCTCCCCACGCTGTTTTGGCTGAAGTAGGAGACGGAGAGCGTCTGAAGATGGTCAAAACACGCGCTGCGAATGTCTTGCAAAAGATACAGCTCGATCTTGCTGCAGTTGTAGCAGGCGATAAAGTCGAAGACGCCGCTCAAGACGAGCACGCCCACATACGCCGCGATGAAGAGCGGGAGGCCCTCCGTCGTCTTTTCGGCGATGAAGTGATCGATGGCGTACTGCTGGAAGAGAGGCAGAATGACCTGCATGCTCCCCACGATGAGCGTGAAGACGACCATCACGATGAAGAGCGGGGCGTGCGGTTTTAGGAAGGGCTTCATCTTGGGAAGCCCGAAGAAGCGGAGCTTGGGGGAGGTATCAGCTGCGGTGCGTTTCATCGCGAAGTTCCTCCTTGAGTTCGTCGGGAAGCGCCATCTGCATGTCGTAGATGGTGCGGTAGATGCCGCCTCTTTGCATGAGCTCCTCGTGCGTGCCCTGTTCCATGATGCGCCCCTCTTCGAGCACGATGATATTTTCGGACTGCATGAGCGTCGTCACGCGGTGGGAGATGATGAGTTTGGTGACATCCTTTAAATTCTCGTTGAGGCGGGCGCGGATACGAAAGTCCGTCTCGCTGTCGACGGCGGAGAGGGAATCGTCAAAAACGAGCACGGGCGTCCTCCGCATGAGGGTGCGGGCGATAGAGACGCGCTGTTTCTGCCCGCCCGAGAGCGTGACGCCGCGCTCCCCCACCTCGGTTTTGTACCCTTCGGGGAAGCTCTCGATGTGCTCGTCCACGCACGCGAGGTGTGCCGCCCGCTTCATGTCCTCGTCGCTCGCCTCGGGGGCTGCAATTTTGATGTTCTCCCCCACCGTGCGCGAATAGAGGAAGCCCTCCTGCAGCACAAACCCGACGGCGCTTCGGATGGTCGCGGGCGAGAGCGTTGCGATGTCCCTCCCGCCGATGGAGATGCTGCCCGACGTGAGCGGATACAGCCCGTCGAGAAGGTAGGCAATGGTCGACTTGCCGCTCCCCGTGCCGCCGAGGATGCCCAGCGTCGTCCCCTCCTTCACGGTGAAGCTCACGTCCGAAAGGACGGGCTTGCCCTCTTCGTAGCAGAAGGTGACATGGTCGAACACGATGTCCCCGTGCAGGGGCTCCGCGCTCCCGTAGTCCTCCACCTCGCTGTTCATGATCTCCGAGATGCGCCCGAGCGCGATGCCTGCGCGGCTCATGTTGGAGATGATGCGCCCGAGCGTGTTCATCGGCCCGACTAACAGCGTGTTGTAGGAGATGAAGACGATGAGATCGCCCGCGCTCAAGCTCCCGTTGACGCAGAAGATGGTGCCGAACACGATGATAAAGAGCAGTTGCAGGCCGGTGAGGAGGTCGCTCGTCGTCCAGAAGAGGGCGCTCTGGCGCATGACACGCACCCATTGCCCCGTGTAGTGGGCGTTCTGCTTTTCGAACTTGTCGCGCTCCTCTTTTTCCCTTCCGAAGGCGCGCACGACGCGCACGCCCGTGAAGTTCTCCTGCGCGATGGTGGAGAGCACGCCCTCCTCCTCGTCGCACTTGCGGTATTCGGGCAGAAGTTTTGCAAAGAACACCGCGGAGTACGCGACGACGGCGGGGAGGAATACCGCGGCAATGGCGGCGAGGCGCACGTCCGTCAAAAACATGAGCGTCATGGAGAGCGCGATCATGATGACGATGCGGAAGAGCGTGACGAGCTGCCCCGAGACGAAGTTGGAGATAGCGTCCACGTCCGAGGTGCAGCGCTGGATGACGTCGCCCGTGTTGTGAAGATGATGCCACTTCAACGGCAGCCGCTGCAAATGCGGGAAGAGCGTGTCGCGAATGCGCTTGAGCATCACCTGATTGGCGTGCAAATTCAAAAAGTTGTTGCCGTAACGAAAGAGCGCCGTGACGAGCGAGAGCGCCACGACGATGACGGCGATGAGCCAAATATTCTCCTTTAAGACGTCCACCCCGCCGAAGATGCGGACAAATACCTCGTAAGCAGAGGAAACTTCCTCGCTGCCGATGACGCAGTCCACCGTAAAGCCGATGAGCTGCGGGATGAGCACGAGGAGGAGCGTCATAACAAGGTTGCAGAGGATACTCAGGGCGAACAGCCCCAAGCTCCCCTTTGCAAAATAGGCGAGCATACCCGCCTTGGTAAAGCGGGGTGCCGAATTCTTCATAAGATCTCCTGTCGATGCGGGCAGCGAGGAAAGTTATGCGTTTTGGAGCTGCTCGCGGTGCGCCTGCAGGGTATACAGGCGGTAATATCTCCCCTTCTTCTCGAGAAGTTCGTGGTGCGTGCCCTCCTCGATGATCTCTCCGTGCGAGAGCACGATGATCTTATCGGCATTGCGGATGGTCGAAAGGCGGTGCGCCACGATGAGCATGGTGCCGATGTTCATCATCTTTTCGAGGGAATCCTGGATGAGGACTTCCGTCTCCGTGTCGATGTTGGCGGTCGCCTCGTCGAGGATCATGACGGAGGGCTTGTGCACGATGGTACGCGCAAAGGAGAGAAGCTGCCTCTGCCCCGCCGAGAAGTTGTTGCCGCGCTCGCGCACCTCTTCGTCGAGGCCCTTTTCGAGCTTGTTGATGAAGGAGGACGCGTTGACATAGTCGCAGACGCGCATGATCTCGTCGTCGGGGATGTCGTCGCGGAGGACGATGTTGCTGCGGATGGTCCCCGAGAAGAGAAAGACGTCCTGCAACATCTGCCCGAAGTTGCGGCGGAGGGAGGAAATTTTGATGTGTTTGATGTCGATGCCGTCGATGAGGATGGAGCCCTTCTGAATGTCGTAGTTGCGGCAGATGAGCGAGAGGATGGTCGTCTTGCCCGAGCCCGTACTGCCGACGAACGCCACCGTATCGCGCGCGTTGACGTGGAAGGAGACCCCCTTCAAGACCCACTCGCCCGGGATATACGAGAACCACACGTCCTTGAACTCGATCTCCCCCCTGACTTCGGGAAGTTCGATGGCGTCCGGCTCGTCGACCACTTCGGGCTGCAGGTCGAACACGGTGAAGATCTTCTCCGCCGAGGCAAACGCCGACTGCAGCCAGTTGAACTGCTCAGCAAGGCTCTGGATGGGGTTGAAGAACTTGGAGAGGTACATATAGAACGTGACGATGGTCGCGCTCGAAATGGCATTGCCGAGGAAGGACGCGCCGTCCAGGTACCCCTTGCCGCCCAAAAAGAGCAGGCACAGCACGGAGGCGATGTACAGCATATAGACGAGCGGTCGGAAGATACCGAACACGAAGATCTGCTGGTGCTTCGCCGAGGCGAGCGTCTTATTCTTCTTTTCGAACTCCTGCATCTTGCGCTGCTGGCGGTTGAAGATCTGCGTGATCTTCATGCCCGAGAGATTCTCCGAAAGGAAGGTGTTGATGTCCGTCGTGCCGTCCTTCACCTTGCGGTATGCCCGCCGCGAGAACTTGCGGAAGATGAGCGTAAACAGCACGATGAAGGGCGCGAAGCACAGCACCATGAGGGTGAGCTCGAGGTTCAAGATGAACATCGCGACGAGCACGCCGAGCACCACGAACACGTTCTTGATGAGGTTGACGAGGATGTTCGTGAACATCATGGAGATGGCGTTGGTATCGTTGGTGACGCGCGTGACGAGCTTGCCCACGGGGATGAGGTTGAGCTGGGCGTGCGAGAGGCCCTCGATGTGGGAGAAGAGGTCCTCTCTCAGCGTCGAGAGGATGCGCTGGCCCGTCTTCTGCAGCGTGATGGCCTGCACATATGAGCTCACGAGGGAGACGACGAGGATGGCCGCATACACGCCGACGAGCATGAAGAGCTGCGCAAGCTCAAACTCGCCGCTCACGATCTCCTCGATGTAGCCGATGAGGAGGGGCGAGGCGATGTCGTAGGCAATGGAGAACGCCATGCACAGCCCCGCGAAGACGAAGCTCTTCCAGTGCGGCTTGGCATAGGCGAGCAGACGGCGGACGATCTCCCCGTCCTTCATGTTGCGGTCGAAGCCGATGGCCTCCTTCTTGTTCTTGATGAGGGCATAGGCGATCGAAAAGACGATGGAGAAGAACCCGATGACGGCCCCGACGACGATGAGAGGATAGTACTCACGCATTTCCGTTCCCCCCTTCTTCCTCGAGCTTTTGCAAATCGACCATCTTCTTGTAGGCAGGACAGCGCGCAATGAGTTCGTCGTGCGTACCGACGTCGACGACGCTGCCGTCGTCGATGAAGATGATCTTGTCCATGTCTTCCACCGTCGAGATGCGGTGCGCGATGAGGATGGTCGTGAGCCCCGACCTGTTCTTTTTGAGATTGGTGAGGATCTCCTGCTCCGTCTTGGTGTCGACGGCGGAGACGGAGTCGTCCAAGATGAGGATCTTCGCCTGCTTCATGAGCGCGCGGGCGATGGAGATGCGCTGCTTCTGCCCGCCCGAGACGGTGACGCCGCGCTCGCCCAAAACGGTCATGTACTTGTCCTTGAAGTCGACGATGTTGTCGTGCACGGCGGCGAGACGGGCGGCCTCCTCTGCGGCCTCCGCCTCGGACGCCTTCTCGCCCTCATACGCAAAGGCGATGTTGTTCTCGATGGTGTCGCTGAAGAGGAAGTTGTCCTGCGGGACGTACGCCGCCGCGGCGCGCACCTCGTGGATGGGAATGGTGTTGACGTCGTGCCCGTCCAAAAAGATGGTCCCATCCGGCACGTTATAGGTGCGCAGAATGAGATCGACGATGGTCGTCTTGCCTGAACCCGTCTTCCCCACGAGGCCGACGTTTTCGCCCGGTTCGATGGTGAAGGAGACGTTCTTCAAGACGTCGAACTCGCCGTCCGGATAGCGGAAGGTGAGGCCGCGGAACTCGATGCGTCCCTGAATGTCCTTGACGTCCACCACGCCGGGGGCGTCGACGACGTCCTGCTTGGCTTCAAGGAGTTCGCTGACGCGGTTCAAAGAGGCCTTGCCGCGCGAGGTCATTTCGATGAGCTGGGAGACCGCCATCACGGGCCAGACCATCGCGTTGAAGTAGCCGATGTACTCGACGAGCTGGCCTGCGTTGAACTCGCCCTGATAGACGAGGTAGCCGCCGTAGCCCAAGATGATGCAGATGACCGACTCGACGAAGAGCGTCACGGTGATATTGAGAAGCGTCGACGCCTTGGTATAGGAGACGTTGACCTCCTCGTTGCGCTTGTTGAGGCGGCGGAAGGCTAAAAGCTCCTTCGTCTCCTTGACGAACGCCTTGATGACGGCGATGCCCGAAAAGCTCTCCTGAGAGAAGTCGGAGAGGTCGGAGAAGGCCGCCTGCCGCGTCTCCCACTTCTTGGTCATGTACTTGCCCACGATGATGCCGCTCGCAAGCAGCAGCGCCATCGGGATGAGCGCGAGGAGCGTAAGTTTATAGTCCATCCGCCACATCTTGACGACGGTGAGGATGCCGAGGAAGGCGGCGTCGCACATCATCATGATGCCCGAGCCGAAGCACTCCTGAATGGTGTCGAGGTCGTTTGTAAAGAGGGACATCAGATTCCCCACCTTATTGACCTGATAGTACTGCGCGGAGAGGTCCTTGCAGTGGTCAAACATCCTGCTGCGGATGGAAGTCTCCACGCGGATGCCCGTGCCGAAGAAGCAGATACGCCAGACGAACCGCCCCACCACCATCACGAGAATGATGAAGATGAGCGGGAGACAGATCTCGTCGAGCAGGAAGTTGATGTCGAAGGGAACGGTGCCGGCGTCCGTTTCGACAAAGCCCGTATTGATGCCGTTGATGACCATGCGGTAGAGCTCGGGCACTTCGAGCTGGAAGTAGTCCACGAGCACGAGCGCCGCAAGCCCGATGAGCAGCACCCACCCGTATTTCAAGTAGTACCGGTTGATGTATTTCCCAAAGATCATCTCTTGTATTCTCCCGCTTATAAAAGCATAAACGCTTCAATTTTAGCACTAAATAAAGGGCTTGTCAATCGGCTTTTTACGACTTTTGCAAGAATTTCCGCGCGTCCCCTTCCGCACAAAAAAACGTCGGAAAATAAAATAGATGACCCGACGCATGCGCCGGGCCAAAGGGGAAAAGATGAAGGATGGATGAGCGGAGTTGGCGTGCGGCCGAATTCGGGTATCAACCGAATCTGCCGTTGACGTAGTCCTCTGTGCGCTTGTCGTCGGGATGCGTGAAGATCTTCTGGGTGTCCCCCATCTCCACCATCTCGCCGAGCAGGAAGTATGCCGTATAGTCGGCGATACGGAATGCCTGCTGCATGTTGTGCGTGACCATGATGACGGTGATGTCGTTCTTGAGCTCCTTGCAGAGCTCTTCGATCTTGCCCGTCGAAATGGGGTCGAGTGCCGACGTGGGTTCGTCCATGAGAAGGACCTGCGGCTCGACGGCGAGCGCACGTGCGATGCAGAGACGCTGCTGCTGGCCGCCCGAAAGGCCGAGTGCGGACTTGTTGAGACGGTCCTTGACCTCATCCCACATGGCTGCGCCGCGGAGGGACTTCTCGACGATGGCGTCGAGGTCGGCACGCTTCTTGATGCCGAAGGTACGGGGGCCGTATGCGATGTTGTCGTAGACGCTCATCGCAAGGGGGTTGGGGCGCTGGAACACCATGCCGACGTTCTTGCGAAGGCGGGCAAGGTCGAGGCCGCGCTGGTAGATGTCGGTATCCCCCACCTTGATCTCGCCGGTGATCTTGCAGCCGTCGACGAGGTCGTTCATGCGGTTGAGCGACTTCAGAAGCGTCGACTTACCGCAGCCCGAAGGCCCGATGAGTGCCGTGAGCTTCTTGGTCGGGAACTCCATGTTGATATTCTTGAGCGCCTGGAAGCTTCCGTAGAAGAGATCCATTTTGTGGACGGAGACGGCGATGTCGCCCATCTCGAACTGAGCGAGGCCTCTCTTCTTTTCTGCCCTTTCCACCTCTTTGGAGGGCTCTGCGGCCGTCTCTTCCTTTTTCTTGGATTTGAAGATCATTTTGCTTTACTCCGATTGAATAATTTCTGTGTGAGCGTGACGAGGATGTTGAGGATGATGACGAGGATCATGAGGACCGCCGCCGTCGCATAGCACTTGTCGATCTCGAGGCCCTCGCTCATGAACTTATACATCATGACGGCGAAGCTCGAGCCGGCGGAACCGTACCCTTCGGGCATGCCGGCGACTGAACCTGCGGTGTAGATGAGCGCCGCGCTCTCACCGACGATACGGCCGATGGAGAGGATGATGGAGGTGATGATACCCGAGATGGCCTGAGGCAGCACGACCACGAAGATGGTCTTGAGCTTGCCCGCGCCGAGTGCGTAGCTTGCCTCTCTCATACTGTCGGGGACCTCGGAGAGGCTCTGCTCGGTGCTGCGGATGACGGTGGGCAGGACGATGAGCGCGAGCGTCAGGGAACCGTTTATCAGGCTGTACCCCATGCCGCAGTAGGTGCCGAAGAAGATGGCGCCGAAGAGGCCGAACACGATGGAAGGAATACCTGCGAGCGTATCGATGAAGAGGCGGATGATCTTGACGAGCTTGCTGCCGCGCTTTGCATACTCGGTGAGGAAGATGGCCGCGCCGATGCCGAGCGGCAGGGCGATGAGCAGCGACATCAGGATGAGCATACCCGTGGAAGCAAATGCGGGACCGAGCGTCATGTGGGCGTTTCCGCTCTCGCCGAACAGGAAGTCAAGGGAGAGATTGGGAATGCCGCGGATGAACACGAAGACGATGATGAAGGCGAGCACGAGCGCCACGAGAATGGCGAAGATGTGCGAGAGGATCCAGAGGATATCCTGCAAACTTCCCGTCTTCTTGTAGTTGAGCTGTGCGATCGTGCTGTTGGTCTGCTTGAACTTACGCGAGAAGAACTTGTTGCCCGCGATGGAGTCGTTCTTCTTGACCGCCCAGAGACAGAGGTTGATGATGAGGATGAACACGAGGAGCACGAAGCCCGTCGCGATGAGTGCCTCGCGGTGAAGGCCCGTCGAATAGCCGAACTCCAGCATGATGTTGCTCGTCAGCGAACGGATGGGAAGGAACCAATCGGTGGGATAGTTGACCTGGTTGCCGAGCAAGAGCTGGACAGCCATCGTCTCGCCCACCGCTCTGCCGACGCCGAGGATGATGGCGGCGATGAGGCCGTTCTTGGCTGCGGGGAGGCAGACCTTCCACACCGCCTGGTTCTTGGTGCAGCCGAGTGCGAGCGCGCCCTCATAGTAGTGCATGGGCACGTTCTCAAGGCTGTTCTTGACGAGCGAGGTGATCGTGGGAAGGATCATGATGCTCAGGACGACGGTCGAGAGCAGGAGGCCCGAGGCGGAACCGACATGGAAGATATCCTCCATGATGGGTCTCAGGACGACGAGGCCGAAGTAACCGAAGATAAGGGACGGGATGCCCGCGAGGAGGTTGATGATCTGCTCATAGATCTTCTTCATCCAGATGGGGCAATAGTAGACCATGTAGACGGCGGTGAACACGGCAAGGATGCCGCCGATGACCACGGAGAGCACCGTGAGGACAAGGCTCGTGACGATCATCGGGAGGATGCCGAAGATCTCGTGCGATGCCGACCAAATGCTGCCCGTCAGGAAGTTGATGAGTCCGATCTCCTTGAAGGCGGGGATGCTCGCCGAAAGCAGGTAGATGACGATGGCGAAGACCGCAATAATGGAAAATGCCGCAAGGGCGATGAACACGCCCTTTGCGGTATTTTCTCTCACCGAAGCGAGATTGCCGTTGCGGAACGCCTTTTCCGATGCAGTTGCAGCGCTTTTTGCCATAGCGTTCCTCGCGTTAAGTTACTCGCCGAGTTCCTGGGAGATATAGCCCTCGTTCTCTGCGATGAGCTGGCCGGCATCGCTCATGATGAAGTCGATGAAGAGCTTCGCAGCTTCGGAGAGGTCCTCTTCGCTCTTGTAGACGATGTTGAAGGGTCTCGACAGGGTGTAGCTGCCGTTCTTGACGTTGTCTGCGGTCGCCTCGACGTCCTCGAACTTGACGGTCTTGACGGTGTCGTTGACGGAACCCATGGAGATGTAGCCGATGGTGTTGGCGTTGGAGTTGGAAGCGATCGCGCTCATCACGGAGCCGGTGTTGTTCTGGATCTCAACGCAGTTTGCGAAGGAAAGAAGGTCGCCGAGCTCTTCGCCTGCCGCGCTCTTGATGAGGCTGTCGAATGCGTCGCGCGTACCCGAACCATCCTCACGGGAGAAGGCGTTGGTGATGCTGCCGATCGCAGTGCCGTT
Organism: uncultured Clostridia bacterium; assembly: GCA_944367045.1. GTDB lineage: Bacteria > Bacillota > Clostridia > Christensenellales > Borkfalkiaceae > Gallimonas. Next base: position 477 of record CALVWI010000003.1, on the reverse strand, counting down.
TGCGTAGAGCTGGTAGACCTGATCGCTCGTCACATTGTCGAGGTCGGAAGCGGGGTTGACGACGAGTGCGACGCCGTCGAGGCAGATGGTCTGAGAGACGACGCCCTGCTCGGTCTCGCTGTCCTTGAGGGCACGGGATGCCATACCGAAATCGTTCTTGCCCTGGATCGCATCAGCGACGCCCGTACCGGAGTCGCTCATCTGGACGGTGATGTCAACATAGGGGTTGAAGGACTCGTAAACTTCTGCGAGCTTCTCCATGAGGGGGGTGACGGAAGAGGAACCGGAGATAACGATCTCCTCGACTTCTCTGTTGGTGTCGCCGCCGGGGGTGTTGCCGCCCTGATCGTCGCAGGCAGCGAACATCGCTGCACCCAGACCCATAACCGCCACGCATGCGAGGCACGTTACTTTCTTCATAGCTTTCGTCATAACTTGATTCTCCTTAAAACTTGTTCTTTGTTTTGACACGCATAT
>CALVWI010000002.1 GCA_944367045.1 uncultured Clostridia bacterium | reverse complement strand
TCACCGAGGGCGGCAATGCCGTCCGCAATATGAAGAATTATTCGGTCGCCAAGGTCCTGAATATGACGGGAAGCCTCCTAAGCGATGAGGAGATCGCCTCCTATCGGAAGCGTCTTTCTGAAATCGAGCGCGTGTAGGGGGGAGGACAGAATTTTGCTGAAATGCAAAGATCTTGCCTGTTTTATCGCAAAATTTGAGGGCAAAATCGCGAAATTCGCCGTTTTGCATAGTATTATGTCACGCATAGTATTGCTGAAACGCTCTAAATACCGAGTAAAATTATGATTGCTCATCAAATTTAAACACCTCATTTTGCTTTTCCCATACTTCAGCCATAGCTTGCTGAACTCCTCCTTAAGGCCGCCTCTTCGTGGGCGGCCTTTTTCATGGGGCGCTTATCAGAGAGTGCAAAAAAAGCACCCCGGCGCCATGCCGGAGTGCCTTAAATTTTGAAACCCTCAATACCAGTCGAACTTAGTCCCTCTGTCGAGCGCTGCGATCGCTTGCATCTCCTCGCCGCTCAAGGAGAAGTCGAAGACGGAGATGTTTTCGAGGATATGGTCGGGGTCGGACGAGCCGGGGATCGCCACCACGCCGCGCTGCAGATGCCAGCGAAGGATCACCTGCGCCGCCGTCCTGTCGTGTGCCTCGGCGATCTCCAAAATGGTCGGATCGTTCAAAATCTCGCCCGTATGTCCTCTCCCGCCGAAGGGATACCACGCCTGCATGACGATGCCCAAGTTGTGCATGTACGGCACGACGTCCTGCTCCTGATAGTAGATGTGGATCTCATTCTGAATGAGCGCGGGCATGATGTCCACCTCGGCGATGAAATTGTCGATCTCCTCGATGTACCAGTTGGAAAGGCCCAAAGAGCGGATCTGCCCGTTTTCCGCAAACGTTTCCATTGCCTTATATGTCTTGACGTCGTTGCGGTCGGGGTGGTGCAGGAGCATCATGTCGACATAGCCGATGTTTAAGCGGTCGAGGCAGCCCTGAATGGCCGCTTCGGGGTTGGCCATCTCGCTCCCGGGGTAAATTTTGGTGATGACGAAGAGCTCCTCGCGCTCGACGATGCCGTCCTCGATTGCCTCGCGGATGGCCTCGCCGATCTCCGTCTCATTGCCGTAGGCGGAGGCGGTGTCGATGAGCCGCACGCCGCTCTCGATCGCCGCACGGACGGAATTTTTCACCGTATCGCCGTGCAGTGAGTAAGTGCCGAGGCCCAAGACGGGCATCTCGTACCCGCTGTTCAGCGTGACGGTGGGAGCTCTGCCGTTCTCGCCGCTTGCCAGATCAAACGTTGAAACGTCGTTTTTCATCGTCAAATCGAGTTCCTCCAGCCATTGTGCAATGGTCTCCGCGCTCTCCGTGCCCGCAAACCGCCGGCCCTCCCTCCATTCGGCATTTTCGGCGAGGGGATGCAGGTTGTCGTCGCTCGTTCCGATGCTGCTCGAGTGCGACGTGCAGAAGGGGATGAGCGTCTTGCCCGAAAAGTCATAGCTTTCCAGGAAGGTGTAGATGATTTTCGGCGCCTGCCCGTGCCAGATGGGGTAGCCTAGGAAGATGACGTCGTACCCTTCCATATCCTCCACGCTGTTGGCGATGGCGGGGCGGGCGGTGGGATCCGCCTGCTCCTGGTCGGCTCTTCCGCCGCTGTAGTAGTCGAGGTCCTCCTCGGTATAGGGCACTTCGGGAAGGATCTCATGCAGGGTGCCGCCCGTCTCTTCGGCAATAAGTTCGGCGATGCCTTCCGTCGTGCCCGTGCAGGAGAAGTAGGCGATAAGCACATTGTCCGCCGTGACGGCGGGAGGATCCGTGCCGTTGCCGCCGCTCGAGCCGCTGCTGTCGGGGTCTTCCGCGCAGGCCGTGAGGCCGAACAGCATCAGAAAGAGCGAAAGCAATATTGCAAGATACTTTTTCATCTGTGTCCCTCACCGGATAAAATTTGTCCATGCGGCGGTCTCGGGGGTGGGGTGAGAGACGCCCGCCGCTTTGCCCGCCTCGATGCATTTTAAGAGCCAAGCCATGTTGCGCCCCAAATTGCGCATGGTCTGCAGCCCCTCGTCGTCGCGTTTCACCTCTTCGGGCGTATTGCCGTGCGCCATGTTCCAATAGGTGGAGGAGACGACGGGCATGCACGCGTCGGTGAAGTATTTATTGAGGACGTCCAGAGAGGCCGTCGTGCCCGCGCGCCTCGCCGTAACGATGGCTGCGCCCGGTTTATACGCAAAGTGCTGTCCGCCCGCATAGAACGCGCGGTCCAAAACCGCCTGCACCTGCCCGGTGGGGTGGGCGTAGTAGACGGGCGAGCCGAACACAAACCCGTCCGCCTCCTTCGCCTTTTCAATGAGGACGTTGACGATGTCGTCGAACACGCACTTGCCCGTCCTTTGGCAGGCATTACACCCCGTGCAGTCGCGGACGGCCTTCGCGCCCATCTGCAAGATCTCCGTCTCGATGCCCTCTTCGTTGAGGACGGCGGCGATCTCCTGGAGCGCGGTATAGGTGCAGCCGTTCTCGCGCGTGCTGCCGTTGAAGAGAAGGACTCTCATCAGCGGTACGACCTCTCGAAGATGCCCGCGCAGTTCGCGTCATTGAGCTCGCAGGGGTTGGCGTGGAAGAGGCCGCCCATCGTCTCGCGTGCATTGACGGCAAGCGTCATGCATTCGCTCTTTTCGATGCCGTAGTCGCTCATCTTGAGATCGTCCACGCCGCACGCCTTCTGAAGGTCCGAAAGGGCGGTGAGGAAGTCCTCGGGCTTGTCGGCGTCCTTCATGCCCATCGCGCGCGCCATCTTAATGAACTGCCCATCGCAGGCGTGCTTTTCGATGAAGTAGCGGGCGAACTCCAAAGAGATCATGATGAGTCCCGCGCCGTGGGGGAGGCTGTGATGGTATGCGCTCATGGCGTGCTCCATGGAGTGCTGCGCCGTGGTCGAGGTGAGCTGCATCGTGATGCCCGCGACGGTGGAACCGTAGGCGACGTGCTCACGCGCTTCAAGGTCGTTTCCGTCCTTGACGGCACGCGGCAGGTATTTGGCAATATTTTCGATGGCGGAGAGCGCGATTGCCTCGCTCAGCACGTTGACGCCGTTACTCATCATGACTTCGGTATTGTGGAAGAGCGCGTCGAAGCCCTGGAAGGCCGTGTACTTGGGCGGCACCGTCTTCATGAGTTCGGGGTCGACGATGGAGAGGACGGGGTCGAGGCATTCCGCGCCGAAGCCGATCTTCTCGTGCGTCTCCAAATTGGAGATGACGCCCCAGCAGTTGATCTCGCTCCCCGTGCCCGAAGAGGTGGGAACGGTCACGATGGGGAGGCCCTTGTTCGCGAGCGGCTTGCCCTTGCCCGTGCCGCCCGAGACGTAGTCCCACAAATCGCCCTCATTCGTCGCCATCGCGGAGATGGCCTTGGAGGAGTCGAGCACCGCCCCGCCGCCGAGCGCGAGGATGAAGTCGCAGCCGTTCTCTCTTGCAAACGCCGCACCCTCCATGATGACCTCCTTGACGGGGTTCTCCATGACCTTGTCGAAGACGGCGTAAGAGATGCCCGCCTTGTCGAGCTGCTCCTTCACGGTGTCGAGCGAGCCGTTCACCTTCGTCGACTTGCCGCACGAGATGAGCAGCATGGCCTTCTTGCCGGGGAGCGTCTGCTCCGCAAGCGTTTGGAGCTTCCCGCTGCCGAATACGATGCGCGTGGGGTTAAAAAAGTTAAAGTTGATCATTGTTTCCCTCCTGAAAGAATGGATTTGAGGCAGTTTCCTACGCCTACAGTGTATCACACCGTCTCTACGATTGCAAACAGTTATTTTCTATCTGTTATAATCGCTTGCGAGAATGATAGAATTGTGCTATCATGGAGAAAAAGGAGGGGAACGCATGGAACTGAGAGTACTCCGATACTTTATCGAGGTGGCGCGGGAGCAGAACATCACGGCGGCGGCGGAGCGGCTCTTCATCACGCAGTCGACGCTCTCCAAACAGCTGATGGAACTCGAGGCGGAGCTCGGCAAACAGCTGCTCGTGCGCGGCAAGCGCAAGACGACGCTCACCGAGGACGGAATGTTCCTCTTCCGTCGCGCGCAGGAGATCGTCGACCTCGCGGACATGACGCAGGCGGCGCTTCAGGGCACGGACGAGGCGGTCACGGGGGACATCTCCATCGGCTGCGGCGAGACGGAGGGGATGGAGCTCGTCATCGAGGCGATGAAGCGGCTCCACGAAGCGCACCCGTTCGTCCGCTTTCATCTCTACAGCGGCAACGACGAGGACGTTTCGGAGCGGCTCATGAACGGGCTCGTCGACTTCGGGCTGTTCGTCGGCAACACCGACCTTGAAAAGTACGACTATCTGAAGCTCCCCAAGGGCGACCGGTGGGGGCTTTTGATGCGGCGGGATCACCCCTTGGCGCAGGCCGCTTCGGTGCGGCCGAGCGATCTTGCCGAGGTGCCGCTCCTCTGTTCGCGGCAGGCGCTCCACTCCAACGAGCTTTCGGGCTGGCTCGGCTATGACTTCTCCAAGCTCAACATCGTCTCCACGCACAACCTCGTCAACAACACGGCGCTCATGGTGAAGGCGGGCATGGGGTGCGCGCTCACCATCGACCGCCTCGTCAACACGCAGGGCACGCCGCTCACCTTCCGCCCGCTCGAGCCCGCCATCGAGGCCGCGCTCTTCTTCGCGTGGAAGAAGTATCAGGTGTTCTCGCGCGCGGGGCAGAAGTTCCTGCAAGTGATGGGCGAGGTCATCGGCGGCGCTTCTTAAAGAGGAAAGACCGCAAAACAAAAGGGGCAGCTCCAAGCGGGGCCGCCCCTTTTCAGGTCGCGTTCGTATCTATTCATTTTTGAGGTACGCGAGCACCATGTCGGCGAGGCGGTTCAGAAGCTCGTCCGAGAGCATGAGCGTCTTCTCCATGCCCGAGAGCGTCTCGATGTACGTCGTGTAGCCAGCGAGAATGTGCGAGACGACGGCGGTGAGCTCTTCGAGAGACTTGTCCGTGCGGAAGAGGCCGCTCTCCCGCCCCGCCCGGATCTGCTTTTCGAAGAGCAAAATGCGCGCGTGGACGTGGCTCTTCGCGTGGGGGTTGGTGGCGGCGTAGACGCCGTAGAGGGAGAGGAACAGCAAATCGTCGTGGGCCTCGTCCGAGAGGCGGGAGAAGGAGAGGATGGAGTAGCGGATGATGCCGTCCGGGGTGTCGACCTCGGGCGCGTCCGCGATGCGCGCGAGGTAGGAGCGCTCGATGATGCCCTCCATGATGCCGTCCAAAATCTCGTCGATGTTCTCAAAGTAGGCGTACAGCCGCTGACGGGAGATGCCCGCGCGCGCTGCGATCTCGCTCATCAGCCCGTCCGAAATGCCGCGGGAGAGAATGAGCTTCTTCGCTTCCGTCAAAATTTTCTGCGTGCGCTCGGCGCGCTGCTGTTCGAACTTGTTCATATGCAAAGTTTACCACATTTTTCGGGAGAACGCAAGCGTTTCCGAAAAATTATTTACAGAGTGTAAACTTTTTTCCGCAAAATTGTTGACAAAGTGTAAAGTCTATGATAGAATAGGGGCAAGAACGATAAGGAGCGGCAAACGTGTTAAGACTATTTAAGTATTTGAAGGGAACGGAGATCGTCATGTTCGTAGGCCTTCTCGCCTTTTTGGTGGGGCAGATCTTCTGCGACGTGACGCTTCCGACCTACACGGCGGAGATCGTCGCGAAGATGCAGGCGGGCGCGGCGGCCTCGTCCATTCTCACGACGGGCGGCATCATGCTCGCCTTTGCGGCGGGGAGCGTCGTCGCGACCATCTTTGAGACGATCCTCTCCGCGCAGATCTCCACGCGCCTCGGGCGGCGGCTGAGAGGGGAGGTGTTCTCCCACGTCGTGCACTTTTCAGACCGCGACGCAATGAGCTTCTCGGCGGGCTCGCTCTTAACGCGCACGACCAACGACGTGCAGCAGGTGGTCTCGGCGATGGTCTTGGGGCTCCGCCTCGGCGTGGGCGCGCCCCTCATGGCGGTGATGGCGATCGTGAAGATCGCGCAGTCGAGCGGGGAACTCACGCTTGCGACGGGCGTCGCCGTGTTTATCCTGCTTGCGGGCATCATGGCGATCTTAATGCTCGTCCTGCCCCGCTTCAAGCTCATCCAAAAGCTCACCGATAAATTAAACGGCACCATGCGCGATACGCTGACGGGTATCCGCGTCGTGCGCGCCTACAACGCCGAGGACTTCCAGAAGAAGCGCTTCGACGAGGCGAGCGAGGCCTTCGCGAAGAACAACCTCTTTGCGGGCAGGGTGACGGCACTCATGTCGCCCCTCATGCTGCTCGTCTACAACGGGCTCTCCCTTGCCATCTATTGGATCGGGTGCTTCATCATCGTGCGCGACAACAACGCCGCGTTCTTCCCGACGATGTTCTCCTTCACCCAGCTCGCCTCGCAGGTCGTCACGGCGTTCATGGTGCTCGTGATGCTCTTCAACCTTCTGCCCCGCGCGCAGGTCTCGGCAAAGCGAATCTTAGAGGTGCTCGATAAGAAGTCGGACATCCTCGACCCCGCGTCGCCCTCCGACTACACCTCGGACGGCAGCATCGAGTTTGACGACGTCTCCGTCGGCTACGGCGGCAAGCCCGTCCTCTCGGGCCTCACCTTCCGCGTGGAGAGGGGGCAGACGCTCGCCGTCGTGGGCGGCACGGGCGCGGGCAAGACGACTGTCTTAAAGCTCATGCTCCGCTTCCTCGATGCCTCGTCGGGCACCGTCAGGATGGGCGGCAAGCCCGTCAAAGAGCTCACGCAGGCGCAGCTGAGGGAAGGCCTCGGCTATGCCCCGCAGAAGAGCGTGCTGCTTTCGGGCACCATCGCCGGCAACCTCGCCTTCACCGACCCCGACCTTCCCGAATCGGCGCTCGAGGACGCCGCGAAGATCGCCTGCGCCGACGAGTTCATCGCCGAGAAGGGGGGACTTTCCGCCCGCGTCGAACAGGGCGGCCGCAACTTCTCGGGCGGACAGAGACAGCGCCTCTCCATTGCCCGCGCCGTTGCAAAGAGACCGCAAATTCTCCTGTTTGACGACAGCTTCTCGGCGCTCGACTTCGCAACGGACGCCAAGGTGCGCGGGAATCTCAAGAAAGCTCTTCCCGAGGCGACCAAGGTCATCGTCGCCCAGCGCATCTCCACGGTGCGCGATGCGGACGTCATCGTCGTACTTTCGGAGGGCAAGATGGCAGGCGTGGGCACGCACAAGGAACTCATGCAGAACTGCCCCGTCTACCGCGAGATCGCGCTCTCCCAGCTCTCCGAGGAGGAACTTGCCGTATGAAAAAGTCAGCTCTTTCCAAACTCATGCGCTATTGCAAGCGCCACTTCTTCGCCCTCGCCGTCGTGCTTATTTTGAGCATCGTGAGCGTCTTTCTCACCGTGTACGCGACGACGTACTTGAGCGAACTCACCGACTACATCGACGAGGCCTCCCGCCTTGCCGCGGAGGGGCACACGATGGCGGAGGTACTCGACATGAACAACGTCGTCCGCCTGTGCGTCATTCTGCTCGGAATGTACGTCGGCTCGGCGGCGTGCAGCTACGTTCAGGCGTTTTTGATGGCGGGCGTCAACCAAAAGATCGCGCTGCGTCTCCGCTCGGACATCTCGGCGAAGGTCAATCTCCTTCCCATGCGCTACTTCGACACGCATGCCGTGGGGGATACGCTCTCCCGCGTCACCAACGACGTCGATACCGTCGCGCAGTCCATGAACGCCTCTGTCGCGACGGCCGTCACCGCCGCGGTGCAGCTCGTCATCGTCGTCGTCATGATGTTTGCGACCAACTGGCAGATGACGCTCACCGCCTTTGCGACCGTGCCGCTCTCGCTGATCGTCCTCTTCCTCGTCGTGCGCGTGTCGCAGAAGTACTTCCGCGCCCAGCAGAGGGAACTCGGCGCCCTCAACGGCAATGCGGAGGAGTACTACTCGGCGCTCGAACTGCTGCGCGCCTGCAACGCGGAGGAGCGCGCCGTCCAAGTCTTTGAGACGCAGAACAAGAAACTGCAGGGTGCGATGTACAAGGCCAACGTGCTGTCTGCGATCTCGCACCCCCTGACGACCTTCGTCTCCAAGCTCGGCTACGTCGCCATCTGCGTGGTGGGCGGCGTGCTGATGGCGGGCGGCGGCACTTCGCTCGGCGAACTCGCGGCCTTCCTCATCTATATCAACCTCTTTCAGTCTCCCTTATCGCAGCTCGGGCAAGTCGCAGGGCAGTTCCAGATGGCGGCAGCCGCCGCAGGGCGCGTGTTCGAATTCCTCGAGGAAGAGGAGGAACCCCGCGAGACGCCCTCCGCGGCCATCACGCCCGAAACCGTGCACGGCGACGTCACCTTCTCGCACGTCAACTTCGGTTACGATCCCGCAAAGCCCGTCATTCACGACTTCTCCGCAACCGTCAAGGCGGGGCAGAAGGTCGCCATCGTCGGCCCCACGGGCGCGGGCAAGACGACGCTCGTCAACCTCTTGATGCGCTTCTACGAGTGCGGCGGCGACATCAAGATCGACGGCGTCTCGACGAAGGCCATGACCCGCGAGAACGTGAGAGACCTCTTCTCGATGGTGCTCCAAGACGCGTGGGTGTTCGAGGGCACGCTCAAGGAGAACATTCTCTACTGCAAGGAGAACATCTCCGAGGAGAAGGTCGTCGAGGCGGTCAGGGCATCGGGCATTTGGCACCTCGTCCGCACGCTGCCCGAGGGCGGGGATACCGTCCTCAGCGAGGGCATGCTCTCGGGCGGGCAGAAACAGCTCATCACCATTGCCCGCGCGATGGTGGACGGCGCGCCCATGCTCATTTTGGACGAGGCGACAAGCAACGTCGATACCCGCACCGAGCAGATGATCCAGAGCGCGATGGACGCCCTCACCAAGGACAAGACGAGCTTCGTCATCGCTCACAGGCTTTCCACCATCAAGAACGCCGACCTCATCTTGGTGCTTGACCACGGCGACATCGTCGAGCAGGGCACGCACGAGGAACTTATTACACGCGGCGGGTTCTACACCAAGCTCTACAACGCGCAGTTCGCTTCCTGAAAAAACAACGGCTCGGGCACACGTCCGGGCCTTTTTTGTTGCATTTTCGCAAAAAAAGAAAAAATCATGCAATAGGGAAGAATTTTATGATAGAACGGCGCGGCAATTCGGGGTATAATGCGCAAAAAACAATGGGGGAGACTATGCGGAACTGCTTTGAACCCGGGAAAGTCTGGCTGGATACCGACGGCAAGCGCATCCACGCGCACGGCGGCTCCATTCTTTACGAGAACGGCACTTATTATTGGTACGGCGAGAACAAGGAGCACTCCGACGGCAAGAACGGCGTCTGGCACTGGGGCGTGAGGTGCTATTCCTCGCGCGATCTATACAACTGGAAAGACGAGGGCGTCATCATTCCGCCCGATTTAAACGACGAGACCTCGCCGCTCCACCCCTCGTCCATGATGGATCGCCCGCATATCCTCTATAACGACGAGACGAAAAAGTACGTCTGCTGGCTCAAGATCATGGGGTTGGACGGGCGGCAGACAGAGACCGTCCTTTCGGCGGACCGTCTCTTGGGCCCCTACGCCATCGTACGGACGGGTTTGAGACCCCTCGGCATGAGCGCGGGCGACTTCGACCTTTGTAAGGCCCCCGACGGAAAGGGGTATTACTTCTTCGAACGCGTCCACTCCGAGACCATCATCGCCGACCTCACCGAGGACTACACCGATGTGACGGGGTACTACTCGACGCACTTCCCGCACTTGGGCCCGCCCTATGTGCGCGAGGCAACGGCGCACTTTATGCGAGGGGGCAAGCACTACCTCATCACGTCGGGCACGACGGGGTACTTCCCCAACCCGTCCGAGGCCGCCGTCGCGGACACCTGGCACGGCCCGTACCGCGTCCTCGGCGACCCGCATGTGGGCGATGAGAGCCGCACTTCCTTCCATTCGCAAATAAGCTCGGTGTTCCATGTGCCGAATACCGACCTCTACATCGCCCTTGCCGACCGTTGGCTGCCCGACTGCCCGTACAATTACGAGGACTATGAAAAGGCGTTCGAGCGGCGGTTCATCAAGGGCGAGCAGCCCCTTCCCGAGGAGGAGAAGTATTTTGCGGACACGGCGGCGAATACGTCGCTTTCGGACTACGTCTGGCTGCCCGTCACGTTCGAAGGGGAGAGACCCGTCATCAGATGGTTCGACAGCTGGAAAATAGAGGACTTTATCAAGGAGTAAATTATGAAGAGATACGAAAACACCGGACTTTCTGCCGCCGAGCGCGCCGAGGCGCTGTTACAGGAACTCTCGCTCGACGAGAAGATGGCGCAGATCAACTGCTACTTCTTTCAGCCCACCGCCAAGAGCGTGGAGGAGAGCTGCCCCTACGGCATCGGCGAGGTGAGTGCGCTCGAAATGCGCCCCTTCAAGACGCTCGAGGAGTGCGTCGCCCTTCAGCGCGACCTTCAGAAGCGCATCATGGCGCTCTCGCCCCATCATATTCCTGCCATCTTCCACATGGAGGGCATCTGCGGGCTCCTCGTTCAGGACGCCGTCAGCCTGCCTGCACCCATCGGACGGGGCGCGTCCTTTGATACGGCGCTCGAAGAAGAACTCGGCCGCACGGTGGGGAAGGAGGCCTCGGCCATTGGCATCTCGCACATCTTTGCGCCCGTTCTCGACGTCACCCGCGACGCCCGCTTCGGCCGCATGAACGAGAGCTACGGCGAGGACGAGACGCTCGTTGCCTCCCTCGGCACGGCCTATACCCGCGGCCTTCAGGAGGAGAAGGAGAACGTCCAAATCGAGGGCGTTGCCAAGCACTTCCTCGCCTTCCACAAGGGAATGGGCGGCCTGCACGGCGCGGAGGTCTCTATCTCCGAGCGCGAGCTGCGGGAAGTTTATTCGAAGCCCTTCGAAGCGGCAATCCGCCTCGCGGGGCTCAAGGGCATCATGCCCTGTTACAACACCATCAACGGGGAGTTCATGTCCTATTCCGCCCACTACCTGCGCGACCTTCTGCGCGGGGAGCTGGGCTTTGAGGGCGTGACCGTCTCCGACTACTGTGCCGTGCAGAACGGCGTGACGTGCAACCACGTCGCGGCGACGCCCGTCGAAGCGGGCCTCCGTGCCATCAAGGGGGGCATGGACGTCGAACTGCAATTCCCCTACGGCTACAACGACGAATTGAAGCAGATGTTCGCCTCGGGCGAGGCGGATATGGCGCTCCTCGACGAGGCCGTCCTGCGCGTCCTCGAGGCCAAGTTCCGCATGGGCCTCTTCGAGCACCCCTTCGCCGCGGAGGACTATCGCAAGACCTTTGAAGACGAGGGCGCCAGGGCGCTCACGCTGCGCTCGGCGGAGGAATCCTTCGTCCTTTTGAAGAACAACGGCGTGCTGCCCCTGAACAAGAACTACAAGAAGATCGCCGTCGTCGGCTATCACGGCAAGACGGTGCGCGGGATGTTCGGCGGCTACACGCACCTGAGCATGACGGAGGGGCTCATCGCCTCGACGGGCACGATGGCGGGTGTCGACGGCTGCGGCGGCGTCAGAAAAGAGGACTGTTACCCCGGCTGCAAGGTGCTGCGCGAGGACGCGATGTTCGACGAGTTCGAAGCGCTCGCCCGCCACATGCACCCCGACTGCGTGCCCCTCTATGAGGGCCTCCGCGCCGCCTTCCCCGAGAGCGACGTCGTCTACGCCCACGGCTTCGACTACGCGGGCAACGACGAGAGCGGCTTTGAAGAGGCTTTGGAACTCTGCAAGACGGCCGACCTCATCATCCTCGCCCTCGGCGGCAAGAACGGCACGGGCGCGATGACCTCAATGGGGGAGAACATCAACGGCGTCAACATCGGCCTCCCTCCCGCACAGGAGAAATTCATTCGCCTCGCCGCTTCCCTCGACAAGCCCATGGTCGGGCTCCACTTTGACGGGCGGCCCATCGCTTCGGACGCGGCGGACGAGTGCCTCGACGCGCTCCTCGAGTGCTGGCTCCCCTCCGAGGGCGGCACGAAGGCCATCGTCTCCGTCCTGAAGGGAGAAATTTCCCCGAGCGGCAAGCTCCCCGTCACCGTCGCAAGGAGCGTCGGGCAGCTCCCGATGTATTATTCGCATCAGTTCGGCTCCTCGTGGCACGCCAACGACTACTTCGGCGACTTCGCCTATATCGACAGTCCCCGCACGCCCCGCTATCCCTTCGGGTATGGGTTGAGCTACACTTCGTTCGCGCTCTCCGATTTCGAAGTCTCCAAGGCCGAACTTCGCGCGGGCGACAGGTTCACCGTCTCCGTCACCGTCGAAAACACGGGCGAGCGCGCGGGCACGGAAGTCGTGCAGGTGTATTTTTCCGACCCCGTCGCGAGCATCGCGCGGCCGAACAAGCAGCTTTTAGGCTTTGCGCGCGTGCCCCTTCAGGCGGGCGAGAGACAGCGCGTCACGCTGGAGGCCTCTGCCGGCATGTTCGCCTTCTGCGGTGAGGACATGCGCCGCAAGGTGGAGAAGGGCGAGATCGTGCTGATGTGCGGCACGTCCTCCGAGGATCTGTCCCTTCAAAAGAGCGTGCAAATCGTCGAGGACGGCGAACCCAAAGAAAGGGTGTGCCTCGCAAAGGTCCTGTAAAAAACAAAAAGAGCGCCCTTCGGGGCGCTTTTTTCATGCAAAAAACGGGCGGGCATTACGCCGAGCCGCGGCGAATGAGTTTGGTGTTGATCTCCGTCGTGGTGGTTTCGGCGTCGGGGGCGTTCATGCGGGCGAAGATGCGCTCGGCCGCGATCTTTCCCATGAACTGCTTGGGCACGCCCACCGTCGTGAGGGAGGGGGAGGTGTAGGTACAGAGGGGCATGTCGTCGAACCCGACGACGGCGACGTCCTGCGGGAGCTTATACCCCGCCTCCGAAATGGCACGCATGGCGCCTGCGGCGATGAGGTCGTTGTCCGCAAAGTAGCATCTTGCGAGCTTCTCGCCGCTTTCGAAAATGCTCTTCATGTCGGCATAGGCGCCCTCTACGGCGGGGGTGAGCTCGTGCCGCACGCACCGCGAGGGGGACATCCCGTGCTCGCGGATGGCCTTGTAGAAGCCGTCGGCGCGTTCCGAGAAGTTGTGGATGGGGTACGCTGAGTGCAGATACCCCGCCTGCGCCTTGTACTTGGAGATGAGGTAATTCGTCGCGGCGAACGCCCCCTGACGGTTGTTGATGAGCACGCAGTCGCACGCCGCGCGCTCGGAGTAGCTGTCGAGGAGCACGAGGGGGAGGGTGAGCTGTTCGAGGAAGGTAAAGTCGTGCTCGTCCATCTCCGTGCCGAGGACGATGGCCCCGCCGTAGCCCTCTCTGCCGATGGCGGAAAAGTCCGATTCGGCCGTCTCGCCGCCGTAGACGTACCTGACTGCGAGGTTGTAGCCGAAGCTTCTGCACTGCGTCTCGATGCCCTGCGCGAGCTGCGAGAAGAAGGGGGTGTCCGCGACGACCGCCCCGTGCTTTAAAAACAGCACGAAGCACACCGTGCCGTTCAAGTGCGTCCTGTCGTACGACTTTTCCCTGATCCGCGAGAAGTCGTACCCGTGCCGCCGCGCCGCCTGCACGACGCGTTCCCGCGTCTTTTCGCTCACGCCCGGTTTCCCGTTGAGCGCCATCGAGACGGCCGCCTCCGAGAGTCCTAAAAGTTTTGCAAGTTCCTTTGCCGTGATCATCGCTGCCTCCACGCATATTCTATCAAATTAAGCAAATTAAGTCAATGGATAACTGAATTTTTCTTCAAAATTAAGTAAACTTCCGCTAAAATATCCGCAGGAGGTAACGATATGGAGATAACGATCGGATTTGCGCCCACGCGGCGCAGCATCTTCTCCGCGCCCGCGGCGGTGGAGTATGCAAACTACACGCGGAACAAGCTCAACGAGATGGGCGTTTCGTACGTCGACATCACGGACATTTCGGAGGACGGCCTTCTCCACGACGATCACGACAGGGAGAAGATCGCCGCTAAGTTCAAGGCGGCCAAGGTGGACGGCCTGTTTGTGCCGCACACCAATTTCGGCACCGAGTACGAGGTCGCCCGCCTTGCGAAGGAACTGGGTGTTCCCGTGCTCCTTTGGGGGCCGCGCGACGAGCGCCCCGATGCAAACGGCGTGCGCCTGCGCGACAGCCAGTGCGGTCTCTTCGCAACGGGGAAGGTTTTGCGCCGCTTTGAGGTGCCCTTCACCTACCTTTGCAACTGCAACCTCTCGGACGAGGCCTTCGAGCGGGGCGTTCGTCTCTTCCTCGCCGTCTGCAACGTCGTGAGAGCGTTCCGGAAGACGCGCATTTTGCAGATCGGCCCGCGCCCCTTCGACTTCTGGTCGACGATGTGCAACGAGGGCGAACTGCTTGAAAAATTCAATATCCAGCTCGCGCCCGTGCCGCTTCCCGAGCTCACCGCCGAGATGAACAAGGTCAAGGCGGACAAGAAGCAGCTTTCCGAAATTGTTTCCTACTGCCGCGAGAACTTCAAGATCTCCGTCTCGGACGAGGAGCTCGAGAACGTCGCCGCGCTCAAGGGCGCCATCTCCGCGCTCGCCGAAAAGTACGGCTGCAACGCGGGGTGCATCCAGTGCTGGAACGCCCTGCAGGACGAGATCGGCATCATGCCCTGCGCCGCGAACAGCATCCTCAACGAGGAGGGCTTCCCCGTCGCGTGCGAGACGGACATTCACGGCGCGATCACCTCTGTGCTCGTCGAGGCGGCGGCGATGAATGCAAAGCGCTCCTTCTTTGCCGACTGGACGGTGCGCCATCCCGACAACGAGAACGGCGAACTTTTACAGCACTGCGGCCCCTGGCCCAAGAGCTGCCTTTCGTGCAAGCCCGAGATCTGCTATCCCCTCGCGTTCAACTACCCGGGCGCGGTCGCGGGCGAGGCCAAGCACGGCGAGATGACGCTCTGCCGCTTCGACGGCGACAACGGCAAGTACTCGCTGCTCCTCGGCAACGCGAAGGGCATCGACGGCCCCTACACCAAGGGCACCTATGTGTGGGTGGAGGTCAAGAACTGGAAGCGCCTCGAGGCGAAGATCGTCGAGGGCCCGTATATCCACCACTGCGTCGGCATTCACGAGGACGTCGTGCCCGTCCTCTACGAGGCATGCAAGTACCTCGGCATCACGCCCGACCTCTACGATCCCATTGAGGAAGAGGTCAAGGCCTACATTCGGGGGGAGTAAGATGGACGAACTCACCAAAAAGTCATATAAACTCCGCCGCTCCGTCATCGAGGCCGTGTACCGCGCGTCCTCGGGGCACATCGGCGGCGACCTCTCCGTCGTGGACATTTTGAACGTCCTCTACAACCGCATCATGAACGTCTCGCCCGAAAAGGCGCACGACCCCGACAGGGACCGCTTCATCTTGAGCAAGGCGCACTGCGCGGACTGCCTCTACGCCGTCCTCGGCGACAAGGGGTACTTCGATATAAACGAATATCTCACGACCTTTGAAAAGTTTCAAAGCCGCTTCATCGGCCACACGAATACCGCCATTGAGGGCGTGGAGATGAACGGCGGCTCCTTGGGCCACGGCCTTGCGGTGGGCGTCGGCATGGCGCTCGCGGCAAAGATGGACGGGCGTGCCTACCGCACCTACGTCGTCCTCGGCGACGGCGAGATGGCGGAGGGCAGCAACTACGAGGCCATGATGGCGGCCGCTCAGTACTCGCTCGACAACCTCTGCGCGACCGTCGATCTCAACGGCCTGCAGATCTCGGGTCCCACGAAGGACGTCATGAACACCGCGCCCCTCGGCGAAAAGTTCGCCTCCTTCGGCTGGAACGTCATCGAAGTTCAGGACGGCAACGATTGCGATCAGCTCATCGCCGCCTATGAGCAGGCGAAAGCGTGCAAGGGCAAGCCCACGGCCGTCATTGCACACACCGTCAAGGGCAAGGGTGTCTCCTTCATGGAGAACAACGTCAAGTGGCATCACGGCGTGATGACCAAGGAACAGTACGAGACGGCAGTCAAAGAATTGGAGGCGCGCTATGAGTAACATCACCAATCGTCAGGCAATTTGCGACACGCTCTTAGAGGCGGCAAAGACGGATAAAGATATCATCGTCGCCTGCTCGGACTCGCGCGGTTCGGGCTCCATGACCAAGTTCTTCGAGACGTACCCGAAGCAGTCCGTCGAGATCGGCATCGCGGAGCAGGACCTCGTGTCCGTCTCGGCGGGCCTCGCCTCCTGCGGGAAGAAGGTGTTCGCCGTCTCGCCCGCCTGCTTCCTCTCGACGCGCTCCTACGAGCAGGCCAAGGTGGACGTCGCCTATGCGGAGACCAACGTCACGCTCGTGGGCATCTCGGGCGGCATCAGTTACGGTGCGCTCGGCATGACGCACCACTCCCTGCAGGATATCGCGGCGCTCTCCGCGCTCCCCGGCATGCGCGTCTATCTTCCCTCCGACCGCTTTCAAACGGCCGCGGTCGTCAAGGAACTTCTCAAGGACACCAAGCCCGCATACCTTCGCGTCTCGCGCGGGGCGAGTGAGGACATCTACGATGAAAATACCGCCTTCTCGGACGGCGCCGTCCTGCTCAAAGAGGGCAAGGACGTGCTCCTCGTCGCGTGCGGGGAGATGGTCTCGCGCTGTCTCCATGCGGCGGAACTTTTGGAGAAAGAGGGCATCTCTGCGGGCGTTATCGACGCCTACTGCTTAAAGCCCCTCAACGGCGAACTCATCTTAAAGGCTGCGAAGGGCGTCAAGCTCGTCGTCACGGCGGAGGAACACTCTCCCTACGGCGGTCTCGGCAGCATGGTCGCACAGCTTATTTCCGCGAATGACCCTAAAAAAGTCCTCGAGCTCTCCCTTCCCGACGGGCACATCGTTACGGGCACGGCGGAGGAGGCCTTCAACTACTACGGCCTTACGAAGGAGGGCATCGCGGCGTCCGTCAAGAGGGCACTTTCATGAAATACGTTCTCGCCATCGACCAGAGCACGCAGGGCACCAAAGCCATTCTCTTCGACGAGGAAGGCAAGATCGCCCAAAAGGCGTACCGCTCCCACCGCCAGCTCATCGACGCCAACGGCTACATCTCCCACGATTTGGGTGAAATTTGGGAGAACCTGCTTTCGGCGGTGAAGGAGTGTATCGCGGGAAGGGAAGGGGAGGTCGCTTGCATCGGCATCTCCAACCAGCGCGAGACGAGCTGCATCTGGAACGACGAGGGCCCGCTTGCGCCCGCCGTCGTGTGGCAGTGCGCGCGGGGGAAGGAGGTGACGGACACGCTCGGCGAATACGCCGACCTCATTCGCGAAAAGACGGGCCTTCCGCTCTCGCCCTACTTCCCCGCGGGAAAGTACGCATGGCTCTTGAAACACACCGCCCTTTCGGGCAATGTCCGCCTCGGCACGGTGGACAGCTTCCTGCTCTTCAAGATGACGGGGCGGCACCTCACCGACTATTCCAACGCCTCGCGCACGCAGCTCTTTGATCTGCACGCGCTTTCGTGGGACGAGGAACTCTGCCGCATCTTCGGCATCGAAAGGGGGATGCTTCCCGAAGTCGTGCCGAGCGACGAGAAGTTCGGCGAGACGACGCTCGACGGCATCCTGCCTCGCCCCGTGCCCGTCACGGGCGTCCTCGGCGATTCCCACGCCGCGCTCTATGCGGAGGGCTGCACCGCTCCCGGTGCGTGCAAGGTGACCTACGGCACGGGCAGCTCGGTGATGATGAACGTCGGCACCGCCTTCAAGGGCAGCCGCCATGGGCTCGCGTCGTCGCTCGCATGGAAAATCGGCGGGGAGGTCAACTACGTCCTCGAGGGCAACATCAACTACTCCTGCGCCGTCATCACCTGGCTCAAGGACGATATGGGCCTGATCTCTTCAGCCAAGGAGGCGGGTACGCTCGCCGAAGAGGCCAACGAGCAGGACACCGCAGTGCTCATTCCCGCCTTTTCGGGCCTCTCCGCGCCCTATTGGAAGGAGAACGCAAAGGCGGCAGTCTTCGGAATGACCCGCACGACGGGGAAAAAGGAATTTTGCCGCGCCGCCGAGGAGAGCATCGCCTTTCAGATCGCGGACATCCTCGACTGCCTGCGCGCCGACACAGGCTATGCGCTCGACTGCATCAACGCGGACGGCGGGGCGACGGGGGACAAGTTCCTCATGCAGCGGGAGGCCGACTTCGCAAATTGTACCGTGCGCGTCTCCGCCGTGCAGGAGCTGTCCGCTTTGGGTGCCGCGCTGCTTGCGGGCAGGGGCGTGGGGCTGTATCAAAGCTATGCGCCCGCCTTTCAGGGCGAGTATGCCCCCAAAATGGCGAAAGAGGCCGTCGAAGGCAAGCGTTCCCGCTGGAACGCCTGCTTGACAGCCTGTATCCAAAACGATAAAATAGAAAGATAAGGAGATAATTTTTATGAAAAGAGAAGAGATCTTATCCCGCCTCGGCTATTCCCTCCCCAAGGAGAGGCGCCGCCGCGTGATCTTGAGCACCGACCTTAAAAACGAAGCGGACGACCAGTACGCCGTCATGCACCACCTCTTGACGCCCGGCGAGGACGTCGTGGGCATCGTCGCCGCGCACTTCGAGTGGTTCCCCCGCCTCATGCACAAGCTCGTCGAGGGTGTGGAGCCCGACACCTGCGACAAGGCGTTCTGCAAGAGCGCGTTCGGCGACAGGAAGATCGATAAGTCTCTCATCGAGGGGAGCGGCATCTATCACTCGCGCTTCAAGACGATGGAGCAAAGCTACGAGGAGGGCAAGCTCCTCTTGGAGCTCGCCGAGATGGACGACGTGCCCCTGCTTCGCGGCGCGACGCGGGAGATCGCAGAGGACGGCACCCTTCCCGAGAGCGAGGGCTCTGACTTCATCGTCCAAGAGGCAATGAAGGAGGACTCCCGCCCGCTGTATGTGTGCGTGCTCGGCAGCATCACCGACGTCGCCGTCGCCCTTAAAAAGGAGCCCAAGATCGCCGAGAAGATGACGGTCGTCTGGATCGGCGGCGGCCCGTACCCCGCAGGCGGGGTGGAGTTCAACCTCTGCCAGGACATTCAGGCCGCCAACATCGTCTTCGGCAGCCCCGTGCCTGTCTGGCAGGTCAATCAGACGGTGTACGGCATGATGAAAGTGACGTTCGCGGAGCTCGAGGCGCGCGTCTCCCACTGCGGCAAGCTCGGCAAGTACCTCTTCGACCAGCTCATCGAATTTTCCAAGACGCAGCGCATGATGGACGGCACCCGCCGCGAGGTGTGGGCCCTCGGCGACAGCCCGTCGCTCACCGTCCTCATGGACGAGAACCCCGACCGCTACGAGCTGAAGCCCGCGCCCTTCTTCAACGATGACGCGACGCATGCTCCCCGCGAGAACGCAAAACTCGTCCGCGTGTATAAGGACGTCGACGTGCGTCTCACCTTCGAGGACATGTACGCCAAGCTCAAGACGTGCTACGGGAAAAACTGACGCAAAATACAAACAGCGGGAACGCGTCCATGCGTTCCCGCTGTTTGCTAAGGGGGAAAAAAGATGTAAATAGGGGGATATTTACAAATCTTGACCATATTATAACACGTTCGCCTCCGCTCGTATTGTATCGTTTTTCGTTTCATATCAAATTTTTGCGCTATTTCTCCAAAAACTGCGGTAAAAAACGAATAACTCCCGTATGCTCAGACATACGGGAGGTCTTTTTATTCCAACAGCTTCTTGTTGCGGTACTCGAGCGGCGTGATGCCCTCGATCTCCTTGAACACCTTCTGGAAGTGGCTCTGCGAGGAGAAGGAGAGGTGGTGCGCGATGTCGATGAGCGAGGAATCTGTGAAGCGCAAGAGCCGCTTGGCTTCGGTGATCTTCTGGCGGTGGATGTACTCGGTGAGGTGCATGCCCGTCTCCTCGCGGAACTTGCGGCAAAGATACGCGCGGTTGGTCTTCATCTCCTCGGCGAGGTCGTCGAGCGTGATGCGCTTCTCCACGTTCTTCTGCACGTACGAGGCGACTCTGCCCACGAGCGGGTGGTCGGAATCTCCGCACTTGAGCTTGCGGATGCGCTCGGAAAAGTCGATGAGCATGTTGTAGCGGAGCTTTAAGGTCTCGGGCACCGACTTGCACATCTCCACCTGCATGATGTACTCGTCGCGGAGGAAATAGATGTCCTCGGGGTTGAGGTCGGAGGCGAGCACGGCGCGCGTGACAATGGCGACGGAGGCGATGCAGAAGTTCTTGACGATGCGCAGCGTCTCCTTGTCGTCCGCCGTGTATTGGTCGACGTTCGCCTCCTGCCAGAACGTCTTGACCTGTTCGGTCATGCCGTTCGTGATGTAGAAGAGGATGCGCTGCTCGGAATCGTAGTAGTCCATCTTGGTCTCGAACTCATACGTCACCCTGCGCAGGTGCTCCGTGAGGTCGGAGAGCGCCTTCTCGTTGGTCTCGCGCTCCATGTCGTCCATATAGAACTCGGAAATGTCCAGCTTTGTGCCGTTGAGCGCCTCGTGGATGACGATCATGATGTGCAGAAACCGCTTGATCTGCATGAGCCCGACGGCGGTGGTGTACTTGATGAATTCGGGCCAGTCCTCCTTGTCGGCGCCGCTGCGCTCGGCGAGGGTGTGTGCCATCGTCTCGTTGACGGGCAGGGTACGCGCCGGCCCCACAAAGACGGTGAGTTCGCCCTCCAAATTTTTGCAGATGCCGTACTCGAAGAGGTTCAGCGAGATGTGCACGTCCGTCGTCTTGCCGCTCTTTTTGAGGATGCGGTAGGTGTTCCCGATGAAGTAGTCCTCGAGCTTTTTGTTGAGCGGGAAGTTTTCAAAACAGGCGACCTGTTCGTCTCCTTTATAGAGGCGGACGGGCAGCGCGTAGACCATTGCGAGCGATTTGCAAAATCAAAAAGTAATTCGTCCTTCATAACATTTCCCCTTGATAGTAATTATATGAATTTTTCAGATTTTGTCAAGATAAATCAAAAAAATAAAACCGAGGTATATTTTCTGCAATATTTGCTTTCGGCAAACAATTATAATACGGGTATCATTTGAAGGTAAGGGAGGTAATTATGGAAAAGGACGCTTTGAACGCCGTAACGGAAGAAGCCGTTCCTCAGGCAGCGGAGGAAGCGGCGGCCGTGAAAGCGGCGGAACGCGCTCCCAAAGGAGGGAAGTGGCAGAAATTCAAGGCGAGCTGGAAGAAGGACCTCAAGAAGAACGGGGCATCCTATCTTCTCTTCCTGCCCGTTCTGGCATGGCTCGTCATCTTCTGCTATGTCCCGATGGTGGGTCTCGTGCTCGCGTTCAAGGACTATGACGTCTACGACGGCATCTTCGGGAGCCAGTGGATCGGGTGGGCCAACTTCGAGATCCTGTTCACGGGCGGCGGCACGGGGAGCCTCGACTTCCTGTACGCGCTCCGCAACACGCTCGCCATCGGTGCGCTCAATCTTACGATCGGGTACGTCGTCCCCGTCATCTTTGCGCTCATTCTCTCGCAGCTCACGCAGAAGAAACTCAAGCGCGTCTGCCAGATGATCTCCTATCTGCCCAACTTCGTCTCGGCAGTCGTCATCGTGCAGCTCATGCAGAACCTCATCGGCGAGGACGGCCCGCTCACCATCCTCTGCTCCGATCTCTTCGGCGCTCCGCGCATCGACTGGACGAACAACAACTCGTCCGCGATCTGGTGGTGGTACATCCTGTTCGGCGTCTGGCAGGGGTTCGGCTACGGCTCCATCACCTACGTCTCGGCCATCTCCAACATCGACGGAGACCTCTATGAGGCGGCGTCCATCGACGGGGCAAACCGCTGGCAGATGATGTGGAAGATAACCCTTCCCAACATCATGCCCATGGTGCTCATGCTCTGGATACTGCAGATCGGCGTCGTGTTCAAGGTCGGCTTCGATAAGACGCAGCTGCTCTACAACCCGTCCACCAATGCCGAATACATCGACACCCTGTTCTCCTACACGATGCGCAACACGCAGAACGGAGATCTCGGCCTTGCGACGGCATCCAGCCTCTTCCAGTCGGTAGTGGGCACCATCCTGCTCCTGGGAGGCAACTATATCAGCAAGAAGACCGTTCAGGTCTCGATGTTCTGAGGAGGGGAGATATGACCGAACAAGTTTTGGAAAACAAGGCAGAGGCGCCCGTTAAGGAAAAGCCCAAGAAGATGAAAAAGCCCCGCGCGGGCATGGTCAGGGCAAGGACGCCCGGTGCCATCATCGCGGACATCGTCCTCGTCTTCCTGGTCGTATTCGCGGCGGTCATCTGCATCGTCCCCATGTGGCACGTGCTCATGCTCTCGCTCTCGGACGGCTTCACGGTCTACAACTTCGAGGGCCTTGCGCTCATCCCGCAGGGCGGGTTCACCTTCAACGGCTATAAGGAGCTCTTCGAGTACGGCGACGGCCTCATCTGGAAGGGGTATCTCAACACCGTCATCTACGTCGTCGGCACGGTGGGCCTCGGGCTCGTTCTCAACGTCCTCGCAGGGTACGCCCTCTCGCGCGACAGCAAGCTCTCGGGCGTCTTCAGCGGCATCTGCGTCTTCACCGTCATCTTCACGGGCGGCCAGGCGCCCCTCTACTGGGTGGTCGACAGTCTGGGCCTCACCAACACCTACTTCTCCGTCATCCTCACCGAGGCGACGATGGGCATGTACATGATCATCGGCGCGATGGCGTTCCGCTCCGTTCCCCAGTCGACGGTGGAATCGGCGGAGCTCGAGGGCGCGGGGCACCTCCGCATCATGTTCCAGATCATGCTGCCCCAGTGCTTCAGCCTCTTCATGGTGACGGTGCTCTTCACCTTCGTCGCGGCGTGGAACTCCTTCGTCGGGGCGCAGCTGTTCAACTTCGGCAACAACGACCTCTATCCCCTGCAGCTCATCCTCGATTCCATCAAGAATCAGATCAATTCCTACCTGCAGGGCACGGGCGGCGCATCCATGTTCCCGCTCGTCACGGTCCAGTTTGCAGGCATCATCATGGCGACGCTTCCCATCATGATCTTAATGCCCTTCTTCCAGAACCAGATCGAGTCGGGCGTGATCGGCGGTGCCGTCAAAGGGTAAAAAAAGTAAATTTCAGGAGGAAAAATATGAAGAAAGGAAAACTTTTGGCGGTCTCGCTCGCGGCGGTGCTCGCCTGCGGTGCGACGGCAGCTTTCGCAGGCTGCAAGAACACGGGCGGTGCGACGACCTTCACCTGGTGGCTGGTCTCGGGCGACCCTTACTATTACCTCGAATATGAGGACAACCCCGTCATCGACTACATCTCCAAGAATGTGCAGTTCGAGGGAAGCGACGGCGAGATGCAGAACATCTCCTTCGACTTCACGACGCCCGCATCTACGGAGGCGGCCCGTCAGGACTGGGACAACAAGATGCAGAGCCCCGATCGTCTCGAGAACGTCCTCGATCCCACGATGGCGCAGCTCAACGAGCTGTATGAGAACGACATCATCATCGACCTCACGCCCTATGTGACCGACCCCGAGGTCATGCCCAACTTGAGCGCCTACCTCGAGGCCAACCCCGACATCGCCAACCTGCTCATGACGACGGTCGAAGAGGACGGGCAGATCGTGCAGAAGTACCTCGGCATCCCTTCGGTCAACGAGGTCGTGGACGACGAGCTTCAGTCCTTCGGCTATAACTACCGCCGCGACTGGCTCCTGAAGTACGGCACGCAGCCAGACTACTACTACAGCCCGATGGGCGCGGTCGCA
Source organism: uncultured Clostridia bacterium (assembly GCA_944367045.1). Taxonomy (GTDB): domain Bacteria; phylum Bacillota; class Clostridia; order Christensenellales; family Borkfalkiaceae; genus Gallimonas. The sequence continues at coordinate 96,914 of CALVWI010000002.1, read as the reverse complement.
GGCGAGGAGCCCGTCAAGCAGGGCGAGAACCCCGACGGCGGCAAGCCCTTCGAGGGCGGCCACTTCACCGTCAACGACGACGGCACGGAAAGAAACGACCCCGTCAGCCTCAATACCGACCTTCCCGAGGGCGCGAACGGCCTGAGCTGGGAGGACGACCTTCTCTTCCCCAGCGGCTTCAGGACCCCCGTGTACGTCTCCGACTGGCAGTGGATGTTTGAGATCTACGAGACCGCAATGGCGGCCGAGGGCATCGAGGGCAGCTACATGATCAGCCAGTTCTACCCCGGCTACAACGCCAACGGCGACCTTGTCTCCGGCTTTGGCGGCGGCGGTGTGCTCTGGTACAAGGAGGAAGCGGACGGCGTCATGACCGCCAAGTTCGGTGCGACCGAGACGGGCTTCCGCGCTTACCTCGAGTGCATGAACAACTGGTACAACGAGAAGTGGGTGGACAACGGCTTCAACACCAACTCGGGCGTCCCCTTCTATGAGATCGACAACGCAGACGTCGGCCGCGGCCTCATCCCCGTGTGGATGGGCAACGCCAACCGTATGGGCACGCGTATGGTCAGCGATCAGACGGGCTTCGAGCACACGGCGGGCGCGATCGTCTCCCTTGCGGCCATGCCCATCAACGACATCCCCGCCTACGACGGCAACCCCGCAACGACGGACTACACCGTGCAGGCGACCGAAGAGCAGGCGCAGGCAGCGATGAGCGGCGGCACGGGCAGCGACTATATGCTTCAGATCCCGACTTGCCTCTATCAGAGCGAGCGCGCTTCGATCTCCGCCGTCATCACCAAGCAGACGGCAGAACAGAAGGACATCGTGCTTCTGATGCGCTTCTTCGACTACCTCTTCAGCGAGGAGGGCTCCAGACTCATCACGATGGGCCTCAACGCAGAGGAGGCCGCAGACAGCGACATCTATCAGCAGAACGGCCTTTCGGGCGGCGCTTACACCGATAACGGCGACGGCACCTACACCTACGTCAAGGCGATGGAGGAGAGCATCGCGGATATGCGTGCCGCCATGTCGGGCAACCGCCTTCCCGGCCTCAAGATGAACAGCAAGATCCGCTACACCTATCCAGAGACCTACCAGTACGAGCGCCATCAGTGGACCAAGTACGAGGCAACGGGCTTCATACAGGGCCTGCTCGGCAACCAGCGCACGACGGAGGAGGCAGACCTCATTGAGGACGTCCGCGTCAACCTCGAGAACAACTTCCTCTACCGCAACGTCTATAAGTTCATCACGGGCGAGACCCCGCTCGACAACGCGTCGTGGATCTCCTTCTGCTCGTCCATCAACTCCCTCAACTACCGCGGCAACACTGTTCAGGGTGCGACAGAAGCCTATCAGGCTGTCCTCGACCGCGTGTATAACAGCTAAGCACAGCATCGGATCAGGAGGATCATTATGAAAAAATGGATAAAAACGATGGCGGCGCTCACCGCTGCCGTATGCCTCACCTTTACCTTCGCGCTTGCGGGCTGCAAAGACCCCGAAGAGCCCGAAGAGCATACCACCCATATCGACGAGAACGGCGACGGACTGTGCGACGTCTGCGGCGAGGAGATGGGTACGACCGAGCCCGTAGAAGTCAAGATCACCGACGGCAGATGGGAGACCATCTCGACCGGTCCCGACCGCGATGATTCGGGCGGCCACCTCAAGCTCAAGGAGGACGGCACCTTCTATATGTACTCCGCCTGGGTGGACACGATGGGCTCGTGGGAGCTTGTCGACGAGGAGAAGAAGTACTACGAGATCAACATGGGCGATCCTTACGGCGAGACGCCTCCCGAGGAGATCGCAGGCCTCGAGGAGAAGACGGCGCCTCAGACGCTCGTCCTCACCGCGTACGACGGCGCGACCTATGTGGGCGCCTATGCGGACGGCCGCATCTGGAATATGCAGCGTCCCACCCTGCAGGGCATCAGCTATGAGACGATGGTGCAGAATGCCGAGTATGAGTGGAACGAGAGCGTCGACGAAGTCGCTATCACCGACTACACCCTCTGCCTTCCCAAGGACGGCAGCAAGACCATCATCATCGACGCCAGCATGACGAGCGACGGCACGATGTACGATAACCTCGGCGAAACGCCCGTCAACGGCACCTACACGAAGACGGAGGCAGAGGACGGCACCGTCACCTACTCCCTCAAGGACGGCGGCACCGAGTATGCGACGCTCGTCGTCTCGGGCGAGACCTACACCTACACCTTAAGCGGCGAAGAGCCCGTCACCCTTGTCACCGAGGCATGGACGGCAGACTTCACCCTCACGACGGAAAATCAGGAGGCCGTCTCCGTCACCTTAGCGGGCGAGAGCGCTTCCGAGGACGTCCTCGTCATGCTCAGGCTCTGGGAGGACATGACGGCAGACGTTGCCATCACGCAGATGAGCGGCTCCTTCTCCACCTACACCGTGCTTTCGGGCACCTACGAGGGCGGCGAGAACGGTGAGCTCGTGCTCACCTTCGGCGATGAGACCTTCACGAGCACCGCGCCCGCAGAGGGGAATGTCGTCTCCGTCGACCTCACCCTTCCCGCAGGCGACGTGCTTGCAGAAGGCGTCGACGTCACGCTCCTCGGCGAGTTCGCCCTCGTCTATGTCGAGCGCTCCTTCACGGCAGAGAACGTTCAGGTCACGGGTATCTCCGGCCTGCCCGAGGGCACCGCGCTTCCCGGCACGCTCACGCTCGACCTCTACAACGACGGCACTGCCGTGCTCTCGCTCTCCATCTCGATGGGCGCCATGAACGCGACCGGCGTCGTTGACACGGGCACCTACACGATGGACACCTCCGGCATGATCCCCGCCGTCACCGTGACCTTCGAGACGGCAGGCGAAGTGGCAGCTGCTCCCGATTACGCCGGTGCGACCCCTTCGGGTATCCCGCTCGACATCATCTACACGGCAGAAGCGCAGTCGGTCTCCCTCGACACGGGCGTCGGCGATCCCGTTGCCATGGCGCTCACCTTCACGGGCACGATGCGCTGGATGTACACGATCGGCTGAGAGGCCCTCACAACAGACAGCGGCTTTTCAAAGTTTTTTGACTGACGATCATTGAGCAAGCCGTGCTCAAACGGGCAAAACGGGGGTGCGCTTGCGGGCGCGCCCCTTATTTTGTGCCCGAAAACCGATATTGGGAGGCATTATGCAACGCTATCACGCAAAAAACGACCCTGAATTTCAGAAACCATACATCGACATCGAACGGCAGGAAGAGGGCTATTACTACGTCCACGGCGGGTTCGAAGGCACGGAGACCAAGTTCTCCTTCTTCTACCCCAAGAAGGAAGATTATAAGGGCCGCTTCTTCCAGTTCATGGCTCCCGCAGAGGGGAGCGAAAATGCCTCCATCGGCAGAAAGGGCATGGAGGATAAAATAGGCTTTGCCGTCTCGCACGGGGCGTACTTCGTCGAGACCAACATGGGCGTGGGGCCCTCGGGCAAGAGCGACATCACCATCGTCTACCGCGCGAGCGCCGCGAGTGCGGAATTCTCCCGCGACGTCGCCCGCCGTCTCTTCGGCGAGCACCGTCCCTACGGGTACCTCTACGGCGGCTCGGGCGGCGCGTACAAGACGACGAGCTGCTTCGAGCACACCGACGCATGGGACGGCGCCATTCCCTACATTCACGGCTCGCCCATGGCCATTCCCTCCATGTTCACGAGCCGCGCGCTCGGCAAGCGCGTTCTGCGTCACGTCTTCCCCAAGATCGTCGACGCCATCGAGCCGGGCGGCAGCGGGGACGTCTTCGACGGCCTCTCGGACGAGGAGCGCCGCACCCTTCTCGAAGTGACGAGAATGGGCTTCCCGCTCCGCAGCTGGTTCTATTGGAAGGACCTCGACGACGGCGCATTGCCCGTCGTGGCCGACGCGACCATCGGCATGGACAAGGCGTACTTCACCGACTTTTGGACAAAGCCCGGCTATCTCGGCGCCGACCCTCATTCCTCGGTGCATGATGACCGCATCGTCTGCGACTGCGTCGTCGAGGACACCTGGCTGCCCGGATCGATGGGGGAGGGGGAGATCGCCTCGGCGCGCGAGAAGCTCACGGGCGCGGACAGCAACTGGAAGAAGCGCTTTTCCGACTTCGGTATCAGCGGGCGCATCCTTCTCCGCCTCAATGGCATTCCCGAGGGCGACCTCTACGCCTACGGCACCAAGCTCACCGTCCTCACGGGCGAGGAAGCGGGTCTTGCCGTCACGCTGCATGAGATCCGCGGCGACGTCGCCGCCGTGGGGGCAAGCTTCGGCGTCGAGCACCTCTACGAGCGCCTCTCCCGCGTGAAGAAGGGGGATAAGGTCCGCCTCGACAACTCCGACTACCTCGCCGCGCAGACCTACCACCGCCACCAGACCCCCAAAGAGGAGGGCTACATCGGCTGGGACCAGTACAAGACGGCGGACGGCAAGTGCATCTATCCGACGCGCGATATGATCGTCGGGCCCATCATTGCAAACGGCAGCTGCGGCAGTCTGCAGTCGGGCAAGTTCGAGGGCAAGATGTTCGTCGTCGCCGCGACGATGGACGAGAGCGCTTACCCTTGGCAGGCGGACTGGTACCGCAATAAGGTGAAGGATCACTTCGGCGACGAGACGGACGATCACTACCGCCTCTACTTCTTCGACCACAGCTTCCACGACGACAGCGAACACACCGTGGACGAGACGCACCTCATCTCCTATTTGGGCGGCCTGCAGCAGGCGCTGCTCGATCTGAGCGACTGGGTGGAGCGCGGCATCGAGCCGAGAAAGACCTCCCGCTATACCATCCGCGACAGTCAGGTCATTCTGGCGGAGAACGACCGCTGCGGCCTCCAGCCCATCGTCTGCCTCAACGCAAACGGCGGCAAGCGCGCCGATATCAATGCGGGCGAGGAAGTCGAGCTCACCGCCGAGATCATCCCTCAGGAGGGCACGGGCACCGTCACGCGCGTCGAGTGGACGTTCGACGACGGCACGGACTACACCGAGGGCCCCTTCGCGCAGGAAGAGGGCAAGGCGACCGCGAAGATCTCTCACCGCTACGAGACGGCCGGCACGCACTTCGCGACCTGCCGCGCCTGCGTCCAGCGCGAGGGCAACAAGGCGGACGTCTATACCCAAGTGTTCAACCTCGACCGCGCGCGCGTCGTCGTCAAGTGAGATAACACGCCGTGCGGAAAGGATGAAATTTTGTAATCGACGCAAAAATCTTGATAGAAGGAATGCGTGTTTCCTGTTATAGTGTAAGAAAAATCAGAGGTCCATCATGTTTGAAATCGTACGAATCCGAACCGAATATGCCGTCTGCCCCCTCGGGCTGGACGAAAAGAAGCCCCGCTTCTCGTGGGAGATGAAGGCGGACGGGCAGAACGTCACGCAAGTGAGTTACCGCGTCACCGTGAAGGCGGGGGAAAAGTCCGTCTGGGACAGCGGCGAGGTTGCAAGCTCCCAGAACAGCCTCGTCGAGTATGCGGGCGAAGCGCTTGCTCCCCGCACGCGCTACGAAGTCACCGTCGCCGTCAAAAATAACCGCGGCGAAGGGGCGGAGGCCTCGACATATTTCGAGACCGGCCTCATGGCTGCCCCCGCGGGCGAGTTCATCTCTCACCGCGAGGAGACCGTGCCCCGCTTCTTCAAGAAGTTCACCCTTGCAAAGAGGCCCGTGCGCGCGCGGGTGTATGCGACGGCGCTGGGCGTCTATGAGCTCACCCTCAACGGCAAGCGGGTGGGGGATGCCTACGACGCCCCCGGCTGGACGAGCTACACCCACACCCTCCAGTATCAGACGTACGACGTCACCGCGCTCCTTGAAGGGGAGAACGAACTCTCCGCCCTCGTCGGCAGAGGCTGGTACGCGGGGTATGTGGGCTACTTCCATCAGGAGCACTGCTACGGAGACCGCGCGGCGCTCTGCCTCGACCTCTATCTCGACTACGCGGACGGCACCACGCAGGTCATCTCCACAGGGAGCGACTGGGGCGTCACTTCCTCCGAGCTTTTGGACAGCGAATTTTTGAAGGGCGAACGCTGCGACGAGACGCGTCCCGCAGGGGAAGTGCACGCCGTTGAAGTCGTTCCCTTCGACAAGTCGGTCATCGTCGCGCAGATGGACGAGCCCGTCCGCGTCACCGAGGTGCTGCCCGCCAAGGTGTTCATCACGACGCCCAAGGGCGAGCGCGTCATCGACTTCGGCCAGAACATGACGGGCATCGTCGAGTTCGATTACGAGGGCGAGAAGGGGCAGGAAGTCTCCGTCGACCACGCCGAAATCCTCGACCCCGAGGGCAATTTCTACACCGCCAATTTGCGCTGGGCGACCGCCCTCGACTGTTACGTCCTGGACGGCACCCGCAGGACGAGAAGGCCCCGCTTCACGAGCCACGGCTTCCGCTACATCAAGCTCACGGGCTTCGGCGAGGTCAGCCTTTCCGACTTCCGCGCCCTCGTCCTTCACTCCGATCTCGAGAAGACGGCAAGTTTTACTTGCGAGAACGCCCTCGTCGACCGCCTGCAGCAGAACTTCGTCTGGGGGCAGCGGGGCAACTTCTTCGACATTCCCACCGACTGCCCGCAGCGCGACGAGCGCCTCGGCTGGACGGCGGATGCGCAGGTGTTCACCCGCACGGCGGCCTTCCACTACAACTGCGAGCGCTTCTATCGGAAGTGGCTGCAAGACCTCCGCAACGAACAGACGCCGGAGAGCGGCGTGCCCGTCACGGTGCCTAACGTCATTCCCGGCAACGAGAAGGGCGCGGCCGTCTGGGGCGATGCGGCGACCATCATGCCGTGGACGCTCTACACCGTCTACGCCGACAAGCGCATCCTCGCCGAGCAGTACCCCTCCATGAAGGGCTGGGTGGACTACATCACCTCGCGCTCCGAGAACCACCTCTGGCAGAAGGACTTCCAGTTCGGCGACTGGCTCGCGCTCGACAGGGGCGAAGTCAAGGACAACGTCGGCGCGACGGACGTCTACTTTATCGCCTCCGCCTACTACGCCTACTCGGCCGAGCTCGTCTCCAAGGCCGCCAAGGTCTTAGGGTATGAGAAGGACGCCGCCGACTATCAGCAGCTCCACGACGACATCATCACGGCCTTCCGCAAGGAATATGTGACGGAGACGGGGCGGCTCGTCACCGAGACGCAGACCTCGTATGTGCTTGCGCTCGCCCTCGGCCTCGTGCCCGATCGTTTCCGCGCCCGCGAACTTGAGGGGCTCGTCAACAACCTTCACAAGTACAACGACCACCTCACGACGGGCTTCGTCGGAACGCCGCACCTTTTACACGTCCTCTCCGAGAACGGACGGCACGATCTCGCCGCCAAGCTCTTTATGAACGACGACTTCCCCTCTTGGCTGTACGCCGTCAAGAAGGGCGCGACCACCGTCTGGGAGCGCTGGAACGGCATCCGCGAGGACGGCTCCTTCTATCCCCCCGACATGAGCTCCTTCAACCACTACGCCTACGGCAGCGCGGGCGACTGGCTGTACCGCCGCGTCGTCGGCATCAACACCGTGGGCGCGGGCTACAAGAACCTCCTCCTCCGTCCCCGCCCCGTGAAGGAGATCGGGAACTTCACCTGCTCCTACCTGACGCCCTGCGGCAGCGTCTCCGTCGCGGTCACTTACGAGAACGGCAAGGCCCGCTTCGGCATCGAAATTCCCGTCAATGCGACGGCTGTGATCGACCTTCCGAACGGCGAAAGATACGAAGTCGGCTCGGGCAGCTATTCCTATGAAATGCCCGAAGAGACGGCCTGCGTCCGCGTGAGCGACCCGCTCGATAAAGTGCTCGTCGGCGAACTCTTCAAGGACGAGGAGATGAGCGCGGCCATCAAGGCGGTCATGGCGGCGGACGACTACGCGATGGCGTGGGCGTACGGCTCCGATCAGACGCTCAAGACGCTAGCCTTGAAGTATCCCGCATTGGAGGAGAAGCTCCGCAGCTACTGCAAGAAAAAGGGGGTGAACTGATGGAAGCGTTTTACGATCTCTTTTCACGCGGCGAGTGCGCGTCCGACGCCTCCCCGCACGGCTTTTCGGGCGGAAAGGTGTGGAACCACATGTTCACGCCCTTCATCTCCGAATACAACTGCCCCGTCGGGTATGTGACCTACTCCCCCGGGAGCCGCAACTGCTGGCACACCCACCCGGGCGGGCAGGTACTGCTCGTGACGGGCGGCAGAGGCTGGTATCAGGAGGAGGGAAAACCTGCGCGCGAGCTGCACGCGGGGGACTCGGTCATCGTCCCGCCCGGCGTCAGGCACTGGCACGGCGCCGCCAAGGACAGCTACTTTGCACACATCGGGATCATCACCAACCCGCAGGAGGGCCTCTCCGAGGGCTGCGATCCCGTCTCGGACGAAGAATATGAAAAATTACCTTAAAAGGAGGGGACTATGAAGGAACTTGCAGGAAAAGTTGCCGTCGTCACGGGCTCAGGTCAGGGCGTCGGACGCGGCATCGCACGCTATTTCGCGGCGGCGGGGGCGAAGGTCGTCACCAACAACCGCCGTCCCATGAAGCCCTCAGACGTGCCGCAGGACCTTTCCCCCGAGGAGAGAAAGGCATGGCTCGCGCTCCGCGGGGACGCGGCGACGGTCGCCGAGGAGATCCGCGAGGCGGGCGGCGAGGCGCAGCCCTTCTTCTGTGACATCTCGAGCTACAAGGAAGCGGGCGAACTCATCGCCTTTGCGAAGAAGACGTTCGGAAGAGTGGACATCCTCATCAACAACGCCGCCGTCACGCGGGCGGGATCTCTTTTAAACATCACCGAAGAGGACTGGGACAAGGAGACCGTCGTCAAGATGAAGGGCGCGTTCAACTGCATGAAGCACGCCGTGCCGCTCATGGTCGAACAGGGCGGCGGGAGCGTTCTCAACTGCGCCTCGGACGCATGGACGGGCGTGGGGGACATGGCGGCATACAGCGCCGCAAATGCGGGCATCGTCGGCCTCACCAAGGCGACTGCCGCCGAGCTTTACCGCCATCACATCAACTGCAACGTCTACTGCCCGCAGGCGGCCTCGCCGGGGCACGTCGCAGGCTTTTCCGAGGTGCTGCGCACGCTCCAGTCTGCCATCGGCAAGGCGGAGATGGACCCTTCCCTCCGCGCCGAAGTGGACAAGGACCACGGCGACGCCTACAACCTCGGGCCCTTCCTCGCGTACCTCTGCACGGAGCAGGGCAAGCACATCTCGGGCGCGGTGTTCTCCGTCAAGGCCTCGGGCAAAGTCGAGCTCTACTCCGATCCCCTCATTTTAAGCCGCATCCAAAAGGACGACGGCCTCTGGACGCAGGAGGAGCTTGAAAACGCAGTCAAAGACCTCATGAAGGACTACACCTTCGCCGCACTCAAGGATCAATATTAAAGCAGGAACAGACTTATGGGATTTTCGAAAGACTTTTTATGGGGCGCCGCAACGGCCGCCTATCAGATCGAGGGCGCTGCCTTCGAGGACGGCCGCGTGCCCAGCACCTGGGACGCCATGACGCAGGGGCACGTCCGCCACAATGAGACGGGCACCTATGCCTGCGACCACTACCACCGCATGAAGGAGGACGTTGCCGCGATGAAGAAGATGGGGCTCAAGTGCTACCGCTTCTCCGTCGCTTGGCCGCGCGTCATCTCCGACGTCGAGGGCACCGTCAACCAAAAGGGCCTCGACTTCTACCGCTCCCTCGTCGATGAACTCGAAGCGGCGGGCATCGAGCCCCTCGTCACGCTCTTCCACTGGGATCTCCCCATGTGGGCGTACGAGCACGGCGGCTGGCTCAACGACGACATCGCCGATTGGTTTGCGCACTATGTGGAGGTCGTCGTCGACGCCCTCTCCGATAAGGTGCGCTATTGGCTGACCATCAACGAGCCCGTCTGTTTCGGGCCCGTCTCGTGGCAGGTCGCAGTCCACCCGCCCTTCATGCGCCTTTCGGGCGCGCCCCTTCAAAAGGTGATGAAGAACATCCTGCTCTCGCACGGCAGGGCGGTGGAGGTCATCCGCGAGCGCGCCGCACTTCCGCCCCTTGTCGGCCTTGCGACGACGTGCTCGCCCGTCCTCCCCGCTTTGAAGGAGGAAGAGGAGCCTTCCTACAACAAGACGTTCTCAAACGAGAGCGCCGAGGGCCTTCCCCATGCGGGCGAGTATCACTGGGCGGATGCCATCGTCTTCGGCGACGTGGACGAAAAGACGTTCGGGAAGGTCACCGAGGAGGAGCGCGCGCTCATCTCGCAGCCGCTCGACTTCTTCGGCGTCAACATCTATTCGGGCGACCGGTTCACGCCCCTCGACCCCGAGAAGGACCGCGGCTATCCCCGCAATGCCTGCGGCTGGCCCATCGAGCCTGAAGCCCTCTACTGGGGCCCCAAGTTCCTCTATCGCCGCTACAACCTTCCCATTCTCATCACGGAGAACGGCTTTGCGGGCATCGACTTTTTGATGTCGGACGGCAAGGTGCACGACCCGCAGCACATCGACTTTTTGAAGAAGTATCTGCATGAGTTAAAGCGCGCGGCGGACGAAGTGCCCGTCCTCGGCTATTGCCACTGGTCGCTCATGGACAACATGGAGTGGTGCGACGGCTACGACACCCGCTTCGGGCTGTGGTTCGTCAACTATACCACCTGCGAGCGCATCTGGAAGGATTCCGCTTACTTCTATGCGGACGTCATCAAGACGAACGGGGAGGAATTATGAGCTTTCCAAAGGACTTTTTATGGGGCGTCTCGACGTCTGCTGCCCAAGTCGAAGGCGCGGCGCGCGAGGACGGCAAGGGTCTCTCCATCTGGGACGTGTACGCCTGTATCCCCGGTATGGTGTATGACGGCTCAACGCCAGAAGTTACCTGCGATGAATATCACCGCCTCGAGGAGCACGTCGCCCTCTTAAAGAAACTGGGCGTCAAGTGCTACCGCTTCTCCTTCTCGTGGAGCCGCATCTTGCCCGACGGCATCGGCGAAGTCAACGAGAAGGGCCTTGCCTACTACAGGAAACTTCTCGACCTTCTCAAGGAGAACGGCATCGCGCCCGTTGCGACCATCTACCACTGGGATCTTCCCTATGCGCTCCAGCTGATGGGCGGCTTCGGCAACCGCGAGTGCGTGCAGTGGTTTTTGCGCTACGCGAAGGTGCTCTTCGACGCGTTCGGCGACGACGTCGCCTATTGGGCGACCTTCAACGAGCCCATCGCGGTCTACGTCGGCTATGCGCTCGGCTTCTTCGCGCCCGGCCTTAAAAACGAGCGCTACGCCCGCCGCGCCATTCATCACCTCCTGCTCTGCCACGGCGAGGCAGTCAAGCTCTTCAGAAGCTATCACTTCCCCCGCGCCAAGGTGGGCATCGTCGTCGATGTCTGGCATCACTACCCCCTGAGGGCGGACAACGCGGACGATGCGGCGCTTGCCGATTTCAACAATCAGACGGCGGGCTACGGCATGTTCCTGCATCCCATCTTCGTGGGGGGATATTCCAAGCTGTGCACGGAGTACCTTGAACAAAACGGCCTCATGCCGCCCGTCGAGGAAGGGGACTTCGATACGATCAAGGAGCCGCTCGACTTCTTCGGCCTCAACTTCTACAACGCCATCTACGACCGTGCGGAAGGGGAGGTGCGCCTCGACGGCAAGAACGGCGGCAACTTCCAGCAGTCCGACCCCTCCGTGCAGGGCATCGTCTTCTACGACGCCCTCCGCGACGTCATGAACGTTTTGCAGACGCAGTACGACATGCACCTGCCCGTCATCATCACCGAGAACGGCTATTCGGCCGAGACGGAAAGGGCGGGTGAAGACGGCGTCATCGACGATGAGGAGCGCATCAAATACATCCGTGAGATGCTCACGCGCGTCAAAGCGCTCGTCGAAGAGGGGTATCCCATCAAGGGGTATTGCTATTGGTCCGTCATGGACAACTGGGAGTGGAGCGCGGGCTACCGCTATCACTACGGCCTCGCCGCGGTGGAGAAGGACTCGCTCGCCCTCATCCCCAAGCGTTCGTTCGGTTACTATGCAAACGTCATCAAAACGAACGGGGAGGAACTCTGAGGAAATTTTCCCTGCGATTTCGCGCGAGCGATAAATTTCTCGCGCGAAAGCGGGAATTTTCTCGGAAGAAGGAACAAAAATTGCTTGCCATCTGCGTGTACTTTCGGGTATAATATAACTACCAATGGGGTTATAGCGCAGTTGGTAGCGCGTTTGAATGGCATTCAAAAGGTCAGGGGTTCGAATCCCCTTAGCTCCACCAGAAAAGGCGCCGCCGCGGCTTTTGCCGCGGCGGCGCCTTTTTGTGGGCTAAGGGGCTCATTCCGAACCCCTCGGGTTCGCGTGAGGCGCTTTGCGCCGAAACTCAGCCGAGGGGACCCCTCCGGGGTGTCAGCTGGATACCCGCTCGCCTTTTTGTGGGCTAAGGGGCTCATTCCGAACCCCTCGGGTTCGCGTGAGGGCGCGGCCGCTCGAGAGGAGAAGGCGCAGATCGTTCTATCATCCTATGTTTTGCGGTAGAGTCATTTTATTCTCTTGATCTTTTTATTTAAATTTGGTATAATTGTCAAAAGAGGTAAAATTATGACAAAAGCTAATTCTTATGAAACAATTTGTGGCATAATCAACTCGATGAAAGAGCTCTATCCTTCTTTAAGAAACGAACCTGATGAGCGGGTTTTCACGGCTCTTTGCGTAAAGTCGGTTTTTTATAAAAATCCGTCTTTATTGTTTACAGAACTGAAAATAGAAGATTTTCTTGTTGACTCCGTGAAAGATGGCGGGGTGGATGCATTGCTGACGGATCCGAATTCCGAGACAAGCAATTTAATGATTTGCCAATCAAAGTTTTATCAGACAATCACGTGTGATGCTGTTCGCGACGCTGTTGCGAAGATGATCTTATTTTATAAAAGTATGCAGAGGGGAGAATATGAATCTGTCAATTTAAAGGTTCAACGTACGTTTTTGTCATTGAACGCAGAAGTGGGGGAGGAGTCTAAAGTTTGTTTTGTGTTTTTTACAAGCGCGCCTAAAAGTGGTATCCGTGAAGATCGCATTCAAAAGCTTTTACGTGAGCATGGCTTAGATCCTGCGCATTACGAGATTCAATTATATTTTTCTGATGATGTGGTTGATGAAATTAAGGAATCAGAATCGCGTAGGCCATCGGTTGAGAGTGGAAAAATTGTTGTCGATAAGGCAAACAATGTTCTTGAATATGGCGACGGTGCCATTATTGTAAACGTCTCCGCTTTTTCTATTAAGGAACTTTATGCTCAGCATAGTACAAATTTGCTTTCCAGAAATCTCAGGTATTTTATAAAAAAACGAGACATTGATGCTTCAATCAATGATACAATTCGTAATAGCCCCGAATCTTTCTGGTATAAAAATAATGGGCTGACAATTATTTGTGATGACTTTTGGGTTAGCGGAAAAGAAGTAAAGTTGCAAAACTTTTCTATCGTAAACGGTGGGCAGACAACGACTTTGCTGCACAAGAGCAAAGACATCAATAGAGAACATGATTTTTATCTTCCGTGTAAAATTATATGTACACAGGGAGAGACGGAAGACGATAAGAATGAATTTAGCTTAGAAATTGCAAAAGCTACGAACTCGCAGAAAGCCATTAAGCAAAATGACTTAAAAGCGAATGCTCCGGAACAGGTCAGATTTGGTAATGAATTGCGCGGCGAAGGCATTTTTTATCAAACAAAACGCGGTGAGGAAATTCCGAAGAGGTATAGGGAGGAGTATTTAAACACTGATCTTGTTGAAGTCGGGAAACTATGCTTGGCAGGAATTTTTCAGCTACCTGGGAAAAGCAGATCAAATCCATCAATGCTCTATTCAGAAAAATATTATAATCCGATTTTCATCGAAAATCAGACAAAGGTTAGTCGAATTGTAAAGGAATTGCTATATGTTGATTATTATTACAGAAAGTGTTTCGTTTCAAAGTTTGATAAAGACAATGCTGATTCCCCGTACGCGGCTGAGTTAATTCCTCTTGCCCATAATGCAAGGACGATTTGCATCGCATTTGTAGCTTTCGCTGCCAGATGGGTCAAGAACAACATCACAAAAGAAGATCTTAAGATTTTCTTTGAAAAAGTAGATTTAGAGAAAGCTTATGATGAATACTATTACGACATCTTTAAAAAGGTCGATGGGATAGGGAATTTGTTCCCGTCTAAAGTCTTTGATAATAAGGATAATTTAGAAGAGGTTCTATATAAGCTCTTTGATATGATTATCAAGTCGGGTAGGAGGTATTATAGGGCTAAGAAAGAATCTGATAGTTCACTCAATGAGTCCAATTTCCTAAAAGTCGATAGAAATTATTATCTGATTCTCAATTTTGATTGGGATTCGTTGTCTTCAAATATTAAGGCCATTTTTGAGAGGTTGAATTGAATCATATGTCTTCCCCTTGACAGAAACAGATATTTGCGTTAATATAAAGAAGTACGGCGTCATGCCTCAAACTCACTTCAAAACTATAACCCCCATGATCGAAAATATACTCTTTGACCTCGACGGGACGCTCACGGACCCCTTCGAAGGCATCACCAATTCCGTCCTCTATGCCCTCAAAAAGATGGGCATCGAGGAGCAAGACCGCGGGAAACTTGCAGCGTTCATCGGCCCGCCCCTCATCGCGTCCTTCCGCGATTTTTACGGCATGCCTCCCGAGGACGCCCGCCGCGCCGTCGGCTTTTACCGCGAGTACTATTCGGAGCGCGGCATCTTCGAGAACGCCGTCATCGAGGGCATTCCGGAGCTTCTGAAGACCCTCAAAGACCGCGGCCTGCGGCTCTTCGTTGCGACCTCCAAGCCCGAACTCTTTGCGGAGCGCATCATCTCGCATTTCGCGCTCGATAAATTCATCACCCGCGTATATGGGGCGAGCCTCGACGAGACCCGCACCGAGAAGGGGGAGGTCATCGCCTACGCCCTGAAAGAGGGCAATCTCCCGCCCGAGACCGCGCTCATGGCGGGCGACAGAAAGCACGACATTTTGGGCGCGAAGGAGAACAAGATCGCCTCGATGGGCGTTCTCTTTGGCTTCGGCAGCCGCGAGGAACTGATCGAAGCGGGTGCGGACTACATCGCAGGCACCCCGCAGGAGGCGCTGGAGATCATCGAAACATTGGCGGCAGACGGCCGCACGAAATAACGGCAGACGGCCGCACGAAATAACGGCAGACGGCCGCACAAGGAGGAAATTATGTTTGGTTGGGCATTTTTGGGCTGCGGCAGCATTGCAGGGCAGGTCGCGGACGAACTCATTCTCGAGGAGGGGCAGAAACTCGTCTCCTGCTGGAACCGCTCGAAGGAGCGCGCGGAGAAATTCGCCGAAAAGTACGGCTGCCGCGCCTTTTTTACCCCCGAGGAGGCCATCAAAGCGGAGGGCGTCGACGCCGTCTACATCGCGGTCACGGCGGACAAGCACCTCGACTACATCCGCCTCTGCTTGGAGGCGGGCGTGCCCGTCCTCTGCGAAAAGCCCTTCACGGTCAACCTGAAGGAAGCCGAGGAGGCCTTCGCGCTCGCGAAGGAGAAGGGCGTCTACCTCTGCGAGGCGATGTGGACGTGGTTCAACTCTCCTGCGCTCACCGTCAGGAGCTGGCTTGAAAAGATCGGCCCCGTCAAGAAGGTGACGGCGAAGTACTGCGTGCCCATCTCCAATAACCCCCGCCTCGTCGACCCCGTCCGTCTCGGCGGCGCGCTCGTCGACATCGGCGTCTATCCCATTCGCTACGCCTATGAACTCTTCGGCTATCCCAAGGCCATTTCCTGCAAGGGGCGTGTCGAGGACGGCGTCGACCACGAGGAGGAAATTACCCTCACCTACGACGGCTTCACGGCCGAACTCTCCGTCAACATGGACGAGTGGAAGGGGGAGGAATTCTGTGTCGAGGGCGAGAAGGGGAGCATCCGCGTGCCCTTCTTCCACTGCGCCGAGGAGGCCTTCCTCTCGGGTGAGGAGGAGGTGCACTTCGAGGACAAGTGCAAGAAGTACGGCACGGAGTTCCGCCGCGTGAGCGAGGAGATCGCAGCCGGGAAGAAGGAGAGCGCGCTCTGCCCTCCCGAGCACACCCTCGACGTCATGCGCATCCTGGACGAGTGCCGCCGCCAGATGGGGCTCGTCTACCCGAGCGAGAAGTGAGCCCGCTCCCTCAAAACCTGAAAAATCACGGCCGAGCTTGCGGAAACTGCCCGTAAATTCGGCCGTTTTTTTGTTCAGTCATAGTCCAGTCATGGGCGTGTCACAGGAAGTCGTGACGGCGCGCCTGTTGCGCTTTTTGAAAGGTGTGGTATAATAATAGTGTAAGGAGGTGATCCTCTTGAAGACCTATATCATCACCGGAGCCAACGGCTTTTTGGGCAACAACATCGTGCGGGAATTGCAGAATGAGGATTGCGAGATCCGCGCCCTCGTGATGCCCGGCGACAAACTTCATTCCCTCGACGGCCTTCGCTGCACCCTCTATGAAGGCGACGTCACCAAACCCGAGACGCTCGGGGACATTTTTACGGTGGAAGACGGTTCGGAGACCGTCGTCATCCACTGCGCGGCTATCGTCACCGTCAAGTCCAAATTCAATCAGAAGGTGTACGACGTCAACGTGGGCGGCGCACTCAACGTCGCCGAGAAGGCGCTTGCTATCGGCGCACGCCTCGTGTATGTGAGCAGCGTCCACGCCATTCCCGAGCGCGGGCAGAAGGTCATCGGCGAAACGAAGGAATTTGACCCCGAACTCGTCGTCGGTCAGTACGCCAAGACCAAGGCGGAGACGGCGAACGCGCTCCTCAAGATGAGCCGCGAGCGCGGGCTGGACGTCGTCATCGTGCACCCTTCGGGCATGCTCGGGCCGCACGACTTCGGCCACAGCCACCTGACGCAGCTCGTCCTCGACTTCTGCAACGGCAAACTCGGGGCGTGCGTCAAGGGCGGATACGACTTTGTGGACGTCCGCGACGTCGCCGCAGGCATTTTGAGCGCCGCCGAGCGCGGCAGGACGGGGGAGTGCTATATCCTCTCCAACCGCTATGTGGAGATCAAGGAACTGCTCGACACCGTCAGCGAAGTGCGCGGCACCAAGAAGATCAAGGTTGTGCTGCCCATGTGGCTCGCGAAGGCGACGGCGCCGCTCTCGGAGGCCTACTACGCCCTCTTGAAGCAGCCGCCCCTCTATACGCGCTACTCGCTCTACACCATCTCCACGCACGTCACGTTCACGCACGAGAAGGCTGTAAAGGAGCTGGACTTTTCGCCCCGTCCCATCCGCGACACCGTTTCGGACACCGTCGCATGGCTTTCCTCTCAGGGCCGCATCTGAATCCAAAAACAAAACGGAGCTTTACGGCTCCGTTTTTTGCTGTCATTTTACGATGAGGTCGTCCGTCTTTGCATTGTAGAATGCCGTAAGGCCCTTCAAAAGCTCCAAATAGTCCGCATGGGCGAAGGTCTCGACGGCGGAGTGCATGGCAAGCTGGGCAAGTCCCAAGTCCGCCGTGCGGAGGGGCACTTCGGAGACGGAGATGGCCCCGAGCGTTGAGCCGCTCTTCATATCCGAGCGGTTATAGAACGCCTGGTACTTCACGCCCGCCCGAGAGAAGATGCGCTTTATAACGGCGGAGGAGAGCGCGTCCGTCATGTACGCCCCGCCCGCGTGCCCCTTGATCACGACGCCCCCGCCCATCACGGCGCGGTTGGTGGGGTCGCACTTCTCGGGATAGTTGGGGTGCACCGAGTGCGCGTTGTCGAGCGAGACGAGGAAGGACCGCATGAGCACGCTCTCGCGCTCGCTCTCCGAAAGTTCCTCCATGATGCGGCAAAGCACGCTCTTCAAGAACCCGCTGCCCGCGCCCTGCAGCGTGCGGCTGCCGATCTCTTCATTGTCGAAGCACACCGCCATGGGGATGCCCTCGGCGAGTTCCATGTCTGCAAGGGCCGCAAGGGAAGCGGCGACGCTCGTCAGGTTGTCGATGCGCGGCGAGGAGAGGAACTCCCCGTGTTTCCCGCTCAAAAACGGCTGCTCAACCGAAGCGGCGAATAAATCGTACGAGATGGCCCCCTCCAGCCCCGCGATGTCCTCCTCGCCCAAGGAGTAGAGGGGGAGCATCGCCTTCTGCAGGTCGGGGGAGAACTTCTCGTTGACGGTGCGGTCCATGTGGACGGCGAGCGAGGGGATGACGACGTCATTTTCGCTCACGAAGGTCTCGGCGTGAAGCGCGCCCTCCTTCTCTCTCACCACGCGCCCCGCGATCTTCAAGGGGCGGTCGAGGAAGGAGTACCAGATGCCCCCGCCGTACGGTTCGACGTTGAGCCGCGTGAAGGGGCCTTCGTGCCATGCGGCGTGCTCCTTCAATTTGAGCGCGGGCGAGTCGGTGTGCGAGGCGACGATCTTGAATGCGCTCACCTCGTTCATACAAAAGGCGATGAGCGCGCTCCCGCCCCGCGTCACAAAGTACTTCTTGCCGCGCTCGAGCTGCCACGGCTCGTACTCGGAGAGGGGAAGGAACCCCTCGGCGGTGAGGAAGGCGGCGGCGTGTTCGACGGCGTGGAAGGATGTGTAGGAGCTCCCCAAAAAGCGGGCAAGCCCCGGAATGGTTGAAAGTTCGTTCATGCTTGTATCCTTTGCGTTTTTTGCCTATTATACCACATCTGCGGCAAAATGCAAGAACTTCCCGCACCTTGCGGAGCGGGCCGCTTCTTGAAATGCAGATATTGACAAAGTGCACAAAATATGTTAAGATATAGGCATGTTAGAAAAATTACGCCGCAGCCTGCGGAATCAGGTGGTAAAACTCTACGTTAAATTTACGGGAAGTTCCCTTGCACAGGGCGAAAACATGGCGCCGGAAGGGGAGAGCGCCGCAACGCCCGGCATGAGCGAACTTCTTTCGCGCGCCGCCTCGGAGGGGGCCGTCCTGCTCGAAAACGACGGCGTCCTGCCCCTTCGCGACAAGTTCGCCATCTTCGGCCGCACGCAGGTCGACAGCTTCTATACGGGCTACGGCTCGGGCGGAGACGTCGTCAAGCCCTATCGTGTGAGCATCTTAGACGGCATCTTAAAAGAGCGCGGTCTCGCGCCCGACAGGGAGCTCGCCGAAATCTATCAGAAGTGGGCGAAGGAGCACCCCGTCGACCACGGCTTCTGGGGCAACTGGCCGTTGAATTATCCCGAAATGCCCCTTTCCGAGGCCTTCGTGAAGGGCGTCTCCGAGCGTGCGGAGACGGCGGTCGTTGTCATTGGGCGCGCCTCGGGCGAGGATCGGGACAACCTTCTCGAAGAGGGCAGCTACTACTTAAAATCCGATGAGCGGCAGATGCTCGCTCTCACCAAGAAGTACTTCAAAAAGCTCGTCGTGCTCCTCAACATCGGCAGCGTCATCGACTTCTCGTGGGCGGACGACTTTAAGCCCAACGCCATCCTCCTTTTGTGGCAGGGCGGCATGGAGGCGGGCAATGCCTGTGCAAAGCTCCTTTCGGGCGAAACAAACCCCTCGGGCAAGCTCACCGTCTGCATTCCCAAAACTTACAAGGACTACCCCGCGCAGAACTTCGGCGACGCCGCCTATACCGAGTATATCGAGGACATCTACGTCGGCTATCGCTATTTCGAGACGTTCGCGAAGGACAAGGTGCGCTACCCCTTCGGCTACGGGCTTTCCTACACCAAGTTCTCGCTTGAGAGCGCCCTCACCTATACGCAGAGCGGGGCAGAGATCAAAGTCAAAGTCAAAAACATCGGCAGCTGCGCGGGCAGGTGCGTCGTTCAGGCGTATATGCAGAAGCCCTTCGGCAAGGGCGGCAACCCCAAGCGCGAGCTCGCCTGCTTCCAAAAGACCTCCCTCCTTCCCGCGGGCGGCGAGGAAGAGCTCACGCTCGCTTTCCCCATCTACCGTCTGACGACCTACGACGACGAGACCTCTTCCGACGTCCTCTTGG
Source organism: uncultured Clostridia bacterium (assembly GCA_944367045.1). GTDB lineage: Bacteria > Bacillota > Clostridia > Christensenellales > Borkfalkiaceae > Gallimonas. The sequence continues at coordinate 76,948 of CALVWI010000002.1, read as the reverse complement.
GCGGCGAGTTCATCTTCTTCATGGGCGAGGACGTGCGCTCTGCAAAGGAAGTGGGCCGCGTCAAGACGGAGGGGCGCGTCCTTCGCTATTTCGGCGAGCGCGGCGCTCCCCGTGTGCCCTTCAAGGTGTTCCGCGCCGAGAAGAAGGGGGAGGAATACGCCCTCACGAAAGTTCCCGTGCGCCTTGCAAAGGCCGACTTAAAGGCCGAGATGGCCGCTTCCGTTCCTCCCGAAAATCTGTGGGACATTCACGACAATCCCTGCACGTTCGAGGACGTCAGGGCGGGCAAGGTGCCCCTCCGGGCCTTTGTCGCGCAGCTCTCCTTCGACGAGCTTGAAGCCATCTCAAGAGGCGACTACACGATGAACAGCCCTCTTGGCCCCGACGGCAACGCGGGCGCGCTCGGCGGCGTGCTGCCTTCGCTCAACAAGAAGGGCGTGCCGCCCGTCATCACTACGGACGGCCCCTCGGGCATCCGTCTGAAGTGCGCAAGCTCTCTCCTTCCCATCGGAACGCTGCTCGCCTCCACCTTCGACGAGGCGCTCGTCACCGAAGTCTACGCGGCCGTGGGCAGGGAGATGAAGGAGCGCGGCAGCGACGTGCTGCTCGCCCCGGGCATGAACATTCAGCGCAGCCCCCTGTGCGGGCGCAACTTCGAGTACTACTCCGAGGACCCCGTCGTGGCGGGCAAGATCGCGGCGGCGGCCGTCAAGGGCCTGCAGGGCGAGGGCGTCTCGGCCTGCCCCAAGCACTTTGCGTGCAACAACCAGGAGTTCAACCGCAACAACCACGACGCGCGCGTCTCCGAGCGTGCCCTCCGTGAAATTTACCTCAAAGGCTTTGAGATCTGCGTGCGCGAGGCAAACCCGCACTGCATCATGACCTCTTATAATAAGGTAAACGGCGTGTGGTCGCACTATCACTTCGATCTCGTCCGCGGCATTTTGCGCGGCGAGTGGGGGTTCGGCGGCTGCGTCATCACCGACTGGTGGATGAAGAGCGCCCGCTGTCCCGAGGATCCCCGCCTCAAGGACAACGCCTACCGCATCCGCGCGGGCGTCAACGTGCTCATGCCGGGCGGCGGACACCTCGGCAAGCGCAAGCCGGACGGCACCGTCCGCAAGGCCTACAAGAAGGGCGCGCTCACGCTGGGCGAACTGCGCCGCAATGCGGAGGAAGTGCTCGCGTTCGTGCTGCATTCCTCGGCGATGAACAGGGAGGCAAAATGATCTTGCACATCACGGGGAGGGGCACCGCTTTTCGCCCCGCCGACAGGGCGGAAGTGCGCCTTGTCGTGAGCTGCGTCAAAACGACCTGCGCGCTCGCCTCGGAAGGGGCGAACGGGACGGTCAAGGTGCTCGGCATGCGCCTTCGGGAGCGCGGCTTCGACGAGAAGGGGTTGAAGGCGATGTCCTTCGACATCTCGCCCTATTATAAGGGGGCCCCCGAACACCGCCGCGAGCAGGCGGGCTATTCCTGCCGCATCGCGCTGCGCTTTGCGCTCGACTTCACGCCCGAGGCGCTCTCACTTGCCGTCGAAGCGCTCTCCGAAGGTGCGGAGGAACTCTCCATCGCTTTCTCCGTCAAGGACACCGAGGCGGTGCGGCAAGAGACCGTGCGTTCGGCATGGGCGGACGCCTTGTCGCAGGCGCAGCTCTTCGCCGAGGCAAGCGGCCTTACGGTGGGGGAGGTCAAGGAGGCCTCGCTCGACTTCGGCGGCGTGCGGGCCATGAACTTCGCGGGGGCGGCGGCGCTCTCGGTGCGCTCCGCGCGCATGGACTTCACCCCCGACGACGTGCGCACGGAAGCGACGCTCTCCGTGCAGTTCGAACTCAACTAAACGGCGGGGCAGGGCCTTAAACGGGCCTTCCCCCGACACCCATGACTTTTCAGGGGCGGCGCGGCGTTCTTTCGAACGCCGCGCCGCCCCGTTTCTCTCCGTCTCCGCCATATTCTCCGCGCGTTTTTTTTGTTAAGCCCCCTTGAAAACCGCCGCAAGATATGCTATAATATACCCCAGACTTGAAATAGGAGATACCATATGTGGTTTGACGAAAGCATGTTTTATCAGATCTATCCGCTCGGGTTCTGCGGGGCGGAGCGGGAGAACGACTTCGGCGAGGTGCGCCACCGCCTCTCCCTCATCGAGGCGGAGATCCCGCGCCTCAAGGAACTCGGGGTGGGGGCGGTGCTCTTCAACCCGCTGTTTGAGAGCGAGCGCCACGGCTACGACACCGTCGATTTCTATCACATCGACCGCCGCCTCGGCACCAACGAGGAATTCAAGGCCCTCGTTGAAAAGTTCCACGAAGCGGGCATCCGCGTTGTCCTCGACGGCGTCTTCAACCACGTCGGCCGCGCCTTCCCGCCCTTCAAGGAGGTCCTCGAAAAGCGCGAGGGTACCGACTACCGCTTCTGGTTCAACATCAATTTCCACGGCAATTCCCGCTACAACGACGGCCTCGACTACGAGAACTGGGAGGGCCACCCCGAGCTCGTCAAGCTTCGCCTTGAAAACGTCGACCTTCAGAACTACCTCATGGACGCCGTCCGCTATTGGATCCGCGAATTCGGGATCGACGGCCTCCGCCTCGACGTCTGCTACCTCCTTCCCCAGTGGTTCATGGAGCTCCTCCGCCGCACCGTCAATGCGGAAAAAGAGGACTTCTTCCTCGTGGGCGAGGTCATCCACTGCGGCAACTTCCAGATGAACATCTGCCCCGAACGCCTCAACTCCATCACCGACTACGAGTGCTTCAAGGGCATGATCTCGGCGTTCAATTCCGATAACCTCTTCGAGATCGAGTCCTCGCTCACCCGCCTGTTTTCCTCCGAGCCCTGGGCGCTCTACACGGGCAAGCGCATGCTCAACTTCGTCGACAACCACGACGTCATCCGCGCGTACACCGCCCTCAAGGAGAAGCGCAACCTTTTAAACCTCTACACGCTGCTCTTCACGATGCCCGGCATTCCGTGCGTCTACTACGGCTCGGAATTCGGCGCGGAGGGGGATAAGTCCGACTTCGACTACAAGCTCCGCCCCTACATCGGCGACATCGACAAGACCGCCCACCCCGAGCTCGTCGAACGCATCAAGCTCCTCGCCAAAATTCGCAAGGGGAGCCGCGCCCTCTGCTACGGCACCTACAAGAAGGCGACCATCATGAATCGCAACTTCTCCTTCGTGCGCGAATACGAGGGCGAGCGCATCATCGTTGCCATCAACATCGAGGACCACGACTGCACCATCCGCGTTGAAGAAGCTGAAGGAGTCGACCTTCTCACGGGGCAGGTGCGGAACCTCAACGACATCTACCTCCCGCCCTTCACGGCGAGCATCTATCGCAGGAACTGAGCGCGGAATTTGCTAAAACTCAATTAACTTAAATTTACATTTTCAGACGGGTCACACACGGCCCGTCTGCTTTTGTTTGCGCCCGTTTGTGCAAACGTTTGAATATTACGTGCGTTTTTCCGCAAAAACATGGTAAAGTGCTAAACTTAGTGTACAGATGGGGGGGGGGGGGTGCTTGTTAAGAGATTTAACTTGTTAATTTTTTACAGGACATGTAAAAATAGGCAATATAGCGAAAAAATTTCATCTTTCAAAGGCATATTTTTTTTCTTAAAGGAATTGACAGCGCCCTTTCCCCGTGCTATAATAACTCCGCGATGAAGCAATTCATCGGCATATTTTCATTTCCCGAAAGCTCTCCCGTCGGCGCACTTCCGCAAAGTACGTCGGCGTGAGCGCATTAAAATGAACTGAAGAAGGGCCGTGCCTCTGCCATACGGGCCGCCCTTCAAGGAGGAGAAATGGACGATAGACCTGTGCGGGACGATCCCGCCGGGACGGAGGGCTTGCAGTCCGCCGAGCCGTTTGCCGCGCAGTCGGCGGAGGGCGCGGAGGCGCAGGCACATTCTTCCTGTCCCGAACAAGAAACGCCGCTGAATCAATCGAACGAGGCGGGCGCACCCGACGGGGCGCCGCTTGACGCTGCCTCCGCGGACGAGGCATATGTGCCCGTCGACGGGGCGGACTATGTCCCCGACGCCGCACCCGAAACCGCCGAAGCGCCCGAAACTGCCGAACTTTCGGAAGAGGCCGCACCCGCGGAAGGAGCGCCCGAGGCCGCCGATGCCGTGCCCGAAGGGGAGGCAGTACAACAGAACAATACGGCTGTGCCCGCAGCGAGCGAAGCTGCGGCGGCAGAGCCTGCTCCCAAGCAGCACAAGGTGAGGAACGCCATCGCCATCACGGTGACGGTCCTTCTCATTGTGCTGCTTTTGCCGCTCTTATGCATCAATCTCACGCTCATCATCAAGGGGAGTTTGAACCCCGAGATGCCGCCCGATCTCTTCGGCGTCGCCCCGCTCGCCGTCACGACGGATTCCATGGCGGGCGATGAAGAGGGCTGTTTCGATGAAGGTTCGCTCATCTTCGTCGACCTTCTCACGCCCGAGGAAGTTTCCGCGCTCGAGGTGGGCGACGTCGTCACCTTCCGTTCGAGCGACGACCTGTTTGTCACGCTGCGCATTGCGGAGGTCATGCGAAACGACGCGGGCGAGGTCATCGCCTTCGGCGTCATCGGCGACAACGACGTCATCGAGGGCGTCACCGTGCCGCTCACCGTGTCGGCAGATAACGTCATCGGCATCGTCACGGGCAGCGTTGCGGGCCTCGGCGCGTTTGCGATGTTCCTGCAGACGCCCGTCGGCGTGCTCGTGTTCGTGGGCATTCCCGTCGTCCTGTATGTCATCTACGACATCATCCGCATCTCCATCGACAGCCGCAAGAAGCGTGCCGCCGAGGAGGAGCGCCTGCGCAGGAAGGACGAGGAGATCGCCCGTCTCAAGGCGCTCGTCTCCGTTCCCGCGGAAGTGGCAGAGGCCGCCGCAGAGGCCGTGGAGGCAGTTGTGGAAGCGCCCGTCGATAGCGAAGTTCCCGCGGAAATGCCCGCGGAAATGCCCGCCGAAGTGCCCGAAGAGGCGCCCGTGGAGGCAATGGAGGCCGCGGAGCCTCCCGTGGAGGGGTAAGGCCCCGTAAAATACGATTGCGAAAACGGCCTGACGCCATACCGGGCCGGTTTGCAAATAAATTGAAAGGAGATACATTATGGAAAAATCAGATAAGAAGCGCATTCTGACCAGAGTGCTCATCGTGATCGCCGCTCTGACGCTTCTGAGCTGCTGCTTCCTCGGCAGTACGTTTGCAAGATATACTGCAAGTGGTTCGGGTGCCGCTTCCATTGGCGTGGCAGAGTGGGACGTCACAGTTACTCCCTCTGCTGAGTTTGATGTGGAACAAGATGCCAATAAGCTTTCGCCTTCCAAAACGGCATATACGGATGCTGAAACTACTCGTTCCAACTCTACCGAGAAGTTCCTTGTCGCAACCATCACCAATACCGGCGATGTTGATGCGCTTGTTACAGTTACGGGCAATGGTACGGCTACCGTTACGGCTTCTGGTTATACTGGAACCGATAGAAGTTCTGAGGCAGCAGCATGCTTCTCGATCAAATTCTACAAGGGTGAAAATGCTACCGATACGACCACGACTACGGAGCTTGGCGCAACTGAAAATGTTGTTGCCGAAAACGGTACTCTGTATATCTTCGCGCAGATCACTTGGACCACGCAGGATAGTGGCTCCGATGGTACCGCTGGCGATTCCCTCGATACCTGGATCGGTCAGTATGCAACCAAGGTTTCCTGGACGCTTACTTACACCGCAGTCCAGGACTCTCAGATTCCAGACAAAACCCAACCATAACCAAACCTAAAATCTCAAATCCATACATTTGAGGCAATTTTAAAGGGAGAGCCGCGCCGCTGGTATGGCGGCGGTGCGGCTGCCTCTTTTGTCATCCGTATCGGCGCATCGCGCCCGAAAAGCACTCTCTTTGTCCATACCCGCAGGCAGTTTTGCCCGTGCGGAAGGGGGGAATATGACCGATCTCGAACATCTCGGCCCCGAAGAGGGCGTCACGCCCGCAGAGGGCGAACAGAGTATCGCCTCGGCACCCGCCGAGGAACAAGCGGCACCCGAAGTGTCCGCCGAAGAACAGGCAGCGCCCGAAGCAGCGCCTTCGGAAGCTCCCGAAGAACAAACTACTTTTTCCGAAAACACCGCGGAGGAGCCCCAAACCCCTCCCGCGCAGAATATCCCCGAGGGAAAACTCCCGAGGCGCGGCAAGGCCTTTGCACGCGACGGCCGCCGCATGGGAAAAATCAAAAACAGTGTCTGGTACGACGAATCGGGCAGCCGTCTCGGCGAGTTCGTCAAAGAGGGCGCGCACGTCCTCTTCCGCGACGGCGAGAAGGCGCTCGGCTATGTCGACCGCGACCATAACGTCTTTTCCAACGAGCACGCGCACCTTGCCACCATCCGCGCCTTCGAACGGATGTGGCTCGTGCTGCCGCTCGCTTTTTTGCTGCTCCTCACCCTCATCACGGGCGTGGTCGGCTCCTTCTTCGTCATCAATTCCGATGCAGACGACGTGCCCGTCATCCGCATCACCGACGTCGAGGGCACCGATTGGCAGCACATCCAAAACCTGCCCATCTTTGAGAACGACTACTTCGATACGGACGCCATCATCCCCGGCATGAGCGGCTCCTACCGCTTCATTCTCGAAAACCTCAACGAGTACCCGCTCGACTACACCCTCGTCTGCACCGAGGAGAACGACTTCGGCATCGACATCCGCTACCGCCTCCTGCGCGACGGCCACTACCTCACCGCGGAGGAGGGCTACGACGACATCGAGAACATGGACTATGACCTCACCATCATGAGCGGTTCGTCGCAGTTCTTCGTGCTCGAGTGGTACTGGGCGGACGACGACCCCGTCGACACCAACGCGGGCGAAAACGGCGCGGAGTACACCTTCACGCTCACCATCTCCGCCATGAAGCATGACGCGGAGGAGACCGCATGAAGAAGGCGCTCTCCGCCATCTCCATCGCCGTGCGCGTCCTCCTCATCCTCTTCGTGGGGATCCTGCTCATCTACAACATCTACGTGATGGTGGCAAAACTTGCCTATAAGCAGCAGATGCCCGTCTTTCTGGGCTTTGCGACGGCGGCGGTCCTCTCGGGCAGCATGGAGCCCGCCATCAACACGGGCGACTACATCGTCACCCTCGCGAAGGACAGCTACGAAGTGGGCGATATCGTCATGTATGAAAACGACGGCGTCTACACCACCCACCGCATCGTGGAGGAGACCGAGGAGGGCTTCCGCACGATGGGGGACAACAACGGCGGGTCCGTCGACCCGTGGATCGTCCATGAAGAGGACATCGTGGGCGAGGTGGTGCTCGTCCTGCGCGGCTTCGGCAACGTCGCCGCATTCTGTCAGACCCCCTTGGGGATGTTCGTCATCGTCGTCGCAGCGGCGCTCATTTGGGTGCTGTGCGACCTTGTGAGCCGTAAAAAAACCAAAAAGGAGCCAAGCCATGAGGAGAAGGAAAACTGAATCGCCCTCCCGAAGGGCTGTGCCCGCAGGCGCGGAAAAAATTCAATATCCTTTTATTAAATATCTCAGCTTACTTCTCGCCGTGACGCTGCTCTTCTCCGGCGTGACGTTTGCGCGCTATCTTACGAACGACAAGGTGGACGCCTCCGTCGGCATCGCCGCCTTCGACGCGACCTATTCCATCGACCGCGTCAACACGACGTCCTTCGGCAATCAGGACTACTACATCACCGCGGGCGGGACTCAGATCGCGCAGGGCGCAGGCACCGCCATCACCGTGGGCATCACCTTAAAGAACAACGGCGACACCGACGTGCATCCCACCCTCCATTTAGAGGGTCCCGCCGATTATTGGAACAACATCGCCCTGCAGCTCACGACATCGCGCAACATCGCCTCGGATTCCGTCCTCACCCCGCAGTTCGTCATCGCCGACCTCGTGAAAGTGAGGAACTCCGAAGGTGACCACGATATCACCTACGGCGAGTATAAAGATTGGGGCACGAGCGGCTCGTTCAATACCGCAGATTCCACAGATTACGGCTCCTTGGGAACGGAGGATGCCACGCTCACCATGAACGGCGGCCTTACGGAGAATGAAGACGGTACCGTCGGAGGCTCCGTCACCGCAACTTGGGGCGAAAGCAACGAGAATACTTTGACCATCTCCGCGAAAGAGGAGAAGCGCGCCTATTCCGTCGGGTTCGTCCGCGAGGACGACAACGGCCTTCTCTCGCCCATCTACGTCGACTGCAAAAAGGAGATGACCATCTATTCCATCGACATCGACCTCGCCGACCTCAACGTGGACGCAAAGCAGGGCGATAAGGCGGGCGAGCAGCGCATCGTCGTCTGGCTCACCTGGACGAACGCCGCCATCAACAACTCCACCGCCGCCGATTATGATTTTTGGAACGATTTGGCGACCAAGACTGCGCCCTTTACAATCCCGAGCGACGGCGACGGCGACGGCGTTTCCGACACCATCACCGTCACCGGCTATCACTTCGACGTCTCGGGCATTCCCGTGGTAAGCGGCTCGACCGGCGAAACGACCACCGTCCGCGTCAAGCAGACGTTCGGCGGCGACCCCGAATACTTCCACGTCGAGACCCTCGAGGGCGACGACGGCGCCTACGCCCACCCGCTTACGAAGGTAGAGGGGCAAGAGAACATCTACGCTTGCAAAAACGGCGTGCGGATCAACATCACTTCGTTCGACGGCACCTTCAGCGAGGAGGACGTCAGCATGATCCGCTACGACGATACCAACACCTACGCGCCCATCCAGCAGCGCGCATTCGGCGTGAGCTTTTCCGCGACGTTCGTGCAGTTCTCGGAGACGCCCAAAGCATAAGGAGCAGCTATGAAAGAAAAGACAAGGAAAATTCTCATCATGGCCGTGATGGCGGCGCTCATCATCTCGCTGATGGCGGCGTCGCTCTGCTATGCCTTTACCTACGGCCGCTACACGGGCGGCAGGCTGGACGACAACAGCACCTACGACGACCTCATCGACTTCGTCGGCGCGACGGCTTTCACGGTCACGTCGCCCGAAGAGTTCGTCAACGCCATCGAAAACGGCTATTCCTACATCAAGATCGGCGACGGCGCCGAAGATCCTTTCGTCATCAACGAGGACATCGCCGACGTCTACACCAACCTCGTGCTGGACGTCAACGGCACGACCGTCATACGCAACAGCCGCAACCCCGTGCTCGACGTGCGCCGCAGCATCTCCGTCGTGCTCGTCTACGACTCCTCGGAGGGGGCGACGGGCGGCTTCTACAACCCTGTCGGCTCGGCTCTTCAGACGAGCGGCGGCTCGCTGACCATCGGCTCGGGCTCCTACGAGAGCGGCCCGAATGTTGAGGGAACGGAAACTCTTTCATCTACGACCGCTACGGTTTACAAACGAAACGGCTCCCGTCCCGATGCAGAGGACTATGCGTTCGATGCCACTGTTACGGAAATGCCCTCTCTCGGCGGCGACGTCTACTACACGGGCGATACCACGCAATACACCTACATCGAAAACGACACCTACCTCATCTACACTGAAGAGGAGAACGCCTTTGTGAGCGACGGTCAACTCTATGTGAATGCGAAGAGCACCTCGACGACGGGGGAGGGCGGTAGTCAGACTACCACCGTCACGGGCACCCAATTGACGCCCATCTGCAACGTCGCCTCGTGCGATTTCTATTATTACTATCCCGTCGGGACGGCGGGCACTGCCACTTCGCCCCAGACCTACGCCGTCGTCTACGGCTATAACGACGTCAAGGGCCTTGCGGAGGACAGTACTGACGACACCACCGCCGTCGACCTCAGAGAAAAGGGCCTCGCCTGGCCGTATGCGGCGATCCGCTCGGTGAAGGACGGCACCGTGGGCGGCGTGACGCACGCGCGCGGCGGCACGTTCACGACGAACTTCGGCACCGACAACACCTACGGCATCTATTCCGTGGGCGGCACGATGACGGTCGGCACGGACAGCGCGAGCTCCTCGCCCAAATTCACGGCAACGGGGGAGGGCACCTGCATCGGCATGTCCGCGAGCAACGGGGACACGCTCACCATTGCGAGCGGCAACTTCTCGTCCCAGGTGGGCGACACCATTCTGATGTCGGGCGGTGAGATGACCGTCACCGGCGGCACGTTTACGAAGACGGGCAGTCACCCCGTTCCGACCGGTAACCCCACGGCGACCGATTATGCCGCCTCCCGTACCGCGCTCATCCACATGCTCGGCGGCGATCTGACGGTCAACGGCACCGTCACGGGCGAGAGCGACAGCAGGACCTACTCCGTCAACATGACTGCGGGCAGTACAGATGCTCCGCTCACCAACGTGTTCGGCATTTACAGTACCGAGACGACCGATGAAACGACGGGCAAAGCCGTAGAGGGCACCGTCACCATTTCGGGCTGCAAGATTACCGTCAACGGCACCTATTCCGCAGGGGTTCTCTCGTCCGCGGGCACGGTCAATGTCGGCGGCACAGAGAATGGCAAGGCCGATACTGATATCACTGTCGCGAATAGCATTGAGAGCGATCAGCTCACTTCCTCGGCGGTAAGTTCGGAGGGCGGCATCATCAACCTCAATAATACCGTCAACATCTCGTCGGACAGCCTCGGTATCACGGCGCGCGGCGAGGTCAATGTCATGAGCGGCACGACGAAGGTAAATACCGAAAATGCCACGGGCGTCTATGTCAACAACGGCACGCTGACGGTCAAGAACAATGCAACGCTCGAGGTAGAAAGCAAAATTTACAATGCAAATTATAGCTGGGTCACGCCCCCGGGAACGAGCGAACCTACGAACGCTCCCAACATCTACAACGGTGTGTATGTGCAGAACGGCTCGCTCGATTCATCGGGAGGTACCCTCAACGTCGATTTCACGGGCGTGGAGAGCGATGCCATTTCGCCTTATAGTGGTGATAATATGGGGCTTACGGGGCAAAATGCATATCGCGAGTTCAAAGTCAAGAGCTACGCCGTGCGCGTGGAGAGCGCCAACACAACGGAGGACGACGGCACGCAGACCGACAGCGTCACCATCGTGGCGGGAACCATCACCAATGATGTCGGCGGCGGCGTGCTTGTCAACGGCGGCACCGTGGTTTTAGGTCAGGGGACTACCGGGCCCACGGTTTCGGCAAAGGGCGATGGATACTATTCTCAATATTTGATTCCCGAAGGTAAAGGCGGTGAGTGGGCCTACAGCCCCCCGACGACGGGCGGCGATGCGGTCAAAATCGTCGGTGGCTCCTTGACCGTCGACGGCGGCAAATACACCGCCGCATACGGCAACGGCATTTTGGTCTCCAATGGCACGGCAACCGTCAATGGCGGAACATTCACGGGAGGGGACGAGCGCGAATATAAAAATCAAGATGGAACTACTGGTTTCTATACGGGAGCAGGCAGTAATTTCGGCTTCAAACTGTTAGGCGGCAATCTTACCGTATATGCCGGAGAGTTTTCTTCCAATGCAGGCGGCGCGTTTGCTATGGAAGGAACAGTCGAATTTATATCGGGCACCATCATTGCAAATGGTGCTTCAGGTGTCTCCGCTTGGCAAGGTGCAGTCGTGTACTTTGGTGGGACTTCTGAAAAGGCTACGACCGGCGCAAATGTCAACGTCCATGCCGCTTCAACGGGCATTGCAATCGAAACGAACACGACCATCGCTCCGCAGATCACGATTTACAGCGGAACCTATACGGGCGGCATCTCGACTGATTACAATATTACCCCCGGTACGGGCGATAACGATGGCATTTGGTACGGCAACGGAAATGCCATGCTGACCATTTATGACGGAACCTTCCAAGGCGGCAACCGTTCGGGATTGTATTTTGCTGCCGACCCCGGTTCCGAAAATGTCAAAATCTCTGCCGGCACCTTCTACGGAAGAGATAATGAAATTTATAATGACTGGGGTGCACATAATCGCGCGACGCATAACGCTATTTCTGGTAACAGTGAAATTCAATTTAGTAATATTTTAACAGCAGGTCGTAATGCTTATGGCGACCCAGAATATAATGATGAAGGCGTTGATGTACTGTCTAATACTAGCGATAAACTAACTAAGTATTTTTTCCCTAATTATGTCGACCTCTTCTATAGCAGAATTGAAATCAGGTGAATCCCCCAAACAAATTAAAAAATTTGCCGAGACGGGGCAAAATCGGTTGCTATTTTTGCCGTTTTCCTGTAAAATGTCTCATGCACCATGCGGCTGCGCCTCGCGGCCTCGGTGCGGACATCTGCAGAGATGGCGGAGCGGCTGAACGCGCACGATTCGAAATCGTGTTAGGCAGTGATGTCTACCAGGGTTCAAATCCCTGTCTCTGCGCCACGAAAAGAGAGCCGGCATAAAATGCTGGCTCTCTTTTCGTTGTCTCCGAATTAGACAGGGATTTGAGGGTGGAGGCGCGAACGAGAGTGAGCGGTTTGCGCGCGAATTGTAAGATAACAGATTGATTCGGCGCAAACTAAACAGCCCGGTGGGCTGTTTACCGGGGCGCGCCGCCAAAGGCGCAAATCCCTGTCTCTGCGCTGTAAGGGATTTTCATTTAAAGGGCTCCCGCAAAAGATTGCGCAGCAAGATTTTGTGGGAAGATGGGCCGCCCGAGGCGCGAAAATTCGCGCCTCGGGCGGCCGTTCAAATTTCGTCAAACAATTTTCATCAAACAACGCTCGTCTTTCTCAGAATGACCGTCGAGACGGCTCCGAGCCCCGCGCCGAACAGCGCGCCTCCCGCAAGGCACAGTACGGGGTGCAGCACGGTCGCGTCGAGCGGCGTCATCATGGGGATCATCGTGAACAGCAGCATGCCGGCCGCCAGCGAAAGCACGATGGAAAGCCACAGCCGCTGCTTCGCAATGACGCTCATCACAAGGAAGATGGACGTGAACACCGCCATCAGGAAAACTTTTGCGAGCAGGCAGGCGACAAGGTTTCCGACGCCGAAGCCCTCCATCGCAAAGGGGAGACCCGCGATCGCTCCGCCGATCATCGCGCCGACGAAATAGCACACGAGCATCCCGACGCCGCACACAAACCCGACGAGCGATTTCGAGAACGCATAGTCCGCTCTCCCTGCACGCACGGTGAACAAATTCTTCGCGTACCCGCTTCTGAAGTCGTCCGCCACGAATACGCACACCAAGACCGCCGCAAGGAAGTAGATGAGGTTCATGTTGCACATGGAAGTGAGGCTCATGCCGCCGCCCGCACCGCTCAGAGAGCTTACCGCTTGCCATACATTGGTGAACATCTCGGCACTTTCGCCCGCTCCCTCGCCCGTCATGGTGGTCATGATGAGGATGAGCGCGGGCATCACAAGGCTGATGCCGAGCATGATATAGACGAGCGGCTGCGTGAACATGCGGCGGAAGTCGACCTTGCACATGGTCTTGAGCCGTTTCCCGAACGTTTGATGTTCAAAAGTCATTGCATTTGTCATGCGCGCACCTCCCCGTGCATCAGGCTCGTGTAGTATTCTTCCAAACTTATCTTCTGCGTGAAGATCTCGGAGACGGTCACGCCGAGTTCATAGAGATAGCGCGCAGCGTCCTCGGGCGGCACTCTGTCATAGACGCGCAGGAGCCCGCGCTCCTCGTCCTTCTCGACGCGCAGAAAGCGGCGGCGAAGGAGGGTCTCGGCAAGCTCCATGTTCTCGGCGCGCAGGGCGATAAAGACGGGACAGTCGGCGTCGAGTTCCTCGGCGGTCATCTCGCGGATCATCTTCCCGCCGCGGATGATGCCGTAGTGCGTGGCGATCTTTTCCAGCTCGCTCAAGATGTGCGAGGAGATGAGCACAGTGCGCCCCTGATTTCGGGTGATGTCGACGAGCACTTCGCGCATGATGCGCATGCCGTCGGCATCGAGGCCGTTGATGGGCTCGTCCAAAACGAGAAGAGCAGGGTCGCCCAAGAGCGCCATCGCAATGCCGATGCGCTGCTTCATGCCGAGCGAGCAGTTCTTGAACTTGTTGGACGCCGAGCCCTCCATGCGCACGATTTTGAGCACCTTGCGCACTTCCTCCTCGGCGTTTTGGATGCCGAGGTTTGCCGCCTGCAAGAGAAGATTGTTCCAGACGGAATAGTTGGGAAAGCACCCGGGCTGTTCGATGAGCACGCCGATTTTCGCGCGCACGTCGCCGTCCGTGTAGTCTTTGCCGAACAGCTTGACGCTGCCGCCGCTCGGAAGGAGCAGCCCGCAGATGATCTTTTCGGTCGTCGATTTGCCGCTGCCGTTCTCGCCGATGAAACCGTAGATGGCGCCCTGCGGCACGGTCATGTCGAGGCCTGCAAGCGCCTGCTTTGCGCCGAAGTGTTTGCTTAAATTTCTGATCTCGATCGCGTTCATATGCTTGCTCCTTGTGATTTTCCTCGACGCATGAGGGAGTCTGAGGGCGTGGAAAAGCCGATCGCGCCGCTCGTCCGGTGGGGGATGCCGTATGCGTCGAGCTGTGTTTCAAAGGCATTCACATAGCTTGCCGACGAAAAGCTCTGCTTGAAGTCGAGGATGAACTTATCGCCGCAGCAGACGGCATTGAGCCCCAGCCCGAGCGCTCCCGAATTGTAGAGGTGGATGCTTTCGATATGCCTTGCGTTTTCCCCGAGCACCATATCGCCGACATAACTGATGACATAGGTATCGAGCTTCATGCCCTCGAAGAAGGACATCATCGCCTGCTTTTGTTCGTAGGAGGGAAGGGAGTCGAGTTTTTCGAAGAGAGACAGCATCTCGTTTGCCGCCTTGCGGCAGCAGTCGCGGTCGCGCTGGGCGTTCAGAAGCGCGCGGTATTCCTCCGCCTGCTCAGTTGCGGGCTTTGCCGCAAATTGCCTGTCGTAGGGCAGGACGAGCGTCCTGACGCAGTTCTTATAGGTATTTGGCACGTCGAGCGCGGCGCGCATATCGGCGGCGATATTGGCATGGATGGGCTTTTCGAAATCGGGATAGAGCTCGGCGATGCCCTTGCTCATGCACATTGCAAGAAAAATTGCGGGTGTCGCGCCGATCCCTTTGCACGCCGAGAGGAACTTCTCCCGCGGCATCACGAGTTCAAAGCGCGTGTCGCCCTCGTCCTTATCGGGAAGCGCGAACGCCTCGCGCGCAAATGCGGGGAACGTTTTACTTGCGTCGTAAGAGTATGCACTTTCGAAGGGCTCTGCCGTCTCGCCCTCCAAAAGGGGCTGATCGCTCTTTCTGATGCCCTCGCCCGGCTCCTTGCTCTGATAGCGGTACGCGCAGTAGTAAAAGAGCAGCGTTTCAAGGAAGGGCTTGATGCCCCGCCCGTCGCACAGGGCGTGATGGAAGGAGAGGTACACGCTCTTGCCGAAGTAGGTGACGTCGACGAGGTGATACCCGTCCGAAATGCCGCCGAGCGAGGGGAGCTTTTCGCTCCTTCTTGCCGTCATCGAGACGGGATCCTGCACGATGTAGAAATCGCCGTCCAGCTCGACAAGGCGTGTATTCAGGTAGGGGTACCGTTTCAGCGCCTCCGAAAGCGCACGGTTGAGCTCCCCGCCGCGGACGTTCTCATGAAAGCGCACTTCGAACACCTCGCTCTCCATGCCGTCTTTGCGGTATAAATAGCTCTGTCCCGCGCGCACTTTCTCGTTTCCGCCCGTGCTCTCCGAGCCCGAATTTGCAATGAGCTGCCGCCTGTTGCTGCGCTCCATGGCGTTGAACAGTCGTAAGAAGAAATTGGCCATGATTCACCTCAATAGACGTCGCTCTTGCGCAAAACCAGCCAGCCGAGCAGGTTGTAGACGACCGTCCATGCGAGCGAACAGGCAAGGCAGACGAGCACGGCGGTGAAGCTCGACGAAAGGCAGGCATAGACGGACGAGCCGTACAGGAAGATGTTGAGGACGGGCGAATTGCCGAGGATCGCCGCCGCGCCGATGATGACGATGCCTGTGCCCAGCACGAAGGAGAGGGCGATGGAGATGCCGAAGTACCTGCGGAAGAGCACATTGAGGAAGGTGTAGAGGCTCGCCCAGCCGAGCGACATGATCATCTTTCCCAAAATGGCGCAGACGAGAGAGCCGACGTCCACTTCAAAGGAAGCGCCCGTAAAGAGTCCGGAAGCCACGCCGCCGATGAGGTAGGTGATGCACATGCACGCCATCGCAAAGGCGCAGCTGAGCGTCTTGGAGATCATGTAGTCCTGCTTTTTGGGGTGAGTGGTGAACAGCTGCTTGACGTACCCGCTGCGGTAGTCGTGTCCGATAAAGATGGAAACCATGATGCCGCCGAAGATAAAGACCATGTTCATATTGGCGTATTCGCCGATGTCATTCACCACATAGAGGGGCGAATTTGCGGCGATGATGTTCCACGCATTGCCGACCTCCTGCCCTGTCCCCGAAAAGCTCCCCATGGAGACGAGCGCGGGAATGATGGCGGCGATGACGAGGAAGATATAGAACATGGGCGTGTGAAACAGCCTGTAAAAATCGACGCCCAGCATCCCCTTGAGCCGCTTGAAGAGTGTGGGGGAGGGGAATGTCAACTGCTGTGTCTGCTCCATCGTTATGCCTCCTTTTTGCTCATGAGCTCGACGTAGTACTCCTCGAGCCCGATCTTGTTCTTTCTCACCTCGCGCACGGCCTGCCCGTTTTCGAGGAGGTACGCCGTCACCTTCTTCGGATCCTCCTCGCCGTACACATTGAGCTGCCCGTCCTCGTATCTGACGGCGGGAAAGCCGCGGCGGAGCAGCTCGAACGCCTGCACATCGTCGCTCGTCTTAACGGAGATGAGGACGCGGGCGCGCCCTTCGAGGTCCGCTGCGGTCAGCTCGCGGAGCATCTTCCCCTGGCGGATAATGCCGTAGTGCGTGGCGATCTTCTCGAGTTCGCTCAAGATATGCGAGGAGATGAGCACCGTGCAGCCGTACGTCTTGGTGATGTCGACGAGGATCTCGCGCATGATGCGCATGCCGTCCGCATCGAGGCCGTTGATGGGCTCGTCCAAAATGAGAAGGGCGGGGTCGCCCAAGAGCGCCATCGCAATGCCGATGCGCTGCTTCATTCCCAGCGAACAGCTCTTGAACTTGATATGTGCCGCATCTTCCATGCGCACGATCTTGAGGACGCGCTCAATTTCTCCCGCGGCGTCCTTTATCCCCAAATTGATGCACTGCATCATGAGGTTGGCGCGCACGGAGGACTCGGGAAAGCACCCCGCATTTTCGATGAGCGCCCCCACGCGCACCCGTACGCCGGGGTCGGTGTAGTCCCGCCCGAAGAGACGGATACTTCCGCCGTCGGGGACGAGATGCCCGCAGATGAGCTTCTCCGTCGTCGACTTGCCAGAGCCGTTCTCGCCGATAAAGCCGTAGATGGCGCCCTGCGGCACGGTCATGTCGAGGCCGTCCAGGGCATACAGCCCGCGGAAGCTCTTTTTGAGAGAGCGAATTTCAATGGCATTCATGGCGCGCTCCTATGCGTTGAGGAGTTCGTCGGAGAGGGCGAGCACCTCGGCGCCGTACTTCTTCTTCCGCGATCTCAGAATGCCCTTATAGATGAAGTAATTGGCGATGCACAGCGCGATGCCGACGCACCCCACGGCGATGCCGACGGGCATGAGAACGGGCACCGATGCGCCGATGACCTCCATCGCAAGGCACATGCCCGCGCCGAGGACAAGCGCGCTCACCGTGCCGAAGATGTAGGAGAACACCTTGGCGGGGCGCTTCACCTTTTTGTCCAGTCTGCGGAGCGTTTCGAGCTTGTTCTCCTCGCGCGGAAGATACTGCGCGCGCAGTTTCTCGGCATAGGTCTGTTGGGTCTGAGTATTCATAGAAGTCATCTCCTTCTTGATTTTGTGCCCTCATTTTACTCCGCCGATGTTTGGCTTTCTTTTGGAACTTGTAAGGATTTTGTAACCGAAGGTAAGATTTTTGTAAGCAAAAAGGACCGTATATCCACGGTCCTTTTTATGTTCAAACGTTATTTCTGCCCGTCCTGCCCCTCGCCTAAGAGCGCGTCGCTCAGGCGGACGATCTCGTCGCCGTACCGCTTCTTGCGGCGGGCGAGTACGGCGCGGTGGACGGGGTAGGCGATCCCCATGACCGCCGCTCCGACGACGCCGACGGCGATGCCCCAAAGGAGCAGCCCCCATTCGAGGGCGAGGGTCATGCCCAGCCCAAAGAGGAGAAGGCCTAAGATGCCGAGCGCGATGGCGATGACTTTGGGCGGCATATGGACCTTCCTGTCGAGCGCGCGCAGCCGTTCGAGGTCGGTCTCCTTGCGCGGCAGGTAGGCGCTGCGGATGCTGTTGATCTCCTCCCGCTCACTCGGCGTGGGGGCGGAATAGGTATAGGAAAATTTTTCGTCCATCTTGTTCCTCCGAAGTTGCCTCTCTGTTCGGCGAGAGGGGAGCGGCCGCGCTTTCAATTAGAATCCGCGGCATCGGGCGGCGAAGCGCCCTCACTTTTTCAGCGTCACCCAAAAGGTCGAGCCTTTCCCGAGTTCGCTCTCGACGCGGATGCTCCCGCCCATGAGGTCGATGACCTTTTTGACGAGCGCGAGCCCCAGCCCGTTGCCCTGTTGGCGGTGCGAGGTGTCGCCCTGGTAGAACTTGTCGAAGATGCGCGCGCCCACCTCGGGCGTCATGCCGCACCCCGTGTCCGAGACCTTCAAAACGACGTCCTTCTCGCCCTCCTTGAGGGAGACGCTTATCTTCCCGCCCTCGGGCGTGAACTTGACCGCGTTGGAAAGAAGGTTGTTTGAGATGATCTCAAGGTAGGTCTTGTCGGCGGAGAAGGTCACATCGTCGATGTCGCAGGTAAGCTCGATATTCTTCCCCTCGATGAGGTCCTCGAACCCGAGCACGATCTCGCCCAGAAAGTCGCCGAGGTGCAGCGTCGTCTTCTGTTCGGGAATGACCTGATTTTCCAGCTTGTTGAGCTTGAGGATGTCGGTGACGAGGTCGGTGAGCCGTTTGGAGGCCGCCAGCAGCGCCTTGGTGTACTCCGCGCGCTCCTCTTCGGTGAGCGTCTCGTCCTGCAGGAGCGTGGCGTGGTTGGAGATGACACTGAGCGGCGTCTTGATCTCATGCGAGACGTTGGAGATGAAGTCGGTCTTGAGCACCTCGTTGCGGGAGAGCTCGGCCGCCATGCGGTTGATGTTCTCGTAGATCTCGTCGTATTCGTCGTATCGCTCGTAGCCGTGCCGCGCCGTCAGCCGCACCTTGAAGTCGCCCGCGGCGATGCGCTCCGTCGCTCTCAAGATCTCGCGGACGGGCCGCTCGACCATATACTTGCGCCTGATGACGTCGATGAGCGTGCACACCCCCGCAAGCACCACGACGACGATGAGCATGGCGACGGCGATGGTGAGCTTGCCCGCGCGCTCCGAGAGGAAGGAGTAGATGAGCACGGCGCAGGTGATGATGGCGGCGACCGTCACAAAGAAGATGAGGTAGCCCATGGCCGAGAAGGTACTGCGCTTCTTCTTCATTTTAAGACCGCCTTGTAGCCCAGCCCGTGCACGGTGACGATCTCAAATTCCTCCACGCGGATGATCTTCTTGCGCAGCTCTGCGATGCACACGTCGACGGCGCGCGAGGTGGAGGCGGAGTCGTACCCCCAGAACTCCTCCATGAGTGCCGCGCGGGAGAACGTCTTTTTGGGATAGGATAAAAGCTTATACAGCACGGAAAATTCCTTCACGGTGAGCGGGATCTCCTCTCCGCGGTAGGAGGCGGCGTGCTCGTCGTCGTTGATGACGAACTCCCCGATCTCGATCTTCTTCGCCTCGGCGATCTTCGCGCGCCTCAAGAGGGCGGCGACGCGCAGCTTGAGCTCTGCAAGTTCGAAGGGTTTAACGAGGTAGTCGTCGACGCCGCTGGAAAACCCGCGCTCCTTGGAGGCAAGATCGTCCTTCGCCGTCATGAAGAGGATGGGCGTTGTCTTGTCGATGGCGCGCACCGTCTCGGCGAATTCGAACCCGTCCATGAGCGGCATCATGATGTCGCTGACGATGAGGTCGTACTTGCGCTCCTCCATGAGGCGAAGCGCCTCCTGCCCGTTGAGCGCGCCGCTCGTGCGGTAGCCGCAGCGGTCGAGATAGCGGCATACGCTGCCGTTGAGCGATGTATCGTCTTCGACGACGAGGATATTGACCATGCATTGCCTCCTTTTGGCCTCATTATAGCATACAAACGCAGGAAAACGTCAGGAAATTGTAAGGATTTTGTAAGCGCTCACGCCTTCCCGCCCGCAAGCGGCACCTGCACCTCGTAGTTCCAGTTGAGGATGCCCGTCAGCACGACCATCTCGACGAGAAATTCCGCCTGTTTTCCGTTCTTGCCCACCTCTGAGAGCACCCGCTCCCGCGTCCCTTCCAGCGTCTCTTGAGAGCAGGTCATCGAGAGGTACTCCCCCGCAGGGAGCGACTTTAAGTTCTCATCGGGCGCAAAGCGCGTGCAGACGGCGAACATCCGCCGCTTGCCGACCTGTTCATACACCCCCGCGGCGTCCTCGAACGCAAATTCGCCCTTCTTGTTGCCCAGCTGCGCAAAAAAGTGGCGGTGGTAGTCAAAGAGCGTCTCGACGGTCGGCTCCAGCGGCTCCTTTAAGAGCAAAATTTTTCGCTCGGGCAGCGTCTTTACGACGGGCCCCTCCGCCCGCGCCGCAAGTTTCCCCTCGTAGAATGCCCGCGCCCGCCCGATCTTCTCTTTGGCGGCAAGGAGCTCTTGCATCTTCTCGTCCGCCTTTTGTTCGGCGGCGCGCAGGAAGGCGGCGATCTCTTCGACATCGTTGAGCGCGAGCACCCGCTTGATCTCCTTGAGCGGCAGGTCCATGCACTTGAGCGCGCGCACGGCGGCGAGCTTGACGAGCTCCTCCTCGGTATAATGCCGGTAGCCCGTCCACCTGTCCGCCTCGTGCGGACGGACGAGCCCAATCCTATCGTAGTGCCTGAGCGTCTCCGCGGTCATGCCGACGAGCTTCGCCGCCTCGCCCACGGTAAAAAATTGCTTCATAGCGGTCTTTTTTCCTTGACATTTGTGTAACACAAAGGTTTATCCTGATGATACCACAAAGAGGCGGGCGCGTCAACCGCCCGAAAGGAGTTTTTATGAAGAGAATTTTAAGTGTGATGTTCGCTGTCGCGCTCGCGGCGCTGCTGTGCGCGGGGTGCTCCGAGGAACAGTTCGCGGCAAGGACGTTCGAGGGGGAGGCGAGCGCAGTCGTCCTCGAGCTTGAAAATACCGCGGTGGAGCTCGCCCCGTCCGCGGACGGGCAGGTGCGCATCGAGTACTTTGAGAGCGAAAAGCGGAGCCTCTCCGTCGCCCTCGACGGGGATACGCTCACGGTGACGAGCGATACGGCGGGCGTCTCCCTCGGTGCGCTCCCCGAGGTCGCCTACCGTACCGTCAAGGTGTACCTCCCCGCAGGGCTTGCAAGCCTTACGCTGACGACGACGGGGGAGCGCGTCGCCCTCTCCGACATTTCGGCGGGGGAAATCATGCTCGACGTCAACGGCGGAGACATCTCCTTCGAGCGGCTGGAAGTCGGCGCCCTCGGCGTGACGGTGAAGAACGGGAACGTTGCGGGGAGCCTTCTCGGCGGGTGGGACGACTTTTCCATCTCCTGCACCGTCAAGAAGGGGGAGAGCAACCTGCCCGAGCGCAAGGAGGGCGGGGAGAAGTCGCTTTCCGTCGATTGCAATAACGGCGACGTGGACATCGAATTGCTGCCTCAATAAAGAAAAGCCGCCCGCGGCGCGAAATTTCGCGCCGCGGGCGGCCGCTAAAATTACGGGGCAGCCCGAAGGCTGCCCCGCGACAAATCAAAATGTTTCCCCGAAGCCGAGGATGAGCTTTTCCACGAGCGGGCGCACGAGTTCGCTCACCGTAAAGGGGCGGTAGGGGATCTCGGCCTGTTCCATGGCCTGCCGCTGTTTCTCCGTCGCCTCGGTGTAGGGGTAAACGCCGAGCAGGAAGGGGTAGAGCGTGTAGACGAACTGCTCCGTCTCGGCCGTGCTCGCCCCCGTGTGCGCCTTGACGCACCACGCGACGGCGTTCATCGACGCACCGTACGTCTTCTTGAACGCGACGAGCTCCTGAAAGCGGCTGCCCGACTCCAAGTCGTACAAATTCATGGAGAGCAGCTTGAGCATGCACCTGCGCTTTTCAAGCAGCGCCGCGAACCGCTCGGGGAAGGCCTCCCGCGAGGCAGGCTCTTCGGCAAGCGCAATCAGATCCTCCGTCCATGCGGCGAACTCGCGCTCCAAGAGGGCGAGGAAGATCTCCTCGCGCGTGCGGAAGTAATTGTAGATGGACGTGCGCGTGAACGAGGTGTGCTGGCCGATCTTTGAGATGGTGATCTCCTTGAAGGGCATGACCTCATAGAGCTCGCGGCATGCGTCCACGATCTCCTCGCGGCGGTTCATCGTTCTCTCTTCGCTCGCTTTCGGCATCGGCGGCCTCCTTTACAGGCTCTCCTTGAAGATGGATTTGATTTCCTCTTTCGTCAGCACTTTATAGCCCGTCTCCATGATGAGCGTCGCCTTGACGAGGTCGTCGATCATTTCCTCGTTCGCGCCGAGCTCCGAAATGTTCATCACGAGCCCGAGCTCCTTCATCCACGACTCCATCGCCTGAAGGCCCTCGTTCGCGACTTCCTCATCCGTCTTGCCCTCGCCGTTCACATGCCACACGTTCTTTGCAAACCGCACGAACTTTTCAAGGCCGTAGGGCATGATGTGGCGGTAGTAGGGGAGGGACACGGCGGCGAGCGTCATGCCGTGCGTCGCATCGGTGAGCGCACCCACCGCCTGACCGAGCATATGCACCTCCCAGTCGGTATCCTTGCCGCACGCGATGAGCGTGTTGAGCGCCCATGTCGCCGTCCACATGATGTTGGAGCGCGCCTCGTAGTTCTGCATGTCCTTGTTCGCGATGCGCGAGGAGTGGATGAGCGAGCGCATGAGGCCCTCCGCGAGGTAGTCGCTCGTGTTGTCGTCCGTGCCCGAGAAGTACTGCTCGCAGATGTGGTTGAAGATGTCGTAGATGCCCGAGACCATCTGGTAGTGGGGGAGCGTCAACGTGTAGGTGGGGTCGAGCACCGAGAAGCGGGGCATGACGCTCTCATCGGCAAACACGTGCCCGATCTTGAGCTTTTGATCGTGGTTGGTGATGACGGCGCCCGCGTTCATCTCCGAGCCCGTGCCGACCATCGTGAGGACGCAGCCGAGGGGCACGATCTCGCAGGAAGGCTCCTCGAAACGGAGATAGTACTTCTCCCACGGGTCCTCCTCGCAGTGAACGGACACGGCGAGTGCCTTCGTGTAGTCGCACACCGAGCCGCCGCCCACGGCAAGCAGGAAGTCCGCCTTGTGTTCGCGCGCGATCTTCATGCCCTCGTAGAGTTTCTCGACGGTGGGGTTGGGCATGACGCCCGAAATCTCCGCGACGTCCTTTTGGCAGTCCTTCAGAATGTTCATGACGGAGTCGTAGATGCCGTTCTTCTTGATGGACCCGCCGCCGTAGACGAGCACCACGTTTTTGCCGTACTTTTCAAGTTCGCCCTTGAGATTTTGGAGAGCGCCCTTGCCGAAATAGAGCTTGGTGGGGTTGCAGTAAGTAAAATTGCCGAGCATAGATATTCCTCCTAAAAAAACTGACACACTGTCAGCAACTTTACGGATATTATAGCAGCATTCTGACACGGTGTCAACGGAAATTTTGCATTTTTCCCGTCGAAAGAGGGCGAAAGATCGGGCGCTATCAGCATGGCAAATAGGTACTATAAGCAATGATTATACTTTGAAATGCGAAAACGGCGTGCAAACAGTTGACAATTTCTCACAGAAGCTATAAAATAGACACATCAAAACCGATGAGGTGAAGGAGTAGCGTGCAGCTACACGGACCCACAGAGAGCCTTCGGCGGTGGAATGGAGGCGGTCCGCGGCGCGTGAATGGATCACCGAGGGCGGGGGTGAAGGAGCCTAAAACTCTGCGTAGCTTCCGACGGGGCCTTCCCGTTACAGAGAGGAGAGCATCGAAAGTGTGCTTGCAATGAGGCGGCATTTGCCGTAAAATCGGGTGGCAACACGGAGAACATTCGTCCCGAACGAATGATTTCCGTGTTTTTTGTTACACAAAATTTCTTTCAGGAGGAACATAGTATGAACAGCAACATCCCTTACAAGATCTATCTCTCGGAAGACGAGATGCCCCGCTATTGGTATAATGTCAAAGCTCACATGAAGGGGGGTCACGAACCCTTCCTCAACCCCGCGACGGGGGAGCCCTGCACCAAGAAAGACCTTTCCGCCGTCTTCTGCGACGAGTGCATCGACCAGGAACTCAACGATCGTGACGAGCTCATCGAGATCCCCGAAGAAATTCGCAGCTTCTACAAGATGTACCGTCCGTCGCCCCTCGTGAGGGCGTACTGCCTTGAGAAGCTCCTGGACACGCCCGCCGAAATTTACTACAAGTTCGAGGGCAACAACACCTCGGGCTCGCACAAACTCAACTCTGCGGCGGCGCAGGCGTACTACGCGAAGAAGCAGGGGCTCACCTCCATCACGACGGAGACGGGCGCGGGCCAGTGGGGCACGGCGCTTGCGATGGCCGCGGCCTACTTCGGGCTCAACCTCGACGTCTACATGGTCAAGGTCTCCTATGAGCAGAAGCCCTTCCGCCGCGAAGTCATCCGCACTTACGGCGCCAACGTGGTGCCTTCCCCCTCGACGACGACCGCCGCGGGCAGGAAGATCCTCGAAGAGCACCCCGGCACGGGCGGCTCCCTCGGCTGCGCCATCTCGGAGGCCGTCGAAAAGGCGCGGGAGACCCCCAACTGCCGCTATGTGCTGGGCTCCGTCCTCGACCACGTCCTTCTCCATCAGTCCATCATCGGGCAGGAGTGCAAGATCGCCATGGATAAGTACGGCATCAAGCCCGATATGATCATCGGCTGTGCGGGCGGCGGTTCCAACCTCGGCGGTCTCATCTCGCCCTTCATGGGGGAGAAGCTGGACGGCAAGAACAACATCGATATCCTCGCCGTGGAGCCCGCGAGCTGCCCTTCGCTCACGCGCGGCAAGTATGCCTATGACTTCTGCGACTCGGCGCGCACCACGCCCCTTGCAAAGATGTATACGCTGGGTTGCGGGTTCATGCCCTCGCCCAACCATGCGGGCGGCCTGCGCTACCACGGCATGAGCCCCGTGCTCTCCCGCCTCTATCACGATGGCTATATGCGTGCGACGAGCGTCGAGCAGACCAAGGTGTTCGAAGCGGCCGTCAAGTTCGCCCGCTGCGAGGGCATCCTTCCCGCTCCCGAGAGCGCGCACGCCATCCGCGTCGCCATGGACGAGGCCATCAAGTGCCGCGAGGAGGGCAAGAAGAAGGTCATCCTCTTCGGGCTCACGGGCACGGGCTACTTCGACATGACCGCCTACAAGAGCTACAACGACGGCACGATGACGGACACCATCCCCACTGACGAGGACCTTCAGAGAGGCTTCGAGACCATCCCCAAGTGCAAGGCCAACGAGGGTATCTGAGAACTATTTTGACCACAACTCCTTAAAACTGATATTGAAAGGCCGCTGCGGAACTTCCGCGGCGGTTCTTTCATAAAATTTTTTATTTCAGGGGTTGACAAACCGCCGATCGTCTGCTATCATGAAATTACAAACAACATGATAAAGGAGAGATGATATGAAACGATTGAAAGCGGCGCTCTTGGCGGTGCTTGTCGCCGTCCTCGGGCTCATGTGCCTGACGGCGTGCGGCGCAAAGGAAGGGGTGTACAAGTTCTCGTACATGAGGGTGACGGAAGGCGCGACGTCCATTGAGATCAGGGCGGGTGAAAGCTTTTTGGGCTTTATCCTCAGCGAGGACGCCTATGTCCTTGAGCTCAAAGAGGACGGCACCGCGACCATGACCGTCGATATGCTCGGGCAGCAGGAGACGGTAAGCGGCACCTGGACGGAGAACGCCGAGGACAAGAACAAGGTGGATCTCACCTTTGAAGGGGAGACCGTGACATTCGAGTGTGACGGAAAGACACTGTACGGCTCGATGGACGGAACGGAGCTGGAACTTAAAAAGTCATAACAAAGGGGAGCCGAGGCAGAGCGCCGCGGCTCTTTTTTTGCGCCCTTCAAGGTGCGCGGGGCGCGAAATACTTGACGAACGGGGGAGGATGTGCTATTCTTTTTGAGAAAAAAACTAAAAAGGATACAGCCATGTTTTACAGAACTCATAACTGCGGCGAACTGCGCGACACCGACGCCGGCAAGCGCGTCAAACTTGCGGGCTGGCTCGACAGCAAGCGCGACAAGGGCGGCCTTCTCTTTGCCGTCCTCCGCGACTTCTACGGCACCACGCAGGTGGTCTGCTCCGAGGAGCCCTGCCTCTCGCAGATGCGCGACATTCCCACCGAATCGACGGTGAGCGTCGAGGGAACCGTCGTGCTGCGCTCCGCGCCCAACGACAAGCTCCCCACCGGCCTCATCGAGATCATTCCCGAGAAGATCGAAGTGTTGGGTCGCCGCACCGTGCAGGCGCTGCCCTTCGAGGTCTCGCACTCCACCGATGCTGGCGAGGACGCGCGCCTCAAGTACCGCTTCCTCGATTTGCGCAATCCCGCCGTGCGCGACAAGATCATTCTGCGCTCTAAGATCGTTGCGGACCTTAGAAAGCTCATGACCGAGCGCGGCTTCTACGAGATCAACACGCCCATTTTGACGAGCTCCTCGCCCGAGGGTGCGCGCGACTACATCGTGCCCAGCCGCATCTATCCCGGGGAGTTCTATGCCCTCCCGCAGGCGCCCCAGCAGTACAAGCAGCTTTTGATGTGCTCGGGGTTCGACAAGTACTTCCAGATCGCGCCCTGCTTCCGCGACGAGGACGCCCGCGCCGACCGCTCGCCCGGCGAGTTCTATCAGCTGGATATCGAGATGGCGTTCGCGACGCAGGAGGACGTCTTCGAGGTGCTCGAAGGGGTGCTGCCGCCCGTGTTCGCCAAGTATTCGGGCTGGGACGCCGACAAGCCTCCCTTCCGCCGCATCGCCTACCGCGACGCGCTCGAGACCTACGGCTCGGATAAGCCCGACCTTAGAAACCCGCTCGTCATCAAGGACATCACCGATCTTGCGGAGGGCTGCGGCTTCCAGGCGTTCGAGGGCAAGAAGGTCAAGGCCATCGCCGTCAACGGCGTCAACGTCGCCCGCAAGTGGATCGACAAGACCGCCGAGGAGTTCAAAGTCAAGACGGAGGGCGGCGCGATGTTCTGGTTCAAGGTGGACGAGAACGGCGCGGCTTCGGGCGGCATTGCGAAGTTCGTCGCAGAGCGCATCGATGCCTTGAAGGAGCGGCTCGCCCTTGCAAACGGCGCGTTCGTCGCCGTTGTCGCAGAGGACAAGCTCGGCCTTGTCCAAAAGCGCGCGGGCATCCTCCGCACCATGCTCGGCACGGGGCTCGATCTCCTTGAGAAGAACGTCTACCGTTTCTGCTGGATCGTCGACTTCCCCATGTACGAGATCGGCGAGGAGAGCGGCGAGCTCGAGTTCTGCCACAATCCATTCTCCATGCCGCAGGGCGGGATGAAGGCGCTCGAGGAGCAGGATCCCCTCGAGGTCCTCGCCTATCAGTACGATATCGTCTGCAACGGCGTGGAGCTTTCCTCGGGTGCGGTCCGCAACCACGACCCCGAGATCATGCTCAAGGCCTTCTCGCTCGTCGGGATGGGCAAGGAGGATGTCGTCAAGAAGTTCCCCGCGCTCTATCATGCGTTCGAGTACGGCGCGCCCCCGCACGCGGGCGTTGCACCCGGCGTCGACCGCATGGTCATGCTCATCTCGGATACCGTCAATATCCGCGAAGTCATCGCCTTCCCCATGAACGCCAAGGCGCGCGATCTTCTCATGAACGCGCCCTCGCCCGTGGAGCAGAAGCAGCTCGACGACGTACACATCAAGATCGTCGAAAAGAAATAATGTTAAAAACGGTGCCGAAGGGCGCCGTTTTTTCGCGAATAGGACAATGTTTCCCCCTCATACCATAATAACGGCCGCAGCTGCGGCGGGGAGGGGGAGATGTTCGCGTTTTTGTATGCCGTTTTATGCAAGCTGTTCTTCTTTACGGGCGCCGTGGGGGAGGGGAGCTACCCGAAGCCGCTCTCGCCCGAAGAGGAGGAGAGGTGCCTGCGCCTCTCCAAGGCGGGGGACATGGAGGCGCGCGAGAAGCTCATCCGCCACAATATGCGGCTCGTCGTGCACATCGTCA
This sequence comes from uncultured Clostridia bacterium, assembly GCA_944367045.1. GTDB lineage: Bacteria > Bacillota > Clostridia > Christensenellales > Borkfalkiaceae > Gallimonas. The sequence continues at coordinate 48,675 of CALVWI010000002.1, read as the reverse complement.
AGAAGTACACGGGCGCGGCGGAGACGGACGACATGATCTCGGTGGGGAGCATCGGGCTCATCAAGGCCATCAATACCTATGAACCGGGCCGAGGCACCCGCCTTGCGACGTACACCGCCCGCTGCGTGGAGAATGAAATTCTCATGCTCATCCGCGCGGGGAAGAAGCATAAAAACACGCTCTCGCTCTCCGACCCCGTCGGCACCGACAAGGACGGGAATGAGCTGACCATCATGGACCTCCTCTACGAGAAGGAGGACACCGTCTTCGAGAACGTCGAGCAGTCGCTCCTTCAAAAGAAGTTCCTCTCCGCCGTCAAGGAGCTTTTAAATGAGCGGGAGTGCGAGATCGTCTGTCTCAGATATGCCCTGACGGGCGGCGCGCCGCTGCCCCAGCGGGAGGTTGCAAAAAAGCTGAAAATTTCGCGCTCGTACGTCTCGCGCATCGAGAAGCGCGCCCTGACGAAACTTCGGGAGGGGCTCAAACGAGAGGACTTCTTCGGGGAATGAGGGGGCGCCCGCCTGCCGAAAGCAGGCGGGCGCCCCTTGCGCCGCCGACGCAAACGCGCACCCGTCCGACATGCGCTTACGGTCATGCGCAAAAAATCGTCCGCCAAAAACACTTTACAAAGCGGGCGTTTTGCTTTATAATTTTCGGTATGATAGCACTTGCCGACAACTGGAAGGACTATTCCGTCATCGCGACGGGCGACGGCTACAAGCTCGAGCGCTGGAAGGACGTCGTGCTCCTCCGCCCCGACCCGCAGGTCATTTGGAGCGCGCAGCGCGACCTCTTCTCCTACCCGGGGCTCTCCGCCATCTATCGCAGAAATAAGGGAAACGGCGGGGGCGGCGGCTTCTGGGAGTACAAGAAGGAGCTGCCCGCGGAGTGGAACATCTCCTATCGCGACCTCACCTTCCGCGTCCATCCCATGAACTTCAAGCACACCGGACTCTTCCCCGAACAGGCGGTGCATTGGGACAAGACGTCCGCCCTCATCAAGGATGCCATCGGGAAGGGGCGCAAGATCAAGGTCTTGAACCTCTTCGCCTATACGGGCGGGGCGAGCGTTGCGATGGCCAAGGCGGGTGCGGAAGTCACCCATGTCGACGCCGCCAAGAACATGGTGGAGCGCGCGGGCGAGAATGCGCGGCTCTCGGGCGTCATGAGCGGCATCCGCTACATCGTCGACGACTGCAAGAAGTTCGTCGCGCGGGAGATACGAAGGGGCAACCGCTATGACGCGGTGGTCATGGACCCGCCCTCCTACGGGCGCGGCCCCGGGGGCGAGCTTTGGAAGATCGAGACCGAGCTTTACCCCCTCGTGCAGCAGTGCGCGCAGCTCCTTTCGGACGAGCCTCTCTTTTTTCTCATCAACAGTTATACGACGGGCCTGCAGCCTGCCGTTCTGAACAATATTTTAACGCTGTGCCTCAAGGGGCGGAAGGGGAGCATCGACTCCTACGAGGTGGGGCTTCCCACCGAAGAGGGGATCGCCCTGCCCTGCGGCGCGGGAGGAATGTACGTCAATGACTGAAGAAACATCGCAGGAGGAGCTCACCATCCTCTACGAGGACAACCATATCATCGTGGTGATGAAGCCGCAGAACCTCGCGTCCTGCCCCGACGAGAGCGGGGATACGAACCTTCTCGACATGGTGCGCGAGTATATCCGCACCGCTTACAACAAGCCCGGGAACGTGTATGTGGGGCTCGTGCACCGTCTCGACCGCCCCACGGGCGGCGTGATGGTGTTCGCCAAGACCAGCAAGGCCGCGGGAAGGCTGGGCGAGCAGATGAAGACGGGGGACTTCGAGAAGAAGTACCTTGCCGTCCTCAACGGTTGCCCGCACAGCGAGCAGGGCACGCTCACGAACTACCTCAAGAAGAACACCGTCAACAATATGGTGTATCTCTGCACGCAGGGGACGGACGGGGCCAAGCTCGCCTCGCTCGATTACCACATCTTGGAGAAGAGGGACCCGCTCGCGCTCTGCGACATCACGCTGCACACGGGCAGGAGCCATCAGATCCGCGTGCAGATGGCGGGCATCGCGCACCCCGTCTACGGCGACATGCGCTACGGTGGAGAGCGCGCGCAGAAGGGCAAGCTCGCCCTTTGGGCGTATTCTCTGAGCTTCACGCACCCCGTCACCAAGGAGCGGATGCGCTTCATGCTCGAGCCGCCCAAGAACGAGACGCCCTGGAACAGGTTCGATATCGAAAAGGCGATGGCCGTCGAATGAGGCCGTCCGCTGCCGCCCGAACGTGAAAAAAAGCCGCCAAAGTCTGAAAATTTAATTTTCTTCCCAACACGGCTTGTTACCGCTTGACGGGCGCAAAAATTTTGTGTAAAATAGTTAGGTGAATGCGCTATCGGCGATCGAACGGCGCAGGATGTTGGGGATCTCCCCAAGGCAAGAACACTTTGCGGACGCCTCAGTCCGCACGGAGCAAGGTTACATGACTAAGAGTAAATTGAGAACGATCACCATCGCGGCGCTGACCCTCGTCATCGCGCTGCTTTTGAGCTTGGCGGCGGGCCTCGTCATGCCGCGCGCGTCCGTCTCGGCCGAGGAGTATACGCCTACGAATATCTTTTCGTCGGGGTCGAGCACAACGGTCAGCTCCGCCGAAGAGGAGGGGACGAACTACCTCGCCTTCACGCACGCGAGAGACGGTGCCGCCGCGTACTTCCGCCGCGACCTCGCCCTCAAGTGGCATTCCTCCAATGAGGGCGCAAGCTACTTCTCCCTCACCCTCGCCTTCCCCGAGATCGACTTTTCCGAGTACACGATCTCCTTCGAGAGCGAGGAGGAGAACATCTCCGAAGAGGAACTTTCCAAGAATTCGCTCGTCTTTACGAACGGCACGGACGGCACCAAGGCATACGTCGTCAACGCCGCCGGCGAGAAGGGCGAGGAAGTCGAAGTCGACCTTTCGGGCGATGCGGCTATCACGCTCGATGAAGAGGACTGCTCCTTCGGCGAGTTCTCCGTCTATGTGAACGGCGTCAAGGTGGGCACCTTCACCAACATCGGCGGCTACTTCATGGAGTACATCTCCTCCGCATCCGATAACCCCAGAACGCCCATCACGTTCGAGGCGACGACGCTCACGGCAGGGACGCAGACGGTGCTCGTCAAGCAGCTCAACGGCCAGTCCTTCGAGCTCAACGAGAACGGCAACGTCGTCGACGACACGGCTCCCGTGCTCGTCTTGAGCAGTGACGTCTATCCCTTCCGCCTCGGGCAGAAGTTCTCCCTCGACTACGAGGCCATCGATGTGTGCGATTCCTCCGTCACTGTCACGCGCGAGTACTACATGGCCGCTGCGGACGAGAACGGCGACTATGCCGCTCCCACCGATGACGACTACGATACGCTGACCACTTCCACCTGGTTCATGCCTTCCTCGGATACCGAAGAGGAAGTGCAGTATGTCTCCATCCGCTTCACGCTCGACGACGGGCGCGACAACTTCGACGAGACCGATGAACCCGTCTATCTCGTCTGGTATGCGGCAGAGGGCGCTTCCGTCACCCTCGGTGCGGATGAGAACGCGACCGACTATATCAAAGTCGACCGCGCACAGCAGGGCCCCGTCTACAACGGGCTCACGGCAAACGCAACGACGGAGGACGGCCGTCCTTCGGGCGAGAACGTCAAGGACCTTGACGCCGAGGATGCGGACGGCGACGGCGATACCGAGGAGGCACTCCTCGATGTGCTCGCGGCCGAGTATCAGGCAGCGGTGGACCGCGCCGCAGAGAACGCCAGCGCGGGCGACGGGGCATACTTCTATCTGCCCTCCCTTCGCGGACTCATCTCCTCGCCTTCCTGCGACTACCGCGACCTTACCTTCAGCGTCTACTTCTATTCGCAGAGCCAGACCGAGGACGAGACGGCGTCCAGCGCCACCTCCCTCGACTACAATGAGCTGCGCTTTGAGATCGACGAGCCCGGCAGATACGTCTTCCGTGTGCTTGCGAGCGACAATGCAGGCAACGGCATGAAGTACTACTACGACGGCCAGCTCGTGACAGTCTCCTCGGGCAACATCTGGGACATCGAGGGCATTCCCGAATTCTCCTTCACCGTGGGGTACGACGGCGCGCGCGTCACCGATCCCGAGGAGCAGGAGCTCGGCTACCGCGATTCGACGTATGAGATCGAGGACTTCGAGATCATCGCCGTGCCCGGGTACGAAACGGAGTACGAGCTCTTCCGCATCGATGAAGAGAGCCTTCCTTCCGAACTTCAGGGTGTCTCCTATACCGCGCTCGTCAACAACGCCAAGGAGTACTTCGACGGTGACTGGGCGCAGTACCTCATCGCCATCCAGCCCTACAACAGCGACGTGACCGAGGACGATCCCCTCTGGGACCGCACGGACAACCGCTATGAGTGGGATCCCGAGGACCTCACCTTCGTCCCCAACGAGGCGGGCTATTACGTCGTCAAGCTCACCGTGACCGAACCCTCCATGCCCGGCCGCACCGTGACCGCTTATCAGGTCATCGATGTGCGTAACCCCATCGATACGCTCCCCGATGCCACCTACTGGCTGGAGAACAACGTGGCGGCAGTCGTGCTGTTCTGCATCTCGGGCGTGCTGCTCATCGTGCTCGTGGCACTCTTCGTCGTCAAGCCGAAGAAGGGCGTCGATGAAGTGGATATGAAGTCGCTCAAGGGTTCCAAGAAGAAGGACGACAAGAACGACGAGAAGAAGGACTAACTTTCGAGGACTCATCAACTTAGAATAGAAAAGGGACGAGGCAAATGCTTCGTCCCTTTTCATTTTGCATCGAGCCGTTCGACAGGGCGGTGAAGGTTCGGGGCGGCGGCGCGCGTTATGCGCGCCGCCGCCTCTCAAGCATTGCGCCGCCCAAACCTCGCGCGGCCGCCCGTTCATGTATAATTTCAATCACGCGGTGCAAACTGCATGGCAGGAGGTATCCGATGGTTATTGCAAATCTCATCTCTTATATCCTGGTGCTCGTCGGGGCGCTCAACTGGGGAATCTACGGGCTGTTCGACTTCAACTTGGTGTCGGCGGTCTTTCAGGGCTCCAGGACGGTCGGCTCCATCGTCGTGTATTCGCTCATTGCGGTGGCGGCGATCTGGCTGATCATCTCGCCCATCATCACGAACGGGATGCTCAAATTGCAGGGCGACCGCGTGGCGCGCGAACAGCATCACGCCTGAGCGTGACAGCGGAAAAGTGCGGGGAGGCATAATTTTATCTCTCCCCGCATTTTTTATGTTAAAAACGCCCCTCGCGGGCGGGGGAGGGGCGATGCGGCTTTTTGAACTTTCTTCAGGGACAAGAGGGAGGGTCACATCCCTTTCGGGGGAGGGCGCGCTCCGTTCCCGCCTCTCGGCGCTCGGGCTTAAGGAGGGTGCGGAGGTGGAGCTTTTGAAGGTCTCGCCCATGAAGCGCACCTTCCTCGTAAGGACGAAGGAGAGCGTGTTTGCGCTCGGCAGGGAGGCCGCGGCATGCGTGACGGTGGAATGACGCTGCTCCTCCTCGGCAATCCCAACGCGGGCAAGAGCACGCTCTTTAACGCGCTCACGGGCGGGCACGCGCGCGTCGGAAACTGGCACGGCGTCACGGTGACGGCGCTCGAGGGCGAGGCCTTTCTCGGGGGAGAGGGGGTCACGGTGTGCGATCTTCCCGGGGTGTATGCGGCGGAGGGCCTCAGCATGGAGGAGCGCGCCGCCTGTGATTACATAGAGAAACACCCCGAGGGCGTTGTTTGCCTCGTCTCGGAGTATTCCGCGCTTCCCCGTACGCTCGCGCTTGCGGCTGCTGTTGCGAAGGGGAGGCGGGCGATGCTCGTTCTCACCAAGAAGAGGCAGTTCGTACGTCGGGGCGGAAGGGCGGACGAGGGTGCGCTCGAACGGCTGCTCGGCATCCCCGTGTTTTCTTCGGAGGGCCTCTCCCGCCGCGCCCTCCGAGAGAAGGTGTCCTCCGCCATGCGGCGCGCCGCCCTACTTCGGGAGACCGTGTCGCTCCCCAAAGAGGCCTACGCGCCCGCCGAATTTCGGTTGACGAAGCTCGACAACTTCCTTCTCCACCCGTTGGCGGCGATGGTGACGTTCGCGTTCCTGCTCGTTTTGGCGTTCTTTCTCACCTTCTCGCCCTACGGCCCGGGCGGATATTTGAAGGGGCTCATCGAGGAGCTCTTTGAGGGCAAACTCTATGTTCTCGCCGAGAATATTCCCTCGCCCGTTTTGCGCTCTTTCGTGGGGGACGGGCTTATCAAGAGCCTCGGCGGGGTGCTGTGCTTTTTGCCGCAGATCGGCATGCTTTTCCTCTCACTGACGCTGCTCGAGGAGAGCGGACTACTCTCTCGCCTCGCGTTTTTTTCGGACGGAACGCTCTCCCGCGTGGGGCTGAGCGGACGGGCGGTCTTTTCCCTCTTGATGGGCTTCGGGTGCACGGCTGCCGCCATCCTCACGACGCGCGGCCTCGACGACAAGAAGATGCAGCGGCGGGTCATTCTCTGCCTTCCCTACCTCTCGTGCAGCGCGAAACTGCCCGTCTATCTCACGCTGGCGTCCTCCTTCTTTTCAGATCCCTTCCTCGCGGCGCTGCTTCTGTATGTGCTCGGCGCGGGGCTGGCATTTTTGGCGCTCGTCCTCTTGGGGGGAGAGAAGCCCGCTCCCTTCGTGCTCGAGTTCGCTCCGCTGCAGCTGCCCGATGCGAAAACCACCCTGAAAGCCTTGTGTTTTCAGCTCAAACAGTTTATAATAAAGCTCGGGACGGTCATCCTCGCGTTCTTCGTGTTCTCGTGGCTGCTGTCCTCCTTCGATTTTACATTCCGCCTCTGCGGCGTGGAGGAGAGCATGCTCGCCTCCCTCTGCGGGGGACTCAAATGGCTGTTCGCGCCCATCGGCATGGGGGACTGGCGCATCGCCTATGCCGCGCTCTCGGGGCTCGTCGCCAAGGAGAACGTCGCGGGCACCATCGAACTCTTCTTCCCCGCCTTTCCGTACGGGGCGAGGAGCGCGTTCGCCCTCGCCGTGTTCGTTTTGGCCTGCTCGCCCTGCGTCTCGGCCATCGCCGCCTCCGCGCGCGAGGTGGGGCTTCCCCGTGCCCTGCTCTACGCCGCCCTGCAGACGGCCTCGGCACTGCTTCTAAGTTATCTCGTCTACTTCCTGATGGGCGCGGGGTTCGCGATCGCGCTGCCGCTCGTCCTCATTGTCATTCTACTCTTGTGTTTCGGGAGGTCGCTCCGTGCGGGAATATACCGTATCCGAGGAAAGCTCGCTCAAAAACTTCACCGACGCGCATGACGCGCAGGCCTCCTTCGCCTTCCGCACGCTCTTAAAGCGGCGGGATATCCGCGTCAACGGCGTCAAGACGGGGGAGGACGTGCCTCTTCATCGGGGCGACAGGGTGCAGTACTTTCTGACGCCCGCCGAGGAGAGCCGCACCGCCTTTTCTGTGCTCTATGAGGACGAGGACGTCATTGTCGTCGACAAGGAGAGCGGAGTGAACTCCGAGGCCGTGTTTGAAGCGCTTTCAAGGGCGGGAGCTTGTTGGTTTTTGCACCGCCTCGACCGCAACACCGAGGGCGTCATGATCTTCGCAAAGAATCAGGCTGCTGCCGACGAAATTCTCGCGGCCTTCCGCGAACGGTGCGCCGAAAAGCACTACCTCGCCCTCGTCAAGGGTGCCTTCCGCGAGAAGCACGCCATCCTTCACGCCTATCTCAAGAAGGACGCCTCCGCCTCGCGCGTGCGCATCTTCGACCGCCCGCCCGGGGAGCCCGTTACGACGGAGTACCGCGTTTTGAAGGAAGGGGAGGGGAGGAGCCTTCTCTGCGTCACCCTCCACACGGGCAAGACGCACCAGATCCGCGCTCACCTCGCCCACATCGGTCACCCCGTCCTCGGGGACACCAAGTACGGCGATAAGGAGCTCAACAAAAAGCTGCACCTCACGCGGCAGAGGCTCGTCTCCAAAGAGCTTTGCTTTTCGGGACTTGAAAAACTTGCCCGCCTCAACGGAAGAAAATTTTGCTCGAGGAAGAATTTGGAACTATGAAGGACGCCGAAGGGCGTTCTTTTTTTGTAAAAAAGCGCGAAAAAGTGAGAGGTTTTACACTTGTAACTGACATTTTACATTTTTTTACCTTTTCGTTACAAATTCATGAAAAACAAGTGACAAATGGGTGCTATAATTGCTATAATAAACATAATGGGAAAAAGTTCGGCCCCTGAAATTTTAACCGTACCAAAGTACAGAGGAGAAGAACGGTGATCGAAATCATTGAAACCATTATGTTGCTCCTGGGCGGCCTCGGCGCCTTCCTTGCCGGCATGGAGATCATGTCGGACAGCATGTCGCGGCTGGCTCACGGAGAACTGAGACGCATGCTCAACAAGACGGCCGGGAACCGTTTTGCGGGCGTCGGCATCGGCGCGGCAGTCACGATGATCATTCAGAGTTCGTCGGCAACGACGGTCATGGTCGTCGGCCTCGTCAACGCAGGCATTTTAACGCTCTTCCAGGCGACTTCCATCATCATGGGCGCCAACATCGGCACCACCATCACGGCGTGGATCGCCTCGCTGGGCAGCCTCGACGTGTCGGTGTTCCTGCTCCTGTTTGCCGTCGTGGGCGTGTTCATGAACATGCTCTCCAAGAATGAGAAAGTCAAGCTCATCGGCAACACCCTGACGGGTATCGGCCTCGTGTTCGTCGGCCTCAACGTCATGTCGACTGCGATGGACCCCGACCTTCACCCCGAGCTCATGGGCATTTTGGAAGATGCGCTCGCAGTTGTTAAGAATCCCTTCCTGCTTCTTCTCATCGGTGCGGTGGCGACGGGCATCATCCAGTCCTCCTCGGCCGTGACGAGTATCGTCGTCGTGCTCGCAACGAGCGGCGTGCTCATCGGCGGCACGGGTGACGGCGTCTACTACGTCGTCATCGGCTCCAACATCGGCACCTGCGTGACGGCGCTCCTTTCCTCCATCGGCGCGCAGTCCAATGCAAGGAGAGCGGCGGTCATCCACCTTCTCTTCAACTGCTTCGGCGCCGTCATCTTTACCATCTTCCTGCTCTGCTGGGGGGCGTTCGGCACCTCCTTCCAGGAGACCGTCTTAAACGTCATCTTCCCCGAGAACTATCAGTTCCAGATCGCCTTCTTCCACACGCTCTTCAACGTGACGTGCACCATCCTGTTCCTGCCCTTCATCAAGTGCTTCGTGTGGCTTGCGAACCACATCGTGCCCGAGAAGAAGGGGGCGGGGAAAGCCGCGGAGGACATCCTTCCCGAACCCGACGAGCGCCTTTTAAGAAATCCGTCCGTCGGCCTTGCCTACCTCTATCAGGAGACGGGCAAGCTCTTCGGCTATTCCATGGCGACGCTCGACGAGGCCTTCAATGCCTTTTTGAAGAAGGATACCTCGGTGACGAAGGACATCAACGATCGCAACGCGGAGATCGCGCAGATGAGCAAGCAGGAAGTGGCGTACCTCGTCAAGCTCTCCGCAAACTCCCTCGTGATGGAGGAGGAAAAGACCATCTCCTCTCTCCATTACGTCTTAAACGACATCGTGCGTATCGGCGAACTTGCCGACAACGTCACCAAATACACCGGGCATTATGTGAACGACGGCCTGCACTTCTCGTCGGAATTTCTGGAGATGCTCAAGGGCATGTACCAGAAGATCGAGAAGCTCTACACGCTCTCCCTCGACGCCTTCGCGAACAAGGACTTCATCAAGCTCCGCGAAGTGGACACGCTCGAGGATGAGATCGACAACGAGCGCCGCCGCCTCGTCTCGACGCACATCCAGCGCCTCAACGAGGGCAAGTGCCAGCCGCAGAACTCGAGTGTCTTCATCAACCTTGTCGGGAACCTCGAGCGCGCCGCCGACCACATCACATATATCGCCCATTCCATCGAACAAAATCAGTGACGCTTGAAATCTAAGCGTCTTGGAGGGGTAACGTGACAAATAAAGTCTATCTTCTTGAAGACGACAGGAGCATCTGCGAGCTCGTCAAGTGTACCTTGGAGCTGAGCAGCATCGACTGTGAGTACTTTACGACCGTCAAAGAATTCAACGAGGCAATGGAGCGGAGAGTGCCCGAAGTGGCGCTCCTCGACATCATGCTCACGGACGGCGACGGGGTGGAGGTCTTGAAACAGGTCAAGGCAAGGCATCCCGAAGTGAGCGTCATCATGCTCTCGGCGCTCTCCAAGGAGACGGACAAGGTGCGAGGTTTAAACGCGGGTGCGGACGATTACATCGCCAAGCCCTTCGGCGTTTTGGAGCTCGTCGCGCGCGTCAATGCGGCGCTTCGGCGCACTTCCAAGTCCTCCGTCCTCAAGGTGGGGGAGCTCGAGATGAACTTCGACAACATGACCGTCGTCTACCGCGGGAAGCCCCTGACCCTCAACAACAAGGAGTTCCAGCTTCTCAAGTATTGCGCCGCCAACGAGGGGAAGGTGCTCACGCGCGACACCCTTCTCACCGAGGTGTGGGGGTACGACGACGGCGAGACGCGCACGCTCGACAACCACGTCGCCCGCCTGAGAAAGCTGGGCCTCAACTTCGAGACGGTGTTCGGCGTCGGCTACCGCTTCATCGCGGGCTGAAAGAGGGGAAAGACGATGAAAAAACGCATCCTTTGGACGGGAGTGCTGGTCAGTGCGATCGCACTCATCGTCTTTTCTTTTATCTCCGCGGAGCTCTACTACAAGAGCAGCCTGCGCTACACCGAGGACGATCTTCAGATGTATATGGACCGCTTCGACAGCTCGCTCACCGTGGACGAGCTGACGCCGGAGCGCGCCGCGGCGTTTTCCGAGGAGCTGTTCGGGGCGCGCGTCACCTTCCTCAATGAAAACGGCGATCTCATCTGCGATACGGTGGACGACGAGGAAGAGTCGCGTGCCGACCGCCCCGAGGTGCGCGAGGCCATGCGCGAGGGGGAGGGGTTCGATACGCGGATCTCTTCCACCATGCGCATCGACTATTCCTACTACTGCCGTCAGTTTCAGGGCGGGGCTTACTATGTGCGCATCGCCATCTCCACGCAGTCGCTCCTCGACGTGTACTTGAGTTCCTTCCCCGTCGTCTTTACCTTTCTGCTTTTGGACCTCGCGGTGTGCGTGCTCATGACGTACCTCTTTACGAGCTTCATCTTAAAGCCCGTCGAGAAGCTCGCGATGGACGCGGCGCGCAGGAAGCGCATCAAGGCGGACTGCCCCGAGCTCGAGACGCTCGCCGCCCTCATGAACCGCATGAACGACGACGCGGAACTGCAGATGAAGCAGATCGCCGACGAGAAGGAGCTCGTCGTCAAGGCGCAGCAGTCCAAGAACGACTTCATTGCCAACATCACGCACGAGATGAACACGCCGCTCACCTCCATCAAGGGGTTTGCGGAGCTCCTCGCGGCGGGGGTGCTCACGGGGGATGCGGCACGGCGCGCCGCCCAGACCGTGCTCCAGCAGAGCGAGCGGCTCACCAATCTCGTCGCCTCCATCATCAACTACAACGAGATCGACAGCGACGACCTGCCCACCTATGAGGTCAACGCCTCCAAGATCGCGGAGGAGCTTTTGGAGACGCTCGCGCCCGCCATTTCCGAGCGGAACATCACGCTCTACAAGCACATCGAACCCGACGTGCTCTTGGAGAGCCGTCAGGAGCGCGTCACCGAGATCTTCGGAAATCTCATCCGAAACGCCATCCGCTACAACCGCGAGGGCGGCTCGCTCACCGTTGCGCTCTCCAAGACGGAGTTCTCCGTCGCCGACACGGGCATCGGCATCGCCAAGGAGAATTTGGAGCGCATCTTCGACCGGTTCTTCACCGTCGACAAGTCGCACAGCGGCAAGGGCGGCGGCTTCGGGCTGGGGCTGTCCGTCGTCAAGAAATTGTGCAGAAAAGCGGGCTGGTGGATCAGCGTGGAGAGCGAGGTGGGCAAGGGCTCCAAATTCACCGTCACCTTCACGCGATAAAAAGCACTCGGAAAGTTAAAAACCTCTTGCATTTGAGGCTTTCGGATGGTATAATAAATGCGGTGCGGGGATCCCGTGCCGCATTTTTGGCGCTCTCGCGGCAATGGGGCGGGAGCAGGGAGCAAGAAAAAGATGAAGATCACCATCCGCGAAGAAGGGAAGTACCCCGTTACCGGGGAGGGCGTGGGGGTCTTTTTTGAGGACCTCAATTACGACCTCGACGGCGGTCTCTATGCCGAGATGCTGGAGAACAGAAACTTCGAGGCAAAGGACGTCCACGGCGAGTGGGACCACTATATCGTCGACAACGACGGCAGCTACGGCTGGACGCCGACGGGCGAGGGCGTCGCGCTGAAAGTGAAGTGGGACCGCCCCCTCTTTGCCGAGAATCCGCACTATCTGCGCCTCACCGTCGAGAAGGCGGGCGAGGGCGTCAAGAATAAGGCGTACGACGGCATCTATCTGCAGAAGGGCATGGGTTATACCGTCTCCTTCTACGCCCGTTCGTATGACTATAAGAAGAAGCTCATCGTCGGCGTGTTCGACGGGGGGAAAGCCGTCATCGCAAAGAAGGTGCGCCTCCGCCCCGACGGCAAGTGGCACCGCTATGAATTTCATTTGAAGAGCCGCGTCGACCTCGACAGGGGTTCCTTCGAGGTGCGCATGACCGACGCGGGCGCCATCCATGTGGACTGCTTCTCCATGATGCCCGACAACGCGGTGAAGGGCATCTTCCGTCGCGACCTTGCCGAGCTCGTGCGCGATCTGAAACCCAAGTTCGTGCGCTTCCCCGGGGGGTGCGTCGTTGAGGGGAACAACCTCGCGAACAGGTACCTTTGGAAGCAGTCGGTGGGGCAGAAGGAGCGCCGCCGTCACAACTGGAACCGCTGGGCGGTGCACGGCGTGTGCGCCGAGAACAACTTCAGAACGCCCTTCTCGCACTACGGTCAGACGCTCGGGGTGGGGTACTACGAGTACTTCCTTCTCTGCGAGTGTTTGGGCGCAAAGCCGCTGCCCGTCGTGAGCGTGGGCATCGCCTGCCAGTATATGTCGACGGAGTATGTGCCGCTCGACGACCCCAAATTGGAAGTCTACATTCAGGAGGCCCTCGATCTCGTCGAGTTTGCCAACGGCGGCGAGGATACCGTCTGGGGCAAGGTGCGCGCCGAGATGGGGCACCCCGAACCCTTCGGGCTCGAGTACCTCGGCGTGGGCAACGAGCAGTGGGAGGACAACGGAAACGAGTTCTACAAGCGCTTCGAGCTCTTCGAAAAGCGCATCCATGAGAAGTATCCCAAATTGAAAATTATCGGGACGGTCGGCCCGACGGTGGACACCCCCTCGCACAAGAGCGCATGGGCGTGGACCAAGGAAAATTTGGCGAAAAATCCCGACTTCGTGTACGCCTCCGACGAGCACTTCTACGCCCCGCCCGAATGGCTGTATTCTCACGCGCATATGTACGACGACTATCCCAAGGGCTGCCGCGTGTATGCGGGCGAGTACGCCGCCCATGTGCCCGGCTCGGGCTGCGCGGGCTTCAACGCGCCGCAGGCCAACGTGTGGGAGGGCGCGCTCGCCGAGGCCGCCTTCATGACGGGCATGGAGCGCAATTCCGACATCGTCGTCATGTCCTCCTATGCGCCCCTCTTCGGAAGGCTGGGCTATACGCAGTGGAGCCCCGACCTCATCTGGTTCGACGGCAAGCGCGCGTATGCGACGGTCAACTACTACGTGCAGCAGCTGTTCAGCATCTATACGGGCAACGTGGTGCTCAATACCGAGGCGGAGGAGGGCCTCTTTGCCTCCGCGACCGAGCTTGAAGGCCTCGTGTACGTCAAGGTAGTCAACCCCTCCGACAAGGAGGTGGAGGCCGAGTTCGAGGGCGACTTTGACTTCGGCGAGCTCACCCGCATCATCCGCATGGCGGGCGATCCCAAGACCTACAACACCATCGACGAGCCCGATAAGCTCGTGCCCGAGGACGTCGCGCCCACCGCGCCCCGCTCCCTCGTCCTGCCGCCGCACAGCTTCCATGTGCTCATCTTCCATAAGTCTGTATAAAGTAAAAACGGAGCTGCAAAAGCTCCGTTTTTTTCGCGCTTTTTCGAGGGGGAGGGGAATTTTTCCCCGAAACGATTGACTTGCCGCGCAAAACAATTTATAATATAGCCGAGACAATCTATGATTGCCGCTTTCTGTGCTGCGGCAAAACAAAGGAGACGCTGCATGAACGTGACCGAGATCTTCGGGAGCAATGTATTTAACGACGAAGCCATGAAAAACCTGCTGCCCAAGGAGGTGTATATCTCCCTGCGCAGGACCATCGATACGGGCGCGCCCCTCGACAGCTCCATCGCGAGCGTCGTCGCAAACGCCATGAAGGACTGGGCGGTGAGCAAGGGTGCCACGCACTACACGCACTGGTTCCAGCCCCTCACCAACCTGACGGCCGAAAAGCACGACAGCTTCATCGAGCCCTCGGGCGACAAGGTCATCATGCAGCTCACGGGAAAATCGCTCATCGTGGGCGAGCCGGACGCCTCCTCCTTCCCTTCGGGCGGGACGCGCGCCACCTTTTCCGCCCGCGGCTACACGGCGTGGGATCCCACCTCTCCCGCCTTCGTCAAGGAGGGCACGCTGTATATCCCGACGGTGTTCGTCTCCTATACGGGCGAGACGCTGGATAAGAAGGCGCCGCTTTTGAAGTCCATGACCGCCATCGACGCGCAGGCAAAGCGCCTTCTGCGCCTCTTCGGCATCGAGTGCAAGAAGGTCTCGACGACGGTCGGGCCCGAGCAGGAATACTTCCTCATCGACGAGAAGGTCTACGAGGCGAGGAAGGACCTCATCTTAACGGGACGCACGCTGTTCGGCGCACGTCCGCCGCGCGGGCAGGAGATGGAGGACCACTACTTCGGCACGCTCAAGCCGCGCATCGCGGCGTATATGCGCGATCTCGACGAGACGCTCTGGAAGTACGGCATCTTCGCCAAGACCAAGCACAACGAGGTCGCGCCCGCTCAGCACGAGCTCGCGCCCATCTTCACGACGACCAACGTCGCCGTGGACGACAATCAGCTCACGATGGAGATCATGAAGAAGGTCGCCAAGCGCCACGGCCTCGTGTGCCTTCTCCATGAGAAACCCTTCGAATACATCAACGGTTCGGGCAAGCACAACAACTGGTCGGTCTCCACCGACACGGGGCTGAATCTTCTCGACCCCGGCGAAACGCCCGAAAACAACCGCCTCTTCATGCTCATCCTCGCCTGCGTCATCGCGGCGGTGGACCGCTATCAGGGCGTCTTGCGCGCCTGCGTCGCCTCGGCGGGGAACGATCACCGTCTCGGGGCGGACGAAGCGCCGCCCGCCATCGTCTCGGTGTACCTCGGCGATCAGCTCGGCGCCATCGTCGATTCCATCGTCTTAGGAAGGGAGTATGTGCCGAAGAAGGCCATCCCGGGCTCCATCGGCGTGCCCGAGTCGCCCATCTTCCCCATCGATACGACGGACAGAAACCGCACGTCGCCCTTTGCCTTCACGGGCAATAAGTTCGAATTCCGCATGCTGGGCTCGATGGCGTCCGTCGCCGACCCCAACATCGTCCTCAATACCATCGTTGCCGAGCTCTTCTCGGAGGCGGTGGAGGCGCTCTCGCGTGCCAAGGACTTCGACAAGGAGTGCAAGGCGTTCACCGAGAAGCTTCTCAAGAAGCACTACCGCATCATCTTCAACTACAACGGCTACGGCCCCGACTGGGAGCCCGAGGCCGAGAGAAGGGGACTTCTCAACAGCAAGACGACCGCCGATGCCGTCCCCGAGTTCTTCAAGCAGGAGAACATCGACGTCTTCGTGCATCAGGGCGTCTATACCGAGAAGGAAGTCATCGCCCGCGCCAACATTCAGCTCGAGAACTACATCAAGAGCATCCGCATCGAGGCGCTCACGATGATCGAGATGGCCCGTCAGGACGTCTATCCCGCCGTCAACGGGTATCTCTCCGAACTGTGCGGGACGATCGCCGCAAAACAGGCGATTTCCGAAAAGTTCCCCGTCGGCGAGGACATGAAGGTCGCCGAGAAGCTCGCGGTGATGAACGACGCCATGATGTCCGCCGTCGCGAAACTTGAGAAGGACCTCAACGAGATGCCCGAGGGCGAGCGGCCCGCCTCGCAGAAGATGGCGCACGTCGTCCTGCCCGATATGGAGCAGGTGCGGCGCATCGTCGACGGCATGGAGACCATCTGCTCCTCCGACTACTGGCCCTATCCCACCTATACCGATATCCTCTATTCTGTCAAATAAATGAAAGTCAACATAAAAAAGCTGAAGGAGGGCGCGCGCCTTCCCGTCTACGGCTCCGAATATGCCGCGGGGGCGGACCTCTTTGCCCTCGAGGGCGTGGAGATCCCCGCGGGGGAGACCCGCTTTGTGCATACGGGTATCGCCATCGAGCTTGAACAGGGCACGGTGGGGCTCGTGTACGCAAGGAGCGGGCTCTCGTGCAAGCAGGATTTAGCTCCCGCCAACAAGGTGGGGGTCATCGACTGCGACTACCGCGGCGAAGTGATGGTCGCCCTCCACAACCACGGGAAGGAGACGCGCACCGTTTCAAGCGGCGACCGCATCGCCCAGCTCGTTGTGGCTCCCGTTTTCCATGCGGAATTTGCGGAGGCGGAAGAGCTCTCTTCTACCGTCCGCGGCGAGGGCGGGTTCGGCTCGACGGGGAAAAACTGATGAGAATGCGCAGAAAACGCAACCTTGAGCCGAGGCTCGAGGCTTGCTCGGATATTTTGGCGGCGCGCGGCGTCCCCATGAAGGACTTGAAACAGGCGGCGGAGGAGTACCGCGCCCTCTTTGACTTTGAGGCGCTCTTCGGCAACTCCAACCCCGTGCGCCTGGAGATCGGCTGCGGGAACGGCGGCTTCATTTCGGAGGCCGCAAAAAGGGAGCCGGATGTCAATTTTCTTGCGGTGGAGATCATCTCCAACGTCATCGTCACGGCGATGGAGCGCATCAAGCGGGAGGGCATCCGAAACGTCCGATTTTTGAATATTCCCGCCGAAGTCCTCCCTTGCTTTGTGCCCGTAAAGAGCATCGAGACCATCTATTTGAACTTTTCGACGCCGCTCCCCGGCAGCACGTACGCCCGCCAGCGGCTCACCTCGCCCCGATTTTTAGCCATCTACAAGGAGCTCCTTGCAGAGGAAGGCACCTTCATCCAAAAGACGGACAGCGAGGACTTTTTCGACTATTCCATCGAACAGCTCTTAACGCACGGGTTCGCGGTGGAGGAGGTCACGCGCGACCTTCACCACAGCGACGCCGCGAAGGACAACATCGTCACCGAGTACGAACGGCAGTTCGTCGGGCAGGGGAAGCCCATCTTCCGCCTCATCGCCCGGCTCAATCATAAGGAGGAAACATTATGAACTTCGGGTACTATATGCCGACAAGAGTGGTCCTCGGCAGGAATTGTGTGACGGAGCACGCGGATCTCTTTGCTCCGCTCGGAAAGCATGCGCTCATCGTCACGGGCAAGAGCTCGGCCTTCAACGGCGCGCTCACCGACGTGATGACCGCGCTCAATGCCAAAGGGCAGGAGGCGACGGTGTTTGACCGCGTCACGCCCAATCCCACCATTCCCGTCGTCCGCGAGGGGCTCGCGCTCTTGAGAAGCGCGGGGGCGGACTTCGTCGTTGCCATCGGCGGCGGCTCTCCCATGGACGCGGCAAAGGCGATCGCGCTCCTTGCCGAGCAGGACCGCCCCGACGAGCAGATCTTTGCGGGCGGCTATGCACCCGAAGCGCTCCCCATGGCGCACATTCCCACGACGGCGGGCACGGGCAGCGAAGTCACGCCCTACTCCATTCTCACCAATGACGTGCGCCAGACCAAGACGAGCATCTCCTCGCCCGCGCTCTTCCCGCGCGTTGCCTTCCTCGACGGCAAGTATATGGCGCAGCTCAGCCCCCAGGTCTCTCTGAATACGGCGCTCGACGCACTCTCGCACGCCGTCGAGAGCATGCTCTCCAGAAACGCCATTCCGCTTTCCGATACCCTCTCCGAGGAGGCCATCGAGCTCATCGTGCCCCTTTTGGGCAAGGCGCAGACCGGGCGCATGACGCTCGAGGAGCGCGACACCATGCTGTATGCCTCGACGCTCGCGGGCATGGCGATCGCACAGAGCGGCACCACGGCCGTCCACGGCATGGGGTATGCGCTCACTTACTTCTACGGCATCCCGCACGGCAGGGCAAATGCGCTGCTGCTCGGCGAGACGCTCCGCCTGTGCGAGGAAAAGAAGGTGCGCAAGCTCCCGCACGTCCTCGCCGCCTTCCATGCCCCGCTCGACGGCGTGACCTCCCTGCTCGATGCCCTCATCGGCAAGCGGGAGGAGATCCCCAAGGAAGAGCTCGAGGCATTCGCAGCCCGCGCAATGATGAATAAAAATATCAAGAAGTCTGTGTACGAGCCCACCTTCGACGAGGTGCGCCGCATCTATCTGCAGTCCTTCGGATATGACGCAGACGAAGAGTAAAGGTCTCTTGTGGCAGTATTCAATGAAGTTTTAACCGTCCTCAATCAAGCGATCATCGGCATCGTCTCGTTTGCGTTTGCCGTGCAGATCATCTATCTTCTCATCTTCTTTGTCCCCGCGCGCAAGATCGCACCCGCAAAGCGCAAGCACAAGTTCGCCGTCGTGGTCTCGGCGCACAACGAGGAGGCAGTGCTCCCCGTCGCGCTCAAGAGCCTCATGCACATGAAGTACCCCAAGGAGCTATTTCGCGTGTTCGTCATCGCGGATAACTGCACCGACCGCACGGCGGAAATTGCAAGGCGCATGGGGGCGTACGTCATCGAGCGGCAGGAACCCGATCCCAAGAAGCGCAACGTGGGGTATGCGCTCCAATACGCGCTCCCCATCATCTTGGAGGCCTACCCCGACGTGGAGGCGTTTGTCCGCTTTGATGCGGACAACATTCTGCACCCCGATTACCTCCTCCGCATGAACGACGCCTATGACGGCGGCGCGGTGCTGGCGAGAGGGTACAACCACGCGACCAACATCACGCAGAACGTCATCGCGGGCGTCTCGGGCCTCTGGTATATCCGCGACTGCCGCTTCAACTGTCAGGCGCGTTCGGCGCTCGGCATCGGCCAGATGATGGTGGGCGGCGGCATGATGTTCGCGGCCTCCCTCATCCGCGAGTACGGCTGGACGGAGACGGGCATGAGCGAGGACGCCGAATTCACGATGGATATGCTCCTCAAAAAGCATAAGGCCGTCTATGTGAAGGACGCCATCGTCTATGAGGAGCAGCCCAGCACGCTCACCGACCTCTTCAAGCGCAACTGCCGCATGGGGCACGGGCTGTTCAAGCTCTTCTTCACGCATGGGCTCAAGTGCTTTTTGAAGTTCTTCGTCTCGCTGCGCTACAGCCTGTTCGACGTGTTCCTCTCCATGCTCTTCATGCCCATTGCGGTACTGTGCGTGTTTTGGTTTCCCGTCTATTACATCTATCTGACCATCTATCACTTCGCCTCGGGCGGCACATGGGACCGCTTCGCCCTGTGCACCGACTGCGGGTTCTTCGTCACCTTTGCGGGCATTCAGCTCAACGTGCTCGAGTTTATCGGCTGGATCCTGCTCATCGCCTTCATCGTGCCCTTCATTGCGCAGGCCGTGCTCGTGTATGTGCTCGACTATAAGCGCATCGGCATGAGCTTTTGGAAGGTACTTCCGTCCATCATCACCTTCCCGCTCTTCATGGTGGTGTACGCGCTGGGCATTGCCCTCGGAGCGGTCTCCGAGCCCAAGTGGAAGTCGGCAAGGCGCAGCGTCTACTACGATGAGAGCTTTGTAAAGACGATGGAGAAGGCGACGGGCGCGCCCTTCGAACGGGACGCCAAGGCCATCGCGGCGGCGTATCTCTCGGACGACCCACCCCCTGACCGCCTCCCGGGC
The DNA here is from genome assembly GCA_944367045.1 of uncultured Clostridia bacterium. Taxonomy (GTDB): domain Bacteria; phylum Bacillota; class Clostridia; order Christensenellales; family Borkfalkiaceae; genus Gallimonas. The sequence continues at coordinate 28,711 of CALVWI010000002.1, read as the reverse complement.
GCAGAAGAATGTCATACGGAATAAAGAATAAGGACCTCCCGTCGGAGGCCCTTTTTTACAGTTCTTTTTCGATGAAGTGCACGGGGTATGTCTGCCAATATTTCAAAAAGACGTGATGGGGATCGCCGTCCAGATTGCGCTGATACATACGGAAGGTGACGGGGATGTCCTTGGGCTGCCACTGCTCCACATAGGAGTATTGGTATTTGAGGCCCAGCCGCCGCATCACGCCGCCGCTCTTGGGATTTTTGACATCGTGCGTCGCGGTGACATAAGGGATGCCCGCTCTTTCAAGCTCTTTGAGGACTTCTATGCCCGCTTCGGTCATGATGCCTCTGTGCCAAAATTGCCTCCGAAGGGCGTAGCCGAGATCGCGACTTTCCTCCGCGCCGACGGTGATATAGCCGATGGGAACATTGTCCTCTCTTAAGCAGACGGCATAGAAGCGCGCCTGCGGCTTTTCGTATTCGGGGGCGATGCGTTCGCGGTAAAACGTCTCGGCTTCCTGCATATCCTTTAACGCAAACCATGGGAGGAAGGTGTTGACCTCTTCATCTTGCAGGAGCAGGAAGAGTGCGGGAACATCTTCGGGGAAAAATCGTCTGAGGAGCAGCCGCTCCGTTTGGAGCAGGGGAGTCATCGTTTCTCTGAAAACAATGCCTTGATCATTTGGGAGACGTAGGAGACGGGCACGAGCTCGATCTTGTCCTTGAATTTCTCGCACGCCTTCAAGTTTTTGGCGGGGAGGAGGACGCGCCTGAAGCCCATCTTGAGGCACTCGTTGACGCGCTTTTCCGCAAAACTCACGCTCCTGACTTCCCCCGTGAGGCCGACTTCGCCGAAGAGGGCGGTATAGCGGTCGATGGGGATCATGCGTTCGGCACTCGCGAGCGCCGCTGTCACCGCGAGGTCCGCGCTCGGCTCGTTGAGCTTGATGCCGCCCATCGCGTTGAGGTAGATGTCCTGATTGCCGAGGGGCATTCCGCAGCGCTTCTCGAGCACGGCGACAAGCACGATGAGGCGGTTTAAGTCGATGCCCAAGGACATGCGGCGGGGGAGCCCGTAGGAAGTCTTGGTCATGAGCGTCTGGATCTCCACCATCATGCAGCGGTTGCCCGTTTCGCTGGGGGTGACGGCTGCGCCCGCCGCTTCGCCGCGCGTCTCGGAGAGGAAGATGGAGGAGTAGTCGGAGACGCCCAAAACGCCGTGGTCGCTCATTTCGAACACGCCCACCTCCTGCACCGAGCCGAAGCGGTTCTTGACGGCGCGTAAAATTTTGAAGTTCTCCGTGCGCTCGCCCTCGAAGTAGAGGACGGTATCCATGATGTGTTCGAGCACCTTGGGGCCTGCGAGCGTGCCCTCCTTCGTGACGTGCCCGACGAGGAAGAAGGTGATGCCGCGCGACTTTGCAATGCGCATGAGCCGCGCCGCGCACTCTCTCACCTGCCCGACGCTCCCCGCCGCCGAGCTCAACGCCTCGGTGTAGACGGCCTGAATGGAGTCGATGATGACGTATTCCGCCTCGGAGATGGCCTCCTCCGCGTTGTCGAGACAGGTCTCGTTTAAAAGCAGCATATCGCCGCCGCCCACGCCCAACCGTTCGCAGCGGAGCTTGACCTGCGAGCAGCTCTCCTCGGCGGAGAGGTATAGGACCTTGTGCTCCTTCGCAAGGTGCGCCGCCACTTGGGTGAGGAGCGTGGACTTGCCGACGCCCGGATCGCCGCCCACGAGGACGAGCGAACCCCTGACGATGCCGCCGCCGAGCACGATGTCGAGCTCGCGGATGCCCGATGAGATGCGCTCGAATTTCTCGTACTGCACATCTTTCAGGGGCGTGGGGCGGGTGGAGTTGAGGCGGAAGGCGCTCTGCGCCGTCTTTTTCGCAGGGACGGGGGCGATGGGTTCCTCGATGAGGGTGTTGAACTTGCCGCACTCGGGGCAGCGGCCCAGCCACTTGGGCGAGACGTACCCGCACTCGCTGCATACAAATTGTGTCGTCGCTTTTGCCATGGTGTTGTTCCTTTTGCCGTCAGTCGGTGCGCTTTAAAAGGGCGGTCGCGCAGACGGTGATGCCCCTGCCTTCGCCCACATAGCCGAGCTTTTCGTTGGTGCCCGCGGCGATGCCCACCTCGGAAGGGGAGAGGGAGAGGGCGGCGGAGAGGTTTGCTTTCATCGCCTCGATGTAGGGGGAGAGGCGGGGGCGCTCTGCAAGCACGGAGACGCTCACGTTCTTTGGCGCGAGGTGCTGCTCCCCGATGAGGCGCATGACCTCTTTGAGAAGCTCCATGCTGTCCGCGCCCGAAAAGCGCGCGTCCGTGTCGGGGAAGTAGTAGCCGATGTCACGAAGCCCCGCCGCGGAGAGAAGGGCGTCCATCACCGCGTGGACGAGCACGTCGCCGTCGCTGTGCGCAAGGAGGCCGCTCTTCGAGGGGATCTTCACGCCCGCGAGGGTGATGTAGTCCTGCTCCTTCCCGAAGGCGTGCGTGTCGACGCCGAAGCCGACGCGCTCGGCGGGGAGGAAGTCTTCGGCAAAGGTGAGTTTCCGATTGCCCTTTTCCCCCGGGAAGAGGCGGGGCGGAGCGACGTACTGCGCGTAGATGCCGCTCTCGTCCGTGAAGGAGGGGAGCGTTCCCGCCGCCTGCGCCTGATAAAAGGCCGAACGGAGGGCGTCCGTCAGAAAGCCCTGCGGGGTCTGCACGGTAAAGACGATGTTTCTCGGCGGCACGGCGGCGATGCAGCCGTCGCGGGCGAGGACGGTGGTGTCCGTCGCGGGGAGCGAGCACACGCCGCTGCCGTACTTTTTGACGCTCTCGATGCAGTTTTGAATGATATTTTTCGTGACGAAGGGGCGGGCCGCGTCGTGGACGAGCACGATGTCGCCCTTGGCCTCTTGGAGGGCATGAAAGACGCTCTCCGCCCGCGTCGCGCCGCCCTCCACCGTGCGGGCGTGGGGGTAGGGGAGAAGGAGCTTCTTGATGGCTTCCTCGTCCTCCTTCCGGCAGGGGATGAGGAGCTCGTCCGCCTCTTCCGCAAACGCCGAGAGACTGTAACTGAGGACGGGCAGGCCGTTGAGGGGGCGGAGGATCTTGTTCTCCGAAAAGCCCGTGCGCTCGCCGCTGCCGCCCGCGGGAAGGATGGCCGTGATCACGGCAGCACCTCGTAGAGCGAGCTCGCCTCGTCCTTTTTCACGGTCTCCTTGAGCTCGAGCACCTTAAAGCGCATCGCCCCCGCCGCGTAGGAGAGTTCGACGACGTCGCCGACTTTCAGGCGGTAGGAGGGTTTGACCTGCTTGCCGTTGACGCTGATTTTCCCTGCGTCCGCGGCCTCCTGCGCGAGCGTCCTGCGCTTCAAGATGCGCGATATTTTTAAGAATTTGTCGATGCGCATGATTTTCTCCCGAATGTGAAAAATTTTTTGCTTTTTTGCCCCAAAACCCGTTGACAAAATTTTGCCCGCGGGTTATAATGACATACTGTATTATTATGCTCGGTGACTGTGCGCTCGCCCCCGAAAATTGGCGAAAACGCAGCAAAATCCTGAGCTTTTCGGGCGGTTTTCGCCGCCGCTGCTCCCGCTATTATACCGCATTTTCGCGCAGTTGTAAAGGGGGAAGGGGAGCTTTTTCATACAATTTCAGACATTTCGATTTTTATCGATGAAAAGATATACTCGGTAGATCGTGGGTGGATAAACAACGAAACAAGAAGGAGTATTTTGACGGATGAACTTACCCATTCAAAAGTACGGTAAAACGGAAAGAAGGAAGTTCGGCAAGATCAATGAGGTCATCGACATTCCCGACCTCGTTGAGATCCAGAAGGACAGCTACCGTTCCTTCATCGGCGAAGGGATCTCCGAGATCTTAGAGGACTTTTCTCCCATTACCGACTTCAGCGATCACTTCGAGCTTTATTTCCTGAGCCATGAGTTCGGGAAAAAACCCAAGTACGACGAGAAAGAGTGCCGCAACCGCGATGCAACCTACGCGCTTCCCCTGCGCGTCAAGGTGCGCCTTGTCAACAAGGTGAAGGACGAGGTCATCGACCAGGACGTCTTTATGGGCGACCTTCCTCTCATGACCGAGAACGGTTCCTTCATCATCAACGGTGCGGAGCGCGTCATCGTCTCCCAGCTCGTCCGCTCCCCCGGCGTCAACAACGTCGCCGAGACGGACAAGACGGGCAAGAAGATGTATGAAACGACGGTCATCCCCAACCGCGGGGCATGGCTGGAATTCAAGCAGGACGCGCAGGGCGTCCTGTGGGTGAGTGTCGACAGAAAGCGCAAGCTCGCTGCGACCGTCCTTCTGCGCGCCCTCGGGTTCGGCTCCAACCGCGCCCTCGAAGAGCTGTTCGAAGGCGACAAGATGATCGCTACGACCATCGAGAAGGACACGACGCGTTCGGAGTCGGACGGCCTCATCGAACTCTACCGCCGTCTGCGCCCCGGCGAAGTCCCGACCGAGGAGTCGGTGCGCCAGCACCTTTACAACCTCTTCTTCGACCCTCGCCGCTACGACGTCGTCAAGGTGGGCCGCTATAAGTTCAACAAGAAGCTCAACCTTGCCTACCGTCTGCCCGGCTGCCGCGTTGCGGACGACATCATCAACCCCGAGACGGGCGAAGTGATGGCAGTGAAGGGCGAAGTCGTCTCCGAAGAGAAGGCGCGCGCCATCCAGAACGCGGGCATCAACGAGGTGTTCGTGCTCGTCAACGACCCCGAGGACGGGGAGATCCGTCATAAGATCATCGCCAACAACACGGTGGACTTTTCCGCGCTCTCCGATATGGACCCCAAGGCGTTCGGGCTCCTCAAGACCGTCTACTATCCCAACTTCGTGTTCTCCAAGAAGCTCGCCAAGGAGTGCGAGACGCTCTCCGTCGAGGAAGTCGCCGATAAGTACATCGACGAGATCAACGCCGTCTACTATGCGCGCGAGACCGCGCCCGAGGCGGACGAGAAGCAGGAGGAGAAGAAGAACCGCTTGAAGCGCCGCGACAACCGCATCAAGTTCGTCTCGGCCTGCAAGCTCTTCCACGAAATTTTGGCGCGCGGCGACAAGCCCGTCGACCCCAACGCTCCCGTCGACCTCGATGCCGGCGAGCGCGTCCTCGGCGTCACGCCCGAGGAGAAGAAGGGCGTCAAGGCGCTCGTCGAGCGGCTCAACTACAAGTGCATCACGGTGGACGACATCGTCGCCGCCGTCTCCACCAACCTCGATCTGAAGTACGGCATCGGCACCATCGATGAGATCGACCACCTCGGCAACCGCCGCGTGCGTTCGGTGGGCGAGCTCCTTCAAAACCAGCTGCGCATCGGCATGGCGCGCCTCGAGCGCCTCATCAAGGAGCGCATGGCGACGCAGGACCCCATGGAAGTCACGCCCTCGGGGCTCATCAACGTGCGTCCCATCTCCGCCGTCATCCGCGAGTTCTTCGGTTCCTCCCAGCTCTCGCAGTTCATGGACCAGACCAACCCCATCGCAGAGCTCACGCACAAGCGCAAGCTCTCCGCGCTCGGCCCGGGCGGCCTCAACCGCGACCGCGCCACCTTCGAAGTGCGTGACGTTCACCACTCGCACTACGGCCGTATGTGTCCCATCGAGACCCCCGAAGGTCAGAACATCGGTCTTATCTCGTCGCTCGCGACCTTCGCCAAGGTCAACGAGTTCGGCTTCATCATGTCCCCTTACCGCAAGGTGGACAAGCAGACGGGCGTCGTCACCGACCACGTCGACTATCTGACGGCGGACGAAGAGGACCGCTATGTCGTCGCACAGGCGAACGAGCCCCTCGACGAGAACGGCCACTTCGTGCACGAGCGCGTCGGCTGCCGTTATAAGGAACTCATCACCGAGCTTCCCCGCGAGCGCATCGACTACATGGACGTGAGCCCCAAGCAGCTCGTCTCCGTCGCGACCGCGCTCATTCCCTTCCTCGAAAACGACGATACCAACCGTGCCCTCATGGGCTCCAACATGCAGCGCCAGGCAGTGCCCCTCCTCAAGACGGAGAGCTCCATTGTCGCGACGGGCATCGAGGCGGCCATCGCGCGCGACTCGGGCGTCATCGTCCGTGCGAAGGAGGCAGGCGTCGCCGTCGGCGTCTCGTCCGACCTCATCAAGATCCGCGAGGACAGCGGCTTCATTACCGAGTACCCCTTAAAGAAGTTTGAACGCTCCAACCAGGGTACCTGCCTCAACCAGCGTCCCATCATCAACACGGGCGACCGCGTGGAAAAGGGCGAGATCATCGCAGACGGTCCCTCCACCAACAACGGCGAGCTTGCGCTCGGCAAGAACATCCTCGTCGGCTTCATGGAGTGGGAGGGCTACAACTACGAGGACGCGATCCTCATCTCCGAGAAGCTCGTGCAGGACGACGTGTTCACCTCCATCCACATCGAGGAACACGAGACGGAAGCGCGCGACACCAAGCTCGGCGAAGAGGAGATCACGCGCGACATCCCCAACGTGGGCGACGACGCCCTCAAAGACCTCGACGAGGACGGCATCATCCGTATCGGCGCAGAGGTCAACAGCGGCGACATCCTCGTCGGTAAAGTCACCCCCAAGGGCGAGGCAGAGCTCACGCCCGAGGAGAGGCTCCTCCGCGCCATCTTCGGCGAGAAGTCGAGAGAGGTGCGCGACACGTCGCTCCGTGTTCCCCACGGGGAGGGCGGTATCGTCGTGGACGTCAAGATCTTCACCCGCGAGAACAAGGACGAACTTTCGCCCGGCGTCAACAAGCTCGTGCGCGTCTACATCGCACAGAAGCGTAAGATCCAGGTCGGCGACAAGATGGCAGGCCGCCACGGAAACAAGGGCGTCATCTCCCGCGTGCTGCCGCTCTCCGACATGCCCTTCCTGCCCGACGGTACGCCCCTTCAGATCCTTCTTAACCCCCTCGGCGTGCCTTCCCGAATGAACATCGGTCAGGTCCTCGAGGTGCACCTCGGCTATGTGTGCCGCCAGCTCGGCTGGAAGATCGCCACCCCCGTCTTTGACGGTGCGACCGAGAAGGACATCGAAAAGCTCTTCGAAGAGAACAACCTCTTCAACCCCGACGGCAAGGTGGACGGCAAGTTCCAGGTGTTCGACGGCAGAACGGGCGAACCCTTCGAGAACCGCGTCACCATCGGCATCATGTATATGATCAAGCTCATCCACCTTGTGGACGACAAGATCCATGCACGTTCCATCGGACCTTACTCGCTCGTCACGCAGCAGCCCCTCGGCGGCAAGGCGCAGTTCGGCGGCCAGCGTTTCGGCGAAATGGAGGTCTGGGCGCTCGAGGCATACGGCGCGGCGCACATCCTTCAGGAGATCCTCACCGTCAAGTCGGACGATATCGTCGGCCGTGTCAAGACGTATGAGAGCATCGTCAAGGGCAACAACATCTCCGAGCCCGGCATCCCCGAGGCATTCAAGGTGCTCCTCAAAGAGCTCCAGTCCCTCGCGCTCGACGTCAAGGTCCTCACCGAGAACAACGACGAGCTCATCATCCGCGAGTTCGACGACGAAGAGGACGAGAAAAAGACCCCTTCGCACGAGGACGTCAAGGCGGAGGACGAGGACTTCGACTTCGGCATGGACGACGAGGACGAAGACGAGGACGAGAGCATCGGCTCGCTCTTCGACGACGCGGGCGAGGACGAGGACTTCGTCTCGAAGGATCTCTTCGGCGATAAGGACCTCGAGGACGACGACATGAGCGACGTCGACGACGACTTCTCCTTCGGCGATCTCTTCGATGACGACGACGATGAAAAGTCCGACGATAAGAGCGACGGCAAGAGCGGCGATAAGTCCGACGACAAGAAGGAATAATACGGGAGGCAGGTAAATGTACGAATTAAACGATTTTAACTCCATCCAGATCAGCGTGGCATCTCCCGAAAAGATCAGGGAATGGTCGTACGGCGAAGTGACCAAACCCGAGACCATCAACTACCGCACCCAGAAGCCCGAGCGAGACGGCCTCTTCTGCGAGAAGATCTTCGGCCCCACGAAGGACTGGGAGTGCCATTGCGGCAAATATAAGCGTATCCGCTATAAGGGCATCATCTGCGAGAAGTGCGGCGTCGAAGTGACGCGCGCCAAGGTGCGCCGCGAGCGCATGGGCCACATCGAGCTCGCCGCTCCTGTCTCGCACATCTGGTACTTCCGCGGCGTGCCCAGCAAGATCGGCCTTCTCCTCGACATGAGCCCCAAGGCGCTCGAGCAGGTCATCTACTTTGCGGCGTACGTCGTCCTCGATCCCGGCACGACGGGGCTTGAATACAAGCAGGTCATCAACGACAAGCAGCTGCGCGACCTCGAAGAGACGATGGGGGACAGCTCCAAGACCGGCCTCAAAGTGGGCATGGGCGCGGAGGCCATCCGCGAACTTTTGATGGCAGTCGACCTCGAGAAGGAGAGCAAGGAGACGCGCGACATCATCGAGAACAACGCCTCCGGTCCCAAGCGCGTCAAGGCCATCAAGCGCATCGAGATCATCGAGGCCTTCCGCAAGAGCGGCAACCGCCCCGAGTGGATGATCCTCACCGTGCTTCCCGTCATTCCCCCCGACCTGCGCCCCATGGTGCAGCTCGACGGCGGCAGGTTCGCATCTTCCGATTTGAATGACCTCTACCGCCGCGTCATCAACCGCAACAACCGCTTGAAGCGCATGATCGAACTCAGCGCGCCCGAGATGATCATCAAGAACGAGAAGCGCATGCTGCAGGAAGCCGTCGATGCCCTCATCGACAACGGCAGACGCGGCAAGCCGCTCTCCGGTCCCTCCAACCGCGAACTCAAGTCGCTCTCCGGCCTCCTTCGCGGCAAGCAGGGCCGTTTCCGTCAGAACCTCCTCGGCAAGCGTGTCGACTATTCGGGCCGTTCGGTCATCGTCGTCGGCCCCGAGCTCAAGATCTATCAGTGCGGGTTGCCTAAGGAGATGGCCATCGAACTCTTCAAGCCCTTCGTGATGAAGCGGCTCGTCGAGACCAACAAGTGCCACAACATCAAGAGCGCCAAGCGCACCGTCGAGAAGGCGAAGGACTTCGTCTGGGACGTTTTGGAGGAGGTCATCAAGGACCACCCCGTGCTCCTCAACCGTGCGCCCACGCTGCACCGCCTCTCCATTCAGGCGTTTGAGCCTGTCCTCATCGAGGGCCGTGCCATCAAGATCTCGCCCCTCGTCTGCGGCCCCTTCAATGCCGACTTCGACGGCGACCAGATGGCAGTGCACCTTCCCCTCAGCATCGAGGCGCAGACGGAAGCCCGCTTCCTCATGCTCTCTGCGAACAACATCTTGAAGCTTGCCGACGGCAAGTCGGTCATGAGCCCCACGCAGGACATGATCATCGGCGCGTACTATCTCACCATCTTGAGAAGAGAGGAGGGGAAGAAGTACGACGCGCAGGGCCGTCCCGACGAGAACGGCGAAGTGTATGAACCGCCCGTGTTCGCCTCCTTCGACGAGGCGCTCATGAGCTATCAGCTCAAGGACACCCACTGCCAGGATGAGATCTACGTCCGCCGCACGGTGGAGCTGCCCGCAGGCAAGTTCGACGATCTCGAACTTCCCTATGAGCGCACCTTCTCCCGCGAGGAGAACGTGCCCAACAACGGCATTCGCGGCCATGTGTTCGTGCGCCGCCGCTCGAACGGCGCCCTCACCGTGACGGGCGTCATCAAGACGACGGTCGGCCGCATCATCTACAACGACGGCATGCCGCAGGATCTCAACTTCGTCAAGCGCGAGAAGCCCGAGGACTACCTCAAGCTCGAGCTCTCCACCGAGTTCATCGGCGGGGCGCGCGCCATCGGCAAGAAGCACTTGAGCCGCATCGTCGAGGCCTGCTTCAAGACGGGCTATGCGCCCAAGGCCTCCGCGGTGCTCGACGCCATCAAGGAGCGCGGCTACAAGTATTCCACCTACGCGGCGCTCACCACCTCCGTCTTCGATATGAAGATCCCCGAGGAGAAGAACGCCATCGTCGAGGCGGCGGAAGAGCAGGTCGGCAAGATCTCCAAAAAGTTCGCTCGCGGCCTTCTCAAAGAGGACGAGCGCTACCATGCCGTCATCTCCGTCTGGGATGACGCGACGGATAAGGTCGCAGCCCTCCTCAAGGAGCAGGGCAACCGCGACAAGTTCAATCCCATCTGGATGATGGCAGACTCGGGCGCCCGCGGTTCCATCGACCAGATCAAGCAGCTCTCCGGCATGCGCGGACTCATGGTCAACCCTCAGGGTAAGAAGATCGAAGTCCCCGTCAAGTCGTGCTTCAGAAACGGCCTCTCCGTTCTCGAGTACTTCATCTCCTCGCACGGCGGCCGCAAGGGCCTTGCAGATACGGCGCTCAAGACGGCTGACTCGGGTTATCTGACCCGTCGTCTCGTCGACGTCTCGCAGGACGTCATCGTGCGCGAAGAGGACTGCTCCGCAGGCAGAAAGCCGCGCGGCACCGTCGTCTCCGCCATCATCGGCCCCAACGGCGAACTCATCGAGTCGCTCGAGGACCGTCTCACGGGCAGATTCGCCGCCGAGGACCTCATCGACGACGAGACGGGCGAAGTCATCGTCCCCTGCAACGAGATGATCACCGAGGAGAAGGCCAAGAAGCTCGCCTCGATGGAGAAGTACAAGAAGGGCGTCAACATCCGCTCCATCTTCAACTGCAACACCCGCTTCGGCGTCTGCGCGAAGTGCTACGGCAAGAACATGGCCACGACGCTTCCCATCAAGGTGGGTGAGGCGGTCGGCGTCATCGCGGCACAGTCCATCGGCGAGCCCGGTACGCAGCTCACGATGAGAACGTTCCACACGGGCGGTATCGCCGCAACGGGCGACATCACCCAGGGTCTTCCCCGTGTCGAAGAGCTCTTCGAGGCGCGCAAGCCCAAGGGCGTTGCCACCATCTGCGAGTTCCGCGGCGTCGTCTCCGTGGACAATTCCGATAACCTCAACCACATCTTCATCAAGGAGGAGGGGACGGACGTCCAGCTCAAGGAGTATGTGCTTCCCTTCAATGCGGAGCTGCTCGTCAAGACGGGCGACATCGTCAACCCCGGCGACATGCTCAACGCAGGTTCCGTCAACCCGCAGGACATCATCCGCGTCAAGGGCGTCAAGGGCGTTCAGGACTACATCCTCGAACAGGTCCAATCCGTCTACCGCTCGCAGGGCGTCGATATCAACGACAAGCACGTCGAGATCATCGTCCGCCAGATGCTGAGAAAGGTCCGCATCGAAAATGCGGGCACCACGGAGATGCTCCCCGGCCAGCTCGTCGACATGTTCACCTTCGAGGAACAGAACGAGAAGACCATCATGGCGGGCGGCGTTCCCGCGACGGCAAAGCGTGTGCTGCTCGGCATCACCAAGGCGGCGCTCGCCACCGATTCCTTCCTCTCCGCGGCATCCTTCCAGGAGACCTCGCGCGTCCTCACCGAGGCGGCCATCTGCAACAAGCGCGACCCGCTCATCGGCCTCAAGGAGAACGTCATCATCGGCAAGCTCATCCCCGCGGGCACGGGCATGAAGGACTACAAGAATGCCTCCGTGCAGCTCACGGGCCGCTATAACGACATCCTGATGGACGAGGCTCCCGCTCCCGAGGCGGACGCCAAGTAAGCAAACTTCATAAACGAAAGAACGGACTGCTTTACGGCAGCCCGTTTTTTTGTGCCCTCGGGGGAAAAATTTCACATGGAAAAACGGCGGTCTCCGAGATGAAAATCAAACAAAGTATTCATTTTATAAAAAACGAACATTTTATAATAAAATAGATTCCGCGAAAAAACTTGTCATAAAAAACCATGACAAAAATTTCGTCGAAAAATGTCTGAAATTGTCAAATTTCTTTCAAAAAACGATTGCATATGATAAATTCTGACAAATCTCGACAAAATCCGTCAAGAAATGCTCATTGATATGAAAAAAATGGGGGGGGGGGGGGTATATTCGAAGCGATTTTTGTGATTTTTACATTAAGCAAATTCGAAAAACATAAATAAGATGAGCGTGAAAGACCGAAAAATAATTAAAGGATATCCATTGACAAATTGAAAACCCCATGATATAATGCAGGGCGTAACGGTATGCGTGAGAAGTGCGTATACTGCTTTTTGGCTATTTCGAATATGCTCTTTCCTGCATAATCGGGAGAGGGCCGGAATACAGTCGGAAGAGGTCCCTTAGGGGCGCGTTCTTGGGAGGAGGGCGCCCATGGGGGAGTCGGACGCATCCTGCGGTGGTTGCCGTGCGCAGGGGGATGCGTTCTTGGGAGCCCTGCGAAAAACTATATGATGGCGCTTCGGCGGATGGCTGAGGGCGCAGATGGAGGGAAACATGAAGCAAAGAACAAGGAAGCTGTGGACAGTGCTCGTTGCCGCGTTGTTTGTGATCGCCGTGGCATTCGGCCTCGGCCTCGCGCTTGTATCGGGCCGCGAGAACGCACACAGCACCATCACAGCCGAAGCGGTCGATGAAACAACGAATACGTTTACGCTTACAGATGAGCAAGGCGAGCAAACGCTTTATTCATATGAAAAAATAAAGGGTGATGCCAGTACAGTCGGGCAGGTTTTGTTCTATCATGGAAGCTCCGGTTTCCTTGATGGGCAGGTGCCTCAGCCAGGCGCCAGTACAGCCTCTCTTTACGACATGCGTGCCTACGCAACCGTACATGTATATTTGGATGCGGAAGGCAAGACGCAGCCGCTCGACGATCTGCGTCCGCTTGCAACGGAGGGGGATACCTATGTCCGATATTTTCAGGTGGAAGTTTCAACAACGGAAGGAACGTATCTTTCCAACATTGTAGATCTTACCATTACGGCGGCGCAGCCCAATACAAACCCGTTGAACGTAGATGGCAACAATGTATTCCCCGCGCTCACCTCTTTTGAAGAGTCCGTGAGTAATCTTACTGTTCAGGTTGTTTATGACGTAAACAGCAGTAATCCATATGATGCGATCAATAAAGCCATTACGCTTGATTACACGGGTAAGGATGAAGAGGGCAACCCTATTTACGGCGGCTATTGGGTCGAGTATCAGGACGATGGACCCGATCCGGAGACAGGCGAGCCGGATCGCACCGACGTTTTTGAGTTCAACGATAAGTATCTTTATATCTATTATCAGGAGCCTACTTGGGAAGATCCTGTAATGTTTACTCTTACCATTGAGGTTGAAGAGGCTTCCATCAACGCGCCTTCTCCCAATAATGATACGGGCGTGTTGAACGATGGTACATACGACGGAAAGACGCAATCTTTCTCGTTTAGATATTTTGAAAAAAGCAGCTCGACGGCGAACAATGCGAACTACTCGCCATTCTTATCCGGTTGGACGGGTGGCATTTCTGAACCTGAAATAAATTCCGATTCTTCTACGATCACTTATACCGGGTCCGAGGCGGGAACTTATTCCGTGTCCTTCCGCGCGAGTGATGGATATCGGTATCTTTCTGTTCCCAATGCAGCTGCTTCGGCAACATACCGCAAGGGTGGGGTTGAAACGACCTATACGCGCGATGAGCTGGACGACCAAACCGGTGATCTCGGTACGCTGATCGGCGTCACCTATGAGTGGAACATCGAGAAGGCGACCATCACAGGGGCGACCATTGAAGAGGCCAACCAGCTTCCCGATTCGTGGAAGTATGGCTCTCAGCCTGATCCCGATGAGCCGACGGCAAGCGAGATCGCGCTCGAGACGAGCCCTTCCATCGAAAACCTCACTGCGGCAAGCGAGACCGTCTTTGCCGCGGGGACTTCGCATACCAATTTTATCTACAACGGTACCGATGGTACCTCTTACAGCAGCACCGCGCTGCCGAGCGACGCGGGCGAGTACACATGGGCCGTGCAGCTCACGGGCATGAACAACTTCAAGGACTACACGGGCTCGACGACCGCCTTTGAGATCTATAAGCAGGTGGTCGAGCTTCCCGCGCTCGATGAAACTTCCTTCGAGTATGACGGCGGCAGCCACGCCCCTCAGCTGACGGGTGTGCCCGAAAATCCGCCTTATGGCACACTTTCGGTGGAGGCGCAGACGGCCGCAGGGAGTTACGAAGCGACGCTGACGCTCACCGACTCCGACAACTACGAATGGGCAGACCCCGAAGAGGACAGCGGCATTACCGTGAGCGGCGCGACGGCGACCTACAGCTGGTCGATCGGGAAGGCGGTCAACACCATTAAAGACCTTACGATCGCCGACTGGACGTGGGGCAAGTATAACAGTACCGCCAACGCGCCCTCTGCATCGGCGACGTTCGGCGGCGATATCACCTATACATATCACAAGACGCAGGACGGCGAGCAGATCTCTGCGGACACGCTCAAAAATTTGGATGCCGGCACCTATTGGGTGAAGGCGGTCTCCACGGCGACGGATGACTATGACGCCGATACCGAATGGTTCGAATTTGAGGTCGAGAAGGCAGCTCTTGCGCGCCCGTCACTCGCGCAAAGCGAGCTCACCTATAACGGCACGGCGCAGGCGCCCGTGCTCGGGGATGACTTCCAAAGCGATCTTGCGAATGGGTACTACACCTTTACAGTGACGGAGCAGACCCTCGTCAATGCGAGCGGCAAAACTTACGAAGCGACGGTCACGCTCGATGAAAACCACTGCTGGGCGGACAACGGCACCGATGTCATCACCCTTACGTGGACCATGGTGCCCGCCGAGATCACGACTTCGGGCGAACTCTCCCGCACGGGCTGGACGTACGGCGCAGCGGAGAGTACGCTTACCAATACTCTCAGTGTTACCGTCGACTTTGCAACAACTGATGATGTGCTCACCCAAACGCTCACCTATTATCAGAAGAATGGTGATAACTTCGAGGCGATCGACGGCGAGCCTACGGACGCGGGTACTTACCGTGTGGAAGTGACGTTCTTGTATTCCAAAAACGCCAACGGCGTCTCCAACTTTGTGCCGACGACGATCAAATCGGCCGAGTTCACCATCGAGAAGGATACGCTTGAATTTGATACAATCACCGAAGGCGAGCTCGACTGGATGTGGGGTCAGGTAGATAACCTCGCGATCTCGTCGTTTGCGCCCAAGGCCACATACGGCGTGAGTGAGGGTGAATCGGTTACGGCGACGCTGACGTATTACTATGCCAACGGGTTCTCGGTTGATAGCGGCGTTGTGAGCGGCACGGAAGCCGGCAGCGACTTTGCAAACCTTCACGCGGGCAGCTATAAGGTGTACGCCTATGTGGAGGCGGGCACCAACTATAACGCGGGCTATGCGGTCTACGACTTCGAGGTCGAGCAGGCCGATCCGGATGTGGAGACCGAAAAAGTCGAATATTCCTACGACATCACGATCAACAATCAGACCGACTGGACGTACGACGATGAGGCGGACCACGCGATCTCCGTCACGGTGAAGGTCGGCGGGCATACGCTCGAAAGCGGCGAATACACCGTCTATTATTTCACGCGCGGCTGGGATGAGAATAACAATTGGGGCGACGGCGTAGAGCTGACCCTCAAAGATGGCGTGTATCGGATGCCCGAAACGTATGACGCGGGTGAGTACTACATCGGCGTTGTCGTCACAGGGAACGACAACTACAAGACCGACACGCTCGGCTATGAAGAAAATAATGCCTTTACCGTCAAACGGAAGGAGATCAGCATTCCGGAGGGAATCGGCAGGCAGCTGGAGTATACTGCCGATACGCAGCAGGCGCCTTCCGAGCTCATCTCGAATGTCGCGGATGGCACCCTCAACCCCGATTGGGAATGGGCGAGTGACGTCAGCTTTGTGGGCTATGCGGAGACGGGTGAGTCTAACTTCGGCACGAGCGCGCCGAGCGCCTACGGCACGTACTATCTCCGCCTCGAATTGAAGGAGCCCAACAACTACGCATGGGTGAAAGTGGACGATGAGCTCGCAGATTACTCCGATGAAATCACGGGCGAATCGAACGAATACTACGATGTCGTATTCCAGATCACCGGTAAGGACTATGGCATCGTTGTCAAGGCGAATGGCTGGACGTACGGCGGCACCATCACGGTTCCGACGTTCGCGGCGGCGACGGGCGAGGACTATAAAACATCGCTAACGGCAGCCCTTGAAGAGGGCGTGACGGTCACCTATTTCTTCTATCGCCTGGAAAGTCAGAG
This sequence comes from uncultured Clostridia bacterium, assembly GCA_944367045.1. Classification (GTDB taxonomy): domain Bacteria; phylum Bacillota; class Clostridia; order Christensenellales; family Borkfalkiaceae; genus Gallimonas. Next base: position 12,558 of record CALVWI010000002.1, on the reverse strand, counting down.
CAATACGAGCGACGGCACGCTTGTGGACGGGGCGACAGTCACGCGCACGAAAGCGGACAGCGACTATGCCCTCGGCACGATGCCCAAAGAAATTGCGGAAAACCCCGGGTATTACCGCGTTGTGGTGAGCATCTCCGAATCGGCGGAGAAGAGCTACGCGAGTGCCTCTGCCGAGACGACCTTCACCGTTTCGCCCTATACGCTGACGAACAGCGATATCGTTTGGACGGTTCCCGAGAACCTTGACTACCGCGGCTCGGCGTTCACGTTCGATGCGGACGGCAACGGCAGCGACGACATCTACGCCACCTACCAGAACTGGACGTATGATGAAGCTTCGGGCGCGTATGTGGACGCGACGAGCACGAGCTATCTTGTGCTTTCGCTCGAGGGCGGCGGCTCTATCCTCAACGCGGACGACTACACCCTCACCGCGGTGCTGCCCGTAGGAGAGAAAAATATCACGCTGGCCGAAGGCCTCGATTCGCAGACCAAAGAGGTCGAAATCAAGAAACTTGCGCTCACCGTTTCGGCGACGCTCAAGGACGGCACCATTGTGTATGGCGAAGCGGCGCCGACGAGTTTTGATGATTACAACATCAAGCTGACGGGCGCGGTCAATGCAGACGAGGAAGAGGCGCTTAAAGCCCTGCTTCAATTCGTGGCGAAAGGCTACACCGCGGGCGAAGGTGTCGTTTGCAGCAATGTCGGCAAGTATGATATCAATATCACCTTTAATGCGGACGACGTTCTCAAGAATTACACGTTCAACGGGGCTGACATCACCAAAGAAACGGTTGTCGATACGGTGCAGTTCGAGGTCACAAAGCGGACCATCACCGTGAACATCACGACGCTGGAGTCCACGTACGGCGAGGACATCAAAGAGCTCACCTATTCCATCGAGGGCGAGACGTTTGACAACGCGAGCGATATCTTCACGCTGACGCTCCCGGATGGGCTTACGGACACTTCGGATGCCGGCTCGTATCGAATCAAGGGCGTTAAGATCACCGCCGAAGACGGCGGCCGCGCGGATAACTATGTTGTGGAATTTGTGGGCGCGTTTGACAATGGCGGCTCCGACGGCCTCTACACGATCAAGCCCCGCACGCTCACCGTCACTGCCGGTCAGCTGATCGGCTCGGTCGAGTACGGCGACGCGGCTCCCAAGGCCATGAATTCTGCCGGTTTCACGGCAGATCCCGACTACTTCGATGCCGCATTCGGCAATGTGCTTGAAAAGGACAAGGAGACGCTTAAGGGCCTGCTCAGCTTCTCCGTGCCGGATGATGGTTATCGACCGGGGAATGATGTCGACGATTACACCGTCAATGTTTTGTTTGCCGGCGGCCTCAAGAACTACAGCCTGACGGATGACGGGAACGGCATCTCCATGGGCGCGAAGGTGACGACGGCGCAGCTCAAGGTCGTTGAGCGCAAGGTCACCGTCACCATCAACAATATCGAGACGGAATACGGCACGCCCAAGGCCTTCGAGGTGAGCTATGAGCGCGTCAACGGCTCGGGTAACGCCTTTTTGGGCGACGACACTGACGGCGGCACGGACAGCATCTTCACTCTCTCGCTGCAGGATGTGAGCGTGGAGTACAATAAGCTGAACGTCGGCACCTATACCATCGTCGGCACGGACGTGAGCACCAACTACGCCGTGACGTTTAAGGGCGAGACGGGCGGCGAGACGGGCACCTATGAAGTCATACCCAGAAAGATCGCAGTTACGTTGACGCTCGATACGAGTGGGCACGATACCGAGAACTCTCTCTTAAACGGCGGGCCGATTTTCGACGGCTTGGCATGGACGTACACCGCCACCGGTGAGGGCGAGAATGGCGATGGAACGATCTACTTCCCCGTGACGTATAAGGCGGTGTCGGGCTCGCTGACGGGCGATGATGCCGTCAACGCGGGCACCTATCAGGCGTTCGTTAAGGCGGGGACCCGATCGAATGATACATATCAGAACTATCAGGCGGCGACAGATGCCACCGAGACGTTCAGTATCGCTCCTCGCACAGTGGAGGTCACCTGGACGGAGCAGACTACGTTCACCTATAACGGCGAGGATCAGTTCTCGAGCATCTCGGCGACCTATCAGCCGTGGAAGGACGGCAGTCAGCTGACGGGTGAAAACGACGCGGTGAAGCTTTCGATCACCACGCAGGAGTTCAAGAACGCCAATACTTATACCTTCACTGCAACGCTTGAGGATGAGAACTACACGCTGAGCGGCGCGACGTCCGGGACGTACACCATGCAGAAGGCCGAGATCACCGTGACGATCAAGGATCAGCGTTCGGAGTACGGCGAGGCTCTTGTCGATTTCTCGAACCTCACCGAGGATTTCTATACGATCACGGACGGCACGCTCTACGACAATGCGAATGACGTGTTCTCTTTCGAGGTCGAAAAGGCGACAAAGTATAATGTCGGTTTTTATGACATCAACGCTACGCAATCGGGCGAGCGCAAGCACAACTATGATGTGACGTTTGCGAACGAGGAGAATAGTTACGAGGTTTACGCACGCGAAGTCACCGTGGCGCTTTCGACGCATACGGAAACGTACAAGAACGACAAGTTCAACGCATTTACGGCGACGCTTGACGAGGACTACACGGTCGACCGCTTGGTGTCGGGCGATAACCTCAACATCACCCTGACGCCCAAAACGGACGCCATCGACGTGGGCAGCTATGCCTATTACAGCGTTGCGGCGAATAATACGAACTACAACGTCACGTTTAAGAACGCGACGGAGGAAGTCTTTGTCATCCAACCTGCGTCCATCACGGTGACGATCGCGGATCAGAGTTCGGAGTACGGCGAGGCGCTTGCAGCGCTCACCTATTCGGTCAGCGGTGAACTCTTTGACGTCAGCGAGGCAGCTATCTTCAAGCTGGAGATCTACAAGCAGAATGATTTGAGCACGCCCGTTTCGGTGCCCCAAGGCGGCCACCTTGACGCGGGAGAGTACATCATCTCCATCGTGGGCTCGAATGGCAAAAGCCCCTATACGGACGGCAACTTCACCATCACCTTCAACACGGCAAAATACACGGTCACGACCGCAAGAATCGGCATCAAGTTTGAGGTCGATAAAGACGGGCACCTTGCGGAATCGCTTGATGGCACCAACCCCATCTATGACGGCAAGGCGTGGGAGTACAAGGCATACGGCCTGAAGTCCGATGGCAGTATCAACACGGATATCACCTTCAAGGTCACCTATTATAAGGGAACTGTTACCGCTGAGGAAAACAAGCTTGAGGGTTTGCCGACCGATGCGGGAACGTACACCGTCGTGGTTGAGGCCGAAACTTCGAAAGACGGAAACTATGCTCCGTCGGGCAACTTTACGACTTCCTTCACGATCGCACAGCGCCTAGTCACGGTGACGTGGACGAAGGATAACTTCACCTATAACGGCGATGATCAGTTCTCGAGCATTTCGGCGACCTATCAGCCTTGGGTGGACGGCAGCCAGTTGATGGGTGACGAGAACGCGGTGAAGCTTTCGATCGCCACGCAGGAGTTCATCAACGCCAATACTTATACCTTCACTGCGACGCTTGAGGATGAGAACTATAAGCTGAGCGGCGCGGGCGATGACGGCACGGTAACGAAGAAGTACACCATGCAGAAGGCCGAGATCACCGTCGAGATCATCAAGCAGACGACTTACTACGGCGATCCTCTGAATTCACTCGATGTGACGGACAGCAAGAGCCTGAGTACCAACCTCTATACCATCACTTATACGGATGGTTCGGAGGCAACGGAGCTTCACGACGCTGCGAATTTGGTGTTCTCGCTCTCGTCGGTTGTGAATGCATCCTCCGATGCGGCCGATTATGACATTGTGGGCGCTGAATTCACAGGAGATGGCAGCCGCGCGGGCAACTATGTGATTACGTTTGTGAACGCCGATGATAGTTCGGATTCGAACGGCGTCTACACCGTTGCAAAGCGCCCCGTGAAGATCACGATCGGCAATTTCGACATGATCTACGGCACGGACTTTAATGGGCTTTCCCCCACGACCAAGGCGACGCTGAGCAGTCTTAAATTTGAGTTGGGCGACGGTGTGACGGGCGACGTGTTCGTGAATGAGGGCGCGCAGGTGGCTGCCGAGACTGCGGTCAAATTTGCGATCACGGGCTCTTACGACGCAGCTTCCGCGGCGGGAACGACGTGGACAGTCACGGCAAGCCTTGACGATCCTACGGGCACCCTCAAGAACTATACGTTTGAAGAGGGCGAGGCCACGATGACGGTCATCGCGCGTCCCATCACGGTGACGCTGCCGAGCATCGGCGATTCGCTGACCTACGGCACACAGGCGCTTGAAGATGCGCTTGCCGGCTGGATCTCCTCCGCTTCGGCGGCGCTCGACGGATGGTCGGGTTACGGCGATGCCATCGTCGATGGCGATTCGGCGGCGGATATCTATACGCTTGTTGTTGATGGCGTGTCCGACTTCGGCGCAGGCACGAAGGTTGGCGATTATACGCTGGTGGGGCAGAAGCTTACCACGGATGTGGCGAAGAATTACGATGTCACGTTCGTCAATGACAATGTCGGCTTTGAAATCGTTGCCGCAACGTTTGAGGTGGTGGACCCCAAGGATTACGTCGAAGTGACCTACACGGGAGAGAACTTCTACTTCCGCGAAGATGCCGCTGCGGGCGATGTCGATGCGGCAAGCAAATATCTCTTTAATCACGCGCTCAATGTTGTGACGGAAAGCTTTGTCCTCAACAAAGAAAGCATCACCTATATTTGGTCGTTTACGGTCGACGGCAGCCCCGTGACTTCCCTCACGCTGGGCGGCACGTACACCGTCAGCTACACCGTAAAGGCGGATAATTTCACCGATGTGACGGGCGAATTCACGGTCAAGATCACGGAGGCGGGGAACTACTGGATCCTCGCGGACGGAACGCAGCAGAACAGCGGCTATGAGTTTGCCATCGAGTGGACGTACGGCGATCCTTCGATGAATTCGGCGTGGACGGATACCTATGAGAGCGGTCAGGAAGAGCCGACCTTCACCGCACTCATGGGCGAAAATACGAAGGCCGTCACGTACTATAAGACGCGCGAGGGCGAGGCGGGGAACTACACTTACAGTGAGGAGTACACGCAAGGGTTCGGCTATACAACGCCTGCGGGCACCTACTATGTCAAGGTCACCGTTGCAGGGACCACCGACTGGGATGCCCTTGAGGCGCACGGCGTGATTACCGTTGATCAGCGCACCGTCGACATCAACTGGGCGAGCGGCAATATCTCCCTCGACGAGATGAGCGGCACCGGCACGAATGTGACGAAGGGCTTCGATAACAGGCTGATGACGCTGAATACGAGCTCCCTTCCCGGGGGCCTGACGGTTGACGGCGACCCGAATAATGAGGTCGGCGAAGTGAACGTCACCATTTCGGAGGGCGCGGGGACGCAGCTTTCGCTGTTCTTCACGCTCATCGATCCCGCCAACTATTGCTGGCCTGAGAGCGCGACGGTCTCGGGAGAGAATAGAGAGACCAAACAGATCTGGTTCTCCGTCAACGCGACCGTGAACCATGTGACATTCTACGATAAAGACGGGACGGTGGACAGCATCACCATCGAATACGGCACGACGGGCACTTGGTGGAAGTTCGCGGAGAGCGAAGCCGACACCATCGGCAGCAATGAGCTCCTCATCAAGGCCGACTCCATTCTGGGTGGGGCACGCCGCTCCGAGCACGTCGCCTTCGCGAAGTGGAGCGATGATGATCCGAGCGACGACATCTTCACGCTCGCCACGCTGGACGGCGCGGATGCGGGCACCTATTGGATGCTCGTGCAGGTCTTCCCTACACAGAACGGCGACACTGCCTATGCCTACGGTGTCGGGTACCTCAAGGTGACGATCACGCAGAAGGAAGTCACGCAGAGCGAGATCGACGGCATCTCCTTCGGCACGGACGCGGACGGAAAGGTGTACTTCACCTATAACGGCGAACAGCAGCTCCCGACCGCGACGGACGTTCCCGACTATCTGAACGTTAAGTTTGATGTTGCGGATGAAAATGTTATCGATGCGAACACGTATACCCTCACGGCGACCATCTCCATTGCGGACGACAACTACAAGTTTGCAGACGGCGCGACGACGGAAAGGACCGTCACCGTGGTCATCGACCCGAGACCTGTCGAGGTCAACTGGAGGGCGGATACCTTCACCTACAACGGCGAGGATCAGCTGGGCTCCGTCTATGCGTACTTCATCGACATCAACGACGCGATCGTGCGGCTCAAGGTCACAAGCGCGGACGGCACGTTCCTCAACGCGGGCAATTACACCTTCACGGCCGAATTTACGGGCTGGACGGAAGACGGCATCGGCGGCACGGCGCTCGGCAACTACACGTTTGCAAATGAGGCCGACAAGACGCACGAATATGTGATGAACAAACTGCACGTCGTCATCGGGCTCATCGATCAGGATGTCGTCTATACGGGCTCGGCGGCCTCCATCGAACAGAACGCATTCTATGTCGATACGTTCACGTATGAGATCGCAGATGGCATGGCCCGCTACGATGATCTGCTCAACAATAAGCTGACGATCACGGTCGGCGAGAGCGCGGTGAACGTCGGAACGTACACGCTCGATCTTGCGGGCACCGTGAACGGTGATGGCTATTATGAGTTCGATAACTACCTCGTGACGGCGCATAGCGCGACGCTCACCATCACACCCAAGACGCTCAGTTTTGATTGGAAGAGCTTTGCAAACGGCGAGTTCGGTAAAGAAAACGGCGTGAAGCTTGACGGAACGGAGTTCAGCGGCTTTGTAAACAGCGAAAATTATGAGACGATCGAAAACTTCGTCAAGGTCACCTACAGCGGCACGAGCTGGAGCAACACGACGTACACGAACAGCACCGAAGTTCCCACCGAGGCGGGCAACTACATCGTCACGGTGACGCTTGCGGCACAGAGTGCGGACGGCGTCAAGTGCAACTACAGCATGCAGGAGACGGAGCGCGTGTATGTCGTCGAAAAGGCGACCGTGGAAGTGCCGACGATCGCTTCGAAGGTCTACAATGGTACCCCGCAGACGGCGGACGTCACGGAAAACGGCTTTAAGGTCATCACGAACGAAGGCGGCACCGATGCGGACAGCTATGACGTGGTGCTTCAGCTTGTTGACAGCTACAACTATCAGTGGCTCGTGGATGGCGTGAAGATCGAAAGCGAGACGTATACCGCGCAGTTCGTCATCACGCAGGCAGGTGGATACGAGTTCACCGTCTCCATCGAAAACTGGAAGTTCGGCGAGACAGCCAACGCTCCCAAGATTGGGTATGTGACGACGTCGACGTTGCCAGAAGGCGGCAGGATCGTCTACCTCTACGAGGGCAAGACGAACGGCGGCGTTGAATACGAGAGCGAGTTCGCGCCCACGCAGGCGGGCACCTACACCGTGACGGTGACGCTCACGGGCATGAAGAACTACACCGATGCGACGGCGACGAGCACAACGTTCACCATCGAAAAGGCCGAGGCGGTCATCGACGTGAGCGGCATGCAGACCGTGTTCACTTATGACGGAAACCCGCATACCATCACGGGCGCCAAGCTCAACCATAATGAGACGACGCTGACTTACTCCGAGACCTCTGTCACCGATGCGGGCACGTACCAAGTGACCATTTCCGCGGATGCGACGGATAATTACAAGGCGCCCGAAAATGTGATCGTGACGATCACCGTGAACAAGGCGGCGCTGACCATCGACGTGGAAATTTCGGGCTGGACGTATACGACGGAAGAGGTTGAGCCTCAGCTTACCTACACCGCGCACCCCGAAAGCCTTACGGCGACCGTGGAATACGCGGCGTTCGGCTCGAGCGTTTTCTCCGAAGATGTTCCCACCAATGCGGGCAACTACACCGTCAGAGTGACGTATGCCGAGGGCACAAACTACGCGGCGGCCGTCGGTACGGCGACCTTCACCATCGAAAAGGCCGATGCGAAAATCGACACGGATGGGATGACGAAGACGTACACCTACACGGGTGCATTGCAGACCATCGAGGACGCGGAGCTCAACCATACCGAAACGACGCTGCAATACTCCAACAATACCTTCACCGATGTTCCCGTAGACGGCAAACTGCTTGTCACGATCTACGCGGCCGAGACCAACAATTACAAGTCTGCTACGGCGACGGTGACGATCACCGTCAACAAGGCGGATATGACGATCGGCGTTACCATCGGCAGCTGGACGTACGGCGAGACAGCCGAGTCGCCCGTCCCCACCTATTCGACGGGTACGATGCCTGACGGCGGCTATCTCGAGTACCTCTACACGGGTACGATGAACGGCGACAGGCCTTACAGCAGCAGCGCGGCACCCACCGAGGCGGGCGAGTACACCGTCACCGTCACGCTCAAGGGCATGACGAATTACAACGATGCGACGGTGACAAGTGCCGAGTTCACTATCAATAGGGCGCAGGCGGTCATCAACACGGACAACGTGGAGACCGAGTACACCTACAACGGCAAGCCGCAGACCATCACGGGCGCGACGCTCAACCACAATGAGACGACGCTTGTCTACACGAACAACACCTTCACCGATGTTCCCGAGAACGGCGAGCTCACAGTGAAAATCACCGCGGCTCAGACGAACAACTACGAGGCAGCCGAGAAGACGGTGACGGTCACTGTCAACAAGGCGGACTACTCCTTCATCGTGACGGTCGACGACTGGACGTACAACGAGGAAGGGAACACGCCGAAATTCATCAATACGTCGGGCATGCCTGCGCCGGGCGACTATACGGTAACGTATGAGTATGCGGGCAAGACGAACGGCGGCGTTGAGTACACGGCGACGAACAAAGCGCCTACAGAGGCGGGCACTTACACCGTCAAAGTGACGCTCTCGGGCATGCAGAACTACTACGACGTGACGAGCGATGAGGTGGAGTTCACCATCGAACGCGCGCCCATCGCGCCCGAGATCTCCCTTCTCATTGGCGAATGGACGTACGGAAAGACTTACACGGATGAAGAAATCTGGCAGTTCGTGGAAGGCACCAACCCCGAGGACGGCACGTGGACGGCGCAGTATAAGAACACGAACACCTCCCTTGTCGGCACCGCTGTTCCCACCGATGCCGGGACGTATGAGCTGACCGTGATCGTCGATGAGACGGATAACTATCTTGGCGGCACGTCGAACACCGTCACGATCGTCATCGAAAAGGCATCGATCGCGTTTGAGATCGAGATCATTCCTCAACTTTCCGATGGCGGCGCAGGCTGGGTTTATGGAGATCAGCCCGATTCTGCCGACGTGTGGAAGTTCGCGGGAGACTTCGTTCCGACGGGCACCGTGTCGGCCACCTATTCCGGGACCAACAACAAAGGCGAAAAGTATGAAAACACGATCGTCGTTCCCGACCAGGCGAATGACGATACGGCAGGGTACACCCTGACCGTGACCGTCGCGGAGAGCGATAACTATTTCGGCGGCACGGTGACGGCGACGTTCACCATCGTGCGCGCCGAGGCGGAGATCGACACGAGAGACGTCAAGACGCAGTTCACCTACACGGGGTATCAGCAGTCCGTCTCGAGCGGCGCTGTGCTCAACCACAGCGAGAGCAAGCTCAAGTACGAGAACAATACCTTCACCAATGCGGGCAAATACGAGGTGACCATCTCTGCGGATGAGAGCTATAACTACGAGGCTGTCTCCGTGACGCTCACCGTCACCGTCGGGAAGGCGACCCTCACAAGCATCGGCGTCTCCATCGACGACTGGACGTACGGCGAAAAGGCCAAAGAGCCCGTCGTGTCGGGTACGGTCGACGACGCAACGGTCACATTCCGCTACACGGGCGTGACCAACGGCGGCAAGAAGTACGACAGCACCGTCGCTCCTAACGAGGCGGGCGAGTATACCGTGACGGCTACGGCCTCCGGCATGCAGAACTACAACGACGCATCGGCGACGACGAAGTTTGTCATCTACCGTGCGGCTGCCTTCATCAATACAAGCGGCGTACAGACGAGCTTTACCTACACGGGAAGGACGCAGTCCGTCTCGAGCGGCGCGACGCTCAACCACGGCGAGACGACGCTCGTCTACACCGACAACACCTTCACGGACGCGGGCAGCTATGTGGTCATCATCTCCGCGGCGGAGACGGACAACTACAATGCGGCGGCAGTTGCAGTGACGGTCACCGTCAGCAAGGCGGCGCTCGATCTCGAAGTCGCCATCGACGGCTGGACGTACGGCGAAGAGGCCAACGCACCTGTCATCACCTACACGGGTCTCGAGCCTTCCGCTCCCACGATCGCGTACCTCTACAGGGGCACGACGAACGGCGGCGAGGCGTACGAGAGCAGCGCGGCTCCCACCGAGGCGGGCGAGTACACCGTCACGGTGACGCTCACGGGCATGCACAACTTTGCCGATGCGACCGCCGTGAGCGAGAAGTTCACGATCGGGCGCGCTCAGGCGGTCATCGACACGAGCGGGCTTCAGACGCAGTTCACCTACAACGGGGAGGAACAGTCCGTAACGGGCGGCGCCGTGCTCAACCACGAGGAGACCGAACTCGTCTACACGAACAACACATTCACGGATGCGGGCAAGTATGAAGTGACGATCTCCGCAGCCGAGACGAACAACTACCTTGCGGCCGAAGTGACGGCGGAGGTCACCGTCAACAAGGCGACGCTCGACCTCGAAGTTGCCATCGACGGCTGGACGTACGGCGAGGAGGCCAATGCGCCTTCCGTCAGCGGCAACGCTGGCGAGGGCGAACTCACCTACCTCTACACGGGCACGACGAATGCGGGCGCGGCGTACGAGAGCGAGGTCGCTCCCACCGAGGCGGGCGAATACACCGTCACGGTCACGGCGGCCGAGACCGAGAACTATCAGAGCGGCACGGCAAGCGCTGACTTCATCGTCGAACGCGCCGAAGCCGATGCGGCGGTCACGATCGAAGATTGGTACTTCGGCGACGTGCCGAGCGCGTACGTGCTCACGCCCGACTTCCTGATGGACGAAGTTGTCCGCGTCCTCTATGCGGATGAGGAGGGCAGCTTCAGCGAGAAGGCTCCCGTTTACGCGGGCGAGTACACCGTAACCGTCTACTACGGCGAGACGGCAAACTACACGGCGGGCGAGGCGACGGCCTCCTTCACGGTCATCGAACGGCCCCTTCAGATGAGCGTCACGCTCGAAGATTGGACGTACGGCGACGAGCCCAACGAACCCGTTGTGACGGGCGCTTACGGCATCGCGCTCACGTACCGTTACACGGGTACCGCCAACGACGGCACGGCTTGGGACAGCGATACCGCTCCCGTGAAGGCAGGTTCGTACACGCTCACCGTGACGACCGTCGATCTCGAGAACTACGACAATGCAAGCTGTAGCGTCGACTTCACCGTCTTGAGGCGGCTCATCTCCGCACCCGCGTGGGATGAGGACGGCCTGAGAGCGGTCACCGAGGAACACAACGGCGAGACGAATGCCATCGCGGTCATCGGGTACGACGGTTCGCTGATGACCGTGGAGTCGGACACCGCCCGCTTCGAGCTCACCACGGACGGCGGCGTGACGGTCACGGCGAATATCCACGGCGTCTACACCATCGTCTTCACCCTCAAGGATACCGCCAACTACGGCTGGACGGACCTCAACGAGGGCGAGGGCCTGACCGATCCCGTCACGCTCACCTGGACGCTCACCGAGCATGTCATCTCCATCCTCTGGCTCATCATCCTGCTTGCGGTGCTCGTCCTCATCGCGCTCATCCTGCTCATCGTGCTCCTCAGAAAGAGCAAGAAGTGCGGCAGGGGCAATACGCCCGACGGCGGTTCGCCGGTAGGCACGGAAGAGACGGGGAGCGCATCGTCCGAAAACGATCTCGCCGCCGAAGGGGAGGCGGTCCAAGGCACGGACGAGAACGGCGCTGTTCAGGGCACGGATGACGGCTCTCAGGGCTCGGACGAAGGCCCTCGGGACGGGAGCGGCGAGACGAGACTGAGTTCGTTTGCACCCGTCGGGCTGCTGCTCGTCCTGGTGCCCCTCGGGCAGATCGTAACGGCCGTCGCACTCGGCGTGGTGCTCGTCGGGCTCATCATCGCGGATATCGCCGTCGGCGCGCGCGTTCATAAGCTTGCAAAGGCTGCGAAAGCCGCGGGGGAGAGCGCAGAGCACCAGCCTGCGCCCGAGGTCATGCAGGAGGAAGCCGGCGAGAGTACAGGCGCCGTTGGCGAAGTTGCGTACGAGACGGCGGAGCCCTCCGATGAGGCCGCCTGCGGCGATGCGGAGGGGGAAGTCCCTGCGGACGGCTCCGACGGCTACGCGGCAGACGATTTCGGAACGCAGGGCGAGGACGCGGGAACGGACCCCGACGGGGCCGACCGACCCGAAGATATGGGCGGGATGCCCGAATAATTCAGCTCACACGTGCCCTCCTGTAAGGCGCGGCCTTCGAGCGGCGG
>CALVWI010000001.1 GCA_944367045.1 uncultured Clostridia bacterium | reverse complement strand
CAAAAAGTAGATGCCCAGCCGCCCCTTGCCGCGCACGATGTGACGGGTGTCCACGCCGTAGCGGCGCAGGCTGTTGACCGCCGCCTGCCCCAGCTCGTTATCGGGCACTTTGGAGACGAAGACGCTCTCCTCTCCAAGCGTTGCAAGGCTGACGGCGACGTTGGCCTCACCCCCGCCGTAGACGGCGGTAAAGCGGTCTGCCTGCACGAAGCGTTCGCGCTCCTCGGGGCAGAGGCGCAGCATGATCTCTCCTAAAGTTACGATCTTCAAGGCAGCATCCTCCCAATGATAATCTTATCTCGATTATAACAGGTCTGCGCCAAAAAAGATTGCAGTATTTTTCACTTTATATCACACGGTTTGAGAATTTATCACTATTTTTCAATGAAGCCGTTCAATCTGCCCGCAGATTATCGAAGAATCGTTGACGGAGAGCGAAGAGTTCCTCGGCCGCCTCGCCCTTGACAAACTTTTGCAAGAGGGCGGGAAGGCGCGCCCAACTCTCCTTTTCCAAGCGCACGAGGACGGGATAGAAGCTAACGCCGTTCTCCTCGGCCGCCGCAAGGTCGCCCGGGGCGTCCCCCACCATGAGGACGCGCTCCTTCGCGTACCCCTTTTTGAGAAGCTCGGAGATGCAATGCGCCTTGCTGCCGTCGCGCTGGGTGGTGAGGACGTCGACGTCCTCGAGAAGGTGACTGCGCTCCCATTCCTCGGCGACGGCGTCGAAGTTGGCGCTCGAGACGACGGCGATGTCGAACTGCGCTTTGGCAGCCTCAAACGCCTCCTTGACGCCCGAAAATGCCTGTTTTTCGTCCTCCGAGAGCTCGCCGATACACTTGTTGACGGCGCGCGACCAGTTGAGCGCCTTTTCGAAGACCGCGCTGGCGCCACCCGCTATCTCGCGCTCGAGGGCGCGCTCGGAAAGTTCCTTCGCCTCGTTCGCCCACTTCAGGAAGGCGGCGATGTCGTCATTATCGGGATAGAGCTCCGTCAAGATGAGCGCGAGCGCCTTGAAGCGGTTGATGCCGCGGGTGCGCTCATAGAGGTTGATCTCGTTCCAGCGGCGGAGCGCCCTTTCGCGGGCACGCCCCCCTTCGATCCCCCACTCGTCCGCAAAACAGGGGCCGAAGCAGCGGAAGTGCTTGATGTTCATCGTGTCCATCGCACAGCCGTCGCTGTCCACGCAGAGGAGGAATGGTTTCCTCTTTTCATATACAAGCAATGTCTTTGTCACACACATTTCTCCATTTCCGAAAGCGATCTCAGACAGCATCTTCCTCCGACGGCACAACACGGATGGAAAAAGCGGCCCCCTCGGCCCCGTCGCAGCTGACGCACACGACGATTTCCCCCGCCTCAGTCCCGGAACGAACGACGGCAAGGCATTTTCCCATAAAAGTCGTATGCGTATCGTCCACATAGCTCTCGGCTGTCTTGAACGCAGCGCTTCCGAGCGCGGCAAGGCTTCCCGCACCCGTCACGCACACCCGGATCGTATGCTCCGGATATGCCTTTACGATCCCGGCCGCATCGGTCACGGCAATCGGGATAAAGCAAAGGTCGCGTCCGTTCGCATACAGCACTTCTCTTTCGGGACGAACGTCGAGCCTCGTCTCTTCGCCCGCTGACTTCAAGGAACTGAGATAAAGCTCCCTTCCGTCTTCATCGCACCCGGCGGCAGTCACCTCGCCTCTTTGATAGCGACAGAAATATCGCGCCGAGTAATCTTCCGTTCGCTTCCTTCCGAGGGAAGTACCATTCACAAAGACTTCGACGAGGGGTGCATCCGAAACGACGTCGATGTACGTCTTGTTTCCCTCGCAGCCATCGAAGGACCAGCTCATCACGGCGTCCGTCTCGCGGTCATTGTTGAACTTCGCCTCGACGCCGTCGTGCACGGGCGGCTGAGCGGCGAGGACAATGCCCTTCTCCAAGCCCCACACCATGCGGTAGCGGTGCGCGGTGATGTTCTCGTCGCCGATGAGGTCGAGCTTGCCGCACCAGTTGGTCACCCACGGGTAGTTCTTTTCGACCTTCTCCTCGCCGTAGTGCAGCTCGCAGCAGTTGCACTCGCCGAGATGGTCCTGAAGCGTCCATACAAAGTCGCCGATGACATAGGGATGCTCCCGCATCTTCCTGAAGTGATAGGAGAGCTTGTTCCCCTCCGTCTCGGTGCCGACGATGACGCGCTCGGGGTGCACTTCGTGCAACGCCTCGTAGTACTCGCCGTAGTAGTTGTAGCCAGCCATGTCGAGAAGGTCGTAGAGCTCCTTTGTCGCGCGCTCGTCCTGCGCCTTGCGCTCGTCGGTGTATTCAAACACGTCGAGGAGATTGACGAGGCCGCGCGTCCACACCTTGATGTAGTGCTCAAAGTCCTCCTTCTGATGTTCGGGGTCCTTGAGGTACTCGTCCTCGTCCACCTTGTCGTAGGGCATCCCGAAGAGGAAGTCCTGCGCAAGCCGCATGCTCGGACACATGAGCACGGGGCGCGTGCCGTCGAGCTCCTTGAGGATGCGGATCATGTCCTTTCCGTAGCGGATGCCCTTCAGCGAGCCGATCTCAGGGATCTCATTCCCGATGGAGTACATCACGACGGAGGGATGGTTATAGTCCTTCTCCGCCATCGCCCGAAGGATGCGGGGATATTCCGCCGCGAAGGAGCGGGAGAAGTCGTTGCGGTTCTTCATGCGGTACCACATATCGAACCCTTCGTCCATGACAAAGAGCCCCACCTCGTCACAGGCCTCCAAAAGCGCGGGCGACATGGGATGATGGGCGCTGCGGATGGCGTTGAAACCCGCCGCTTTGATTTTTTTGGCGCGGCGGAGTTCGGTCTTGCGCGTCGTGACCGTGCCCAAAACGCCGTTGTCGCAGTGGATGCACCCGCCGCGAAGCAGCGTCCTCCTTCCGTTGACAAGGAAGCCCTCGACGCTGTTCCATGCGAGTGTGCGGATACCGAAGCGCACCTCGTCCGTATCGACGACCTTGCCGTCCTCCATAAGTTCGGCACGGAGGGTGTAGAGGTTGGGCGTCTCGTCGCTCCAGAGCTTTGCATCTGGAACAGCGATGCGCGCGCAGGTGCCCTCTCCCTCGGCGACTTCTCTCTCGCCGTCCAAGACGCGATAGCGCACCCCTTCGACGGGACAGAAGACCTCGATGACGGCGGGGTCATGGGAGAGCGTCCTAACTTTGACGCTGTGCGGCGGGATATGGCGAACGTTCCCGACGTAGAGGAAGGCGTCGCGATAGATCCCGCTGCCCGCATACCAGCGCGAATGGTCGTTGTAGGGCGTGTCGATGGTCACCTTCACGGTGTTCTCACCCGCATGGAGGTACTCGTCGATGCAAAGGCAAACGGGGATATAGCCGTTCACGAGCGAATCGATCTTTTTGCCGTTCACATAGATCTCGCTGTTGCGGTAGATGCCCTCAAACTCGAGATAGACGGCCTCCCCGCCTTCCGAGAAAGAAAACCGCTTCTCGTACTCGTATTTCCCGCCGTGATAGAACGCGCAGAGATACCCGATGCGGATGTCGGGATCGCGCTGCGTCCCGATCGTGGCATCATAGGGCAAATGGATGTCCTTTTCCGTCTGCGTCTGATGGTCCGACAGCCGCCAATTCCGACCGAAATCAATTTTTTTCATCGCTCCCCTCCCGAGGCCGCTCCCCGCCAGCCTCCTCCATCGCCATGCGGTCAAGCCTATGATTGCGAAAATAAAGGATAAGATCGGCAGATACAACAATGAGATTGAATACGTAGAAATAAAACACGTATGCAACGGAGCCAAGTTCGACCGCCTGCATGATCTTCCCGGCAACGCCGAAAATATACCCAATCCAAATCGCCAAAAGAAACACGAGGCTCTTGCCCCTCGTTGTCCGCGCACGATAGGACTTCGCCACAGAAAACGGCCAGCTGATCCCGAAACAGGCCACCATGACCGTCTCAAATGCCATGATCGTTGCTTCCATTCATTCACCTTTCAGATAGCGGCGCAAGTTCCTGTAAACGATCTCATATGCCGCCACATACATATGGACCCCGTCATAGGTAAATTCCGCCCGCAAAGCGCCGTTTTTATCATACAGACCCTGATTGACGTCAATATAACGGCAGCGGGGCGTGTGTCCCGCCAATGCGCAAAGGACGGTATTTGCCCGTGCGATCCGCTCGTTTGTCCTGCCCCCGAATGCGCTTCCTCCCGCCGCGCCCTCATTCATAGGATAAAACGCCATCATATAGACTTCCGTCTCGGGAAGATGTTCCGCGATCTTTTGCAAAATGATCTCGTACCGAGAAGACAGAGCCTCCACCTCAAAGACGGGGTCGGACAGGTCATTCGTGCCAATATTCAAAAACACTTTTGAGGGAGCGAGGCCAAGCACCACAACATCGAGATAGCTGATAAGATCCCCCGTCACAGCTCCGCTCACCCCGCGGTTGTAGACACAGATCGGAAGCGTATCATTTTGAACAAATTCAGCAATCGGAAATTCCTCCATGAGCGAAGACCCGGCAAAGACGATCTGCCCCTTCTTGCATACGGCATTGAGCGCACGGTAATTTTGCAGTTTGACCGCCACTTCACGCCGATAGCGCTCCAATGCCGCCTCGTCAGGCACATGCCGCATTGCTGCTTTTTCCACAGACATCACCTCCCTTTATTATTTGAGCGTCAATGCTATCTTCTCAGGCGGAAATTTTTCGCAGGAGACGGTCAACTCCGCCTTTCCGCAACCCGTTCCCGCGCGGACGACAGCAAGCGCCCGCCCGCGGTAGGCTTTGAACGAGCCATCCGTATATCGCTCTTCCGTCGAAGGACAGGCCGAACCGAACGCGGCGAGAGAAGCCTCTCCCGTGACACAGGCCTTAAGCTCCATGTCGCAAACGGGTACCCGTTCGCCGTCGGCATCGACAACGGTCACCTCCACGAAGGAAAGCGACTCTCCGTCGGCGGAAAGCTCCGTCCTGTCGGCAGAAAGGCGCAGCCCGCAAGCCTCTCCCGGCGTTTTTAGCTTGCAGCGTGAGACCTCCCTTCCGTCCGCATCATAACTGATCGCAGCGATCTCGCCTGCCTCATACACAGCAGCAAAGACGGCGGTGTTTTTTCGTTCCGTTCCCACGTTCTTCCGCCCGAGAGAAACCCCGTTGATACACAGTTCAACGGTATCCGCCCTGCTGTACACTTCAACGGAGAGCGAGCGTCCCTCAAAACCGGGATACGCCCAACACGGCTCCGCGCCGCACCACGACCAAGCCGACCGCACGATCTCCCTGCCGAATTCCGAGGGGTGATGAACCGCGAGATATGTCTCCTTACTGCCCCACGCGATCCTGTGAAAGGCAAGGGCGGGGCGTTCGTCGCCGATCAGATCGAAACAGGCGCAATTAGCCGCTCGGGCAGGATACAGGGTTTCGCGCTCAGGCTCATCCTTTAAGAAATACATTCCGATCCAAGCCTCTCCGATGTAATCCCAGCTCGTCCAGACAAAGTCGCCGATCACGCGCGGAAGGCTCTCCACCTTCTCCCAGATGTCTGCAATCCGATTGGGGAAGCTCTCCGTACCGCAGATAATGCGCGACGGATAACGCCGAAGATCTTCTTCATAGCGCATCTCCAAATAATTATAGCCGACAAGATCGAGCGGAGCGCAGAATGCCTCGGTGCGGTCTGCCCAGACAGACTGCGTATAGGGCGTGATGCCGTTCTGAAAATCCTCGGGGCGGTCAAGCTCCTCTGCGATACGGCGCGCATCCTCATCGAGCAATCCGTTGAACATACTCGGGACCGCTGCCGTCACAAACCGCGTATCGTCGAGTGAGCGCACTTTCTCCGAAAGTTCCGCGCACAGCGCCGCACCGCCTGCCGCGCCGTTCCGCTCCCCCACCTCATTCCCGATCGACCAGCAAATGATGCAGGGATGGTTGCGGTCCCTGCGAATAAGGGCCGTCAGATCGCGTTCGCGGCGGTCCGCAAAGTGCAGATGATAGTCGTTGACGCATTTCCTCATCGACCAAACGTCGAACGCCTCGGCGAAGAAGACGAGCCCGAGCCGATCGCACGCCTCCAACAACTCGCGCGACATGGGATTGTGCGCCCCGCGAATCGCATTGAAGCCGTTCTCCTTGTGTTTTTTTAAGCGGCGATATTCGGCATCATAGAGCGAAACGGCACCCAGCAACCCGTTGTCGTGATGGATGCAGCCCCCTTTTAACTTTCTCTCCTTTCCGTTCAGCTTGAATCCGTTGACGGGATCGAGCGAGATCGTTCTGATCCCGAACAATTCCTCATCCCGATCGATGAGCCTGCCCTCTTCGAGGAGCTGCACTTCGGCAATGTACAGCTCGGGAGAATGGATGTCCCAAAGGCGCGCGTCCTGAACGGCGATACGCACCCTGCCCCTACCCTCCGAACAGGGGGAAAGGAAGATGTCACATTCCCCGTATCCTTCACACTTGGCTCCGTGCGGCTTTCCTCTACCCTCATCGCGGTAGAGGGAAATCTTCGCGCGCACGGCACACGCCTTTAAAGTGTGATTCTCCGCAAAAACTTCTGCGAGGAGAAAGGCTGTTCCGTCCTCAACGCGCTCCGTACGCAGAAAGAGCGGATCGGGCGAAAGATGTACCTGCGCTGAAACGCGCAGCCGCACATGGCGGTAGATGCCCGATCCCGTGTACCATCGGGAATTGCGGGGGATCGTGTTGTTCACAAAGATGGTCAGGCGGTTTTCACTCTCGGACAGATACTGCGTCAGGTCCACCCGAAAGGGCGTATATCCGTTGGGTTCCACCGAGAGCAGGTGTCCGTTCAGATCGACTTCCGCATTGCAATATGCGCCGTCCGCCTCGAGCAGCACGCGCTTGCCGCGCCAGGCCTCGGAAAGACGAAAGAACTTCATGTACGTTCCCATCGTTCCCCCAAGATAGCCGCACGCCTCGCCCTCGGGGAGGCCCCTCTCGGGCGCGTGCGAAATGGAGATATCGTGCGGAAGCGTGACCCTCTGTTCGGGCTTAAAATAAGGATAGATCGTGGGCGGGGCGTTCTCCGCAAACTCCCAGCCTTCATCCCATTGAATGCGTTCCATAGCTTAAAACCTCGTGTCGAGCATGCCGCAGAAGGCATCGACGGGAGAAGTGCCCGTAAAAGAGCTCTTGCCCGTGAGCTTGTCTATGACGGCGTCGACGGTGACTTCGTTCGCATCGTAGCAATTGATGAAGTTCTTCACCTGCGGCACGTCCACCAAATGGAACGGGCAGTTGAAGGAGATGAAGATGGTCGGGATCTCGTTGACGTACCACGGGTTATCCCAGCCGCCCTTGGAAATCGCCCACTCCAAGCGCTGCGTCGTGCGCATCGTCGAGGAGACGTTCGCGTAGCAGATGACGAGGTCGTAGTTGTCGGTGAGCGCGGAGACCTTCTGCTTGTTGCCGTACGCCCCCTTGTTGCCCTTGTTGAGCAGCTTGATGGGGTCCCGATCGGGCGGAAGCGTTTCAAGCATCTTCACCAATTTCGCAACGGGGTCGACATATTCCTCTACAGAAAAACCGCGTTCCGTGAGCTTTTCGAGGAGCTGCTGTTTGAGCTTGGAACCGTCGGCACACATTCCCGCCCGCACGAGGGAAGGATTAGGATCAGGCCCCACCGAGACGAGCAGGACGCGCTTATACTTCTCTGGCGCGACGGGGAAGATGTCCTCCGTGTGCTTGACGAGCGTCACCGCCTTGTCGGCGACTTCCTTGGCGATCTCCTTGTATTCGGGCTTTCCGATCGCGTCAAGCCCCTCCTTTTGGGGGAAGTTCTCGAGGGTGAACTTATCGAGCCCCAAGACCGCTTTGAGGCCGAGGATACGTCGGAGGGCGTCGCGGAGTCTCTCCTCGGTGAGGATGCCCTTGTCGTAGGCGTCCGTCATGAACTCGGTGTCCTCTTCGATGTCGTTGTAGAAGAGGAACATATCGATGCCCGCCATGATGGCTCCGGGAACGAGCTCGCTCCGCTTTGCCCTGCCCGTGAGGCCGACCATGTGCGAGGCGTCCGAGACGATGAGCCCGTTGAAGCCGAGCTTGCCGCGAAGAAGGTCGCCCAAGATCTCCTTCGAGAGCGTCGCGGGCTTCAAATCTTCATCCTTGAGCCCGGGGTGGAAGTGCCGCTGATAGGCAGGCATCATGATGTGACCGGGCATGACGGCTTGCACGCCCGCCTCGATCATGCCGCGATAGACTTTGCCGTAGGAATTATCCCACTCTTCCATCGAGAGCGCGTTGACGCTCGTTGCGATGTGGGGATCGCGCTCGTCCGAGCCGTCGCCCGGGAAGTGCTTCATCGCGCAGACAATGCCGCTCTCCGAAATGCCGCGGAAGTACTCCTTGCTCATCGCGAGCACCATATCGGGGTCGGCTCCGAAGCCGCGCACCGAGATGCCCGGGTTGTGCCAGTTCCTCACGAGGTCGACGATGGGCGCGAACGCCATGTTGGAGCCCGTCGCCTTGGTCTCGATGCCGCAGATGCGGCCGAGCTCATAGGCGTACTTCGTGTCCCCCGTCGCGGCGATCTTCATCTCATTGCCGATGAAGGTACCATCGCGCGACGCGCCGTTGCCGCCCGCCTCCACGTTGACGGCGGAGAGCACGGGCACCTTTGAGAACTTCTGGAAGTTGTAGTTCATCTCCCACATGTCCTCTTTGGAGCGGGGATTGAAGCGGATGCCGCCCATGTGCATTTTGCCGACTTCCTCGCGAACGTCCTCCTCCTTACTCACGCCCGTGAGGTGGACGAAGAGCTGGCCGATTTTTTCCTCTTTGCTCATCGAGTCGATGATGTTTTCCACCCATGCGATCTGCTCATCGGAAAGATAAAAGGGTCTTGCTTTGAGATCTACCATAAAAACTCCTTTGAAAGATTTCGTCATTCATTTTACAGTCACCCTCACGCGGTCAAGCGCAAAGATGCGTGTGAAGCGGTCGTCCTCTCCGCGCAGCTGTGAGATACAGCGCACCGCAACGAAGTACGTCCCCGCCTGCTCGAAGCGATGCCGGGCATAAGCCTCAGCAGTCTCCCCGTCCGAGAGGAACGTTCCCTTTTCGGGATAATCGGATCGTCCATCAAAGCTCCACTCGACGGCCGTCAGCCTTCCGCCGCGTTCGGGGAGCACGATACGGGCTGCAAATTCCACTTCCTCTCCGCATCTGCAGACGGCGCACTTTTCGCCGCCCGCGAGGAGCGAGACGGTGGGCTGCACGCCCTTGCGCAGTCTCGCGTCGTCGGGTGCCGTCACGATGCCCTCCTCAACGGAATAGACCGTCGTCTCGTTTGGTGCGATCCCGCGCTCGACCCAATCGGAGACGCTCAGAAGCGCGGAATGCAGCACACCGAGATAGCTTACAAGGTGCAGATCGTCGGGCGTCCGCTCCTGATCACCGTGGAAGGCGCGGTCGACATACCACAATCTGTAATGGGGCGCATCATCGCCGCGCACCTCTTGCACGAGACGGCGATACCAATCTGCCATCCACGGGAGAGCGCTCTCGTCCATGAGCGCGGCAACCGCAATGACCTTCGCATTTCCGAAATCACCCGATTGAACGGAACCGCAGCCGCCGCGCGCAAACCGAAGACCGAAATCCAAGGGGCGCTGCGGGTACTTGGGCGTGCCGTCGGCATTGCGATAGACGTTCCACGACGGATAACCGCTCTTTGGCGTCTGATGGATATGAAGCGATTGCAGCGCGATGTAGTCGGAATTATCCACCAAAACACCGTCGCCGGGTTTCACGTTTGCGAACTTTTCCGCAAAATCACAGGCACCGAAGAAAGGTTCTATGACGGCGATGTCGCCCCTCCCCTCTTTGAGGACCACGCTGTAACCTCTGCTCTCGCCGCTTATCAGGGTGACATACGTTCCCTGCACATACGCATCGGACGGAAACGAACGGTCGAGGCGCAGCCATGCTTTTCCCTCAAGCGAGACCCTGCCCCGCTTCCAGGCGTCATCCGCACCCGTCGGGCATGCGTCCTTCCGCTCCTCTACGCCGGGAATGTTCATCTCCACGATCCTCGCTTCAAACCTGATGCGGTCGCGGTTGACCGAGTTGTTCGGATCCGCCCCGAAATACCCCTCTTTCGTCCAGAAGTCGGTATAGTATTCAGGATCTGCCGCCCGCAGCATCTGCACGAAGATGGGCAAAGAACCGTCGTCGAGGATGGAATACATGAACCAGTCGCGCATCGGAAAGCCAAAGCGCGTCGCCTCCTCGAGAACGGCGGCCTCCTCGTCCGTCATTTTGGAATACAATTCCTCCTTTTCGATGCCGCCCGGTTCCGTATGATCGGCGATCAGCGGAAGTACCCTGCGCAGAACGCGCTTGGCACGCGCACGCATGGTGAAGCTGTTCGGGATGGAGACGGGGGTCCCCGT
Organism: uncultured Clostridia bacterium; assembly: GCA_944367045.1. Classification (GTDB taxonomy): domain Bacteria; phylum Bacillota; class Clostridia; order Christensenellales; family Borkfalkiaceae; genus Gallimonas. The sequence goes on along the minus strand of CALVWI010000001.1, from coordinate 136,634 downwards.
CACATAGGGCACGGCGCCGTCCCATACGGCGGTATTTTCAATACACGCAAACGTCTTATAGCTCCCGCCGCTGCCTCCGTAGACATAGCCGTACGGACGCCCTCCGCCGTACATCTCGCGCGCCGTCTTTCGCGAAAATTCTGCTGCCGCCGCAGAAGCCCGATAGATGATCGTGGTATCCCGCATGGAGGCAAAGGAAGCGACGCCCATATTGGACTCTACATAGTACGCACCGTGCGTGACGGCAAATCCGATCCTGTCCTCCATCCCGTGCATGGAGAGAGCGGCGTTCTCATCCCCCTGTACGGGAGAAAGATAGTGGAAAAACCGTCCCCGATAGGCGTCTGCCTCGGGAAAGAAAAAGGCAAATCTCAGCTCTGTTCCTTCAAATCCGCCGTGCACATAGCGACAGCGGTACCCTTCACGTTCCAGCCATTCATCGCGGTCGATGAACGGCTTCTGAAATGCCTCATCGGCGGAGGGGTCATATAACTTTTTACGTTCCTGCATAGAAATCTCCTCATAATAAGAGAGCCGCAAGGATCTTCCTGCGGCTCTTTCGTTGCTGACCGCAACTGATAGGGGGTTACGATCGCGTCAAGCGATGTCAAACACAAATGTGAGCACACCCACGTTAAAGGCACCCATAAGCTGATAGCCTTCCTCTGCCGTTCCGAAGGTAAACGTATAGTACCCGTCCGCCCCCTTGACGACATATTTCTGTTCCCCGACGATAAACGTATAGGAGCCATCCTGGTTGAGAACACATTCCCCCTCAAAGAGTTCGACCCCGGCAACTTCCATTCCGCCGTATGCCACGGCAGTCGCATCGATCGTGATGGTGAACGTCCCCTCTTTCATGGCAAGGTAAGCTCTGTCGACGGTCGCATTGCTTTGGCCTGCCGTCTGACGAGGCACATCTCCGTTGATATCGGCATAAGTCGTCGTCTTATTGGCAATGGCAAACTGCATATCCACCGTCGCGCCGAGATTAGGCACCGTGAATCCGATGAAGGAGACGACGCCGTCCCGACTCGTGAATGTCGTGTCCTCACCTCCCTCCTCGGCAGCGGGAACGGTAAACGTGACGACGCCGTTCTCTTCCGAGTAGGTCCCGAGCCATGCGGGATAGTCGATGGTTGCCCCCATCGCGGGAATGGTGACATGGAAGGTCACGGCAAATGCACCGTCCTTCATGAAGAGATCTGCACTGTCCACCGTGATAAAGGAGGAACTTGTATAAGTTTCGGTGATGTCCTCGGCGGTATAATCTGCAAGTGCGTCCCAGGCCGATGCCGCCCCGAGCGAGACCGTGACCTTCCCGACGTCGAACATCTGTCCTGGAACGATCGCGGAAGCATCCATCTTGACGTGTTCGAAGATGAGTTTGAGCTCGCTGCCGACAAGAACGGGACTTGCGACAGCCTCGCCCTCCGTCTCCTCGCCGCTCTCCGACTTGGAATACGTCTTGTAGGTAAACTGCATGGTCTGCGCGTCAAACGTTCCCGAAGCATAGGTCACTTTCCCGCCTGCGCCCATCGCGGAGACTTCCCCCGTAAGCGAATAGGTGCCGTCGTTGCTTGCGGAAAGCTGCGTGGAATTCTCGACAACAGTGATGTAGGAAGGCTGACCCTCGACTTCCGCGGCATACACGTCGGCAAGACGGATGCTCGTTATGACGGTGACATCGGAAAGTTCGATGGTCACGGTGAGGACGCCGTCCTTATTTTCGACGGTAACATCATGATCGCCGAGGACAGGCGTGAGCACTCCGTTTTCGTCCGACCAGGTCCCGGAGGCCTCTGTCGTTCGCAGATACGTCCTGCCGTCTACCTTTTCAAGATCGGCCGAGCCGTCCTCCCACAGTTTAAGCGTGTAGGAATCCTCCCCCGTCGCGGCACCGTCCTTGAGTTCATAGAGGGGCGTCCATGCCGTCTCGTAGAGTTCGATCGCAGCGCCGCCCGCGGGCGTGTAGGTACACATCCCGTTCTCCACCCTCGTGATGACAGCATGGTCGTTCCCCTCGTCATCTTTGAGGGCATAGCCCTCGGAAGTTGTCTCCCACGTGCCCTCGGTATAACCGTCGAGCTGATCGGAGAAGGTCTTGGTGTGGTAGAGGACGAGGTTGGCATTGGCATCCTTGGGAAGGCTGACCTTGACGACCTCGACGCTCACCTCCTCCTCTTCCTTCCAGTCATAGTCGGCTTCGTGACTCAGCGAGCGCGTACCCATGCCGACATTGAGGTTCCAGATAGTGCCATCCGCATATGCGCCGCAGTAAACGGACCCGTCGTATGCTGTGAGGACAAGCGTCTTGTCCGCCGTGTACTTGGTCTGATCGTCGCCCTCTGCGGGCACTGCGCCCGATGCGATCTTATAGTAATCTCTCGGCTCGTCTCTCAGTTCCCAAGTCCCCGCCGTCGCGCTCTCCGCAAAGAAGATGCTCATATAGAACGTGTTGTCCTCTTTGAGTTTGAGGATGACGGAGAAACCGTCGTCCTCCCAGATCCAACGCCCGTCGGTATCCTTGACTTCGGAGGGCGTCTCGCCGAGCGCTGCCCCGCAGACATCGCAGATATTGTCGTTATCCGCATCAACGTGCTCCGTACAGGGTTTTTCGGTGCAGCCCGCAAGCGCGGCGGGCACGATAAAGCAGCAGGCAAGCACTGCGGCCATCATGTTCTTTTTCAAGTTTTTCATCATATTTTCCCTCGCATGAATGGGTTTAACGGTAGAGTTCGTCGAACAGGGTCTCATACGACTGAAGAAGATCGTTCACCGTCTTGCCCTTGTTCTTGAAGTTCATGACCCCCGCACAGAAGGTCGCCCAACTCGCATCGTCGAGAGGCGTTTCGCCCTTGACGAATTTATAGACATTCTTATACAGATAGTTCTGTTCCAACGGAGTGTAGACGTCGCCGCCCAGCTCGGACGCCTCGGGCGAGAGCTGCCCGTTGATCATGGCGCCGAGGAATCCCGTCGCCTCGTACTTCGTCCACTGATGGCGGCTCTCGATATAGCTGTCCGCATAACCGTAGGTCCGCTTCGTGACGTAAGTGAGACCCGGGATCACCCTTGCTTTGGCAGCGCTTTCAAGGTTGCGCGTGGAGGTCACGATGGCTTGGTCCACGAGATATTTTGTCTCGCCGTTCTCCTCGATCACGGTATAGGCGCCATTCACCAGACCGTTCTCCGCATACGTCTTGTTCTGCGTAAGTTCATACTGCTCTTTATTCAAACCAATGGTGAGAAGCAGCGCGCCCTCCTCGCTGTAGAAGTAATCGAAGAAGCTCAGAAGCAGTTTCAGATTCTTCTGTTCGGCGCTCTTGGAGATAACGACGCCGCCGCCCATGCGTTCGTTCTGGAAAATGCAGTAAGGAGTCTGCATCATATAGGCACTGCCTTCGCCGCCGTTCATCGCCTCTCTCGCCTCTTCCGCCGTCACCTGCTTGGAATAATCGCTCGTCTGAGGATCGCCGTCATAGGCGGGAATATCGTTGATGGGCGTCGCCGCGCCGAATACGATGGCTCCCTGCGTCTTTTCATATCCGCTGTCGTCGTTGACGAGCCTTGTGCCCAGCCTCGAAGCGTTCCCCATCCAGACGGGGACCTTCCCTGCCGCAACGCGCTCGTTGTCTGTCTGATAGAACGGCTCCGTCTTGGAGTTGAAGTACTGATCGATCCAGCCTCTCTCGTACCAATCGTTCATGCACTCGAGATAGGCACGGAATCCCTGTCCGGTCGTTCCGAGCGCGATGTGATCCTCCTTGTCCTTATACAGAAGGGGGCCGCCGCCGCCAAATCCGCTCACAAAGTCGCCGTTTGCGATATAGCCGGGATAAAAGAGGCTCATCACATAGGCGTCATCGTTGATGTTTTCCGCCTCGAGCGCCCGCTCGTAGATCTCAAACATCCACTGCCAATCGCTGATATAGACGGGGTGCTTGTTTCCGCTCGGGAACAGGAGGTCGTCCTCCCAGCTGTCGCCGTTCATTCCCTCGGGAAGCGCGGTATCGTTGGTGTATTCGATCTCGGAATCGGGAAGGCGCGTGCCGTCTGCTCTCTCCGTGAATGCCCCCGTGAACTTTTCGCCCGCCTTGGGATTGCTGCGAGGCGCGTCGTCTGTCATGGGGTCGAAGAAGGTCTCGGGCTGCGTCCCGTACTTGATGAGCCAGTCGCGGCGGTAGTTGTATCCGAACGCCTGCATGGTATCGTCAAGGCCGTCGGCAACGCTCGGGATCTTCAAAAATGCACGTGTGCCGTCCGAAAGCGGCGTCTGCATATAGGGCACCAGATCGGGATTTTCCGAAATGAATTTGGAAAGGTTTGGCATGACCTCGGGATCGGTGACGTACTGCGTCAGATCGAGAATGACGTCATTCTCATAGAGGTCGGCAAGCGAACCGTCATACATCGTCGGATCCATGACGTCCTCAAAGTTCCTGCTGTTGATCTTGTTGGAGAAACTTTCGCGGGCAGCCTCGTCGGAAGCGGGGATATTGAACTCGAAGGAGATGCTCTCCTCTCCGTTCTCCCCGTTGAACGTCTTATACTTTGTCACATATTCGACGACCGGATTTTCATTGTAGTCCCTGTAAAAGAGAGGCTCCCCCGTGACCGCGAACCATGTGAATGTGTTGGGATCGCCGCTCCCTTTGCACCCGGCAAACCCGGTCATGCAGCCCGCGAGCATCGTCCCCGCCAAAACAACCGCCACTAACTTTTTCTTCATATATTTTCCTCCCCGGTTTTTTATCCTTTGACAGCCCCCGTGATGACGCCTCTCTCCAGCTGCTTCTGGAAGAACGGCATTGCGATCATGATGGGAAGCGTTGTAAATATGATACCCGCAAACTGAACGGGATACATCTCATAGGGCGGCGTCCCTCCGCTCATCAGACTGTCGATGACCTGCTTAAACTGATCGATGACGAGCTGCAGAGAATATAAATTGGAGTCAAATCCGTTATAGAGCTGCACGCCTACATATGAGTTCCACGAATTGATGAACGTCATGAGAATGGTCACCATAAAGATGTTGATGCACTGCGGAAGCATGATCTGGAACATGACCCTGATATGGCCGGCGCCGTCGATCCTCGCCGCTTCCACAGTGTCCTCCGGCACGCTCTTGAACGCCATTCCCGCGAGGACCATGCTCATACCCATCGTACACTCCGTCAGAATGACCGAGAAGTAGGTATTCGTCAGATGCAAGCTGTCCACCACCCAGTAGAGGGGCGCCATACCGCCCGAGAACATGACCGAAAAGACGCACAGAAGGGCCATCACGGGACCGAGTTTGGTCTTTCGGGAGAGCGCATACCCCGCGCACACATTGATGCATACGCCGATGCCGACCGTTCCGAACGTATAGATGAACGTATTCATGAGGCCGATCCAAAGCAAACCATCCTGAAAGGCGAACAGCTCCTTGTATGCGCCAAAGGTCACCTCTCCGCGAGGAACGAGCGCGATCCCCGAATAGTTGTAGATATCATAGCCGTCGGAAATGGACGACATAAGGACGTGCCACATGGGAATGATGCAGATGAATGCCGCGAGCGCAACGATGGCCGTAATGACGATATCTGCGATCACGCCGCCCGCCGTGGGCTTTGTGACCATTCCCCCCTTGATCCGTCGTTTCCCCTGCTTCCGGCCGTTTGATTTGACAAGATCTTTCATTCTCCCCTCCTTATCAGATGATCGAGAAGCCGCTCATCTTCCGGCTCAACCAGTTCGCAAACAGCATGAGCGTGGTGCCGATGACCGACTGGAACAAGCTCGACGCCGTTGAGATCCCGAGATCGTTCGACTGGGTATGCCTCATCGTGAAGGAAAAGAGCGTATCCACGACGTCCGCATTTGTCGTCGGGTTGTAAAGAAGCGGCGTCTTGTCGAACCCCGTCTTGAACACAAGGCCGATGGACAGCATCCAATACATCAGGATCATGGGCAGGATCTGAGGCATCGTGATCTTCCACATCATCTGCCAGCGGTCTGCGCCGTCAAGTGCGGCCGCTTCGTAGAGCGAGTCGTCGATATTGTGGATGGCCGCAACATATGCGATGGAGCCGAACCCGAACCCCTGCCAGATGCCGAACAGCATATGGAAGATCCAGAACCAACCGGAATTGTAATTCGTCCAGTCGACATTGGGCGCCCCGAAGGCATTGACGAGCAGCATCGTGATGGGGCCGTTCCTGCCGAGCAAGTTCTGCATCAGCTGAACGATGACGACCGCCGAAACGAAGTTGGGCAAATAGGAGAGCATCTGGCAGATCCTGCGGAACCTGTGAAAGCGCACCTGCGAGACCAAGAGCGCAAAGATGACGGCGGGCAGGAACGCAAGCGTCAGATTCAACAATCCGATGACACAGGTGTTGCGCAGCGCAAGCAGAAACCCGCCCGTATCCGCGCCGCCGCCCGTGAACAGCATCTCCCAGTTTTCCCAACCGTTCCATTCACTCCCGAAAAAGCCCTTCCAGGGGTCATAATCTTTCCAGGCAATGATGATGCCGAACAGAGGGATGTAGTGAAACAACACGAGCCATACAAGAGGGACCAAAAAGATCAGATAGATCACCCAGCTCTTTTTGAAGTCCTTCTTCCATGACACATGATTGGGATCGGCCTTTTTGGAACGTCTCTTTTGCCTGACGTCCGCCGCCTCATCCTCAAGGATCTTTACATCTTCCATAGTTACCTCCCTTCTCATATATGCCTTCATTATAACGGCGGCACCCCTTTTGTATTGTAAGATTTTACCGCCGATTGTAAAATCAGACTTTTCCTTGACAGAACGGAAAGATGGCCATATAATAAAAAGCATGAAAAAAGAAATCTTTCTCCATTACTGTCAATGCCTGCACCAGATCTACGGCATTCCCGTCCGGGTCTACAAAAACGACCTGCTCATCTTAAAGGAAGAGTTGGTCCCCCTTCCCGCTGCGTTTGAAGACCTGCTGGGCAAGGACCTCAGAATGCGCGCCTCCGCAACGGAGGAAGATTTTGTTCTCTTCCAATCGGTCAACCTGCTCTCATACGGATATGTCAGGAATAAGAACAGCACGCTCTCCGTGCTCCTCGGTCCCATCCCCTCGGTGGAGATCAACCGCGACAGTTTCCTCGGCAGTACGCTGAAGATCAAGGACGTGCCCATCAGCGATGCCGTCTATCAGTCGATCGAGAACTATCTCAACGCCATTCCCATCATGCAGATCGGAAGAGTGGGATATATCCTCTCAAGCCTCATTGCGGTGACCCAGGGAAAGATCGTCACGCCGGACTCCATGAAAGTCGTAAAGCCCTCCCCGGAATTCGATGTCCCTATCCACAGAGAGGTAATGTATCACTTTGAAGACCTCGTATTCGGCGAGATCGAAAAGAGCAACTACTACGACTACGAGCGGCGCTTTCTGACGCTCATCAAAAACGGCATGACCGACCAGCTCACGCGAATGTGGCAGGAAGCCTCGGGGAACGTCATGACAAGCGGCTCGGAATACACCTCTCTGCGCACCGCAAAGGACAAATGTATCATCGCTATCGGCATCGTATCCAACGCCGTCCTGGAGACAGGCATTCCGCAAGAGGACATCTACCGTATGCGGAACGCATACATCACCAAGACGGAAAACTGCCACGACATCAAAAAACTTGTCGACTTGCGCTTCAATATGATGGTCGACTTTTGTCAGCAGGTGGAATATGAAAAATATAAAAACGTTTCGGACGTTCCCATCGTCAATCAGGCGGTCGCCTACATCAACGAGCACTGCGACAGGAGGATCACCCTTCAGGAACTCGCCGACCACGTTCATGCCAGCAAGTCGTACTTTTGTTCCGAATTTTCAAAATCGATGGGTGTGAGCGTGATCGCATATATCCAGGCACAAAAGATCAAGCGGGCAAAACAATTTCTCGTTCTCTCCGAAAAACCCCTCTCGGAGATCTCCGAACTGCTCTCCTTCTCCTCGCAGAGCTACTTCCAGAACATCTTCAAGCGCATTACCGGCATGACGCCCACACAATTTCGAAAACAAAACAAAATGAGCGGTTCGTAACCGCTCATTTTTTGTCTGCTCATCTTCTGTTTGCCGACTTTGCCATCTCGTCAAAGATCTCTTCCAGCGGGAACCGGTCATCCCGGATATGCGACAGCTCTCTCTCAAGCCCTCGGATACGGGAAAGCCCGATCTTCCTTCCCCACAGGACATGTGAAAGCGGAGCGGCAAACTCCCCGTCCGAAAGAGGCACTCCGTCCAGAACGGCTTCCGTCAGCTCGCGCGCGGTCTTGTTCCCGAAGAGATAGGACGTCGAATTGCGGATGGACAGGAACGGGGTCCTGCCGTCCCGCTGCGCACCGACAAGCGGACGCCGCAGCAGCCCCCGCTCCGCCTCGCGGAGCCAGCTCAGGGAAGCGGGAAACCAATCTCCGACCCTGCAGCACTGTCCTTCGCCGTCGCCGATCATTTCATATGTTCCGAGCGAAAAGCCGTGCTCCGCAAACGAATACGTGCGGCACTCATAGCTCACCCCCGCAAGACAGAGCGCTTCGAGAAATTCCGCGGTATCCGAAGCATCCACCAGGATATCCGTGCGGGAAGAGAAGAGAAACACGGGAGGCATGCCGGGGCAGACCGCCTCGGCGGCGACGGGCAGCAGGAAGTTGAGTACCCGCTGCAATTTTGAAGAAGTGACGGGATAGCCGAGAATGGAGGCAAACGGCCTGTGCTCCGCCATTGCGGAAGCGCACGCCACCAGATGACCGCCCGCCGAAAACCCGATCGCAGCGATCTTGCCGCACTCCACCCCGTACTCCTCCGCATGGCAGAGAATGTGCTCCATTGCGGCATCGAAGTCACAAAGGGGCGCAAAGTCCCCCACATCCTTCCCGACGGAATAGTACAGCACAAAGGCGTGGTATCCCGCCGCATTGTAGGCAAGTGCGACCGGCTCCGCCTCCCGCGCCGAGCAGTACAGATAGGCTCCCCCGGGAACGACCAGCACCGCAGGCCGTTTTCGGGTGTGCGTAAACTCGCCGCCGCACTCCAGGATATAGGGAACGAGCCGAACGTTCCGCTCTTCGTTCAAAACGATCTCTCTTTGCTTCATGATACCTTTTCTCCTTGCAATTTTACCATCTTCTTTCCATTTGCGTCGATGCGCACGAAGTAATCTCCATGCGGCGTGGGGATGACCCCCTCCGCCCATTCCAACCCGCAGAGATGCGGCTCAAATCCGATCTTTGCGAACCCGTCTGCAGCGGGAGAAACTCCCAGAATGAGGGCCGGCATGACAAAGGCAGGCGTCGCCGACCACGCGTGCGAATAATCGCAGCCCGGCATCTCCCCGCGGATCTCTTTGAGAGAGCTGTCGCACTCGGCAAGCAGGTCCACCCATTGCAGCAGCAGTCCGAGAGCGTACTTTTCAAACAGCCCGACTTTGTTGAGCGCCTGAAAGAGAAAGTGCATAAAGTATGGCTGCGGCTGCGTCAGGCTGCCGTCGTTCACCACCTTCTCCATGATGGCGACGGGATCGCGGTCTGTCAGGCCGAACAGAACGGCAAGAATGTTCTCCTGCGTTCCAAAGTACTTTCTCCCGACAGTGCCGTCCCTCTCGAGACCGCCGAAATACAGGCCCCTCTCCTCGTCCCAAAAGACAGTGCAGAACCCTCTCCTGATGGCCGCCGCAACGCAGTCGTAGTGTTCGGCCAAAGCTGTTTTGCCGAGCCTGTACATGAGTTCGGCCGCACAGGCGAACCCACGGTAGGTGAACGCCGTGAGCGCAGCCTGCCACACGATCTTTGCGTCCTCCATTCCGATCCCCTCCGGAAGCGACCAATCGATGAACCAGAAGTTGTGCGAACGGGAAACGATGCCGTTTTCGTCAAGATAGCTCTCATAGCGTGCCATCAGGATATTCAGGGCGTTCTCGGCCTGAGCGAGAAAGTCCATATCGCCGGAATATCTCACATAATCGAGCAGCCATTCCACCCAGATTATACCGTAAGCGGTGTGCAGGCGATGCCCGTTCTTCAGCTCAAAGTATCTGCAGTCCCGCCACAAGTCGAGGCGCGTGAGAGCAGTATCCCCGAACGCATAGTAGCCCACAAGGCTTTGAATGAGATAATCGCCCGTACAGCCGATCGCCTCCTGATGAACGGGGGAATCCATGTGGTAAGTGTTCATGCAGTTCAGCGTTGTGCGGACGCACACCTCGTAGATGCGTTCAAGCCGCTCATCGCTGCAGCGAAAGCTCCCGCGTCTCAGAGCCGGATAGACAACATGATCGAACGCCGCACGGAAGACGGCCCCTCCTCGCTCCGCCGTGATCTTTACATACCGCGCGCTCCTGAGATGCAGATGCGTAAAAGCGAACGGGCCCTCGGGAAGTTTCAAATGCTCCTTCCCCGAATCGCGGAAGGTAATGGGATAGCCTTCCCGCTCGAAAAATTCCATCGTGAGAGCGCTCTCCCCCTCAGAACGGCCAAAAAGCCGCAGATATCCGCTGAACACCTTGCCGAAATCGAGAAGGACGCTCCCGCCCTCCCGAACCGCGAACTCCCCGTCCCCGACCGGGCGATGGGGCGTACACGCCAGCTCCGGAATATTCTTTTCGACCAAATGGCGGGGAAATTCCGAAACCTCGGCCGGAAAAAAAGGCCCGCTCTTCTTGGTCAAGTCGGTATAAAACGTGCGCTCAAACGCCTCGTCCTTCCTCGCAGCCCAACTTTCGTCCGAAATGAAACGTTTTTCTCTCCCGCTCGCATACACGATATCGGACTCAAAAATAAACCCTCCGTGCCCGTCCGAATAGTCGCTCTCCATCGCAGGCTGCAGCACAACGAGCGCCTCCACCGTATTTTCGCCCTTTCGGTATGCAAGGTACGGACGATCGAAGAAGCGGTAGCCGAGAGGCTGCGTGTTTCCGTAGTCCCCGCCCACGGCCGCCGGCCCGCGAGAAACGATCTCATCGTTCAGCCACAGCAGATATTTGCAGTCCGCACTCACATACGTGGTGCTTTGCGCGACCGTTTCCTCGCAAAAGAACGTCTTTTTGAAATGCGCGACACAATACGATTTCTTCTCGCAAAAGAACGTATAGGCGCTCTCCTGATGATCGGGATATCTCTCCGCATCGAGCCAGATCCATTTCGCCTTTGTAAAAGGTGTGCTCATAAGTCCTCCCCGTTTTGCTCAATGACGCTGCGGTAGTAATAAGCGGAATCTTTGAGCGTCCTCTCCTGCGTCTGAAAATCGACGTAGATGAGCCCGAAGCGCATATCGTATCCCATCGCCCACTCGAGGTTATCGAGCAGCGACCAATAGAAGTAGCCTACGACGGGGATCCCCTCCTCCGAAGCGCGCTTCAGCTCCGTAAGATAGCAGCGGATGTATTCGATGCGCTGAGGATCGCGCACCCTCTTGTCGTGCATCGGAAAGTCGACGTTCGCCATCCCGTTTTCCGTGACCAAAATGGGAAGCCGATATCTTTCATAAAAAAACTTTGCCGCCCAGTAGATACTCTTCGGGTCGATGACCCACCCGAAGGCGGTGCGAGGCATCCCGCTCTTTATAAAGCGTTTCTCCTCCGCCTCGTAATTCAACGCGGTATAGACATTAAACGCATAGAAATCAAGGGGCTGACAGATGGTTGCCATGTCCTCTCGGGAGAGAACGTCCTCAAACCCATCGGGGATGACCCCCGCTACAATGGGATCGGACCACCACGCCGCGCTGCCCGCCCGCTCCACCGAGAACGTCCTCTCCCGCGCACGTCGGATCTCTTCCTCAGAATCATCGTACGGAACAAACACACTCGCCGTCGGCGCGTATCCGATGAAGGGCTTCAATTCTGCCCATTCCCTGATCTCCCTGACCGCCATGCCGTGCGCCAGCATAACGATACGAGAAATTTTTCTGAGTACCGGAAGCGGATATGACTCGAAGGGCGCATGTACTCCGCTTTCGTATCCCGCGCAAATAAACGACTGCGGTTCATTGATGGTGATCCAATACCTGACATCTTCCGAAAGCGCCTCACATACAGTACGGGCAAACTCTGCAAATTTGAGAGCCGTCTCCTCATTGAGCCACCCGCCGCGCTCGTGCAGCCACATGGGAAGATCCCAGTGATAGAGCGTACAGACAGGCTCGATCCCCGCCTCCTTTAAGGCTCTGACAAGCTCTCGGTAAAAGGCAAGCCCCCTCTCGTTGACCTCGTCTCCCGAAGGGAAGATGCGCGCCCAACTGACAGAAAAACGATAGGCATTGATCCCGATCTCCCGCATAAGGGCAATATCCTCGCGCCAACGCCGGTAATGATCGGCTGCGACATTTCCCGTATCGCCGTGCAGGATCTTGCCCTCGCTCAATTCGTCCCAGATGCTCGGTCCCTTTCCGTCCTGCGCATACGCGCCTTCCACCTGAAAGGCAGCCGTTGCCGCACCCCACATAAAATTCTTACAAAAACTCATTACAGCCTCTCTTATGCGACCCTATTCCAGATCGCGCTCTCATTATACAACTGTTGAATCATACGTATTGTAAAAAATAACTCTCGATTGCAAAATTATCTTCAAATCAAAAAGCGTCCCCTTCCGCGCCGCCCCCTCCAAGCCATATTCCGCAATTTCCCGCTCCAACGTCCTTAAAAACCCCTCTTTCGTCTCTTCAGGCATGAGGGAGATGTCGGGCACGCCGTTGATGAATACTTTAAGGCCAAGTTCGTTTGTTTCAAGTTTTATCTGCTGCATAATACTCCTTTTACCTTTCAGAGGAATTTTCGTGCCTTTTCACCCCGTCTGCACCCCGAAAGAATCCTACCTCGCTCCCGTCTTTGTTTGGAGCATCGCAGAAAATTGCTTGCCGTCATCCAAAAAATCATCGTTTCAAACAGCAAAGCCGAGCTGTTCGCCCGGCTCTTTTTTCGCCCCTCGACACAATGTATTAAAAAGGTAACTATTTTGAAAGGTCGCTTCCCAAGAATATATAACCTCGGCGATATCCAATGCCATCGCCGAGGTTACTGTAAAAATATCAACTTATACCTTAATCAAGGATTCGCCGGATACAAGCATGACTTAATCTTCTCCTTCTGCTTGCCCCATCTTTTGCGAATGAACCCAATATATTTTTCTTTAAGAGTATCCCTATCGTATGAGTCCTCTTCAAGCCATTCCATATCCGCATGGACAGTAAAAGTATATTTTTCTTCTATGTCTTGTATGCTTTGAGTATTTAAATAGGCAACATCCTGGTAAATTGTTTTTTTGCCCTTTGAGCGGTTGCTTACCTCCGGCAAATAACAGAGATTCCCAAAGGAACTGATTGGAAGCTTTAATCTTTCGGAATCCGGCTTTCCGGAATTAATCTTATTTAAATAGTCACGAAGAGCGCCTTTCGTTGCCAGATGTTCAATGTCGAAATTTTTCTCGCCCAAATGATCAATGGCATTAAAAGTCTGAGCATATATCACATTTAACAATATCCTGTCGCACTCATCAGGATTGGCAACACGCTGTTCCTCATTGCGTTCTTCCAAAACCGTATCAAACCACATATCTAATGTCCTTTCCAATTCATCCCAAGGGACAGTTCTGGAATAGTAAGAATTGTTTACAAGAATACTATTTAATTTCCTATCGCCCGAGCCGCGCCATTTCTTGTTCAGGCAATCCATTATATAAATAATGACGCAATTCTGTTTGAAATGCTTTTTATTCTTTTTCCATTCAGGCGAGACTCCGGATAAATCTATCCTTCTGTTTATTACCGCATCAGTATGATCATCTTTTACAATAGTCAAGTAGGGCGGAACATTATCTCTAACAAGATTCGCATCGTTTTGAACAAAATAATTTACTTGGCGGAGTGCACTTATGCGAGCGATATTTTTGAACGATGGAAAAATTATTCCCACGATGAGATTTAATGCCTTCATGATTCCGAACGCAGCCCGCCACAGGCGGGGCGACCTGCAGCGCAGTCAATTTGGCTGGTCACAAAATAGAAACGCCGCACAAGGCGGCGTTTCTTTTTTGGTGGACCTGCGCAGAATCGAACTGCGGTCTTACAAGGTTCCTCCGCGGATACTACACGCTTAGTCGGCGATCGGTCTCGCCCAAAAAAAGTTCACCGACGACCTTTTTTTGAGCATACTTCCGAAAATCACCTCTCAACGGGGGAAGTCAGCCGAAGAGAAGAGTTCCCCACTCAATTGACGCCTCGTATCAGGCCGTGGGCAGCCTGAAGGAGACGGAGCCTAAAAAGTTAGGCCGCAAGCGCTACGCGGCGAGTTGCACGTGCAGCGACAGATCTTCTGCTTTTCTTATCAGCATTTAAAAAATTCCCGTTTTTACGGAGCCGAGCCTCCGACGTGCATCCGACAGATTCCGCTTGCAATCGAATCCAATACAGGCCCAAACGAGATCTGTTACCATATATTATACCAAATCGGACAAAAAGTCAAACAAAACGGACGAAACAGCGCCATAAAACGCATAAACTGAAAGGAGAATTTATAGAAAGGTCTTGACAATGCTCCTTCCGCATGATAAACTAAAAGAAAAAAGGAGAACTCATATGTTTTGCAGCCATTGCGGAAAAGAGATTCCCGACGACAGCGTCAAGTGCCCCGACTGCGGGGCGGAAGTCAAGCGTATGGAGCCCGAGAAGAAGGCAAACTTCCTTGAGGACACGCACCCGTGCACGCTGACGGCCCTGCTCCTCTCGGCGCTCATCGTCATCTTTACCATCTTTAATATCGTATTCCTGGCTCTCAGAAATCCCACGGTATTCGTCACGACCCTCCTCTACTGCGGCGTAGCGGCGTTCATCCTGACGCTCTTCGGGTACCGCAAGAGCGAGAAGAAACCGCTCGACAAGCTCCTGCATCTCATCTGCCTCGGATGCGCCCTGCTCGCCATCCTGATGGTGATCATCTCCTACATCGTATTCATGGCAATGTATGCCTGATGAAAAGAAAGCTTCCCGCCCCTTCTGGGACGGGATTTTTTACGCCCGATTTATACAACATACTTTATTACTATGTCAGACATAGTATTAATTATGCGTGACATAGTATTACTAAAAATGCGATTATGTCAGACATAGTACTATGCAAAACGACATTTTTCGCGATCACGGTATCAAAAAACCGCTCTCCCCTATGAGGAAAGCGGTTATTTTGTGGTTTTTTGTATTTTAGTTCAAAACGACGTCCTTGAGGCTCTCATACTTGTCGATTGCGACGCGTTTGATCTCATCATAGTTCAGATGGCGCTCGAACGCCTCGTCGGACAGCCTCTTTGCGAGGAAAATGATGTCCGAGGAGTACTTGAGGTGCTTAATCTCGCTCAAGAACTTGCCGCTCTGGCGCGTTCCAAAGAAATCGCCGCTCCCGCGCAGTTCCAGGTCCTTCTCGGCGAGCTTAAACCCGTCGTTCGTCTCCTTTAAGATGCGCAGCCGCTCGATCGCCGTCTCGCTCTCGGAGCCGACGAGGAGGAAGCACCAACTCTTGTCCTTTCCCCTACCGACGCGGCCTCGGAGCTGATGCAGCTGCGAGAGCCCGAACCGTTCGGCATTCATGATGGCCATGATGGTCGCATTGGGGACGTCGACGCCCACCTCGATGACCGTCGTGGAGACGAGGCAATCGAGCTCCCCCCGCTTGAAGGCGGTCATGACGGCGGTCTTGTCCTTCTCCTTCATCTTGCCGTGGAGAAGGCCGAATCTTATGTCCGGCATGCGCGCGCGGAGTTCCTCAAAGAGCTCGGTGACGGACGTGACCTGCCCCTCGTCGTCTTCGATCTTCGCGCAGACGAAGTACGCCTGTTTGCCGCGCTTGACCTCTCCCCGCACATAGTCGAGCATATCGTTATACTTTCTGAGGGGCACGATGGCCGTCGCGATCTCCTGCCGCTCTTTGGGCTTATCGGGAATGGTCGTGACGTCGAGATCGCCGTACACGATGAGCGAGAGCGTGCGCGGGATGGGCGTCGCGGACATGACGAGCACGTCGGGGCTCGCCCCCTTTTCGGTGAGGGCGTTGCGCTGCGCCACGCCGAAGCGGTGCTGCTCGTCACACACGCAGAAGGCGAGGTCGGCAAAGTGCACATCGCCCTGCAGCACGGCGTGAGTGCCGCAGAGAATGTCGATCTCCCCCGCCTTGAGCGCCGCCTTGACGGCTTTTTTTTCCGCCGCAGAGCTCGAACCCGCAAGGTATCCCACGCGGTATTCGGGAAACATCTTCTCGAGCAGCGCGCCGTTCTGCGCCGCCAAAACCTCCGTCGGGGAGAGGTACACCGCCTGATGCCCGCTCTTCACGGCCATGTAAATGCCCGTGAGCGCCACCGCCGTCTTGCCGCTGCCGACGTCGCCCTGAAGGAGTCGGTTCATGCGCGTGGGGCCCGTCACGTCGTCGTAGATGGCCCGCACCGCCGAGCGCTGACCTTTTGTAAACTCAAAAGAAAAGCGGTGCATGAATTGAGCGACCTCCGCTTCCATCACAATATAGCGCGTTTGCCGTACCTCGTTCTTATCCCCCTTGATGAGCTTGAACGCCGAGACGAGCGTGAAATACTCTTCAAGCGCGATGCGCTCGCTCGCACGCATGCGCTCGTCTTGGGTCTGTGGCGCGTGGATGGTGCGATACGCCCACGCAAGGGAGGCGAGACCGTACTTTGCGATGAGCTCCGAGGGGATAACGGAGGGCGGCGAGACGCACTTGAGCGCGGCCTGCACCGCCGTGCGCACCGCCCGCTGGGTGAGCGACGCGCGCAGCGGATAGACGGGCACAAGGCCCTTCAAACGCGCGTTCGCGGCCATCGGCTCGAAGGTCGGGTTGACGAGGGAGATCTGCCCGTACTTGTTCTGAACGCGCCCGTAGAAGAGGTAATCGCCCTCTTTGAGCGTCTTTGCAAGGTAGGGCATGTTGAACCAAACGGCGGTGAAGGTGTCGCCGTCCTGCGCAAGATGCGCCCGCAAAAAGCGCACGCGGCCGGTGTAGCGCACGGGCTCGATGTAGGTGATCTTCGCCGCAATGAGGGCCGTATCGTTATTCAAGACCTCGCGCACGGAGACGCGGTTCGTCATGTCGAGATAGGTGCGCGGATAGTAGCGGACGAGATCCTCCGCCGTGAAAATGCCGAGCTTGTTGAGTTCCTTTGCGCGCTTCTCCGCGATGCCCTTGACGTCCGTGAGCTGCATCTTCGCCTCCCTTTCGGGGTGCGCAGTCCCTCAAAAAGAGCCGCGCGCCCGCACTTTAACATAAACCCCGCGGCAACAAACGCACCGCGGGGAACATTTCGAAACTAAAGACTTTTTTTATAAAGGAAATTGTGTCCCGCTGCTCACTCCAAGGAGAGGAGGTAGTAGTAGACGGGCTGGCCGCCGTAGTGATAGTCGACGTCGCAGTCGGGGAATTTCTCGGCGACCTTCTCGGAGAGCGCCTTGGCGTCGTCCTCGGTCACGCCCTCGCCGTAGTAGAGAGTGATGACTTCGTGCTGATCCTCCTTGAGCTTTTCGAGAAGGGCCAAAACGGTCTCCTCGATGGAGTTGCTCTTGGCAAGGATCTTCTTGTCGTCGAGGCCGATGATGTCGCCCTCGGTGATGGAGAAGCCGTTGACGTTGGTCGTTCTCACGGCGTGCGTCACCTGCCCTGCCTTGACGTTGTCGAGCGCGTGGATCATGTTGGTCTTGTTCTCCTCGAGGCTCGCCTCGGGGCTGAACGCGAGCGCCGCCGCAAAGCCCTGCGGCACGTTCTTGGTGGGAATGACGTGAATGGTGCGGTTGTCGACAAGCGCCTTCGCCTGCTCTGCCGCTAAGATGATGTTCTTGTTGTTGGGGAAGACGAACACGTTCTCCGCATTGATCTTCTGCACCGCCGTCGCGATGTCGGATGCGGAGGGGTTCATCGTCTGACCGCCCTCGATGACGCGGTCGACAAAGAGGTCCTTGAAGATGTCGCGGATGCCGTCGCCCGCACAGATGGCGAGCATGCCCTGATCCTTCTTCTCGGCCTCGATCTTGGCCTTCAACGCCCTGTTCTGCTCGAGCATGTTCTCGATCTTGGGGCGGTCGAGTTCGCCGAGCTCCAAAGCATAGGTGAGCGCGACGCCCGGGCTGTTGGTGTGGACGTGCACCTTGATCATTTCAAGGTCTCCGATGCAGATGACGCTGTCGCCGATGCCCATCAGGTTCTCGCGCAGCTTGTCGATGTCGGCAAGCGTAGTGCTCTTCTTTAAGTTAATGACGAAGAATTCCGTGCAGTAGGCGTACTGAATGTCGCCGAGGTCCATGCTGATGATGTCGGAATTGTCGCCGAACTCGGCCTCCGCCGCCTGCTGGACGGCCTCGGTCTGGATATCGGAGGCGACTTCTTCGCCCATGATGGCCGCCTGGAAGCCGCGCATGATGGTCATGAGGCCCACGCCGCCCGAGTCCACGACGCCCGCCTTCTTGAGGACGGGAAGGAGCTCCGGGGTCATTGCGAGCGCCCTGTCGCCCTCTGCGATGACGGCGGGAAGGAAAGTCTCGAAGTCCTTATACTTGCCCGCGTTCTTGGTCGCGAATTCGCTCATATAGCGCACGACGGTGAGGATGGTGCCCTCCTTGGGAATAGACACGGCGTTGTACGCGACCTTGGTGCCCTGCTCCATCGCCTTTGCGAAGGTGCGGGTATCCACTTCGGGTTTGCTCACGCGGAGCACCGAGCAGATGCCGCGGAAGATCTGCGAAAGGATGACGCCCGAGTTGCCGCGCGCTCCGCGCAGGGCGCCCTTTGAGACGCAGTCGCACACTTCCATGAAGGTGTTGGAGGAAGTCGTTGCAAGCTCCTTGACCGCCGACTGCATGGTGAGCGACATATTCGTACCCGTGTCGCCGTCGGGAACGGGGAAGACGTTGAGTGAATCCACCTTCGCCCGATTATTTTCCAACATTTTTGCGCCGACCAGGACCATCTTCCTGAATAGCGCACAGTTGATCGTTTTTTGCATAGAATGCTCCTTACACTTCCGCTATGATCGCCGTGAGCTCCGTCACTTTTCGCACCCCTCGGCAAGAAATACTGCAAACGCAGAAGGCGCGCAGAAAGTCCCCTCTCTGCGCAGATGCCGCCAAAGAGCGGCGAAAAGGCTAAATTTTCAAGCCCATGACGTTGACGTTCACCGTGTCCACAATCATACCCGTGAACTTTTCCACCTTGTACTTGATGGCCTCCTTGAGCGATTCTGCGACCGCTTCGATGGAGACGCCGTACTTGATGAGGACGTAGACGTCAATGTAGATACGGTTGCCCGAGGTCGCCACACGGACGCCCTTGCCCCCCGCATCCTTTCCGAGCAGTTCGGCGAGCGTATCGGAAAAACGATGCGCAACGGTATCCACGATCCCGTAGCTTTCGACGGCCGCACGAGAGGCGACCTTCGCGATCGCAAGGTCGGAAATGGAAATCTTACCATAGGCATTGCTCGTTGATACAGACATAGTGCTCTCCTAAACTTAACAGGTATATTCTAACCCATAACAAGGAATTTTGCAAGCGTTATTGAAAAATTTTTCCCTGTTTCCCCAAAAAAATTGCCCTTTTCTTCCCCTTTTTGATTGCTTTTTTTGCGAGGAAATGCTATCATATTGCCATTGATGACCGCGCGGAGGCTTTCCGCGTGCAAAATTCGTGGAATAGACCCATCGGAGGTGGAGATCATGTCGAGAGTATGCAGTGTGTGCGGGAAGGGCCAGACGTCGGGCAACAACGTCAGCCACTCCAACCGTAAGACCCGCAGGACGTTCCAGGCAAACGTGCAGAAAGTTTCCTTTGTGAAGGACGGCAAGGTCGTCAGCGACTACGTCTGCGCAAGATGCCTCAAGAGCAACAAGATCGAGCGTGTTTAAGCGTTAAGTTGCGAAAAGCGAGAAATGCGGTCTCCTTCGGGAGGCCGTTTTTTCGCGCACTTTCCCCCTTGACAGTTTGCCCCTTTCGCGGTAAACTGTATGTATCCTTTGAAAGTTTTGCGGCACCGCTTTGCCGCAAGGGAGGCAGCATGACCTATCAACCCACGCTGTTTGAATCGCCCATGGAGGAGCCCCTCGCCGCCCGCCTGCGCCCGCGGGATCTCGATGAGTTCTACGGGCAGGAACACCTTTTAGGCCAAGGGAAGGTGCTGCGCCGCCTCATCGAGCAGGACAAAATAGGCTCCATGATCTTCTGGGGCCCGCCCGGCGTCGGCAAGACGACGCTCGCCCGCATCATCGCGCGGAGGACGAAGGCGAAGTTCATCGACTTCTCCGCCGTGACGAGCGGCATCAAGGAGATAAAACAGGTGATGAGCGAGGCAGAGAACAGCCGCCGCTTCGGGGAAAAGACCATCCTCTTCGTGGACGAGATCCACCGCTTCAACAAGGCGCAGCAGGACGCCTTCCTCCCCTATGTCGAGAAGGGCTCCATCATCCTCATCGGTGCGACGACGGAGAACCCCTCGTTCGAAGTCAACGGGGCGCTCCTTTCGCGCTGCAAGGTGTTCGTCTTGCAGGCGTTGAAGCCCGAGGACCTCGAAAAACTCCTGCGCCATGCGCTCACGGACGAGCGCGGCTTCGGAGGGCAGAAGGTGACGATCTCGGACGAGGCCATCGAGCTCATCGCAAACTTCGCGAACGGCGACGCGAGGAGCGCTCTTTCGACCTTGGAGATGGCCGTCCTCAACGGCGACATGGACGAAAATGGCGCCGTGACCGTGACGAATGAGACCATCGAGCAGTGCACGTCGCGGAAGTCGCTCCTCTACGACAAGACGGGCGAGGAGCACTACAACCTCATCTCGGCGCTGCACAAGTCCATGCGCAACTCCGACCCCGACGCCGCCGTCTACTGGCTGGCGCGTATGCTGGAGGCGGGCGAGGACCCCATCTACATCGCGCGGCGGGTGACGCGGTTCGCCTCCGAGGACATCGGCCTTGCCGACCCGCAGGCGCTGCGCCTCTCTATCGCCGCCTTCGAGGCGTGCAGGCTCATCGGCATGCCCGAGTGCTCCGTACACCTCACCGAGGCCGTCGTCTATATGTCGCTCGCGCCCAAGTCAAACGCCCTCTACATGGCGTATGAGAGCGCCAAAAAGGACGCTTTAACGATGCTCGCCGAGCCCGTGCCGCTCGTCATCCGGAACGCGCCCACAAAGCTCATGAAGGAGCTCGACTACGGCAAGGGGTATGTCTATGCGCACGACACCGAGGACAAGCTCTCCACGATGCAGTGCCTGCCCGATTCGCTCGTCGGGAAGGAGTACTACCGCCCCACCGAGGAGGGGCGCGAGGGCGCGTTCAAGGAGCGGCTCGAGGAGATCAAGGCGTGGAAGAAGGCCCATGCCCCCAAGAAGCCCAAAAATGAAGAATAAGCAGAAGCGCCCGCCGCGGCTCAAAGCCGCGGCGGGCGCTTCTATAAAGCAGCGGCGGCTTGCCAAAAGGCAAGCCGCCGCTGCGTCACACAATTCATCTGCACATACAGATACAATAGCGCATAGGTACCAGTCTCAACCGCACACCGCCTTAAAGACGCGCAGGAAGTTGTCCTTTGCGATCTTTTCGGTGACGCGCGAGCCGAACGCTCTCTCAAAGTCGGAAAGGAGCGTCGGCACATCGGCGGGAGAGCGCAGAAAGGCGTTCTCGGGGATGCCGTCGAAGTCGCTGCCGAGGGCGAGCACGTCCTCCCCGCCCGCGTTGATGATGGCCTTTGCGTGGGCGAGCGCCGCCGCCCGCAGCCCCTCGCGGCTCTTGTCCTGGGAGAGGAAGTCGGCGCAGAAGTTGAGCCCCACCACGCCGCCGCTCTTTGCGATGAGGCGGATCTCGTCGTCCGTCAGGTTGCGAGGGACGTCCAGAACGGACGCGGCGTTGGAATGGCTCGCGACGAAGGGCGTCTCCCCCATCGCCGCCGCGACGTCATAGACGAGCTTGTCGCTCCCGTGCGAGACATCGACGATCATGTGGAGCTCCTTCATGCGCTCCACGACGCTCTTTCCGAACTCGGTGAGGCCCTTTTCCCTCTCGCGCGTGCCCGCGGGGCGCCCCGCGTAGTCGGGAAGGTTGGGATAGCCGAGGCGGTTGGGGAAGTTCCACGTCAGCGTCATCATGCGCACGCCGCGCTCGCAGAACTCGTCGAGCTTTGCAAGGTCGCCGTCGATGGCGCCGCCCTCCTCCACCGTGAGGATGCCGTTGACGACGCCCTCCTTGAGATCGGAATACTGCCGCACGCGATTGAGCCCGTAGTCTTTGCACCAGCCGTCGAACTTGTCGAAGAGCGCGAGGGCGCGGCGGTAGAGCGAGCCGTCCGGACGGAAGAGGAAGGCCGCAAAGCATTGAAGGTAACACCCTCCCTGCTTGTGCCGCTCAGGCGTCGCCTGAAGCGCCCCCTCCGCCGTCAGTGTATCGCAGTGCATGTCGCAGTATTGATATCTCATACCGCCTCCTTATCGATCATGATGAGCACGGGCCCCTCCGCAAGGAGATACGCATCGTCGTCCTCGGCGATGTTGGAGATGCCGCGCGTCGAGCCGTAGCAGAGCTTGAGTTCCTCCAAGGGGTACTTGAAGCCGCCGCTCGTCTTGATGAGCACGTCTCCCCCGAAGGGCAGCACGGAGACCGTCTTGCCCTTGTATCCCGAGACGGTGACGAGCCCCTCGCCCACGAAGATGCGCGAGTAGTTGGTGACCATCTCGGCGCGCACGCCCCGCTTGTGAGCGGCATAGAGAAGGTGCAAATTGCCGAGGAAGTGGTCCTCTCTTGCACCCCCGCCGCCGTAGATGACGATGCGGTCCGCCCCCGCCGCAATGGCGCGGTGGAGCGCGATCTCCCCGTCCGTCTGGTTCTTTTCGGAGGGGTAGATCTCCTTGGGCGCGGGCATCGGAATGATGGGGAGCGAGTCGTAGTCCCCCAAATTTTCGTCGATGCGCACCTTGTCCTTCGCCCACTTGTACGCCCCGTCGCAGCAATAGACGTAGGCGTCCTCTTCGATTTCTCCACGGAAGGGCTCTCCGTTGAGTAAGATGACAGCTTTCATTCTCCCCTCAGTTTGGCGATGGTCGCCTTCATGTCGCTCGAACGGAACACCGTGCTGCCCGCCACGATGACGTTCGCGCCCGCGGAGATGACGTCCTTGACGTTCTCCTCGGTGATGCCGCCGTCCACCTCGATGTCGAGCTCGGGCTTTCCCGCGCACACGCAGAAGGTGCGGAGGCGTTCGATCTTCTCGAGCGTCTCGGGAATAAACCGCTGGCCGCCCCAGCCGGGGTGCACGCTCATGAGAAGCAGCATGTCTGCCTCCCCCACCGCGTCGAAGATGCTCTCGACGGGCGTGTTCGGGTTGATGACCGCGGAGGCGCGCATCCCGTAGTTCTTGATGAGGCGGAGCATCTGGACCGTGTTCTCGCGGCACTCCTCGACGTGGACGGTGACCATGTTCGCCCCCGCCCGTGCGAAGCCCTCGAGCCGCGTCTCGGGTCTGAGGACCATCAAATGACAGTCGAGCGGCAGCGTGGTGTAGGGACGGATATGGCGGATCATCTGATCGCCGAAGGTGATGGTGGGCACGAAATTGCCGTCCATCACGTCACAGTGGATGTAGTCCGCGCCGCAGTCCTGAAGCGTCTTGACCGTCTCGCCCATGCGGGCAAAATCCCCCGCCAAAATGGACGGAGCAACCTTGACTTGTAACATAACTTTCCCCCAATTTTTTCGCAGCTTTCGCCGCCTTTATTCTTCGGCCGAACGGCCGTCGTTTTCCTTATCCTTTAAATAGCTCGCTCTCAGCTGTCCGCAAGCCCCCCCGATGTCGTTGCCCATGCTGCGGCGGAGGGTCGCGGAAATGCCGTCCTTCTCGAGATACCCCAAAAAGCGGTAGGCGTCCTTCTCGGTCACCGTCTTTAAGGTGCGCTCCTTGACCTCGTTGAGGCGAATGAGATTGACGTGACAGGGCCGCCCCTTTAAAAGCGCCGCAAGAGCGTGGGCGTGCTTTTCGTCGCTGTTCTCGCCCCCGATGAGGCTGTACTCGAAGATGTAGCGTCTGCCCGTCTTTTGGAAGTAGTAGTCGCACGCCTTCAGAATGTCAGCAATTTTATAGGCGTTGGCGACGGGCATGGTGCGGGCGCGCTCCTCGTCCGTCGAGGCGTGAAGCGACACGGTTAGGTTGAGCGGAATACCCTCCTCGGCAAAGGCGCGCATCTTGGGCACAAGCCCGCACGTCGAAAGGCTCACGTTGCGCGCGCTGATGTTGATGCCGCCCTCGGCCGTGAGAAGGCGCAAAAATTTGACGACGTTGTCGTAGTTGTCGAAGGGTTCGCCGCTGCCCATGAGCACGACGTTGTGCACGGCGCGCTCCTTGAGCGTTCCCCCCTCCGAGCGGTTGACGACGAGGATCTCGGAGAGAATTTCCCCCGCCGTGAGGTTGCGGAGAAGCCCGTTCAGGGTGGAGGCGCAGAACTTGCAGCCCATGCGGCAGCCCACCTGCGTGGAGACGCACTGCGTCGCGCCGTACTTGTACTTCATGAGGACGCTCTCGATGAGGTTGCCGTCCGCCAGCGCGAAGAGGTACTTCTTGGTGCCGTCCGCAGAGGTGAACACCTCCTGAATACGCACGGGTTCGTCCTCGTATTTTTCGAGAAGCTGCGCGCGAAGTGTGGCGGATACGGGAAGTTCGGAGATCTTCTTCCCCTGCATGAGGCCCTGAAAGATCTGCACGGCGCGGAACTTCTTCTCGCCCAAAGATAGGACGAGCACCTCTAATTCGGGGAGGGATAAGTCCTGTAAGATGTCCTTCATGCCTTTCTCCTGAGCTTTGCGACGTAGAACCCCGCGCCGAAAGCGGTATCGGGCAGAAATTGCAGCCCGAACTGCGTTCTCACATGGTCGAGCGAGCAATCCGCCTCACACACTTCAAAGTCGGGGTGCGCCTTCAAGAAGGCGGCGACGATATCGTCGTTCTCCTCCTGCAAAAGCGAACATGTCGAATAGTAGAGATGGCCTCCCTCGGCGACATAGCGGGAGCAGTTGGAAAGAATGGCCGCCTGCGTCTCGTTGAGGCCCTTGAGGTCCTCTTCCTTTTTATTGAGGGCGAGATCGGGGTTCTCTGCGAGCGTTCCGAGACCCGAGCATGGCACATCGCACAGAACGCCCTCGAATTTTCCCTCCCAATCGGGACGGAAGAGGGTCGAGTCGCCCGTCTCGGCATGGACGTTGGTAACTCCCATGCGGGAGATGTAGCTCTCGATGAGCGCGGTGCGGTGCGGGTGCAGCTCGCAGGCTGTCACCTGTTTACATTTTTTCGCGAGCAGCACGCTCTTGCCGCCCGGTGCGGCGCAGGCGTCGAGCAAATTCTCGCACGGCTCCACGACGGAACAGATGGCGGCAGACCCCACCGACTGAAAGGTGTAGTCTCCGCGGTCAAACCCCTCGTCGCGGACGAAGTGCGGGAAGATGAACATATGCGGGAACGGCGTCTCCTCGTGCGGGCGGGTGAGGTAAGTTTCCTCGCCGCGCTCGAAGCGGACGGTCACGCCGTGGCTCTTGGCGAATAAAATATTTTCCGCGCGGCCGCCGTACTCTTTCAAGATACATTCGACTGCAAACAGCGGATAGTTGGAGCGAATTGCAAGCCCCTCCGCGCCCTCGGGAAGGGTGACCTTGCCTTCGTCGAACTTCCTCAAGAAAGCGTTGACGAAGCCCGCCATTCCGCCTTTTCCCAGCTTCTTTGTAAGCTCCACGGCGGTATCGGCGACGTAATAGCGCGGCTTTTCGAGATAGATGAGGTTGTATAATGCAATTTTGAGAAGCACGCGCACGCTCTGTTTGGGCGTCTTCTCGGCGAACGCCGCAATGCAGCGGGAAAGATACGCATCGTGCTCGAGAACGCCGTACACCGTCTTGACGGTGCGGGCGCGGTTGAGCTCTTCGAGGTCGGTATTTGCAAGGGCGAGCTTGAGGCGCGCCCCCTCGCCGTACACCTTCAGAAGGACGCGGTAGGGATCATAGAACGGGTTGGTCAAAGCGCATGCCCTCTTTGAGTTTATTGCCGTTGAGGAAGTCGCGCACGGACATGCGCTTGCCGCCCGAGGGCTGCACCTCGACGACGCGCACCGCCCCCTCCCCGCACTTGATGACGAGCCCGCCCTTGGGGGACGCCGACAGCACGGTGCCGAAGGGTGCGTCGCTTTCCGACTGCTCCTCGGCGGCGAAGTAGAAGTTGAGCGTGTGCCCGTGGCAGACGCCGTAGGCGAGCGGGTCGGGCGAGAGGCCGCGAATGAGGCAGGACACCTCGCGCGCGCTCTTGGAAAAGTCGACTTGCGTACGTGCGACCTTCTTGCAGGTGAAGCCGCCCTCCCCCTGCGGGGTGAGGGTGGCGTCGTGCTCTAAAATGCGTCTCACGGCCTTGACGATGAGCTCCGCGCCCAAGGAAGAGAGGCGGGAGGAGAGCGTCTCCGCCGTGTCCTCGTCGTAGATGGGGCACTTTTCCTGAAGGAAGATGTCCCCCGTGTCGAGGCCGATGTTGGTCTTCATGATGGTGATGCCCGTTTCGCGGCAGCCGTCCATGATGACGCGCGGAATGGGCGCCGCACCGCGGTAGGCGGGCAGCAGGCTCGCGTGGACGTTCCACACGCCCAAGGGGTAGAGATCGAGCACTTCCTGCGTCAGGATCTGCCCGTAGGCGCAGGTGACGAGCAGCGCCCCGCCCGCCTGAAAGAGGACGGAGGGATCGCGCTTCAGGCTCTCGGGCTGGAGCACGGGGATGCCGAGCTCGAGCGCCGCCTTCTTGACGGGAGGGGGCGTCAGGACGCCCTTTCTCCCCTGCGGACGGTCGGGCTGCGTCAAAACGGCGGAGACGCCGAACGCGGAGTGCAGTTTTTCAAGGGGCTCCACCGCAAAGGCGGGCGTCCCCGCAAAGAGCAGTTTCATCAGTCCTCCTCATCGTAGACGCGGGCGGCCTTATCGGTGTAGATGATGCCGTCCAAATGATCGAGTTCGTGGCAGACGGCGCGGGCGAAGAAGTCGTGCGCGACGATGGAGCAGCGGTTGCCCTCGCGGTCGCGATAGACGATCTTCACCTTGGAGGGGCGGGTGACGATGCCCTCCTTGCCGCGGACGGAGAGGCACCCCTCGGGGCCCGTCTGCTCCCCCTTCTGCCACACGAACACGGGGTTGATAAATTCAAAGAAGCCCTCCTCGACGTCGACGACGACGGCGCGGACGGGAACGCCCACCTGGGGAGCGGCAAGGCCCGCGCCCTTGGCGTCCTTTAAGGTCTCCTTCATATCGTCGAGAAGGGTAAAAAGCTCCTCGTCGAACTTTTCCACGGGCTTGCACTTTTCGCGCAGCACCTTGTCTCCGATCTGAACGATCTTGCGGATCATAGTCTCCTCCTTAACTCAAATTGCCGGGGTTTTCCTCGACATAGACTAAGACGTCTTTGCTGTTTGCCTCCGCCGCGATGTCGTAGATGCGGGGAAGCGGTTCTCCGTCCGTAAGGCGCATGAGCACCTGATAGCGGAATTTATTCTGGATGCGCTTGACGGGCGCGTGCATCTTGTTGAAGAAGAGGAACTTCTCCGCTTCCTCGGCATACACGCGCTGCAAGGCGGTGTACACTTGTTTTAAGGCCGCGAGGGCGAGCTTGTCGTCCTCCGACGTCACCATCACGCGCACGATGCGCGCAAAGGGCGGGAATGCCATGGCCTGCCGCATACCGATCTCGTGAGCGTAGAAGCCCTCGTAATCGTAGGACGCCGCATAGCGCAGAATGTAGTTGTCGGGGTCGTACGTCTGCAGAACGACCTCGCCGCGGTTCTCGGCTCTTCCGCTCCTGCCCGCGACCTGCGTGACGAGCTGAAAGGTGCGCTCGCCGCTGCGGTAATCGGGAAAGTGCAGGCTCATGTCCGCATCGAGGATGCCCACGAGCGTCACGAACGGGAAGTCGTGCCCCTTGGCGACCATCTGCGTGCCGACGAGGATGTCCGCCTCGCGCGCCGTGAAGCGCTGCAAGATCTTGAGGTGCCCCTCCTTTCCGCTCGTCGTGTCGTTGTCCATGCGGAGGATGCGCGCCGAAGGGTAGAGTTTTTTGAGTTCGCGCTCCACGCGCTGGGTGCCCGTGCCGACGTAGTTGATGTGTACGCTCCCGCACTGCGGACAGGCGGAGAGCATATGGTACTTGGTGCCGCAGTAGTGGCACTTGAGGCAGTTTTCCTCGCTGTGATAGGTGAGGGAGACGTCGCAGTGCTCGCACTTGGCGACGTATCCGCAGTCGCGGCAGATGACCGTCTGCGAATACCCCCTGCGGTTCAAAAACAGAATGGCCTGATCGCCCCGTGCAAGACAAGCCTCGAGCTTTTCTTTCAGTACCGCCGAGAAGGGCGAGGGATTTCCCCGTTTCACTTCCCGCCGCATATCGACGAGCTGCACCTCGGGCATGGGGCGGCGGTTGATGCGCTCCGGGAGGGTGATGAGTTCGAACTCCCCCTCCTTGGCGCGGCGGTAGGTCTCAATGGAGGGCGTCGCGCTGCCTAAAACCAGCTTGCACCCGTTGTGCTTGGCGCGGAGGAGGGCGACATCGAAGGTGTTGTAGCGGGGCGTGCTCTCCGAGCTGTAGCTGCCGTCGTGCTCCTCGTCGATGACGATGACGCCGATGTTTTCAAGCGGCGCAAACACCGCCGAACGCGCGCCGATGGCGATCTTGGCGTCGCCCGAGCGCAGCCGCTCCCACTCGTCGAAGCGTTCCCCCGCCGAGAGGCCGCTGTGCAGAATGGCGCAATTTGCGCCGAACCGCGCTCTGAGCTGCGAGAACATCTGCGGCGTCAGGGAAATTTCGGGCACCAAAAAGATGGCGCTTCTGCCTTCTTCGAGGGCATGGGCGATGAGGGTGAGGTAGATCTCCGTCTTGCCGCTCCCCGTCACGCCGTGAATGAGCGTCACCGTCTTGGAAGTGTGTTCGATGGTCTCGACCGCCCCTTCTTGGGCGGGCGTGAGCGGACGGACGGGCGCGCTCTTTTGCAAATTTTCGTAAGGATCGCGGAAGACGCGCCGCCGCTCGAGGTGCAGCATTCCCCGCTCTTCGAGCGCCTTGACGGCGCCCCCGAACGCCTCGCGAAGGGGGCCCGAGTCCGCCTCGCCGTTCTCGAGAAGAAACGCGGCGAGCTCCCTCTGCCTTCTTGCCCGCGGGGGAATGAAGTCGATGTCGCCCGTAAACGAGACGACCGTCTTGTAGCGCTCGGAGACCTTCCCCGTGCGCATCTCTGCGGGGAGAAAGAGCCTTAAAACGAGCGCCTTGGGGCAGCGGTAGCGGCGGGTGAGCTTGTCGGCAAGGGCGAGGCACTCGGAATTCAAAGCGGGCACGTCGTCGAGGACGCGGTAGACCTTTTTGAGCTTCTCGGGCGGAAGGGAACTTTCTTCCTTCACCCGCATGACAAAGCCCGTCGTAACGCTCCTTCCGAAGGGCACGGTGACGCGCATGCCGGGCAAGACGCCCTCGTCGCAGACGTAATCGAATATCCTGTCCACCTCGCTGTGTGCGATGTCTACGATCACCTCTGCGATCATGCGCCCTTCCTCTTTCCCAAATAGTAAATTGCCCCGTTTATGACGGGGCGTTGGAGGGAGCTTAGTCCCTCGAGATGTGTACTTTGCCGTTCATGATCTCCTGGCAGGCGAGGACGATCTCCTTCTGCTTGCCGGGAAGTTCCGTGACGCCCGTCGCCTGCATCTGCTCGATGATCTGGCGCGTGCGCTTTGCGACGACCACGCAAAGTTCATAGCGGCTGACGGGGTTGTCCTCCGTGCCGAGTTTTCTGACGAGTGCATCTACCGAAGGTTCATTGATCATAGTCCGTCTCCTTTATTATTTCGCATTTTCCGCCAGGATGATCTCGTGGAGGCGCTTGACGGTCGCCCCGAGATCGTCGTTGACGACGACATAATCGTATTTATCCTTGAGCGAGAGCTCATATTTCGCGCGGGCAAGCCGCTCGCGCAGGGCGTTTTCATCCTCCGAGGCCCTTCCCTCGAGGCGCTTTACAAGCGTCTCCTCATCGGGCGGAATGACGAGGATGAGCACGGGGGAAAATTCCTCCCCGCAGCGGTTCCTCACGTTGAGCGCGCCCACGACGTCGATCTCCAGGATGACCGATTTTTCTTTCATCTGCTCGCGCACGAAACTCTTGGGCGTGCCGTAGTAGTTGCCGAAGTGCTCGTCGTACTCCAAAAAGCCGTCCTCTTCGACGCGCTTTAAGAACTCCTCCTTCGTGAGGAAGAAGTAGTCGACGCCGTCCTTTTCGCCCTCGCGGGGCTTTCTCGTCGTACACGAGACGGAGAGCGCCAAACTTTCGTCCTCTTTTAAAAGGAGCTTGACGAGCGTCCCCTTGCCGACCCCCGAGGGGCCGGAAATGATATACAGCCTGTGCTTCATAGTCCTGTTATTCGAGATTCTGGATCTGCTCGCGCACCTTTTCGATCTCGTTCTTCATCTTGAGCGCGAGCGCGGTGAGTTCCGAGTCGTTGCTCTTGCTGCACACGGTGTTGCACTCGCGGTTGAATTCCTGAATGAGGAAGTCGAGCTTCCTGCCCACCGTCCGCTCCTCTGCAATGCAATTAAGCTCCGCGATGTGGGACTTCAAGCGCGTGAGTTCCTCGTCGATGCTGCACTTGTCGGCAAAGACGGCTGCCTCCGTCAGAATGCGCGTCTCGTCCGCCTTTCCGTCGAGATACTCCTGAATGCGCTCGGTGAGCTTTTCGCGGTACTCCTTGGCGACGAGCGGGGCGCGCAGCTCCATCTGATCGCGGAGAGAAGCGATCTCCTTCCCCCGCGCGAGCACGTCGGCTTTGAGGCGTTCGCCCTCGGCAAAGCGCATCTTCTCGAGCGCGTCCGCAGCCTTCTCGGCGGCTGAAAGGAGCGCGGGCTTCAAGGCATTGTCCTCCCCCTCTTCCTCCTCGAATCTGACGACGTCGGGAAGGCGCAGGAGATAGGAGACGGTGACGTCGTTCGTCGCACCCGTCCGCTCCCAGAGCTCGTTGGCGGCCTTCAAGTACCCTTCCGCGAGGGCGACGTCGACGCGGGGCGTCTTGGGCTTCTCACGAAGGTCGGAAAGCGACACGAACACGTCGATGCGGCCGCGGGCGAAGCGGGAGCGAAGAAGCGCGCGCACGTCCTCCTCATAGGCGCTGAGCGCGTGCGGGCACTTGACGGCGAGATCCAAAAAGCGATTGTTGACCGACTTCAACTCGACGGTGACGGTGAGGCCTCCTTCGCGGTATTCTCCCTTGCCGAAGCCTGTCATGCTGTACATCTCTTACCCTGCCTCCGCGGCGACAATGCGCCGATTTTCTGTGATAGCTCATTATACCACATTCAGCGCCGTTTTTCAAGTGCTTTTAGGCAAGAGAATGCGGAATTTAGGGAAAAACGCCCCCGCCGCGCGGGAATGCGCGGCGGGGGCGGCCATGTTTCAATAAAGCGGCGCTGAATACGCGCACCGTGCGCTCAGCCCAGCCTCTTTAAGAACTCCTCTTCCGAAATGACGGGAATGTTGAGCTTCTTGGCTTTGTCGAGCTTGCTGCCCGCCTTCTCGCCCGCAATGACGAGCGTCGTCTTCGAAGTGACGCTCGATTGACACGTCCCGCCGAGGGCCTCGATGCGCTTCTGCGCCTCGCTCCGCCCCATCGAGGAGAGCGTGCCTGTGAGGACCACGCTCTCGCCCGCGAACGCGCCCTCGGTGACGCGCCGTTCGACGTAGGGCGTGACGCCCGCCGCCTTGAGCCGCGCAAGTTCCGCCCTGTTCTCCTCATTTTGGAAGTAGCTCACGATGGCGTTCGCCGTCACCTCGCCCACGTTTTCGAGTTGGAGCAGCTCCTCCTTGGTGCGGGCGGCGACTTCCTCCACCGAGCCGTAGGCGGCAAGATCGCGCGCGGCGACGCGCCCGATGCCGTCGATGCCGAGAGCGTACAGAAAGCGGTCGAGCGGAATGTGCTTGCTCTTCTCGATGGCAGAGAGAAGGTTTCCGATCTTCTTCTCGCGGAAGCCCTCTAACCCTTCAAAGCTCTCCTTCGTGAGGGCGTAGAGGTCGGAGAAATTCCTGACGTTTCGCTTTTCAAAGAGCAGCTGCAGCGTCTGCTCGGAGAGCCCCTCGACGTCCATCGCGTTCTTGGAGCAGAAGTGCGAGAGCTTCTGCACGACGCGGGGCGGGCAGCTCTCGTTGGAGCAGAAGAGGTTGGCGCCCACCTCGCGCACGGGGCTGCCGCAGTAGGGGCAGACGGCGGGCTTTTCGACGGGCACGCTTCCCTCGGTGTGGGAGACCGCGCCCAAGATCTCGGGAATGACCTCGTTGGAGCGGCGAATGAGCACGCGGGAGTGCACCTTCACGTCCTTGCGCATGAGGTCGCCGTAGTTGTTGAGCGTCGCGCGGCGCACGGTCGCACCGGCGAGATCGACGGGCTCCACCTCGGCGAGGGGGGTGAGCTTGCCCGTCCGCCCCACCTGCCATAAAACGTTCAAAACGGTCGTCTCGGCCTCCTCCGCCTCGAATTTATAGGCGATGGCCCAGCGCGGGAACTTGTCGGTATAGCCGAGCTCGTCGCGCACGCGCTGTTCGTTGACCTTGACGACGGCGCCGTCCGTGAGAACGTCGATGCGCTTGCGCTCCACTTCGATCTCGTCGATGGCGGCCTGCACTTCGTCGTAGCTCTTGCACACCTTGAAGAAGGGATAGGTGAGGAAGCCCTCCCTCTTCAGAAAGGCGACGGCCTCCTCCTGCGAGGCGGGCATGCCGTCCGAGCGGTAGTTGACGTCGTAGAAGACGATCTCGGGGTGACGGAGCGCCGTCTGCTTGGGGTCGAGGTTGCGGATGGCCCCCGCCGCCGCATTGCGCGCGTTCTTGAGCTCCGCGTCGGGGTGCTCGCGGTTATATTTTTCGAGAACAGAGAGGCGGATGATGGCCTCGCCGCGCACCTCGAGGGTTCCCTCGTAGGAAATCCTCAAGGGAAAGCTGTGCAGGGTGAGCGCCTGCGCGGTGACGTCCTCCCCTTCGACGCCGTTGCCGCGCGTTGCGGCGCGCACAAAGACGCCGTTCTCGTACGTCAAACACATCGTGAGGCCGTCGAACTTGTATTCGACGGTGTAAGTGGGCTTGATGTCCGCCGCCTTTTCGACGCGCGTGAAGAAGGCCGCAAGTTCGTCCTCCGTCACCGCCTTGTCGAGGCTATACAGCCGCGCGATGTGCTTGTGCCGCTCGAAGCCCTTGACGGGCTCGCCCCCCACGCGGCGGGTGGGCGAATCGGGCAATACGACGCCCGTCTCCCGCTCGAGTTCGCGAAGTTCATCGTAGAGCTTGTCGTACTCGCGGTCGGAGACGGTGGGCGCGTCCAAGACGTAGTATTCATACGCCCATCGGTTGAGGATGCCGACGAGCTCCTTCATGCGTTCGTTCATACTCTTCTCCTATCCGACGATCTCCAAGGGCGCGAGCGCCGCGGCGAGGTCCTTGTTTCCCGCCGTATCGAAACGGACGGTGACGATGACGTTGCTGCCCGCTCCCCTCACGCCCGTGACGACGCCCTCGCCGAAGCGGGGGTGGCGCACCTTGACGCCCTCCTTGTAGCCCGAGAGGTCCTTCCCCGCCGCCTTCTGCGCGGTCTGCGAAGCCGTCGAAGATGTGACGCCCACGTTGCCGAAGCGAACGGGCGCCTTCTTCTCGCTCCTCGCGGGCACGCTCTTTGAGACGGCCTTGCCGCTCCCGTAAGTGCGGAACCCCTCGTCGTCGGAGGCCCTCCCTACCCTTCTCGGGGCGGAACTTTGATACCCGCTCCCGTAGCCGCCGTACCCGCCGTAGGAGCGCCGCGCACTGTAGCCGTAGCCATAGCCGCCGCCGTCCTCGTCGCCGAAGTCGCCGCCGTAGCGGGCTTTCGTGTCCTCGATGCCCAGCTCGTCCTTGAGCTCGTCGACAAATTCCGAGCGCACGGTCTGCTCCCGCCTTCCGTAGAGGTAGCGCGAGCGGCTGCGCGTGAGCCAGAGCCGTTCCCTCGCCCGCGTGATGGCGACGTACATGAGCCGCCGCTCCTCCTCGAGCGCCTCGGGGGAATCCTGCGCGCGCGAGGTGGGCATGATGTTCTCCTCGAGCCCGCACAAAAAGACGCAGCGGAACTCGAGGCCCTTGACGGCGTGAATGGTCGCGATGGTCACATAGTCGCTCTCGTCCATCTCGTCGGTGTCCGAATACAGCGTGATCTGCTGGAGATAGTCGGAAAGCGTCGCCTCGGGGTTCATGCGCACGAACTCGTCGACGGAGTTCATGAACTCGTCCAAGTTCGCGAGTTTTGCCGCGCCCTCGTCCGTGCCGTCGAGATACATCTCCCGCATGCCCGAGGTCTCCATGAGCGTCGTCACGAGCTCGTTGACGGGCGCCTCCTGCGCCTCTATCACGAGCTCCTTGATATACTTGCCGAAGTCGCGCAGCTTCTTCTTGACGCCCTCGGTGAGGGGAAGAAGGTCGCAGTCGAGGACGGCGTCGTAGAGGGAGAGCTCCTCCCTGTCCGCATAGGCGCGGAGGGTCTCCATCGTCTTCTCGCCGATGCCCCTTCTCGGCACGTTGATGATGCGCGAGACGGCCTCGCTGTCGAACGGGTTGGAGATGAGGCGAAGGTAGGCAAGGACGTCCTTGATCTCCTTGCGCTCATAGAAGCGGAAGCCGCCGAACACCTTGTAGGCGATGCCGTACTTGGTAAATTCCTGCTCGAAGGAGCGCGTGAGGGCGTTGATGCGCATGAGCACGGCGAAGTCGGAGAGCTTGTAGCCCTGACGGCGCAGTTCGGAAATGAGCCGCGCCGCATAGAGCGCCTCACCCGCCTCCTCGTCCGCCTCATACCACACGGGCTTCTCGCCCGCCTCGTTCTCAGTCCACAGCTGCTTGCCCTTGCGGTTGAGGTTGTGAGAAATGGACGCATTCGCAAGCGCCAGAATGGCCTTCGTGGAGCGGTAGTTCTGCTGCAGTTTGAAGGTCTTGGCGTTGGGATAGGTGCGCTCGAAGTGGAGAATGTTCTCGATCTGCGCCCCGCGCCAGCCGTAGATGGACTGGTCGTCGTCGCCCACCACAAAGAGGTTGCCGTGCACGCTCGCAAGCAATTTCACGATGTCGAACTGCACGGCGTTGGTGTCCTGAAACTCGTCGACGTGGATATAGCGGAACTTGCCCGCGAGATACTCCCGCGCCTCTTTGTCGGAGGCGAGCAGGTCGCGCGCCTCAGTGAGGAGGTCATCGAAATCGAGCGCGTTGTTCTGCTTTAAGTGCGCATCGTACTTCTCGTAGACCTTCACCGCTTCCTCGACGTTGCGCTCGGTTCGATATTTTACGGCATATTCGCGCGGGGAAAGGCCGAGCATCTTGGCGTTGGAGATGTGCCACTTGATGCTCTTCAAGAGGTCGTCCTCGTCGAAGCCGCATTCCTTGAACGCCTGTTTGATGACGGCGGTGCGCTCCTGCTCGGAATAGATGGAAAAGTTCTGTGTGAGGCCGCGCTTGTCCGCATACATCCTTAAGATGCGCACGCACATGGAGTGGATGGTACTCACCCACATGCGGCGGGTATCGGCGATGAGGGAGAGCCGCTCCTTCATCTCGTTTGCGGCCTTGTTGGTAAAGGTGATGGCGAGGATATTCTCGGGCGGGACGCCGAGATCCTCCACGAGGTGGGCGATGCGCGCCGTCAAAACGCGCGTCTTGCCGCTGCCCGCGCCCGCGAGCACGAGCACGGCCCCCTCCGTCGTCTCGACGGGCAGCCGCTGTTCTTCATTGAGCTTCATATCGTTCATGAAAAACATTATACCATATCCGCCGAAATTCGACAAGCATTTGCCCCGCGCCGAACGGCCTGTCCGCCGCGCTTTCCGCCGGCCGTGTTCAGCCCTGCGGCTTTCTGCGCTCGAACTGCTCCTCCCGCTTGAACCGCTCCAAAGCCTTTAAGTACTTCCCCGAAAGCTCCAAGGTATAGCGCTGCTTTTCCTCATACGAGAGGGTATCGTAGTACTCCTTATCGGTGAGCCGTCCGATGGCGTCGGAGACCTCCCCTTCCTCCAAGAGCAGTTTTTTGACTTTGAGATAGAATTCGTCGGGCGCCTCCCCCTTGATGCGGCCCGTGACTTTGCCCTTGAAATACTGCTCCATCCTGCTTTCGCTGATCCCCTGCTCGCGCGCATCCTTGAGGTGTGCGTCGAGTTCCTCCTCGCACTGTCTCCAAAACCCCTTCTTCATGCGCGCCTTGGCCTCTTTTGCAAGCGATTTCAACGTCCGCTCCATGCCTTTTTACCCCATTATTCGCTTTGTTTCGACATTTTTCGCAAGAAAAAAACCGTAACGCATCGTTACGGTTTTCATCTTTAGT
This sequence comes from uncultured Clostridia bacterium, assembly GCA_944367045.1. Classification (GTDB taxonomy): domain Bacteria; phylum Bacillota; class Clostridia; order Christensenellales; family Borkfalkiaceae; genus Gallimonas. The sequence continues at coordinate 100,230 of CALVWI010000001.1, read as the reverse complement.
TTCTGCTTCTCTTTCTGGCTGCTTCCGCCTTCTTTCTCTTCTTCACGGAAGGCTTTTCGTAGAACTCCTTCTTGCGGAGATCCCCGATGATGCCGTCGCGGGAGCACTTTCTCTTGAAACGGCGCAGCGCGTTTTCGAGATTCTCGTTTTCGCCGACTCTGATGGTAGACATCCTATTCAACCCTCCTTCGCCGCAGCACTTATTTGCCCTCTTTCAAGTTGCCTGCCCATTATAGCAGACTTTTTTTGCCTTGTCAAATGCTTTCGGGCGCGAGAAAACAGTTTTTGCGTCCTTTTTTAGACGGAGCGAATGGTCTCGACGGGCTTCTTCCTCGAGAACACCGCGACGGGGATGCCCGTTGCGACGACGGCCGTGACGGCGGCGATGCCGAAGAGGATGAGCGCGTTCTTCCAGGTGAAGAGGAAGAAGTCGTAGGCGAGGATGCCTTCCGAGATGAGAATGCCGTTGGTGAGCGCGCAGGCCGCAAGGCTCCCCAAGATGCCGAGGACGAGGCAGATGAGCGTCACGGCGATGCCCTCGACGATGAAGATCTTAAACACGTCGATGCCCCGTGCGCCCACGGCGCGGAGAATGCCGATCTCCTTCTTCTTATTGTTGATGCTCTGCGAGATGAAACTGAAGAGAAGCAGCGCCGCAAAGACGGCCAGAACGCCCGCCGCCGCCCCGATGACGGGGAAGATGAGCGTATAGACTTCCTGCCCGTCGTCGATGTCGCCGAGGAACTCGTAGGGAAGCGCATAGCTCAGATCGAGCTCCGCCTCCTCTCTCCCGTAGTAGGTGAAAAGCGTCTCCGCGATGCCCTCGCGGTCGGAGGAGAGCGACACCATGAGCCGCTGATAGCGGCGGTTTGACGCGGACTCCTCGGTGTAGGACGTCGTGCCGCCGTTCTGCTCGACGAGCAGGAGCAGCGAGCGGTACTCGCGCTGGGCGGTGTCGAAATAGGTGTTGCCCTCGTAGAAGCCGTCCGTGACAAAGCAGACGGAGGCCATGGAGTTATAAAAGACGTCGGAAAAGCTCTCGGCGAGCTCCTCCATCTCGCTCGTCGAGACGCCCTCGCCCGTCTTGAGCGCGTCGAAGGCGGAGAAGTCCTCGCCCGCGTCGAACACGCCCGTCACCGTCACATAGACGGTGCTCGTGATGCCCACGTTGACGCGGATGCTCTTGCCGATGAGGTCCTCGTAGGAGTTGATGGCCTCGGGGTCGGCGTCGCTCGTCAGGCGGTAGCCGAACTGCAGGAAGGCGTCCGCGACGGTCTTCGAGACGATGCCCTCGTTGACCTCCTCGGGATAGCTCCCCGCGACGAGGGTGTAGTCGGGGTCGTCGAGGATATACGAGACCTCGGCAAAGCCCGTGAAGCCGTCGACCTCCTCGTAGAAGGCGCTCTCCGTATAGACACTGCTGCTCTCGAGCGCGAAGGAGGGGCGAATACTCAGCGACGTGGAGGCGAAGTCGTAGACGGGAATGAAGTTGAGGCCGGTGTCCTCGCGGATGGCGGAGACTTCCTCCTCGACGAAATTCGCGGAGCCCGACACGGGGAGACGGCGGGTGTACTCCTGCCCGTTGCTGTCCACGCCGTGCATGATGAGCTTCTTCTGGAGCACCGCGGCGCCGTAGGAGGAACCCACGAGCCCCGTGACGCCCATGTCGGCGGGCGAGTAGGTGATCATCGTCGAGAACACGCCGAACACGATGAACGCGATGGCCGCGAGCAGGACGGTCACGACGAGGCGGAAGGGCTTGAACTTCAGACTCGCCGCGCCCATCTTGAAGGCATAGCGCGCGGGGAAGTGCGAGGGAATGAAGGACGCCGTGTTCTCCTCGCGGGGAGCGGGCGTCGTGTCGGAGGGAGCGAAGGTGCCCGTGCTCTGCGCCGCCGCGGCGGGCTGGTCCTCCTTCTCGGCGGAGAGTACCACGCTCCCCTTGTTGGCGCGGAGGAACTGCAGAATGCGCGTCTCGTCCTCCTCCGTGAGGGCGGCGCCGCTCACAACGGTGAGCTTCTTGGGCCCCGCTTCGACGACGTTCTTCACCTCTCCCCCTTCGCCCGAACGGGTGACGTCGGAGACCACCTTGCCGTCGCGAAGTTCGATGATGCGGTCGGCGTACGTCTCGGCAAAGTCCCTGTCATGCGAGACGACCACGACGAGTTTCTCCTTGGAGAGCTTCTTTAAGGTGTCGAAGACCTGCGCGCCCGTCTGCGAGTCGAGTGCGCCCGTGGGCTCGTCCGCCATGATGATCTCGGGCTCCTTGACGAGCGCCCGAGCGATGGCGACGCGCTGCTTCTGCCCGCCCGAGAGGGTGTTGGGCTTGCGGTCGGCATAGCCCTGAAGGTCCACCATGGAGAGGAGCTCGGAAATACGGGCCCTGTCCTTGGGCTTTCCCTGCAGCTGCAGGGCGAGCGCGACGTTCTCCCCCACCGTCAGCTCGTTTAAGATGTTGTACTCCTGAAAGATGAAGCCGACGTAGGTGTTGCGGTAGGAGTCGAAGTCGCTCGGGGTGAAGTCCTTGGAGGACTTGCCCTTGACGATGATCTCCCCTTCGTCGGGCGAATCGAGCCCGCCCGCAAGGTTCAGGAGCGTCGATTTGCCGCTCCCCGACTTGCCGAGCAGGAACACCATGCCCGTCTCGGGAAAGTCCAAAGAGACGTGGTCGAGCGCCTCGACGGTCTCCCCCTTGGTCGTGTAGCGTTTGGTAAGGTCCCTTATTTGCAGCATAAATTTCCCCCTATTTGCTGTGTTCCGTAAGGCCTGCAAGCCACTCGAAGGAGGCGCGAAGTTCGTCCTCGTCCCCGTAGTCGCCCGAATAGTTCTCGATGAGGAGCGGGCCCGAAAAGCCGACGTCGCGGAGCCTTCGAAGGAGCAGCGGGAAGTCGAAGACGCCCTTCCCCGGAAGGCACATCTTGCCCTCCGCCGTGATGTCGCTCACATGGACGTGCGTGAGACTTTCGCCCATCTCCTTTAAGTAATCGAAATAGTCGAACCCCGTGATGCGCGCCTGTTTCAAATCGAGCACGCCGCCGAGCGAAGGGCAATGCTCTTTGAGAACGGAAAACACGCCCGGGCGGTTGTAGAGCGCCCACTCGACGTTCTCGTAGCACAGCTGCACGCCGTAGCTTTCGCACACCTCGGCGATGCCCTTCGTCTGCTCGCCCGATTTGGGCAGATTTTCGCGGAAGGTGCGCTTGAGCCTCGCGACGCCGTGAAAGGTGTAGTGCCCCGCTCCCAAGACGCGGGCGCTCTCCATCGTGCGGCGAAGGAGACCGAATGCGTCCGCCAAGACGCGCGGGTGGGCGGCGTAGAGCTGCGGCTCGAATTGCGTGTTGAGGACGTGCACGGAATGCACCTTCACCTCCCCCTTGCGCTCGGCGCACAGCTGCGCGAAGGCGGGGTCGTACTCCGAGAAGGACGTCAAAAAGACTTCCGCGACGGGCACGCCCCACTCCCTGAAGAGGGCGAGCGCGTCCTCGTTGTTGCGGCGCAGGAAGAGCGTCGCCGTCGAGATGCCCGCCTGCATCAGTAGAACTTCTCCATGAGCTCGTCCGCAGTGTCCTTCATCAGCCCTTCCTCGTTGTAGAGGGTGAGGATGGTGAAGCGGTCGCGGATCTTGTAGGCTTCAAAGAACATGGTGCGCACCGTCTCGGGCGAGACGTCGAGCTCGGAGAACCGCGTGGGGCAGCCGAGCCTTTTGAGCGTCGAGAGGACGAACTCGCTCTCGGGCAGCCCCTCGGCCTCTTTCAAGACAATTTCCTTGCCCTTGAAATCGCGGCGTCTTTCCAACGTATGATAGAGATAGAGCGAGACGGCGGTACCCAGCCCCACCTTGATGCCATGGAGCGGAATGCGCTTGCCGCGCTTCAAAAAGTCCATCTCGAGGAAGTGGCTCATGTGGTGCTCCGCGCCCGAGGCGGGGCGGGAACTCCCTGCAATGACCATCGCATAGCCCGAGATGAGGAGCGCCTCCATGAGCTTTTCGACGCCCTCATCCTTGCCCGTAAAGAGGGCGGGAAGGCTCTCGTCACAGGCGCGCACGGCGTTATACATGAGCGACGCCGCCTCCTCGTTGTACTTTTCACCCTTGAGGTCGCGCGAAATGCGCCAGTCGGTGAGGCAGCAGTACTTGGCGAGAATGTCCCCCACGCCCGCGCCGATCATGATGCTGGGCGCCGCTTTGAGCACGGAGAAATCCATCAAAACGTCGGAGGCCGTCTGCGCGTCGCGCGTGATCTTGAACCCCTTCTCGATGAGGGGCGTGACGCCCGAGGTGTAGCCGTCCATCGAAGGAGCGGTCGCATACACGCCGCTCTCCTTGTGAAGGAGAAAGCCCGAGCGCTTGCACAGATCGTTGAGCGTGCCCGAACCGACGGCGAGGAGATAGTCATAGTCCTTTCCCGCCTCCATGACGCGGGCGACGGTCGCCTCGTCCGCGACGGGCTCCTCCTCGGGAAGGGTGAAGAGCGAGGCATTGACGCCGCACTCCTGCAAAGAAGTAAGGAGAGGAAGGGCGAAGCGCTTCGTGACCTCGTCCGAGACGAGCAAGACGCGCTTCCCCTTGACGCGATCGCAGAAGACGGGGAATTTGCCGTCCTGCACGCGCTCCGCATTGATGTGAAACCGCTGAGATAATGCCGAAATGTCCATATATTCACCTGTTAAGGAATATCATTTAACGAAAAGCCGGGGCCCCCGAAGTGAGAGCAAAGAGATGCAAGCCCGACAAAGTATTGCGCCGCAGATTTTTGCTCGGAACTACTTAGTAACAAAGTTGCAAACTATCCCCTCATCATAGTCCCCGAAGCCGCGGCCGAAGAGGGTGGCTCCCCCGCGGTGGACGGCGTCCTCGGGAACGAAGATGCGGAAGCGGATCTGATCGCCCGCCTTCAAGGCGAGGTCCTGCAGGGTCGTATCGGACACCTTGAACCCGCAGATGTAGCTCCCGTGGCGGTTGACGACGACGAGCACCTTCTTGCCGTACTGGCCGAGGTTGCCCCACCACCACGCGGGGTTGCAGTTGCCCGTGCGGTCGTTGTACTCGCCGCGGCTCTTGAAGTAGCCGAGCTCGTGCCCGTTGACGGCGAAGTGGATGTCGCTCGGGTAGTAGGCGGCGTAGCCCGGGGCCTCGCTCGCAAGCTCCATGGAAAATTGCAGCTCCAGAAGTTCGCTCTCGGGCGTGAGGTAGTTGGGGATGAGGTACTCGACGTGCCCCCACGCGAACCACAGGATGCCCGCCTTGATACGCTCGGGATAGGAGAAGCAGGTCGGGTCGTCGAAGCGGCCGATCATCTTCTCGGGCGTCGCGATGCCGCAGGTCGGGTGAATGTCGTAGCTGACGTAGTGGCCGATGTCGATGTGGGCGCTCTCCACCCTGCCCTCCGCCTGCACGTTGTTGACGAAGTCGATGACGATCTTGTCGGCGGCGAGGCGGCAAATTTTTTGCGTGCCGCGCTTGCCCGAGGAGGTCGTGATCTCGATGAGGCCGGCCTCGTAGAGTTTTTTGACGTGCGCGGTGATGGCGCCGTTGGAGACGCCGAAAACTTTCGCAAAGTGGGCGAGGTTGAGCTCGCCCTTCTGCAAGAGCTCGTCCAAGATGCCGAGGCGGATGTCCGAATCGAGCGCCTCATATAAGAGTTTCCCCTGCTTGAAGTCCTTGAGATAGATCATGTGCGATCCCCTTTTTCCCGAGGGGCGTTCCCGCCGCCCCGCTGCATACGTTTATTATATCAAATGATATCCAAATTGCGCAAATTTGTCAAGAAAAAGAAGAACATTTTAGCTTTGTCTAAAATAAATTGGGTGCCCACCGTGCGATTTTGCGCGGCAGAGCCCCCAAAAAAAAGGCTCCCAAAAAGTATCGAAGAACTTTTGGGGAAGAAAAAAACAGGGCTCCCAAAAAGTATCGAAGAACTTTTGGGGAAGAAAAGCGCCGCCCGCGGCAAATTTGCCGCGGGCGGCGCCCGATGTCACGTTCAATTACTTCTTGACGCTGTCTAAAAGCTCCTGCACGGAAGCCTTGCACTTTTCAAGCTCTGCCTCGGCCGCGGCCTCGTCCTTGGCGCGGATGGAGTAGTAGATCTTGAGCTTGGGCTCGGTGCCCGAAGGGCGCACGCAGATGAAGGAGCCGCCCTTGAGCTCGTAGTAGACGCAGTTGCACTTGGGAATGTCGATGTGCGACTCGTTGCCCTCCTTGTCGCGGCGGACGGATGCGGAATAGTCGCGCACCGCCTCCACGTCGAGGGTGCCGAAGCGCTCCACCTTCTCGGTCTTGAGCGCGTCGACGACGGCGTTCATCTCCTTCATGGCGTTGAGGCCGGAGTACTGAATGGAGATGTTCTTATCGAGCACGAAGCCGTACTTTGCGTAAATTTCCTGCAGCCTGCCCCAGACCGTCTTGCCGATGTAGGTGTAGTAGCAGACCATCTCGGCGCAGAGCATGGAGGCGACGACGGCGTCCTTGTCGCGCGCGTGGGTGCCGCGGAGGTACCCGCACGACTCCTCGAAGCCGAACACGAAGGTGTGCGAACCGTCCTGCTCCCACTGCTTGATCTTCTCGCCGATGAACTTGAAGCCGACGGGCGTCTCGAACATCGCAACGCCGAAGTCGTCGCAGATGGCCTTTGCCATGCCCGTCGAGACGAAGGACTTGACGACGGCCGCGTTCTTGGGCAGCGCGTTCTCCTCCTTGAGGCGGGTGAGGATGTAGTCGAGAAGCAGGATACCCACCTGGTTGCCCGAGAGCGCGATGAACTCGCCCTTGTCGTTCTTGACGGCGACGCCGAGGCGGTCGGAGTCGGGGTCGGTGCCGAACACGACGTCCGCGTTGATCTTATTCGCAAGGTCGATGCCCATGGAGAGCGTCTCCTTAAACTCGGGGTTGGGCACCTTGACGGTGGAGAACTCGGTATCCTTGACGGTCTGCTCCTCGACGACGGTGACGTTGATGCCCAGCGTCTTCAAAATGCGCATGACGGGCACATAGCCGCTGCCGTGGACGGGCGTATAGACGAGCTTCAAGTCCTTTCCGCACTTCTCGACGGCCTCCTTGGAGAGGGTGAGCTTGGTGAGCTCCTGAATGTAGGTGTCGTCCACTGCCTTGGGCACGGAGACGATGAGCGGGCTCTTGTCGCCCCCCGTGACGGAGAGGTAGTCCTTGATTTCCTCGATGTACTTGACGACGATGGCCGTTGCCTCGGGGGACATCTGCGCGCCGTCCTCGCCGTAGACCTTATAGCCGTTGTATTCCTTGGGGTTGTGCGACGCCGTGATCATGATGCCCGCGATGGTCTTTAAGTAACGCACCGCATACGAGAGCATGGGCACGGGGTGCACGTCGTCGAAGAGGTACGCCTTGATGCCGTTCTTCGCGAGCACGGAGGCCGCCTTCTCGGCGAACAGACGGCTGTTGCGGCGGGTGTCGTAGGAGATGACGACGCCGCGCGCCTGGTCCTCTTGAGAGAGCGTCTTGATATACATGGAAAGCCCCTGCGTCGCGCGCATGACGGTGTAGACGTTCATCATGTTCATGCCGCAGCCGATGATGCCGCGCATGCCTGCCGTGCCGAACTCGAGCTCGCCGCCGAAGCGGTACTCGATGGCCTTCTCGTCATCCTTGATGGAGAGAAGCTCCTGCCTGTCCGCCTCGGAAAGGCGGGCGTCGTTCAGCCATTTCTGATAATTTTCCCGATAATTCATATCACTACTCCTTCTCGGCACGGGATGCCCGCGCCGTTGTTTCTCAAATCAGCTCTCAAGGTCGAGGTCGATCTCGCTCTCGACGGGCATGTCCTCGGCATCCCCCACCACCTTGCGGGCGTGGAGATAGTACTTTCTTCCGTTCTCGTGGTAATAGAGGACGAGCTGCAGCCAGAGAAGATATAAGCTGCTTGCAGGCAGCGAGATGAGGAGCAGGCTCCCCAGCGTGCAGAACGCGCACACGACGTTGATGACGACCATGAGATAGATGGCCAAAAGAAAGCTCACGAAGCGCCGCACGAACTTGCCCTTCAGCGTGAAGCTGTCTTTAAGTCCCGCAATGACCTTCTTGTGCTCGACGGCATAGGGCATCCACGAGGAGATGAAGGTCATCTTGAGCGACTGCAGGATGATATAGGCGGCGACGGTGAGCGAGAGCCCCACGAAGACGGTGAGGACGCTCGTTTCCCCCATGAGCGAGGGGGTATAGAAGAACAGGAACCAGCACAGCGCGAGCGACAGGACGTCATACACGAAGGAGATGGGCACGTACAGCAGGTGATAGCGCACCGCGCGGCCCAGGTTTTCGAAGTAGGCGGCGGAGAAGCTCGTCTTGCCGAAGGCGGACATCCTGTCGAAGGAGATGCTCATCATGGCGAACGTCGCCATGCCGTTCAAAAAGCGGAACACGAGATAGAGCACCACGACGCCCGCGAACGAGCCGATGATAGAGCTCAAGTCTGCCGTAAAGGCGGTGAGGAGCTGTTTTAAGGCCTCGGTGAAGTTCTCGCGGAAGGCCTCGAGATACCCCGTGCGTCCCGAGAAGAGCGCCTCGAAGAAGTCGCCCACCATCGTGATGACGTTCTGCATCTCCGGCCCCTCGAGAAGGCTGCGAAGGCCGAGATCGAGAATGAAGTAGGAGAGCCCCACGAAGAGCGCCCCCATCACAAGGCGGTATAAGAGCAGCTTGAAGGTGTTCGTGAAGTTGTCGGTGAGAAGCCGAAGCGCGCGTTTGATAGCCATGTTAAAGCTCCCTGTAACTCATGAGAAGGTCCTCTCTGTCGAGCTTGTCCGTCGCGAAGTAGAAGGTCTCCATGCGAACGCAGTAGCTCATGAAGAGGAAGGTGAAGAGCACGAGGCCGATGATGACGGATGCGGCCTCGGGCAGGAAGGACGCCCCCCACACGATGAGCGCGGCGGGCAGGAAGGACATCAGAAGGGACAGAAGGAGTCTCCCGCGCACCCCCACCATCAGGCGGTAGGAATAGAGCAGTGACTGAAGGGGGCCGAGGCCCGTCATCTGCATGCACGGAAGGCAGAGATAGATGAGCGAGATGAGATATAAAAGTGCCGCAAAAAAGACCACAATGACGACGAGCGACAAGGCGATGACCGCCGCCGTCGACGCGACGGACAGAATGGAATAGAGCATGGCGGAGAGCACGAGCGCCCATGCCTCATAGAGGACGAGGACGACGAGCATCATGCCCGTGACGGGCGCGAACACGCCGCGGAACTGCGAGAGGATGCCCGAGAGCGACCGCTTGCCGATGCGCATGTGCTTTTCGACGAACGCGAGCGTCAGGGACATAAACACGAGCACGCACACGACGCCGCAGACGGCATACACGATGTCGAGCGCGGTGCCGAAGCCGAAGAGGCTGAAGGCGGAGAAGATCTCGAACCAGTCGGTGACGAAATCCCCCGTAAACAGGCCGCGCCAAAAGGCCTCGATGGCAGAAAAGTCCATCGAGAGGGAAAGAAAGAGCGCGGGAATGACCGCAAAGGGCAGAATGAACCACAGGTTTTTGAAAATATACGTCCAGTGGTCGTAGACGATCCTCATTCCGCACCTCCTTTTAAGATTTCACTCTTTCCCATTATATACCAAAATCGGGCGCGTGTAAAGAGTTTTTCGCAAATTTCCCGCTTTCCCCGCCCTCTCCGCGCGCAGGCAACATTGACATTCTCCCCCTTCCGTGCTACAATATCCCCCATGAGAACGCTGAATATCGGCATCTTCGCGCACATCGACGCGGGCAAGACGACGCTTTCCGAGCGGCTCCTTCTCGAGAGCGGAGCGCTCCGCCAAAAGGGGAGCGTGGACGAGGGGACTTCCTCTCTCGATTTCCTCTCCGTCGAGCGCGCCCGCGGCATCTCCGTGCGCGATGCGACCGTGACATTTGAATACGGCGGGGTGAAGTTCGACCTCATCGACACCCCCGGCCATGCCGATTTTTCCGAGGAGACCGAGCTCGCCCTCGCAGCGGTGGACGTTGCGGTCGTCATCATCTCCGCGCGCGACGGCGTGGAGGCGCAGACAGAGCTCCTTCTCTCCCTCATCGAAAAGCGCGCCCTCCCGCTCGTCCTCTTTGTCAACAAATGCGACTTGGAGCCCTCGCCAAACGTCTTGGAGCCCCTCTCCCGCCGCCTGACAAGGGAAATTCTCCCCCTCAACGCGCCGAACGGCGCCGTTGACATTGCGGAAGAGGCGGTGACCGCCCTCGGCGACGAGACGCTGCTCGAACGATACCTCGAAGGTTCGCTCTCCGAGGAGGCGCTCACGGCGGCGCTGCAGAAGGCGTGCTCCGAGGGCAAAATTGCGCCCCTTCTATATGGCAGTGCGCGCACGGGCGCGGGCGTGAAGGAACTTCTCACCGCGCTCACCCGCTATTTCTCCTTCGAGCGGCACGAGGACGCCCCCTTCTCGGCGTTCGTCTATCAGGTGGAGCACCGCGCGGGACTCGGGAAGCTCGCCCACATTCGCCTCTTCGGCGGCACGCTCTCGGTGCGGCAGGAAGTCAAAAACCTCCGCACGGGCAGCTCCTTCAAGGCTGGGCAGTTGAAGCGCATCCGCGGGGGAAAATACGAGGACGTCGACACCCTCACGGACGGCGAAACGGGCGCGGTCACGGGCCTTTCCGACGTGCGCGCGGGCGACTTTCTGGGCGCAAAGCCCCCCATTCCCTACGCTCCCCCTTCGCCCTATTTCCGCGTCAAGGTGACGGCGGACGATCTGCCCGCCCTCAGAAAGGCGCTTGAAGAGCTTTCGGACGAATGGCCGTCGCTCTCCCTCGAATGGGTGCCCGAGAAACGAAACTTAAGCGTCGCCATCGCGGGCGGCGTGCAGGCGGAAGTGCTGAAAGATACCCTTCTCGAGCGCTATCACATTCAGGCCGAGACGGGCGCGCCCTCCGTCGTCTACCGCGAGACCATCGCCCGCCCCGCGTGGGGCTTTGAGTGCTACACCATGCCCAAGCCCTGCTGGGCGGTCGTCAAGTTCTATCTCGAACCCCTTCCCGAGGGCAGCGGGCTCGTCTATGAGAGCGTCTGTTCGGAGAAGAAGATCGCCTACCGCTATCAGGAGCATGTCCGCGTCTCGGTGCCGAGGGCTTTGGAGCAGGGGCGGCTCGGCTGGCAGGTGACCGACCTCAAAGTCACCCTCGTCGACGGCGAGGACCACCCGCAGCACACCCACCCCCTCGACTTCTTCGTCGCGACGCCGATGGGCATCCACGACGGCCTCAGAAATGCGGGGAGCGTACTTTTGGAGCCCATCCTCTCGCTCTCCCTCTCTGCCCCCGAGAAGGCGATGGGGAAAATTCTATCGGCCCTCAAGGAGCGGCGCGCCGTCCTCGGCACTCCCCTTGCGGAGGGCGGGAACTTCGCGCTCGATGCCGAGATCCCCGCGGGCGAGACCTTCGGCCTCAACGAATTACTTGCCTCCCTCTCGGGCGGACGGGCGTCCGTCCTTCTCACGCTCAAGTGTTACCGTCCCTGCCCCGAGGGCGTGGGCGAGAGCCGCGAGCGCGTGGGCGTCGATCCCCTCGACCGCTCCCTTTGGATCCTCCACGCGCGGGGAGCCTACAAAAAATGACGGCCTCTGCCGCCCTTCCATGAGAATATGAAAGCAGCCATTTCCGACGAACAAAAGAATGACTTTTCGCAAGGCAGCGTGCGGCGCCACATCGCGCGCCTTGCCGTGCCCATGACGATCGCCATGCTCGTGCAGATGCTCTACAACCTCGTCGACCGCATCTACATCGGGCACCTTCCCGTCGACTCCGCGAATGCCTTCACGGGGCTGGGGCTGACCTTCCCCATCGTGACCTTGGTGCTCGCCTTCACCAACTTATTCGGCACGGGCGGCGCGCCGCTCTGCTCCATCGACCGCGGCCGCCACGAGACCGCGCACGCCGAAAAGATCATGGGCAACACCTTCACGGCGCTCCTTGCCTGCTCCGTCCTCGTGATGGCGCTCTGCTATCCCCTGATGAAACCCATCCTCTATTTATTCGGCGCGAGTGACTCCACTTACCCCTACGCCGCCGAATACCTCAATATCTACCTCATCGGCACGCCCCTCGTCATGCTCTCGACGGGCATGAACGGCTTCATCAACGTGCAGGGATACACCAAGTACGGCATGGTGACGGTCGCGGCGGGCGCCGTCGTCAACATCGCACTCGACCCCCTCTTCATCTTCGTGTTCGACATGGGCGTCGCGGGCGCGGCCATCGCGACGGTCATCTCGCAGGCCGTCTCCTGCGTGTGGGTGCTGCTCTTCCTCTGCAGCAAGAAGACTTCCTTGAAGCTGAGAAAGAGCAACTTCAAGCCCGAGGCGCGCATCTTAAAGAGCATCTTGGCGCTCGGGACGACGGGGTTCGTGATGAACGCCTCCAACGGCGCGGTGCAGATCGCCTGCAATGCGACGCTCAAGAGCGTGAGCGGCGTCATGCTCGCGGACATGTATATCGGCATCATGACCGCCCTCAACTCCCTGCGCGACGTCGTCTCGCTGCCCATTCAGGGGCTGACGAACGCCTCGCAGCCCGTCATCGGGTACAACCTCGGCGCGGGGAAATACAAACGGATCTGGCAGGCGATGGCCTTCACGGCGATCATCGGCGTTTCCTACATGGCGGTCGTCTGGCTCATTCTCTTCCTCTTCCCGAGGCCGCTCCTCTCCATCTTCGTGGAGGACGCCGAGCTCCTCGACTTGGGCGTGCCCGCCATGCACCTCTACTTCTTCGGCTTCTTCTTCATGGCCTTCCAGTTCACGGGGCAGAGCACCTTCGTCGGCCTCGGCAAGGCCAAACAGGCGGTGTTCTTCTCGCTGTTCCGCAAGATCATCATCGTCGTGCCGCTCACCATCCTGCTGCCCCGTTTGGGCCTCGGGGTGAACGGCGTGTTCATCGCAGAGCCCATCTCCAACTTCGTCGGGGGACTTGCGAGCTTCCTCACCATGATCTTCACTCTAAAGAAGATGCTCAAAAACGCCCCGCCCGAGACGACGACGGAGCAACCTGAAGCAAAATAAACCATTCGCGGCGGGAGGCCATTTGGCCTCCCGCCGCTTATACTATCTTACAATGATGAGCTTCTTCTTGGCGCGCGTGATGGCGGTGTAGAGCCAGCGCGAGCTGTCCTCGAAGAGGCGGGACTCGTCGAACACGATGACGAAGTCGTACTCCGAGCCCTGCGCCTTGTGGCAGGTGACGGCATAGGCGAACTCGAAGCGGTCGATGGTGTCCTCCCGCCGCACCTTGAAGCGGCGCAGGCACTCATAGTTCTTCTCATGCACGAGCGTGCCGTTCTCGAGCGTGCACGCCTTGTCGCCGTAGCCGTGGAAGTACCGCCCCTCGGTGAAGATGCCCGCATCCACGGGGAGATCGCGGCAGACGTCGGGCAGAAAGTCCGCCTGAAAGTCGAGCTGCAAGAGCCCGTCCTGCTGCTCCCTCACGTTGTAGCACTTTCCGATGATGCCGTTGACGAGGTGAAAGGTCTTGTCCCTGTCGAGCGCCTTGCTCCAATTATTCAGCGTGCAGATGAGCTTCTCTCCGTCGATGGGGAGCTTACAGTCGGGCGAGATGCCGAGATACCTTCGGCAGTCGCTGTTTAAGCGGCCGCGCAGGCGGTTGCTCCCCGCGATGATCTGGTCGGCCTTGGGGAGGAAGTGCGCGCGCTCCTTTTCGCCGAAGTCCCTTCCCGAGATGACGACGGCGCGCGGGCCGTATTCGCCGATGGGGATATACTCCCCCGCCCGCGCCATGGCGGCGAGCCGCACGATGGGGTCGTCCTCCTGCTGGCGCACGATCTGCGTCAGCGTGTAGCAGGGCATGGTCAAAAGGGTGTTGCTCCCTCCGACGGGCGGCAGCTGGGCGGGGTCGCCGCAGAAGAGGCACTTGACGCCGTAGGAGAGAAGGTCGCGCAGCATCTCGTCAGAGACCATCGACGTCTCGTCCACGACGATGAGCTTGATGTCGGGGTCGATCTTCTCCCGCCGCACGAAGCGCAGGAAGCGTTCGGAGACGACTTCGCCGTCCTCGTTGACGTCGATCTCCTCCTCGAGGGTGTAGATGAGGCTGTGCAGCGTGCCCGCGGGCGTTCCGGCGCGAAGTAAGACGGAGGCCGCCTTGCCCGTCGGCGTGACGAACACGGCGCTCTCCCCTGCCTTCAGCCCCAACGCCCGCACGACGTGGTCGACGAGGTACGTCTTCCCCGTGCCCGCGTAGCCGCAGAGGACGAAGATCTGATTATTCAGGTGCAGAAACCACTCCTCGATGAGGGCGGCCGCCTCCTCCTGGTCCTTGGTGAGGCGAATGGGCTCCAACGCTTCCATGCCTCTATTATACCACATCGACGGCAAAGATACAAACGTATGTTCTATGCTTTTGAAAGAAATTTAAGAAATTTCAGGCATGCGGCGCAAATTCTGCAAACAGGAGCCTGCCTAAAATGGGCACCTCAAAGAAGATGCGGCCCTTCTCGTAGGGAAAGACGCGCGTCGTCTCCCCGTCCTCGCCCTCGATGGTGAAGGAGACGGTATTCTGTTCGCCATCGAGGGTATAGCTCCCCGCAAGGCCGCCCTCTCCCCCGCCCTTCTTTTTGTAGGAGAGCGCGAACGTGCCGTCCCGCTCGAGGGTGAGCGTGACCTTCTCAAAGAGGGACAGAACGTCCCTGCCGCCCAGCGTGAGCTTTTCGCAGAAGTACTCCCCCGCATAGGGCGAGGAAATTTCCTCGAGGGAGGAGAGTTCGCTCGCCTCGCACCCCGAAAACAGGAGGCAGAGGGAGAGCGCCGCGCACAACAATACTTTTCGCATGAGAAAAGTATTTGCAATTTTCTTGTTTCCATGTTATGATATTCGGGAATGAGAGACGCCCCTCTTTGGGGGCAGAAAGGAGATCAATATGACTTTCGATACCGAACTCGTGGGCAAGATCGGCTCGATGGCGCTCATCGACCGGGAGGACGGCATCATCGACTATACGCGCGTCGCCCGCCTCTCGCGCGAGCTTCGCCCGGGCTACATCTGGGTCTCGAGCGGTGCGACGGAGATCGGCCGCCTCGACCACCTCTCCCGCGGCGGCAAGGAGCTTACGGGCGAGAACGCCAAGACGGACTACGCCGCACAGGGGCAGGCCATCCTCATGCAGACCTACCGCCAGTTCATCGACCCGGGCTATTCGGTGCGGCAGGTGCTCGTCGAACACGGGCACTTCAACGACGAAAAGAAGAGCGAGCACCTGAAATCTCTCCTCCTTCGCTGCCGCGAGCAGAACGCCATTCCCATCGTCAACTACAACGACCCCGTCTCCAACGAAGAGAACCGCCGCATGGAGATCGCGGCGCTTCGCAAGGGCGGTGGGCACGTGTTTGAGGGCGTCGACAACGACGAGACGGCCTCACGCATCGCCTGCCTCGTGAGGGCGAAGAACCTCATCGTGTTCACGAGCACGGAGGGCATCTACGCCGATCCCGAGGACCCTTCGACGCTCATTCGCACCATCGCGGGCAAGGACGCCTACGAGCTCACCGAGCACATCGAGGAATGTAAGCGGTACTGCGAGGGCGCGTCGCGGGCGGGCGCGAACGGGGCGAAGGCCAAGCTCGAGTACGTCAAGGAGGCCGCCGCACAGGGCACGACGGTGTATATCGCAAGCGCGAAGTACACCATCCGCGCCGTACTCGCGGGTGACGTCCCCTGCACGAAAATTTATATCGGCTGAGTTTGAGGGGCCGCCGACGCGTTCGCGTCGGCGGCCCCTTTCCATATCCTTATTCAAATGGCGCGGCCCTCTGCAAGTTCCTCGGGCGCAAGTTCCCGGGGCTCTCTGTTCAATCCGAACAGCCGCTCGTACTCCGCGTCGATGTCAGCGAAGTACTTTTTATAGCACTCATAGAAGCCGCTGCTCTCTTCCGTAATATACGGCTTTGCGGGCGGCCCCTCGCGGTCGAGCTTGGCAAGGCCGTAGTCGCCGTTGACGCGCCAGCCGTCGAGCATGCCGATGTGGATGGCGTCCTGCGGACAGTAGAAGGAACAGCGCATGCACATATCGCACTTGTGAGAAAACTTCACCTTGCCGTCCTCGAAGCGGATGTTCTTCTCGGGGCAGCTCTTCACGCACAGCCCGCACTTGACGCACTTCGTCTCGTCCACGCGGTAGAAGAAGGAGTTGACGGGCCCGCCCAACTTCTGGATGGACACCGCCGCCGCGGCGAGGTCGTAGAAGATGTTGCTCTCGAGCGTCTCGACGATGCCGCGCTCCAATTTATACGCCATGATGCGGAGGAGCTTGTTGTCATAGTCCAAGATCTCGCGCACGAAGTCCTTCTCGAAGGCGAAGTGGATATTGTAGGGCATGACGAAGTGGTACTCCCCCGCGAGCACCGCCCCGCTCGCCTGCATGCGGCGGAGAAGAATGCGGCTCGAGGCATTGTTGAGCGCGAGCGTCTCCCCGCTGTTCTTGTAGATGAAGAACTTCTGCCCCGCACGGATGGTGAGCTTCTTCGTGTAGCGGTTGAAGGGCAGCGGCGAATTGAACCCGTAGATGGGATAGCCGAAGCCGAGAAGGTCGTACCCCGCCGTGTCGCAAACGGGCGTCTCGCAGTCGATCTCCACACGGTCGACGATATGTCCGCGGCGCACGAACTCCGCCTCCACCTTGTCGGTGAGGTAGCGCGTGTTGTAGGTGCCCGTAAAGTAGATGAGCAGGATCTTCATGATGATCGCCTCCCGTAGACAATCGCCCTTGTCATATGTTCCTATGACTCATCTTGATTTTATCATGAAAATCTCAACTTGTAAATAGGTTTGACAAAAAAAATTTCGGCGCGATTTTCCCGCACCGAAGTCTTTTTCTATGATGAGGCAGCCCTCTCGCGCCCCTTTCGGAACGCCGTTTACAGCACCCCGCGCTCCTTTAAGATGTCCTCCAAGATCTCCGCCGCGTCGTAGACAAGGTTGGGGCACGGCCGCTTTTGATAGTACTCGGGCGTGCGCGGTTCGGCGACGGGCTCGGTCTCGGCGGGAAGGCCCGCGTTGGTTAAAAGCTCCCCGCAGAGGAAGGTCTTGTTTTTCTCGCGGAACTTATAGGCGTGTTCCTGCACGAGGGCGTAGATGTCGTTCTTGGAGATATCGGGGAAGAGCATCCCCATACACATGGCCGCCGCCGCGACGGTGCCGCACATCTCGCGCAGCCTGCCGATGCCCCCGCCCAACGGCCGCGCCGCCGCAAGGAGCTGCTCCTTCGGAATGGGCATAAGATCTGCAAACGCCGCCGCCACAGACTGCGCGCAGTTGAGCCCGCTCAAAAAGTTCTCTTTTGCCATTTCTGCCCGTTGAGACATACATCCTCCCCGCCGCATTTCGCGGCTTATCTGATTTGTGCGGCAATCGCCGCGTCCTAAACGTCGTACCACTCGCCCAACGCGGGCACGAAAGCGCGCACCGAGGGATCGAACTCCTTCACCGCGGGCGCAAACTTCTTCATGGAGATCAAATGCGTGAGGGGCGGAAAGGCGTCGTCGAAGTGGTCGGCCATCACGGCGCGCGGGCGGAAGCGCTCGAGAAAGGGCCGCATATAGCGGTGCATACCCATCCTCCCCTGATAGGGAAAGACGAGAAGGTCCGCGCCCGTGGGGTATTTGGTATTCTCGTCCATGCCCGCCGAGCCGAGCACCATCACCCGCTTGCCGCCGCCCGAAATTTCCAGCGCGAAGATGTCGTCCGAAATTTTCCAATGCTTGGTCTCCTTGAGGAGTGCGATCGCATCGCCCGCGCGAAGGTAGGTGCGCGGCGAAAAGACGACGGAGAGCACCGTGCCCGCGTCGAACTTGCAGTGGCGGCTCTGAAAGGTGCGGACGGTGCACTCCCCCACCGTGAACTCTTCGCCCGCGTGGAGGGGAAGCATCTTCTCTGTGGGAATGCCCTGCTCCTTCGCGTGCGCGATGCCGTTTTCCGAGACGTAGACCTTGGGAAGGCCCGCCGAGAGGAACGCGCCGATATCCGCGAAGTGGTCGAGGTGCGGGTGGGTGATGAGGGCGGCGTCCGCCGAAGAGAGCGCCTCCACGGGCGGGCGCGGGCGTTTTTTGTCGTATTGACGGAGGTACGGGTCGATGACAAGACGGGTGGAGCCGCAGGATACAAGCAGCGTCGCCGTGCCGTACCAAGCGATCTTCATGCCGTTCATAAGTTGATTGTAACAAATGCGCGGCACAATGTCAACTTCTTTGCATATGGAAAATGTGCTCCGACGCAAAATCGGAATGACGCGGCGGGCGGGGCTTATCGCCCCGCCCGCCGAAAAAGAGAAGCCGCGCGCCGCGGGCGTTTGCCCGCGGCGCGCGGCTATTAAAAAACTTCCCTGTTACGCCTCCTTGACGCGCGCGATGTCGATGTTGTCCTTCGTACGGTCGTTGAGCGCTTTAATGGGGTGGTCCTTGTCCTGCAAACGCCAGTCGGTACCCCACTCGCGGACGGCGCGTTCGATGACCTCGTGCGTACCCGCCGCCTCCGGCTTGCCCCCGTGGATACGGGAGTTGTAAGAAAAGAAGCGGAAGGTATCGGGCATCTTTTCAAGCTCCTCCCAGCCCTCTTCGACAGCGGTGAGACGGATGCTCTTCAAGACCTCGCGGATATACCCCTTCTGCGAGCGGAACTTCAAAAGTTCGGGGAACTCGCCGCCCGCGGGGAAGAGCTGCTGCCAAACCTTGCCCTCGTAGGTGCGGAGAAGCTCTGCCGCCTCGTGGAGGTGCGCGACTTCCTCTTCAAAGTGCATCTCCCAGACCGCCTTGATGCGCTCGTCCTTCTCGTCCTCGTAGCAGGAGTAGTAGAGGTAGCACTCGGTGTACTCGTTCATGAGGAGGTTCTCAAAGGGCGTCATGCAGGGGTCCTTGAGGCAGCCGTACCCCGTGACGTGCTGTTCCTCGATCATGGCGATCTCGGTGAAGAGCTTGCGGCCGAGGGGCGTCGTGTAGAGATTGGCGACGTTCATATAGAAGTTCATCGTCTGCTGCTCGGCCGCCGTGATGATGTTGACGGCGAGCTTGGTCTTGATGTCCGAGAGATATCCGTTGAGATAGAAATTGACGTCGTCGAAGGGGTGGCGGTACTCGGCGACGGTGGGACGGCCCGGCATGATCTCGGTGTAGTCGCCGACGAGGAGCGCGGGATCGCCGCACTTTTCAAGCTCCATGAGGTCTGCATAGCGGTAGAGGTGGTCGAAGTCCTCCAAAAGGGCGAAGTCGAGCTGCTTTTTGACGTAGCTGTTCTGCTCGCCGAGGGCGAGGTTGGCGGTGAGGTCGACGGCGAGCTGCTCATACCCGATGGTGTGCTCCAAGATGCCCTCGTCGGCGGGCTTGAGGCCTGCGACGCGCTTCTGCTGCAGCTGTTCCCCGCGGCGCATGTACGCGAGACGGCGGCGCACGTCGTTGTTGGCGCACTCCCGCGAAAAGGCGTGCTGCAAACGCACCGACTCGAACTCCGTGCCCGACATCAAAATGATGCGCAGACGCGTGTAGGGGTCGACGGCGTTCTTGTCGTAGGGCTTTACCATCACCTTGTTCCAGGAGGTGACAATTTTATCCATCTTTTGCGGTTTGAGTGAAAAGGGATCCATAGCTTGCTCCTTGTGCGTATTTCGGGCGCGGGCGAGGCAAAGCCCCGCATGGCACCATCCCGATTTTTTGCAACCGCGCGAAAAAGCATACCACCCCTTGCAATTTTCGCCGAAAACTGTTATACTGAACAAAAATGTTATCAGCGGGAGACGGCCCCTCTGCCGCCCCGCGAAAAGGAGAATTTTATGATCGGAGCAGTCATTGCGATGGACTCGGAGGCGGAGGCCCTCCTCGACCAAATGGAAGTGGAGGACATCCGCACCATCTACGGCAAGACGGTGCATATCGGCAAGGCGTTCGGGAAGGACGTGCTGCTCGTCGTGTGCGGCGTGGGCAAGGTCAACGCCGCGGCGGGCGCGTGCGCGGCCATTCACTTCGGAGCTGACGTCATTTTGAACTTCGGCGTCGCGGGAGGCCTCGACGACAAGACAGAGCTCACCGAAGTGTACCTCATCACAAAGGCGGTGCAGTACGACTTTGACCTCACGCAATTAAACGGCGGCGAGGTGGGCACCCTCGACGGCGAGACGGAGAACTTCCTGCCCCTCTATGCGCCCAAGGAACTCGACTATCCCCGCCGCGCGCTCGGTTCAGGCGACAGATTCAACGACTCCCCCGCCGACCACGACCTTCTCATCAAGCTCGGCGCGCACATCCGCGACATGGAGGGCGCTGCGATCGCACAGGTGTGCAAGTATGCGGGGCTCCCGTGCGTCGAAGTCAAGGCCATTTCCGATAAGTACGGCTCGGGCAGCACGACGCAGCAGTATCAAAAGAACCTCTCGCTCGCCATGCTCAACTTGAAGGCGTTCCTCGGGGAGATCTTCGAGGCGCTCGACTACTGACATCTGCCCCGCGGAACAACCGCCGCGGCGGAGGAAATGTTATTTCGATTTTTGTCGAAATAAGAGGCCATACGTATTTAGAAAATCATCGAAATAAGGAGCTTTTCATGGAAAAGATACCCTCTTTTCAGAAAGACCACGACCATTTGAGCCCGGGACTCTATGCGCAGACGGACAAAAACGGCATTACGACGTTCGATCTCAGATTCAAGAAGCCCAATGCGGGCGACTACATTTCGCCGAAAGCATTGCACACCATCGAGCACCTGCTTGCGACCGTCCTAAGAAACAGCGAGAAGAAGGACGACATCGTGTACTTCGGGCCGATGGGCTGCCGCACGGGGTTCTATCTGTTGACGCTGCGGCTCTCTTTTAACGACGTGCTCGCGCTTCTCAAGAAGTGCATCCCCGAGGCGATGGCGCTCGACGAGGTCCCCGGCAGCAAGCGCGAGGAGTGCGGGAACTATCTCGAACACGACCTTGCGGGCGCGAAGGAAGAGCTCGCCGCATACCTCAAAATCTTAGAGGGCGTGGAGGCGAAGGCATGATCGACCTCGGCGACTGGAAGGAGCCGCTCGCTCCCCTCTTCGCGGACGAGCGCTACCATAAAATTCGCGAGTTCTTGAAGTACGAGTATTCGCACTATGTCGTCTACCCCGATATGTACGACCTCTACAACTGCTTCCACTTCACGCCGTTTGCGAACGTGAAGGTGGTGCTCCTCGGGCAGGACCCCTATCACGAGCCTGGGCAGGCGCACGGGCTGTGCTTCTCGGTGAAGGAGGGCGTAAAGAAACCGCCGTCGCTCGAAAATATCTTCAAGGAGCTCGAGAGCGATTTGGGGTGCAAGCCGCCGAAGTCGGGCGACCTCACCAAGTGGGCGAAGGAGGGCGTGCTTCTCATGAACACGGCGCTCACCGTGCGCGAGCATCAGGCGAACTCCCACGCAAACTGCGGGTGGAGCTGGTTCACCGACAGCGTCATCTCCATTTTAAGTGAGAAAAAGGAGCATCTTGTCTTTCTCCTGTGGGGCGGCAATGCGAGAAGAAAGAAGGCGCTCATCGATACGAGCAAGCACCTCGTTTTGGAGTGCGCGCACCCCTCCCCCCTCTCCGCCTACAACGGGTTCTTCGGATGCAGGCACTTTTCCAAGACGAACGCCTATCTCGAAAGCAACGGCATCGAGCCCATCGACTGGGATCTGAACACGCCGTGACGCGACAGGCGGCTGACAAACGATAACTTACTATGATTTGGTGGCGCCCGCCGTGCGACTTGCGCGGCGGGCGCCCCCGTTTTATACCCCTCTTTCTATCAAACGGCGCATAAAAAATCGGCATGAAAAAAGAGCACGGACAAACCGTGCTCTTTGTTTTTGAGTTAAACCCTCAGATTAGAGGATCTTGGAGACGACGCCGGAACCGACCGTTCTGCCGCCCTCGCGGATAGCGAAACGAAGGCCTTCCTCGATAGCGACGGGCTTGATGAGGTCAACAGTAAGGGTGACGTGGTCGCCGGGCATGACCATCTCGACGCCTGCAGGGAGCTCGATGGAACCCGTAACGTCCGTCGTTCTGATGAAGAACTGGGGACGATAGTGGTTGAAGAATGCGGTGTGACGGCCGCCCTCATCCTTGGTCAGGACGTAGACCTGAGCCTCGAACTTGGTAGCGGTGGGAACGGTGCCGGGCTTTGCGATGACCTGGCCCTTCTCAACGTCCGTACGGTTGATACCACGGAGAAGCGCACCGACGTTATCGCCTGCCATAGCCTCGTCAAGGGACTTGTGGAACATCTCGAGACCGGTGATGGTCGTGGAGCGGGGCTTGTCGATAAGGCCGACGATCTCAGCGGGATCACCGACTTTTGCAACGCCTCTCTCAACACGGCCCGTAGCAACGGTACCGCGGCCGGAGATGGTGAAGACGTCCTCGACGGGAAGAAGGAAAGGCTTGTTGTCGTCACGCTCGGGCGTAGGAATGTAGTTGTCGATGGTGTCCATGAGCTCGAGGATGCACTGGCACTCGGGAGCTGCAAGGATCTCCTCGTTGGAGCAGCCGCTCGTAGCCTTCTCGAGAGCCTTGAGAGCGGAACCCTTGACGATCGGGATCTCATCGCCGGGGAAGTCGTAGGAGCTCAGAAGCTCGCGGATCTCCATCTCGACGAGCTCGAGGAGCTCGGGGTCGTCCATCTGGTCGCACTTGTTAAGGAAGACGACGATATAAGGCACGCCGACCTGACGAGCGAGCAGGATGTGCTCACGGGTCTGGGGCATGGGACCATCGGTCGCTGCGACGACGAGGATCGCGCCGTCCATCTGAGCAGCACCCGTGATCATGTTCTTGACATAGTCTGCGTGGCCGGGGCAGTCAACGTGCGCATAGTGACGCTTGTCGGTCTCGTACTCGACGTGCGCGGTGTTGATCGTGATACCACGAGCCTTTTCCTCGGGCGCCTTATCGATCTCATCGTAGCGCATCTTCGCTGCCTGACCCTTCGCTGCCATAACCATGGTGATAGCTGCGGTCAAAGTGGTCTTGCCGTGGTCAACGTGTCCGATCGTACCGATGTTGACGTGGGGCTTACTTCTGTCGAACTTAGCTTTAGCCATTTTGAAATTCCTCCGATTCTTTTTATAATTTTGATAACTTTTTCCGGTATCCACCGGAATCGCAGCTATCTATCAAACAATGATATGAAGCTGATCTCGGCTTACCGCCTTCTATTATAACCGATAATACGGAAATTTGCAATTACTTTCCGAAAGGTTTTTTACAAATTTTCCGTTATTTTCGGCCCTTTGCGGGGAAAAACCGCTTTTAGTCGGCCTTCTTCGCGCGGGAGGTGATGATCTTCTCGGAAATGCTCTTGGGCACTTCTGCGTAGTGGTCGAACTGCATCGTGAACTGGCCGCGGCCCTGCGTGCGCGAGCGGAGCTCCGTCGCATAGCCGAACATCTCTGCAAGAGGGACCTCTGCGTCGATGATCTTCGCGCCGTTCCTGTCGTCGGTGCCGATGATGGTACCGCGGCGGGAGGAGACGTTGCCCATGAGGTCGCCGAAGTAATCTTCGGGGGTGACGATCTCCACCTTCATGATGGGCTCGAGGAGCACGGCGCCCGCCTTTTCCATACCGTCCTTGAACGCCATGGAACCTGCGATCTTGAACGCCATTTCCGACGAGTCGACTTCGTGATAGGAACCGTCATAGACCTGGACTTTGAAGTCGACGACTTCGTAGCCTGCGAGGAAGCCGTTCTTGGCTGCCTCCTGGATGCCCTTGTCGATGGCGGGGATATATTCCTTGGGAATGGAGCCGCCGACGGTGAGGTCCTCGAACTCGTAACCCTTGCCGGGTTCCTGAGGGATGAGGTGGATCTTGCAGTGACCGTACTGGCCCTTACCACCCGACTGACGCTTGTACATGCCCTCGGCATCCACAGCCTTCTTGATGGTCTCGCGGTAAGCGACCTGAGGCGCACCGACGTTGCACTCGACGTGGAACTCGCGGAGCAGACGGTCGACGATGATGTCGAGGTGCAGCTCGCCCATGCCGGCGATGATGGTCTGGCCCGTCTCCTGATCGGTGTAGGTCTTGAAGGTGGGGTCCTCCTCTGCGAGCTTGATGAGCGCGAGCGTCATCTTCTCCTGGCCGGCCTTGGTCTTGGGCTCGAGGGAGAGCTGGATGACGGGGTCGGGGAACTCCATCTTCTCGAGGATGATGGGGTGCTTCTCATCGCAGAGCGTATCGCCCGTCGTCGTGTTCTTGAGGCCGACGATGGCGCAGATGTCGCCCGAGTAGATGCAGTCGATGTCCTTTCTCTCGTTCGCGTGCATCTGGACGAGACGGCCGACGCGTTCCTTCTTCCCCTTGGTGGAGTTGTAGACGTAGGAACCTGCTTCGAGCACGCCCGAATATGCACGGAAGTATGCGAGGGAGCCGACGAAGGGGTCGGTCGCGATCTTGAACGCGAGGCCTGCGAAAGGCTCGTCGTCCGAGGTCTTTCTCTCCTCCTCTTCGCCCGTGTCGGGGTTGATGCCTCTGACGTGGTCGACGTCGACGGGGCTGGGAAGGAAGGCAACGACGGCGTCGAGAAGGAACTGGACGCCCTTGTTCTTGTAGGAAGAACCGCAGAGCATGGGGATGGCTTCCGTCTTGAGGCAGCGCTCGCGGAGACCTGCGATGATCTCCTCCTGCGTGAGGTCGCCCGCCTCGAAGTATTTCTCCATGAGCTCATCGTTGGCGGATGCCGCCTCCTCGACGAGCTTTGCGCGGTACTCGTTGGCAAGGTCCATCATGTCCGCGGGGATGGGCTCCTTGCGGAAGTCCTTGCCGAGGTCATCGTAGTAGATCTCGGCCTCCATGCGGATGAGGTCGATGATGCCGCGGAAGGTGTCCTCCTTGCCGATGGGAAGTTCCACGGGCACGGGGTTTGCGCCGAGGCGCTCGCGGATCATTCTCTCGACGCGGAAGAAGTCTGCGCCGTTGATGTCCATCTTGTTGACGTAGGCGATGCGGGGGACATGATACTTGTCCGCCTGACGCCAGACCGTCTCGGACTGGGGCTCGACACCGCCCTTTGCGCAGAACGTTGCGACGGCGCCGTCAAGGACGCGGAGCGAACGCTCGACCTCGACCGTGAAGTCGACGTGGCCGGGGGTATCGATGATGTTGAAGCGGTAGCCCTTCCAGATACAGGTGGTCGCAGCGGACGTGATCGTGATGCCGCGCTCCTGCTCCTGGACCATCCAGTCCATGGTCGCGGCGCCTTCGTGGACTTCGCCGAGCTTGTGCGTCTTGCCCGTATAGAACAGGATACGCTCGGTCGTCGTCGTCTTGCCGGCGTCGATGTGCGCCATGATACCGAAGTTTCTCGTATGCTGTAAGTCGTATTCTCTCGGCATGGTAACTCCTTAGAATCTGAAGTGAGCGAATGCCTTGTTGGCTTCCGCCATTCTGTGCATTTCTTCCTTCCTCTTGACCGAGCCGCCCGTGTTGTTGTAGGCGTCCATGAGCTCGGCAGCGAGCTTCTTGCTCATCTCGCGCTCGCTTCTCTTCCTCGTGTTGAGGACGATCCAGCGGATCGCAAGCGTCTGACGGCGCTCGGGTCTGATCTCGACGGGGACCTGGTAGTTGGCGCCGCCCACTCTTCTTGCCTTGACCTCCACGACGGGGGTGCAGTTTGCAAGCGCCTGCTTGAAGATCTCCATCGGATCCATATTCATCTTCTCTCCCATGAACGAGAATGCGTCATAGACGATCCTCTGGGCAACGCTCTTCTCGCCGTCGAGCATCACCTGATTGATGAGCTTTGCGACGACCTTGCTGCCATATACGGGATCGGGAAGAATGTCTCTCTTGGGAACTTTCCCTCTTCTGGGCATTGTTTTATCCTCCTTGTTGAAATGTGTGTGCGGGAATTCCGCGGGGGCTTTGAGCCGCCCTTCATTAGGCTGTCGCTTGCCGGAATTCGGTAGCGAACCTTCTCCCCCGATGGGGAATACTGCCTACTATTCGGGCCAATATTCCGAAATAAGTAGGTGAAACGAAAGCTAAAATGTTAGCTTACTTGGGGCGCTTTGCGCCGTACTTGCTGCGCGACTGCTTGCGCTTTGCAACGCCTGCCGTATCGAGCGCGCCGCGGACGATGTGATAGCGGACGCCGGGCAGATCCTTGACTCTTCCGCCGCGGATGAGCACGGAGCTGTGCTCCTGCAGGTTGTGGCCCTCACCGGGAATGTACACGGTACCTTCCTGCTTGTTGGTGAGTCTCACTCTTGCGATCTTTCTCAGAGCCGAGTTGGGCTTCTTGGGGGAAGTCGTCGTCACCGAAAGGCAGACGCCGCGCTTCTGAGGGCAGCTGTCCAGAATGGGGCACTTGGACTTGTGCGCCTCGCTCTCTCTTCCCTTCTTGATGAGCTGATTGATCGTGGGCATGGGTTTACCTCCTTTTTAAGTATTTCGGAATATTCCTCGCGGGCCGCTCTGGAGCAATGCCCGAAGAAAACGTGTTTTCCGCTTTTGCCTGCACGCAAAAAGAGCGCCAAGCTCTGGCGGACAAGGGTCATTTTAACAGACAATTTCCCCTTTGTCAAACGTTTGCGCGGGAAAAATGCAAGTTTTTCCCCCTTCGCGCCCTTTTTTCGCATATTTTCAAACAAGTCGGCCTTAGAGCCTTGACAAACAGCGAAAAAAGTTCTATTATAAACAAGGTAAAAAAACCATTTCTAGATAAGGAGAGTTTTTTCTATGAACAAAATGACCGTCAAAGACGTCAAAGACTGGAAGGGCAAACGCGTGCTCGTCCGCTGCGACTTCAACGTCCCCATGAAGGACGGCGTGATCACCGACGAAAACCGCATCATCGGGGCGCTCCCCACCATCAAATATCTGATGGAGCACGGTGCAAAGGTCATCCTCTGCTCGCACATGGGCAAGCCTCACTCCATCTTCTCGGATGAAGTCAAGCTCAACAAGAAGGACAAGGCTAAGGTGGAAGCTCTCCCCGCGGAAGAGCAGGAAGCTGCAAAGCAGGCCATCATCGAGAAGGCAAAGAAGGACGATCTCAAGAAGCTCACCCTCGAGCCCGTCGCAAAGCGCCTCAACGAGCTCCTCGACAACAAGGTGACGTTCGCGCACGACGTCGTCGGTCCCGACGCACAGGCGAAGGTCGCGGCGTGCAAGGAGGGCGAGTGCGTGCTCCTTGAGAACCTCCGCTTCCACTGGGAGGAGGAGAAGAGGGACTACGAGTTCTGCAAGAAGCTCGCTTCCTACTGCGACATCTATGTGAACGACGCCTTCGGTACGGCGCACCGTTCGCACGCCTCCACGGCAGGCATCGTCGAGTACGGCCTCGTCAAGACCGCCGTCTGCGGCTTCCTCATCGAGAAAGAGCTCACCGTCATGGCAGACTCCCTCGACCACCCCGTCCGCCCCTTCGTGGCCATCCTCGGCGGTGCGAAAGTTGCCGATAAGCTCAACGTCATCAACAACCTGCTCGAGAAGTGCGACACGCTCATCATCGGCGGCGGCATGGCATACACCTTCCTGAAGGCCGAGGGCGGTTCGGTCGGCACCTCGCTCGTCGACGACGAGAAGCTCGACTACTGCCGCGACATGATGAAGAAGGCGAAGGAGATGGGCAAGGAGCTCCTTCTTCCCGTCGATACCGTCATCGTCAAGGACTTCCCCGATCCCATCGACGCTCCCGTCGAAGTGAGGACGGTCCCCTCCACGCAGATCCCCGCAGACATGATGGGCCTCGACATCGGCGAGAAGACGCGCGAGCTCTTCGCAGAGAAGATCAAGGGCGCCAAGACGGTCATCTGGAACGGCCCCATGGGCGTGTTCGAGAACCCCACCCTTGCGAAGGGTACCATCGCGGTCGCTCAGGCGCTTGCAGATGCGAAGGGCGCGACGACCATCGTCGGCGGCGGTGATTCCGCAGCGGCCTGCACGCAGCTCGGCTTCGCCGATAAGATCACCCACATCTCCACGGGCGGCGGCGCTTCCCTCGAACTCTTCGAAGGCAAGACCCTCCCCGGCATCGCCTGCCTCAACGACAAGCAGTAACAAACCAACTTCCTGCGGGGCGGCCTCGTCCCGCAGATTTTTTTGACAGCATTTCGACAACATAGGAAAGGAGTTATTTTATGCGCAGACCCATCATTGCAGGCAACTGGAAAATGAACAACACCGCCAAGGAGGGCGTCGCCCTTATCGAGGCCATCAAGCCGCTTGTCGCGGACGCGAATTGCGACGTCGCCGTGTGCGTTCCCGCCATCGACATCCCCGCCGCCGCGGAGGCCCTCAAGGGCAGCAACATCGCCCTCGGCGCGCAGAACGTCCACTTCGCCAAGAAGGGCGCCTACACGGGCGAGATCTCCGCCGATATGCTCAAGGAGTACGGCGTCACCTACGTCATCATCGGGCACAGCGAGAGACGGCAGTACTTCGGCGAGACGGACGAGACCGTCAACAAGCGCACGCTCGCGGCCATCGAGGCGGGCCTCACCCCCATCGTGTGCATCGGCGAGACGCTCGAGGAGCGCGAGACGGGCAAGACCGAGGAAGTGCTCGCGCGCCAGATCGAGAAGGGCCTCGACGGCATCGAGGATATCACCAAGATCGTCATCGCGTACGAGCCCGTCTGGGCCATCGGCACGGGCAAGACGGCGACCGCAGAGCAGGCCAACGAGACCATCGGCTTCATCCGCAAAAAGATCGCGGAGAAGTTCTGCCCCAAGTGCGCCGAGAAGGTGCGCATCCAGTACGGCGGCTCGATGAACGCCGGGAACTGCAAGGAGCTCATGGCAATGCCCGAGATCGACGGCGGCCTCATCGGCGGCGCGTCTTTGAAACCCAACGACTTCGCGGCCATCGTCCACTTCGACAAGTGAGCCGCATCGCAATAAAAAGCACATTTTAAGGAGCCATTCATGAAAAAGATCCCCTATGCCATCATCATTATGGACGGTTACGGGCTCAACCCCGACACGCACGGCAACGCCATCGCCATGGACGGCAGCCGCAACGTGAACGAACTCGAGAAGGAGTTCCCCTCCGCGACCCTCGGCGCGAGCGGCCGCTCCGTCGGCCTGCCCGACGGCCAGATGGGCAACTCGGAAGTCGGTCACCTCAACATGGGCGCGGGCCGCATCGTCTATCAGGACCTCACCAAGATCACGAAGGAGATCGAGGACGGCGAGTTCTTTGAGAACCCCGCCCTCATCAAGGCGATGGACAGCGCCATCAAGAACGGCAAGCAGCTGCACCTTTGGGGGCTGCTTTCCGACGGCGGCGTGCACAGCCACATCACCCACCTCTTTGCCCTCCTCGAGATGGCAAAGCGCCGCGGCGTGCCCAAGACTTTCGTGCACTGCTTTATGGACGGAAGAGACGTCTCCCCCACCTCGGGCGCAGGCTTTGCCGAAGAGCTTCAGGCGGAGATGGACAAGCTGGGCTACGGCAAGATCGCGTCCGTCTGCGGCAGATACTATGCGATGGACCGAGACAACAACTGGGACCGCATCGAGAAGGCATACGATATGCTCACCATCGGCAACGGCATTCACGCAGAAAACGCGGCGGATGCCCTCCGCGCCTCCTATGCGGGCGGCGTGACGGATGAGTTCGTCCTCCCCACCAACATCGTCGAGAACGGCAAGCCCGTGGCGCTCGTCGAAGAGGGCGACTCCATCATCTTCTTCAACTTCCGCCCCGACAGAGCGCGCGAGATCACCCGCGCCTTCTCGCAGGATCCCTTCGTCGTGCCCAAGGGCACCGTGTTCGAGCGCAAGACGGGCTTCCTGCACCCCGAGTACGTGTGCTTCACGGTGTACGACGCGGAATACAAGAACGTCGAGATCGCCTTCCCCAAGCAGACGCTCCACAACACGCTGGGCGAGTACCTCGCGAAGATGGGAAAGAAGCAGCTGCGCATCGCCGAGACGGAGAAGTACGCGCACGTCACCTTCTTCTTCAACGGCGGCGTCGAGGAGCCCAACAAGGACGAGGTGCGCGTGCTCATCAACTCCCCCAAGGTCGCAACCTATGACCTGCAGCCCGAGATGTCGGCGCCCGAAGTGACGGCGCGCGCGCTCGAGGAGCTGGATACGGGCGAGTTCGACGTGATGATCCTGAACTTCGCCAACTGCGACATGGTCGGGCACACGGGCGTCATTCCCGCGGCGGTCAAGGCCGTGCACACGGTGGATGAGTGCGTGAAGAAGATCACGGACAAGATCCTCTCGATGGGCGGCAGCGCGCTCGTCACGGCTGACCACGGCAATGCCGACAAGATGCTCGACACCGACGGTTCGCCCTTCACGGCGCACACGACCAACCCCGTTCCCGTCATTCTCGTCTCCGAGAAATACAAGAACGCGACGCTGAGAAAAGACGGCATCCTCGCCGACCTCGCTCCCACCCTGCTCGAGGTGATGGGCCTGCCCATCCCTCCCGAGATGACGGGCAAGAGCCTCATCGAAAAGTAAGTAATGCGGAAGGCCGCCGTGCAAATTGCACGGCGGCCTTTTTTGGAGCCGCGCGGCGCGCCATTCGGCGCGCCGCGCGGCTCGATTTTATTCACCCTTCAAATATTTTGCGGCATAGACGGCGGTCATGGAGGCGTATGCCTTGTTGACGCGGCCGCGCGTGCCCGTCGCGTCGATGGGCACCGCCTCGGTGGAGATGGCGGTGATGCCGTCCTCGAGCTGCAGGCCGAGCATATAGGGAATGGTGACATAGCTTGCGAACAGCGCCTCTTCGCCCTCCTTGAGGACTGCGATCTGCACGCCCTTGCGATAGCGGGGAAGCGGGTCGACCTGCGCCACGATGATGCGCTTGATGCGGCCGCCCGTGATGGCGACGACGACTTCGCCCTCGCCGTCGATCTGCGCGGCAAAGATGACCTTGTCGCCCTCGTTGAGGTTGATGCCCTTGACGCCGCCCGCGATGCGTCCCTGCGAGGGAATGTCGTCCTTCTTGGCGTTCAGGCACATGCCGAGCTTGGTCACGAAGAAGATGGTCTCCTCCTTGTCGCCCGTGTCCGTCTCGACATTCAGGACGCGGTCACCCTCCGCAAGGCGGATGGCCTGGAAGACGGGCTTGCCGACGTTGTACTCGCTCCACGCCGTGCGCTTGATCATGCCGCGCTCGGTGTAGAAGAGCGCGTCGCCCTCGCTCGTGTCGGCGGGGAAGAGCGCGACGGGGACTTCGTCCTCTTGGGCGCCCTCGAAGAGGTCGGAAAGCGCATAGCCCGCCTCGGTGAAGCGGCAGGCGGCCTGCTCGGGGCGCAGGCGGTAGCAGTTGCCGCGGTCGGAGAACACCCACACGTCGCAGTCGGACATGATGGAGAGCTTCTCCTTCATGATGTTGTTGGGCTTGGTCTTTTGCGAGAGGTCCTTATTTGAAGCGGAGAAGTTCTTCTCGGTGACGCACTTGAGCATGCCGTCGTACGAGACGCAGAGGAAACTCTCGACGCCGGGTGCGCGCACGTCGGCGCGGACGGGGCCCGCGTCCTCGAGCGTCTCCACGAGCGTAGAGCGGCGGGGCGAGGGATACGCCTTTTTGATCTCGAGGATCTCCTCGCGGACGACTTCGAGCTGCTTCTGCTTGCTCCCCACGATGGCGGTGAGCTTCTTGATGAGCTCCTTGAGCTGCTTTAATTCCTCCTCGAGCTTGAACACTTCGAGCTTGGTGAGGCGGGCAAGGCGCAAGTCGAGGATGGCCTGTGCCTGCCGCTCCGAGAGGTCGAAACGCTTTCTCAATTTGTCGCGCGCGTCGGGCGTCGAATCGGCGTTCTTGATGATCTTGATCACCTCGTCGATGTTGCGCACGGCGATGATGAGGCCCTCCAAGATGTGGCAGCGCTCCTTCGCCTGATTTAAATCGAACTTCGTGCGGCGGAGGACGACTTCGCGCTGGTACTCGACATAGTAGCGGACGATGTCGAGAAGGCCCATGAGCATGGGCTTGCCGCCGGCGATCGCGACCATGTTGATGCCGAAGGTCGTCTCGAGGTCGGTGTACTTATAGAGCTTTTTTAAGACGGCGTCGACGTCGCAGTCGCCCTTGAGTTCGATGACGGCGCGCATGCCGACGCGGTCGCTCTCGTCCCTGACGCCCGTGACGGCGGCAAATTCCTCCTTCTTCTCCTCGCGGAGCTCCGCGATGCGGCGAAGAAGGTTGGCCTTGTTGACCTGATAGGGAAGTTCGCTGATGACGAGGAGCTTCCGATCCCCCTCGCCCGCCTCCATGCGCGTCTTGGCGCGGAGAGTGATCTTGCCCTTGCCCGTCTTATACGCCTGTTCGAGTTCCCCCTTGACGATGTACCCGCCCGTGGGGAAGTCGGGCGCGGGGAGCTTCTTCATGAGCTCCTCGAGCTTGATGGTCGGCTTATCGATGTACGCGACGACGGCGTCGATGCACTCGCCCAAATTGTGAGGCGGAATGTTGGTCGCAAGGCCGACGGCGATGCCCGATGCGCCGTTGACGAGCAGGTTGGGGAACCGCCCGGGGAGCATGTCGGGCTCCTTTAAGGAGTCGTCAAAGTTGAGCGAGAAGGGAACGGTGTCCTTGTAGAGGTCGCGAAGAAGTTCGAGGGCGATGGGCTCGAGGCGCGCTTCCGTATAGCGCATTGCGGCGGCGGGGTCGCCGTCCACCGAACCGAAGTTGCCGTGGCCGTTGACGAGCGTCCGCCCCATGTTGAAGTCCTGCGCCATGCGCACCATCGCGTCGTAGACCGAGCTGTCGCCGTGCGGGTGGTACTTGCCCATGCAGTCACCGACGATGCGCGCCGACTTCTTGTGCGGCTTGTCGGGAAGGAGCCCCATCTCGAACATCGTGTAGAGAATGCGCCGCTGAACGGGCTTTAAGCCGTCCTCCACGCGGGGAAGGGCGCGGTCCATGATGACGAACTCCGCATACGGGAGCATGGCGGAGGGAAGGACGTCCTCGAGCGGCGTTACAAAGAGGCTGCCCTTGGGTTCTTCTTGCTTTTTCTCACTCTTCCGCATGAGCGCCCTCCTTCTTGAGCTTGACTTTATCCATAAAGGTATCTACCTTGTTGAAGTTTGCGTAGCGCGCGAGGAACTGCTTTCTGCCCTCCACACGGTCGCCCATGAGCGTCGTGACCATGTTCTCGGCGGCGACGGCGTCCTCGATGGTCACCTGCGTCAAATTGCGGCGCATGGGGTCCATCGTCGTCTGCCAGAGCTGTTCGGCGCTCATCTCGCCGAGGCCCTTGTACCGCTGAATGAGGTAGCCCTTGCCCGCCTTGTCGATCTTTTCCTGCAGCTCCTTGTCGTCGTAGGCGTATTCCTCGAAGGAGCCGTTCTGCTTATACACCTTGTAGAGGGGCGGCATGCCGATGTAGACATACCCCGCGTTGACGAGCGGACGCATGTAGCGGAAGAAGAAGGTGAGGAGGATACAGCGGATGTGGAAGCCGTCCTGGTCGGCATCCGAGAGGATGATGACCTTGTGGTAGTTGACTTTGTCGATGTTGAAGTCGTTCCCCACCCCCGCGCCGAGCGCCGAGATGAGCGTCCTGATTTCCTCGTTTGCGAGCACCTGATCGAGCCGCTTCTTTTCTACGTTCAAGGGTTTGCCGCGAAGGGGCAGAATGGACTGGAACTGCCGCACGCGGGCCTGCTTTGCAGTGCCCCCTGCCGAATCGCCCTCGACGATGAAGAGCTCGTTCTGCTCCGGCTTTCTGCCCGAACACGCGGCGAGCTTGCCGACGAGCATCAAAGAGTCGATGCTGTTCTTGGCGCGGGCGGTGTCCTTGGCCTGACGCGCCGCGAGACGGACGCGGGCCGCTCCCTGCGCCTTCTTGATGATCTCCTCGAACGCCTTCTTGTTGCCGCTCTGCGCCGCGAGCGAGCGCAATCCCTCGACGACGGCCGCCTCGACGACGGGCCGCACTTCGGAGTTGCCGAGCTTCGTTTTGGTCTGGCCCTCGAACTGGACGTTCTTGAGTTTTACGGAGAGCACGGCGGTGAGGCCCTCGCGGAAGTCGTCCCCTTGGAAGTTGGCGTCCTTCTCCTTGATGAGCTTATTTTCGCGCGCGTAGTCGTTGAGCATGCGCGTGAGGCCGCTCCGAAAGCCCGACTCGTGCGTGCCGCCCTCGGGCGTCGGGATATTGTTGACGAAGGAGAAGAGGTTCTCGGTGAACTCCCCCGTGTGCTGAATGGCGAACTCGACGAGGACGCCGTCCGCCTGCGTCTTGTAGTAGAGGGGCTTACCGTAGAGCGTCGCCTTGCCCTCGTTGAGGGACTTGACGAAGTCGGAGATGCCCCCGTCGTACTTATATTCGACGTGGTAGGGCTGCGTCGCGTCGGCGAGATCGAGCTGTTCGGGCTCGTCCCCCTCCTTCATCTCCGCCATCGTCACGCGCTCGTCGGTGAGCGTGATGAGGAGCCCCTTGTTGAGGAAGGCGAGCTCGCTCAGCCTGTTCTGCACGACGGAGAGCTGGAAGGCGGGGTCGGGGAACACGTTCTCATCGGGCATGAAGTGCACATAGGTGCCGTGCTTTTTGGTGCGCTCCTTGGTCTTTTCGAGGGGCGCGACGGGAATGCCCGACTCCCAGCGCTTCTTCTTCGCGTCGTAGAAGGAATGGAATTCCATGCGCCAGACGTAGCCGTCGCGGCAGACCTCCACCTTCAGCCATTTGGAGAGCGCGTTGGTGACGCTTGCGCCCACGCCGTGCAGGCCGCCCGAGAAGGAGTAGTTGTGCTCGTCGAACTTGCCGCCCGCGTGCAGCTGCGTAAAGACGACCTGCACGCCCGAGACCTTGGTCTTGGGGTGAATGTCCGTGGGGATGCCGCGGCCGTTGTCGCGCACGGAGGCAGACCCGTCCTTGTGGAGGGTGACGTCGATGCGGTCGCAGTAGCCGTTGGCGGCCTCGTCGATGGAATTGTCGACGATCTCCCATAAGATGTGATGGAGCCCCTTGGAGCTCGTGGTGCCGATATACATGCCGGGGCGAAGGCGCACCGCCTCCAGCCCCTCGAGGACGGTAATGTCCCCCGCGTCGTAATGGTCGCTCATATGTTCCTCTATGCACTCCGCAAAAGGGTGCAATACCTCAATATTATCACACGCATTATACCATATCTTGTTGTTTTGCGCAAATGATTTCCACAATTTTCCCGAAAAATGCGAACAAAAGGTCAAAACAAAAACGCCGCTTTTCGCGGCGTCTTTGCACTTTCACATGGTTTTGATGAAGGCGAGGGCTTCATCGTAACTCCTCGCAATAAAGCCCTTGTAGCCTTCGGGGGCGCCTTGGGGGCGGTATAAGATGAAGTCGATGCCCCGCGAGGCGGCGCAGGGGGCGTCGGAGGTCAGGCTGTCCCCCACCCACACGGCGCGGCTTCGTTCGTACCCCTCGATGTGCGCCTCGACATAGGCGGCGTAACCCTCCGAGGGCTTGTTGAGCCCGATCTCCTCCGAGATGAAGGCCCTCTCGGCGTAGTTTATAAGGCCCGAGGCGGCGATGCGGCGGGTCTGGGTGTACTTCGCGCCGTTGGTGACGAGGAAGATGCGCCCCATGCCGTGAAGGGTCTTGACGAACTCCTCCGCGCCCGCGTAGAACTTCCCGCCCGAGGCGAGCTCCGAGAAGTATTCCTTGGAGAACTGCTCGGCGTCCACGTCCCTGCCGTACTCGCGGAAGAAGTCGCGGAAGCGCTCGACGACCAGCCGTGCGCGCGTCACCTCGCCCCGCTCGAGCTTCTTCCAATAGCTCTCGTTGATGGCGTGATAGCGATTTGTCATCTCCTCCGTGGGAGGGATGCCCCGCTTCTCGAGGGCGCGGCAGAGCGCCTCCTTCTCCTCGCGGGGGAAGTCAAAGAGCGTCTCGTCGATGTCCAGTAAAAAGATGTCCTTCATTTTTTGCTCCCTTCCCCGTCGATGATCGCAAGGTCGCGCAAGGCCCGCGTGTAGGCAATGTACTTCTCGTGGTCGCTCATGCCCCGGTCGAGGACGGCGACGGCGGAAAATTCAAGCCCCTTGCTCTCAAAGACGGTCATGACGTTGATGCGCGTCTTGGAGGCGCCCGAGGCGGCGAGGCGGCAATACCCGCGCTTTTCGAAGAGCGGGAGGTCCTCCTCGCGCACGATGACGGCCTTACTGCCCTGCTTGCCGCGGAACCATGCCGAGACGCGCTTTAATGAGATGTTCTCGACGGGCGTGCCCGCAAGGCCGATGGGCTGCATCTTCACGCCCAACTTCTCGGAAACGAAGTTCACGATCTCGTTGGTGTTGCGGTAGTTGACGTCGAGCTCGAAGTAGTTGTCGAACGTCTCCCACTCGGTGAGCCCTCTCCACGGGGTGATGTTCTGCTTGAGATCGCCGAACACGTTGAAGGCGGCGTCCGTGTGAATGGCGCGCAGGAGCTCATACTCGGAATGAGAGATGTCCTGCCCCTCGTCGATGAACACGAGGCCGTAGCGGGGGGTGAGGCTCCTGCCCGCCTTGGAGAGCGCGCTCGTGAGCGCATAGGCGTCCGAGGGGTACACGCCCTGCATGCCGAATTTCTTCTTATACTTCTTGACGGTGTGGCGGTACAACCAGCGGGTGACGTCGAGCGCGTTCTGACACTTGCCGAGGTCGGCGCACGCCCCGAACAGGCGGATGACCGCGAAGAACTCCCCGAAGAGGTCGACGCCCTCCTGCATCTCATCGATGACGCCTGAAATGCGGTCGACTTCGAGGGCGAGCTGCTGCCGCGCCTCGATGCGGTCGGCGTAGCTGTAGTACTCGCCGTCGGGGCCCTTCTGGCGGTAGCGCTTTAAATCGAGGACTTCCTTTGCGATGGTCTCCTTGAGGGCGGAAAGGTCCTCCTTCGCGCGGTCAAAGACGGCGTTGGCGTGCGCCGAGAAGTCCTTGGCGCAGCGGTAGAACTCCGCAAACTGGCGGAAGAAGTAGTCGGGCGTGCGCTCGCGCTCGGTGAGGACGAAAGAGAGGAAGTCCTGCACCTGAATGAGCGAGCTCATCAGCCCGCGCATGGACTTGGTGAAGTAGAAGCCGCCCTCTTTATTCTCCTTCATCTCGCCGAGGACGGCGCGGCGGATGCGCACCGAGGCGTTCTTGACCTTGGTGTAGAGTTCGTGGCGGCGGCGGCAGGCGTCGAACACCTCCTCCGCGACCGAGCGGCACTCCCGCCCCGTGAAGAGGCCCATGATGTCGCCGTAGAGCTTTTGAATGTCCTTTGCAAGTTCCTTGGGGAAGGCGTCCGAATACAGCCAGGCAAGGTACTCCTGCGTCTCCGCGCCGCCCGAGCACTTGAGCTCGATGCCCTCGTTCTTGAGCGCCTGCAGGTAGTAATTGCGCAGCGTGATGGTGCGCACCTTCTGCAGCTCCAAAACTTTGGAAAGCTCGTCGATGAAGGCGTTGAAGGAATCGGAGGGCGTGATGACGAGCACGTCGCGCGGGCGCAGGCTCTCGTTGTTGTACATGAGGTAGCTCAGGCGGTGGAGAAGGATCATCGTCTTGCCACTGCCCGCACAGCCTTGAAGGACAAAGCTCTCGCGCTCGGGGCGGGTGATGATCTCGAACTGCTTCTCCTGAATGGTCTCGATGATGTCGCGGACGGTGAAGTCGTCCTTCCTGTCCTTCAAGATACTGCGGAGGTAGGGGTCGAAGAGAATTTCCTCGTCGCGGCCGCCGATCTCCTCGGGGGTGAGGTGGTCCTTGACGGAGAGGTACTCGTTCCTGAAGGAGAGCACGCGGCCGTTCTTGACGGAGAGCGCGCGGCGCAGCACGGTGCGGTATTCGTACTCGTTGATGGTGAAGTTGACGCGCGACTTCTGATAGTAGCGCACGGCGAGCGGGGCGCGCCAGTCGACGATCTCGAGGTTGACGTCCCCCTTCTTGCCGATATAGTAGCTGTTGTAGCCCTCCTTGTCGTCCACGACGTCGATGCGCGCAAAGTAGGGCTCGGTGAAATAGCACTTGTAGGAGTCGATCTTTTTTAAAGTCTCCGCCTTCTCCGCTTGCTTTTCGAGGAGTTCGCGGTACTCACCCGCGGAATAGCCCTCCTGAGAACGCAGGCGCTCCATCTCCGCGTCGATCTCCTGTACGCGCTTCTTGAGGCGGGAGATGTAGACGAAGCGGAGCATGCGGAGGACGGCGTCGAGGTGCTCTTTCTCATAGCAAAGCTGCCCTTCCTCGTCGAGGAGGGCGAGATACCACGCCTTGTCGGCGTCCCGCTTGGGGTCGAGCATCTTTTTGAGCTTTTCGAGCGTTTCCTGTTTCATAGATCGATGAGTTGGGCCTCCGTGGGGTGCGGTTCCAAATGGGAACTGGGCGCCCCGAAAAAAGGCCTGCTCTTTACTATACCATATTTCAAGGCAAAATGGAAGGGGTCCGGGGAATTTTTTACAACTTTTTTTGGGGAAAGCGATTTAGGGAAAGAAAAACCCGCGGAACGGTTGACAAATCAAGCGGGTCGGTGTATATTGTTCATGGAAAGAGGTGACTCAATGGCCTCAGGCTTTGACCTGTTTATTTGAGTCGCCTCTTTTTCCTTATTTTTTATATTAAAAGAAATTGCCGCGGCGGGCGGGGCAAACGCCCCGCCCGCCGCGGCTTATGGTCTTTACTTTGTTTTCAGAAAGAGGCGAGGCAACCCTCACTCTTCCCGCTCTTGAGGCAGGGCATTTTCGCCGCCCCCTTCCCCTCTCTGCGCGCCGCCCCTTCTTCCCATCGCTTTATCCGCGATGAAGAGGGCGAGCACGGGCAGAAGGCAGGCCGCGCAGACGAACGGGCTCCAGCGGCCGAGTCCTTCGGCAGCGAAGGCGCCCACCACAACGCCGAGGGCGAAACAGAGGACGATAAACAGATACGCCCCGCTCTTGCGGTACTCCGCGCCGCTCTTCTCGCGCACCCCGCGCACGAGGTGAAGGAAGATCTGACGGAGATTGTTGGTGCAGAACGTCGTGGCCAGCGAGTTGCCGTGCAGCTTGGTGAAGGTGTTGTACTGCACCGCGCAGAGGAAGGACACCGTGGCATAGACGTACCAGTCGGAAGCCCCCTCGGGCAGGACGGCAAGGATGATAAAGACGGCGATCTCGATGATCGTGACGGCCATCGGCCAGGCAGACTTTGCAAAGCGGTCGGGAATGACGGCTGTCAGCACGATGCCGAGGACGTAGGCGAGGATGGAATAGAGATAGCGCAGCCCGTCCGCAGGGTGCCCCTGCACGAGGTTCAAAACGAGCATGACCACGTTGCCCGTCTGCGCGTTGCAGAAGACGCCGTCGTGCAGCAGGAACGTGAATACTTCCAAAAAGCCGCCGATGACGGCAAAGATGGCGTAGATGAGCGGCGCCAAATCGATCTTAAAATTCTTAAACAGCATGTTTCTTTCGGAGCAGGCATTTTTACGCCGCGGCGGGCGGGGCAAACGCCCCGCCCGCCGCGGCGTAAATTACGTTTTTCTCAATATTACTTGATGATCTTTCTCCAGTGGTAGGTATCCTCGAGCTTGCCGTACTGGATGCCCGTAATGGTATCGTACAGCATCTTGGTGATCTCCCCCATCTTGCCGCCGTTGATCACGTAGTCCTTGTCCTTATAGCGGATGAGGCCGACGGGCGAGATGACCGCCGCCGTGCCCGTGCCGAACGCCTCGTCGAGCGTGCCGTTCTCGGACGCCTCGATGACCTCGTCGATGGAGATGCGGCGCTCGCTGACGGGATAGCCCTTGTCGCGCAAGATCTGCAGGCAGCTCTTTCTGGTGATGCCGGGAAGAATGGAGCCGACGAGCGCGGGCGTGACGACTTCGCCCTTGATGACGAAGAACATATTCATGCTGCCCACTTCCTCGACGTACTTCTTCTCCTTGGCGTCCAGCCA
This sequence comes from uncultured Clostridia bacterium, assembly GCA_944367045.1. Lineage (GTDB taxonomy): Bacteria > Bacillota > Clostridia > Christensenellales > Borkfalkiaceae > Gallimonas. The sequence goes on along the minus strand of CALVWI010000001.1, from coordinate 60,417 downwards.
GAGGACCTGGTCGAAGCCCTTCTCCTCGGCCTCCTCGCCCGCCTTCATGGACGCAGCATAGTTGCCGAGGCACTTCGCCTCGCCCGTGCCGCCGATGGCGGAGCGGACGTAGAAGTCCTCCACGAGCAGCTTGGTGGGCTCCAGCCCGTGCGCGTAGTAGCTGCCGACGGGCGAGAGAATGATGAAGAAGAGGTACTCGGTGGAGGCGTGCACGCCGAGCATGACGCGCGTCGCGACGATGGTCGGGCGGATGTAGAGCGCCGTGCCGGGCTTCGTAGGGATCCAGTCCTTCTCGAGCTTCAAAAGCTCCTCAAGGCCCTCCTCGACGACGTCCTCGGGAAACTGCGGGATGCACATTCTCACCGCGGAGCGGTTCATGCGCGCCCAGTTCTCCTCGGGGCGGAAGACGGCGATGGAGCCGTCGGGCTGGATGAACGCCTTCATGCCCTCGAAGATGCCCTGCGCATAGTGGAAGATGGAGGTGCCGAGGTCGAACCGCTGCGGCTCGTTGGGCTCGATCTTGGCATCGTGCCAGCCCTCCTCAACGTTGTACTTCATCGTGAACATATAGTCGGTGAAATACCGTCCGAACCCAAGCTCCGTATCGGGCGAAGGTTTCTGCTTCAAAGTTTCCCGTTTGATGATCTTCATACGATTACCTCTATTTTCCCCGCTTGTTGTGCGGATGAATTTGATTGAAAGCCGTTCAGCCGACGGGGAAGGGATAAAAGTAGCTCTCCCCCTCCAAAATGTCCGCCTTGCCGTTCAAAAGCTCGGTGACTTCCGCTTTCAAGCCGTCCTTTTCTTCCTCTTTGACGGCGACGGTGAAGAGCGCCTTTGCGCCGAATTCCCTATTGAGCACGAGCGTGCCCCTCTCTTCAAAGTGCCTTAAAAGCGGCGTTATCTCGGGATAGTCGACCTCGATGAGAAGTTCGCGGCAAATGGTGTAGAGCACCTTCTCGGCGCCCTCGACGCCCTCCGCGGCAAGCGAGGCGTACGCCCTTGTGAGGCCGCCCGCCCCAAGCTTGATGCCGCCGAAGTAGCGGACAACGGCGACGGTGGTCTCACGAAGTTCCTTGGCCTTCAGCACGCCCAAGATGGGCATGCCCGCCGTGCCCTGCGGCTCTCCGTCGTCGGAAAAGCGCTGCAAGTTGCCGATTTGGTCGGAGATGTACGCCCAGCAGACGTGGGTCGCGAGCGGGTGCAGTTTGCGCACGGAAGCAAGGTACGCCCGCGCCTCCTCCTCGCCCGCCGTATGGGCAACGTAGGAGATGAAGCGCGACTTTTCGATGGTGCGCTCCGCCGTGTGCTCCCCCGCGACGCTCAGGTAGGACATTTATGCTCTCACGATCTTGACGCGCACCTTCTTGCCCTTGAAGAGGGTGAAGTCCCCTTCGGGAAGGGCCGCGTTCGCGTCCGTCACCTTTTCGCCGTTGAGGGAAACGCCGCCCTGGTCGACGAGCCTTCTCGCCTCGCCGTTGCTCTTTGCAAGGCCCGCCTCGACGAGCGCCTGCGTGACGGTAGACGCCTCTTTCGAGATGGTCTTTTCGGGCAGGTCGCCCTCGCCGCCGAATGCCGCGCGCGCCTGAGCCTGCGCCTCGTTGGCCTTCTCCTCGCCGTGGACGAGCTTGGTGAGCTCATAGGCAAGGCGCTCCTTGGCGGCGTTGATGCACTCGTCGCGGTGTGCGCAGAGCTCGGAAATTTCCTCCAAGGGAAGGAAGGTGAGGAGCTTGAAGCACTTCTCGACGTCGTCGTCCGCCGTGTTGCGCCAGTACTGGTAGAATTCGTAAGGAGAGGTCTTGTTCTCGTCCAGCCAAACCGCGCCCTTCTGCGTCTTGCCCATCTTCTTGCCCTCGCTCGTGGTGAGAAGCGTGAAGGTCATTGCAAACGCGGGCTTCTGCTCCTTGCGGCGGATGAGGTCGGCGCCCGCAAGGATGTTGCTCCACTGGTCGTCGCCGCCGAGCTCGAGCTGGCAGCCGTATTTTCTGAAGAGGACCAAAAAGTCATATGCCTGCATGAGCATATAGTTGAATTCGAGGAAGGTGAGGCCCTTCTCCATGCGGGAGCGGTAGCACTCCGCGGTGAGCATCTTGTTGACGGAGAAGTGCGCGCCGATCTCGCGCAGGAAGTCGATATAGTTGAGGTTCATGAGCCAGTCGGCGTTGTTGACGACGATGGCGCCGTTCTCGCCGTCGAAGCGGATGAAGCGCGCCATCTGCTTCTTGAAGCACTCGACGTGGTATTCCACCGTCTCGCGCGTCATCATAGAACGCATATCCGTGCGGCCCGAGGGGTCGCCGATCATGCCCGTCCCGCCGCCGATGAGGATGATGGGCTTGTGGCCCGCGTCCTGCATGTGCTTCATGGCGATGAGCTGCATGAAGTGGCCGACGTGAAGGCTGTCCGCCGTGGGGTCGAACCCGATATAGAAGGGGACGCTCTCGCTGCCGAGTTTTTCGTACAGCTCGTCCTCGTACACCGTCTGTTTGATGAAGCCGCGCGCGCGCAGCGTGTCCATGACATTTTGTGACATTGTTCTTTACTCCTTGTTTTTCAAATAAAAAACGGTCTGCGCCCGTGAAATTCGCGCAAACCGTTGTCGACTGGTTTTTCGGAATCGTCTTCCCGATTTACGCGCAAAAGCACCCCGACGCTTCGCCGCGGTAAAGATACTTGCCGTAAATTGCGAGGGACATTTCGTGCTTCATGCCACTCATTATACACGCGGGAAAAAAGTTTGTCAAACAAACGCGCCCTATTTTGTGAAATTTATGCACGTTTGAGGCACGTTTGGAGCCCCTTTCCCGCCCGTATGCGCCCGTTTTTGCCCCTTGACAAAGACCATAAAACGTGCTATTCTTTTCAAAAAAGCACGGAGGCAGACATGAAGACGCGCATCCTCGTCGGCATCCTCTTTACGCTCCTCGAGAGAAAGCGGGTGAGCGCGGGCGAACTCGCCCAAAAGTACGACTGTTCGGAGCGGAGCATCTTCCGCTATATCGACGAGCTGACCTGTTCGGGCATCCCCATCGACGTGGCGCGGGGCGCGAACGGCGGCATCTTCATTTCGGACGCGTTCAAACTTCCCCGCGGACTCCTCACGCGCGAGGAGGGCGCCCGCCTTTCCGAGGCCTTGAAGGCGATGTGCGAGCAGTTCCGAGATCCCGCCCTTCTCTCGGCGGCTGAAAAACTCGAACTGCAGTACGGCGAGGAGCAGCCGACGACGCTCGGCAACATCTTGGTGGACAGCGGCTCGTGGGGGGATACCCACAACTTTTCCGACAAGCTCGCCCTCTTGGAGGGGGCAATCACGGCGCGCGAGGAGCTGTATATCGACTACGTCGACCGCGAGGGGGAGCGCTCCCACCGCCGCATCTATCCGCACCTTCTCGTCCTCAAACAGAACATCTGGTATGTGTTTGCGTGGTGCACGATGCGCGGGAAGTTCCGCCTCTTCAAGCTGGGGCGCATCCGCTCCGCCGTGCGCACGGGCAAGACGTTCGAGCGCATCCCCTTTGCCCGCGAGGACATCCCCCTCGGCTTCTGGCCCGCAGAGAGCACCGTTTTGGCCCGCTTTGAGATCTCGCCCGAGGCGCTTCCCTTCGCGCAGGACTGGCTGGGTGTCGAGAACATCGTGACCGCGAACGGCGTGCACACGGCGGAAGTGACGCTGCCCGACGACGGCTCGCTCGTCGGCAAGATCCTCTCCTTAGGCGCGGGGGTGAAGGTGCTCTCGCCCGAGAGCTTACAAGAGCGCGTCAAGGCGGAGGCAAAACGCCTTGCGGAGCAATACGAATGAGTTTCGGGGGCGCGCCGCGGCAAAGCCGCGGCGCGCCCCCATCTTTCCGAAAAAGGCGCAACCTTTTCCGCCGAGTGCATATACTCTTAAGATGAACATCCTCTTTTGCGGCGGGGGGAGCGCGGGGCACGTCGTTCCCAACCTCGCTATCATGCAGGAACTCTCGGGGCGGCACACGCTCTCTTACGCGGGGAGCCGCGGCGGCATCGAGGAGGGCCTCGTACGCTCCTTCGGCGTGCCCTTTTACGCTGTCAACTGCCCCAAGCTCGTGCGCTCCCTGACGCCCCGCAACCTCACCCTGCCCTTCCGCATGGCGAAGGCCAACCGCGAGGCGCTCGCCCTCGTGAGAGAACTTATGCCCGACCTCGTCTTTTCCAAGGGCGGGTATGCGAGCCTCCCCTATCTTCTTGCCGCGCATCGCCTCAAGATCCCCGCCCTCACGCACGAGAGCGACCTTTCCCCGGGGCTTGTGACGCGGCTCATGGGCAGGAAGTGCCGCTTGGTACTCACCTCGTTTGAGGACACGGCGCGCCGCTTTGCAAACGGGAAGTACGTCGGCCCGCCCCTTCGAAGGGAGCTGTTTTCGGGAAACCGCGCGGCCGCGCGCAAGAAATACGGCCTTTCGGGGGAGAAGCCCGTCTTGCTCGTCCTCGGCGGGGGGAGCGGCAGCCGCACCCTCAACGAAGCCGTGAGAGCGCACCTTGACGCGCTCTTGCAGGAGTTCGACGTTTTGCACCTCGTGGGAAAGGGCAATGCAGGCGGCGCGAAGCCGACGCGCGGGTACGTGCCCCTCGCGTTCGAACCCGACATGAAAAGCGCCTATGCGGCGGCGGACTGCGTGCTCTCCCGCGCGGGTTCGGGGACGGCGTTCGAGGCGATTGCGCTTGAAAAACCCGCCCTCTTTGTGCCGCTCGAGCGCGCCTCTCGCGGCGATCAGGTGGAGAACGCGCAGTATTTCGAACGGCGGGGCCTTGCCCATGTGCTTTCGGAGCGCGACCTTGCCGCCCTGCCCGAGGCGCTTTCGGCGCTCATTGAGGACGAGGCACTCAAAGAGCGGCTCAGATGCGCGCCCGTTCCCAACGGCACGCCCGCCATTGTGAAGCTCATTGAAGGGATGGAAAGGTAGAAACGGGGCGGCCGCGGCGTTTCGCCGCGGCCGCCCCACGTTCAGGAGACGCTCCCGAAGAGGTCGGAATGAAGCAAAAAGTCGGGCACTTTGCCCTGAAGGACGCTCTCGCAGAGCATGACCTGAGCCCGCTCCTCGAATTCGCTCGTGCCCGCGGGGAGCACCACGGTGATGGAGAGGACGATGTCTAAATACACGGCGTGGCGGGTCTGATTGATGCCTGCGGAGGTGAACTCCGAGCGGAAATCGCAATGCGCCGCGCCCACGGGGAGCAGTTTGAAGGTGACGGGCGGGCCGAAGCCCGAGAGCGCCTCGATGCCCGTGAACGCCCCGAGCGGCACCTCGACGCCCTCCTCCGCGCGCCGCATGAAGTTTGTCTGCGAAAGATATGCCGCGTCCCGTGCGATGGCGTTGATGCGCTGGGCGTCGGCGGTGAGCGCGGTGATGTCGCCCGCGCTGTTTTTGTGCACGGTGACGAGGTCGGAATATCCGAGCCCGTCCGAGAGCGTCGCCTCGATGGCCTCGTGCATCGAGGAGGCGGCATCGGCGCGAAGAGAGGCCTCGGCGACAGAACGGATGACGCCCGCCGCGCTGAAAAAGAGCGTCAGGATAAGAATGAGCGGAAGGAGAATGGCGAGCGCCCAGACGATGCGGCGTCGCCACTTGGTGCGCGGGGTCACATAGTGTCTCACAGGGCATTGTATGAGGGAAAGGCCGCCGTTAGTACGGCAAATTCCACAAGTTTCGGGCAATTTTCGGCACGTTCGGGGCGGTTTTCGCATACAATGGAGCATGGAACTTCAAGAAAAGCAATACGACCGCGAGAAGGCCGTCGCCTATGCCCGCCGCTGGGCGTTCGGCAGAAACCCCGCGTACTACGACTTCACCCGCCTCGGCGGGGACTGCACCAACTACGCCTCGCAGGTGCTCTATGCGGGGGCGGGCGTGATGAACGACACCCCCACGTTCGGGTGGTACTACCGCTCCCTGAACGACCGCACCCCCTCATGGACGGGCGTCGAGTACCTCTACAACTTCCTCATAGGCAACGACGGCGAGGGGCCGTTCGCCGAGGAAGTGCCCCTCGAACAGCTCGAGCGGGGCGATCTCGTTCAGCTCGGCCGCGCGACGGGAGATTGGTACCATACCCCCGTCGTCGTGGGGTTCAAGAACGGCGAGATCCTCGTCGCGGCGCACTCCTACGACGCGTACAACCGCCCGCTCTCCTCGTACGATGCGGCGAAGATACGGGGCATCCATATCTTGGGCGTCAGAGAATTCGTACCCGTGAGCAAAGAGGACGGTACATAAGGCGAAACATTTGGAACGGCGCGGCGGGCGCACCCCTTTTCGGGGTGCGCCCGCCGCGCCGAACTCGTTATTCCATTCCCTTTTCCTTTCGGATGCGCCTGACTTCCTGTTCATAGCCGTTGTTGCTCGGCGTATAATAGACGCGGTCCTTGACGGGGTCGGGCAGGTACTGCTGTTTCACCCAGCCGCCGAAGTCGTGCGGGTAGAGATAGCGCTTGCTCTCCGCCTTGCGCTTGTCGTCGCCGTAAGAATTGTCGCGAAGATAGGGCGGCACGGCGCCGAGCGGGGCGTTTCTCACGTCCTTTTGCGCCGCAAACATCGCCACCTTTGCGGACTGGCTCTTGGGGGCCTCCGCGACGTAGATGACGGCCTCGGTGAGGGGCAGGAGCCCTTCGGGAGCGCCCAGCCGTTCGAATGCCGTGAGCGCGCTGACGGCGACGGTGAGCGCGTTGGGGTCGGCCATGCCGACGTCCTCGGCGGCGTGCACCACCGTGCGGCGGAGAATGAGCCTCGGATCGCAGCCGCCCTCGATGAGGCGCATCGCATAGTAGACGGCGGCATTGGAATCGCTCCCCCTCAGCGACTTGCAGAAGGCGGAGATGATGTCGTAGTACTCGTCCTCGTTGAAGGCGAGCGAGCGCTTGCCCGTGGAATTTTCGGCGTCCCGAAGGGTGACGTGAATGTGACCCTCTTTATCGGGCGCGGTCGTGAGGACGGCGAGCTCCAAGGCGTTGTACGCCGAGCGGAGATCCCCTGCCGCCGTGCGAGCGATGTGCAAAAGCGCGTCCTCGTCCACGTCCGCATTGTAGCTGCCGAGGCCCTTCCGCTTATCGGTGAGAGCGCGGCGAAGGGCCTTCAAGATGTCCTCGTCATGGAGGGGCTCGAACTCAAAGACGCGGCAGCGGGAGACGATGGCGGGCGTCATGGAGGCATAGGGGTTCTCCGTCGTCGAGCCGATAAAGGTGATGAGCCCCTGCTCGACGGACGGGAGCAGGGAATCGAGCTGCGCCTTGTTGAAGCGGTGGCACTCATCGAGAAGGAGATAGGTGCGGCGGCCGTAGAGGCGGAGATTTTCCTTCGCCTTGTCGACGGCGTTCCTCACATCGGCAACCCCCGCCGTGACGGCATTGAGGCGCACGAATTCGCCGTTCATCTGTGCGGCGATGACGTTCGCGAGCGTCGTCTTGCCGCAGCCGGGCGGCCCCCAGAAGATGCAGCTGCCGAGGCGGTCGAGCATGATGGCGCGATGCAGGAGCGAGCCCTCCGCAACGAGCTTTTCCTGCCCCACGAAGTCCTTGAAGGTGGAGGCGCGCATGCGCTCTGCAAGGGGCTTGGCCTTCTCCTCGTTGTCATTGAAGTCGAAGAGGTCGGTCATGCCTGCGCCCCTTCGCTCAAGCGGCGGTCCTTCTTCTGCGGCACTTCGCCCTCGAGGAGCGCTAAAATTTCGTCGCGGTATTGCACGCCCAACTCATAGCCCTTCTCGCACGCAAAGTCGAGGTTCTTGACCTGATACTGATCCATCGCGCCGAGTTCGGGCTCCAGCCATAAGTCGATATAGCGGGCGCGGGAGCGCTTCTTTCTTTGCGTCAAGCGGGTATCCATGATGTCGATGCAGCGGAGGAGGGTGTCGACGAGGTTGGGCGAGGCCTGCTTCTGCGTGAGATCGCCGAGGACGTCGACGGCGACGATGACCTCCGCGCCCATGTCGCGCACTTCCTGCGTGGGCACGCGCTCCAGAATGCCGCCGTCCACGAGCGTTCTCTCCCCGATGACGGCGGGCGTGAACGCCCCCGGAATGGAGCTGGAGGCGAGGATGGCGTCGATGACGTTGCCTTCCTTGAGTTCGACGACCTTGCCCTCCGCGAGATCGACGGCGATGCAGGAGAAGGGAATTTTGAGGTCCTCGAAGGTGATGTTGCCGAGGTACTGCTCAAGGAGCTGGCGCGCCTTGTTGAAGCGCAGCAGTCCGTTGGAGCGGATGGGGTTGATGTTGAGCGTCGCGATCTTCGAGAGCTTGAGCGAGAGGGCGACTTCCTTGAGCGTTTCAAGCGGCAGGCCCGCGCAATAGCACGCCCCGACGATGGCCCCCATCGAACAGCCCGAGACGAAATCGGGACGGATGCCGGCTTCCTCGAGCGCCTGTAAAAAACCGATGTGCGCGATGCCGCGCGAGCCGCCCGAACCGAGGGCAAGCCCCAATGTTTTTTGCATAATTTCCTCCTAAGGGGCGTAGGGTAGCGTATGCCCCTCTCGAAAAAGATCTCGTCCGCCGCCGTCTTTCTGCTGCTTCTGAGCTTTGCGGCGGTCTTTCTCTCCTCCCCCGCCCGCTACGGGCAGAGCGTTTTAAACGGCCTCATGCTGTGGCTTTCGTGCATCGTGCCGACGGCGCTGCCGCTGCTCGTCGTGCTCTCCCTGATGGTGCGCTCCCCCGCCTTTTCGGCGCTTGCAAGGCGGCTTGCACGGCCTGCGGGAGCAATGTTCCGCGTGTCGGGAGCGGGCGCGGGCGCCATGCTCTTATCGCTCCTCTCGGGCTATCCCGCGGGGGCGAGGACGGTCGCGGAGCTTGCGCAAAGCGGGAAACTTTCAAAAGACGACGCCTTCTACACCGCCTGCCTTGCCTCGACGTCGGGGCCGAGTTTCTGCCTCGGCGCGGCCGCGGGGATGTTCGGGAGCGTGAAGGCGGGCCTTCTCATCTTTTTAGCGCACCTTCTTTCGGTGGGGATCGTGTCCTTTCTTCTGCCGAGGGTGAAGAGGCACCGTCCGAGCGGCAATGCCCCGCCCCTCACGGCAAAACGGCAGCCCTTTTCCGAGCTCCTCTTCTCCGCCGTGCAGGCGGTGCTCTCCATCGGGGCGCTCATCGCGCTCTTCTTCTGCCTCAAGGAGATGCTCTTCTCCTTCCTCCCGCCCCTTACGGGACTTTGGGAAGGGACGCTTCAAGGACTCTTGGAGGTGACGGCGGGCGTCTCCGTGCTGTCGAAAGTCGGAACGCCGCTCGCGCTCGCCGTTTCATGCGCGGAGGTGAGCTTCGGCGGGCTGTGCGTCAATTGCCAACAGCTCTCCTTTTTGACGGGAGCGGGCATTCGGCCCCTCCCCTTTCTCCTCGTGAAGGTCCTTCACGGGGTACTTGCGTTTGCGATCTCACTGCCGCTCGCGCTTGCCTTCTTTTAGTAGGCGCCGATGACCTGAAACTGGCTGCAGCGGCCCTTTGCCTCGCGGACGGCCTCTTTGACAGTCTCGTCGGCGATGTCCCCCTCGATCTCGATGAAGAAGCGGTATTCGCCGAACACGTCGCGGATGGGGCGGCTCTCGATGCGGGTGAGGTTGATGCCCGTCGTCGCAAAGGCGCCCAAAAGTTCGTAGAGGCTCCCCGGGCGGTGCTTGCAGACAGCGCAGAAGAACACCTTGGAGCTGTGCTCGGGGTGCGCCTCTTCGCGGCGGACGAGCTTCAAAAAGCGGGTGAAGTTGCGCTTTTCGTCGGCGATGTTTTCCTCGGAGAGCACGACGCCCGCCTTTCCAGCGTGCGCGCCGACGATGCCCGCAGAATGGGCGTCCAGCTTTTCAAGGCTCTCCGCCGTCGAGCGGGTGTATAAGAGTTTGGCGTTCGGAAAGTGCGTGCGGAGATACTCCGCGCACTGGCCTATCGCCTGTTCGTGCGAGTAGATGCGCTCGATCTGCGAATAGGGAACGCCCTCGAGGGTCGCGAGGCGGTGGTCAATGGAGAGGACGAGCTCCTCGACGGCAAACGGCGCGCCGCTGTGCTCCAACAAATCGAGGTTCTTCAACACCCCGCCCTGAATGGAATTTTCGATGGGAAGGACGGCGAAGTCCGTCTCCCCCTTCTCGAGCGCCGCAAGCACGGCGAAAAAGTCGGAGCAGAGGACGATCTCCCCCTCCCCCTTGGAAAAGCGCAGGGCGGCGAGCTCGGAATAGCTCCCCTTTGGCCCTAAACAGCTGTAGCGCGCGCTCATGCCTTCTCCGCGATGTCGAGGACGAGGCGCTCCGTGTCCTCCCAGCCGAGGCAGGGATCGGTGATGGACTGGCCGAACACGATGTCGTGCTTCTGATTGCCCTCGACGAGGAAGCTCTCGATCATGAATCCCTTGACGATCTTCTTGAAGTCGGCGTCATAGAGGCGGTTCTGCATGACTTCCTCGACGATGCGGATCTGCTGCTTGAACTGCTTGCCCGAGTTGGAGTGGTTGGCGTCGATGATGACGGCGGGGTTCTTGAGCTCGCCCTTGGAGCGCTGATAGCCCTCGAAGACGCGCATGACCGTCTCGTAGTGGAAGTTGGGGATGTCGTTGCCGTAGGAGTCGACCATGCCGCGCAGCACCGCGTGGGCGTACTCGTTGCCGTCCGTCGCGACCTGATAGTTGCCGTACTTAAAGACCTGCGGGCTCTGCGCCGCGAAGATGGAGTTGAGCATGACGGGAATGGAACCGCCCATCGGGTTCTTGATGCCGACGGGAAGGTCGATGCCGCTCGAAACTAAGCGGTGCATCTGATTTTCGCTCGAGCGAGCGCCGACGGCGATATAGGTGAGAAGGTCCTCGAGGAAGGGATAGTTCTCGGGGTAGAGCATCTCGTCGGCGGCGGAGAGGCCGGACTCGGAGATGGCGTTGATGTGGAGCTCGCGGATGGTGCGGATGCCGCGGACGATGTCCTCCTTGTTCTCGGGGTCGGGCTGGGAGAACATCCCCTTGTAGCCCACGCCCTTGGTGCGCGGCTTATTGGTGTAGATGCGGGGGACGATGACGAGCTTGTCCTTGACGCGCTCGTTGAGCTTTCCCAGCCGCCGCACATATTCGAGGACGGGTGCGCTCTCGTGCGCGGAGCAGGGGCCGATGATGAGCAGGAGCTTGTCGGTACGGCCCGCGATGACGTCCATCGTGAGCTTGTCGCGCTCCTTTTTGATGGCGGCGAGCTCGGGCGTCAAGGGAAGTTCCGCGGCGAGCTGCTCGGGCGAAGGGATGTGTGCCTGTTTGACGAACATAGTTTATCCTCTTTTTGTAATATAAGTATAGACCGCCTCGGGAACATATTGTTCAAACGGCTTCCCGAAGGCAATGCAATTTTTAACTAAGGTAGAGCTGATGTGCAGGTGCTCCTTCTCGCAGGGGAGATAGAGCGTGATCATATCCTTGTCGAGATCGCGGCTCGCGTAGAAGTCGGCGTTCTCGTACTCGAAGTCGATGGTGTTGCGAAGGCCCCGCACATAGAAGGGGGTGTTCTCCTTCTTTAGAAGATCGACGATGACGCCGTCCCATGCGAGGACGCGCACGCGGGGCTCGTCATGATAGGTCGCACGGACCATCGCAAGGCGCTCCTGAAGGGAGAACATGCACTGCTTGCGCTTATTTTCGGCAATGACGATGATGACCTCGTCGAAGAGGGCGAGGCACTTTTTCACGGTGTCGTCGTGACCGATGGTGAAGGGGTCGAACGTCCCCGCAAAGACGCAGCGCCTTGTCATACGCCTTCCTCCTGTTCCTTAAAAAAATAGACTTTCGTGCGGCCGTAGCTGCGCATATCGGCTGTTTCCCAGCCGTCGGGCGCGGTAAGCTCCTTTTCGCACTCGTAGACGGCGAGGCCGCCCTCCTCCAAAAGGCCGCGCTCCCTGATGAGCGCGAGGCACTCCTCCGCGATGTCCATGCGGTAAGGGGGGTCCAAAAAGATGAGGCGGAACTTGCCCGAGAGCGCCTTCAGACAGCTTTGATAGTCGAGGTTATACACCTTCGCCCGCTCCCCCACCTTCTTCAAATTGGCCTGAAGGACGAGCAGGCTGTCCTTCGAAAGGTCGTTGAAGACGGCCTCGTCGGCGCCGCGCGAGAGGCTCTCGATGCCGAGCGCCCCGCTGCCTGCAAAGAGGTCAAGAACGCGCGCCCCCGCAAAGTACGGGGTGAGGATCTGAAAGACGGACTCCTTGACGCGGTCGGACGTGGGGCGGATGTCCGTCCCCTTGAATTCCTTCAATACCCTGCCGCGGTACTTTCCCGCAATGATCCTCATTTCTTCTTTTTCGACTGCAGCGTCTTGATGCGCTGCGCCTCCGTCTGTTCATGGTTGAGCCGCTCCTGACGCGCCGCCTCCGCAGCCGCCCTGACGGCCTCCTCACGCGCCTCCTTCTTGGCGCGCTTGCGGCGGTTGACGTAAGCCCCGAGAATATAGAAGACGCCGCTCACGAGGATGGGCACGAGGATGGTCGCGATCGTCCAGTAGTAGGAAAGGTTCGCCATCGAGGGAACGTAGTTCCTCAGCCAGGTGAAGGGCACGACGGCGCAGCCCGCGAGCATGGCGAACGCCCAAAGAACGCCGCCGCCCACGTTCGTTCCGTCGAGCGCGCCCGCGAGGATGCCCAGGATGAGCACAGGGATGCTCATCAAAAACCCGATGAAGAAGCCCTTCCACGGGCGGTATTCCTTCTCGAGGTGATGATCGGGGGAGATGTAGGTGCCCTCCTCCTGTTCGCGCTTGCGGTAGAGTTCGCCCGTCACAAAGATATCGTAGTGCGCCTCACCGAAGTGAAGGAGAAGGTGCGCGTTGAAGAAGATGCCGGCCGCGATGCAGACGATGCCGAGCGTGATGCTCAGCCAGACGATCTCGATAGCCTGCAGGGCGAGCATGATGAGGCTCATGAAGAAGTACATGAGCGCGGGCGTGACGGCGCGCCGCCAGCCCTCCTTCTGCAGCCGCCAAAAGTACTGCCAGGGGTTGGGGTGCGAATAATCGACGCGTTTTTTGGGTTTCTTGGGTGCCTCGTTGAGCATGGGTCCCTCCGTATGCGCCGCGCTTTTGCGGCACGGCTTTAAATATTATAGCGCAAACGCACATGCGCTGTCAAGCATTCACAAAAAGCGCAGGACGCCGAGTTCGGTGACAACGGCGTGAAGGCGCACGTCCGTCTCCTCGCGGGGGAGCCGTTCGACTCGCTGGCCCGCGTAGGCAAGTCCCACGCGAAGGACATCGGGGTGGGCGGCGAACCAGCGGTCGTAGTACCCGCCCCCGTAGCCGAGGCGGTACCCCTCCCCATCAAACGCCAAGAGCGGCGTGAGGGCGACTGCGCAGGTACGCTCCTCCCCCGTCGGCGGCTGCAGAATGCCGTATGCGCCCTGTTCGAGGGGCTCCTTGTAGGGAACACTGAGCATTGCTCCCCCTTCGATGCGGGGAGCGCAGACTTGTTTCCCGCGGGAAAGGAGCGCGCGGATGAGCTCCCCCGTGCCCGCCTCCGAGCCGAAGGAGAGATAGACAAAGAAGCTCTCTCCCTCCCCGAACGCCGCGAGGACGTGCTCCGAAATGGCAGCGTCCTTCTCGGCGGAGCAAAGCCCCGCACGCACGTCCTTCATTTTGACCCTTAAAACTTGTTTTTCAGTCATAGTGTTTCTCCGCCCCCTGCAATGCGCGCAGGAGGACTTCGTATTCCGTGGTGTGATTTTCGCGGGCATAGGCAGTAAGATCGCAAAGCACGCGCTTTTTCGCCCCGAGACGCGCCCTGCCCTCCCGCACGCAGGCGTCCATGCAGAGAAGGCCGTTCTGACGGAAGAGGCCGTCGCCGTACCCCATGCGGAGGGTATAGAAGGTGCTCCCCTCCCCCGCCGCGCGGTAGCCCGCGCCGTTGCCGACGCGCGCCGCCGTGTGCGAGACGGACGCATACAGCCTGACTGCGGGTCTGACGGGAAGTTGCCCCTCGAACCCTTGCGGAAGATAGCCGTAGAGCCCGATGCCCGGGCGCACGCCGTCGAGGCAGAACTCCCTCCCCGCCAAGATGCCGCCCGTTGCCGCGAGGTGACGTTTGGCCTCGGGGAAGTGCGCGCGGACGCCCTCCGCCGCCTGCAAAAAGAGAGCGAGCTGTTCCTCCCGCACGTCTCTCTCGTGCGCCGCCCAAAGGTGGGAATAGACGCCCGTGAGAGGAACGCCCAGCCCCTTCGCCCGCCGCGCCATGCCCTCCGCTCGCTCGGGAGGAACGCCGTAGCGGTTCATGCCCGTGTTGACGGCAAGGTGCGCCTGCAGGTGCGCCTCGGCGGCAAGTTCAAGCGAACAGGGCGAGGAGACCGTCGCGGTGAGGTCATACGCCTGCATGCGGAGCGCGTCCTCTTCATCGAGCGGCGGGCAAAAGACGAGAACGGGCTTCAAAATACCCGCAATGCGGAGGGATGCGCCCTCGCGCACAGTCGCGACACAGAAGGCGTCCGCAAGCGGCTCCAGCGTCTGGGCGACGCGCTCCGCCCCGTGGCCGTAGGCGTCGTCCTTGACGACTGCATAAAGCGCCGTTCCCGCCCGTTCCTTCAAGAGGCGGGCGTTCGTTATGATGCGGGAGAGGAAGATGTGAGCTGAAAGGTGCTGCATAGTCTAATGTATGCAGCGAAACAAAAGCAATGCCGCAGGGGATCCCTGCGGCGAACCTTTGACGGGCGCACAAATCTTTGCCCGCGTTATTCCTTATAGATGAACCTGCGGCAGTGCTCGCATTCGATGACGTTTCCGCCCTCGAGAGCGCTCTGCTGGGCGATGGCGAAGTCCATACCGCAGACGCACCGCCCGTTGGTGAGCGGCACGATGACGGGGAAGATGCGGTCTCTCCGCTTTGCCTTATAGCGCGCGAGAATGTCGGCGGGAATGTTCTTGCCGATCTTTTCGAGCTTCTCGTTGATGGCCTTGACCTCCGCCGCGTGGGAATTTTTGACTTCCTTGAACTTCTCGTTGTACTCCTTATACTGCTTCTGCATGGAGATGGTCTGCTTCTTCATGCGCTGATACTCCTCGCAGGCGTTCTCGATCTCCGCAACGAGCTTGTTGAGTTCGTTCTTGAGCGAGCGGAGCTGGTCGGAGAGCGTCTGCACCTTCTTCTTGTAGAAGGAGACGTCGCCGCCCGCTTCGACCATCTCGTCGATCTCGGCGTATTCGGAGATCGCCTTGTTGAGCTCCTGATAGTTGTAAGTGAGGCGCATGGCCATCTCCTTGAGTTCGCGGGCACGGGCGTCCATCCCTTCGAGCTTCTCCGCCGCCGTCTCCATGAACTTCTTGGCCTGGATGTACTTCTTGCGCTCCTCGCTCCCCGCGATCTCCTGCTCGATCTTGCGGAGCTCCGCATCCACCTTCTGATATTCGAGTAATTCCTTTGATACTGCCATATAGGTCTCCTTTCCCCGCCGTTTCCGGCGATTTATAATAGACGCGCGTCCGCAAAGAACGCACACTCTGCGCTAATTTGTGCCTTCACGCGCTCATAAAAGCGGTGAAAGCCGTACGTTTCCGCCGCATAGTGGGTGAGAAGCAGCACGTTCATGCCCGCTTCCACCGCCATGGCGACGAGATGATGTTTTTGGTCGGACGAGACGAAGGTGTCCGCCCCGTTTCGGAGGGCGAATGCGATGCTGCCCTCCTCCATGCCCGCGCCGCAGAAACTTGCAACGCGGCGAACGGGCTTTTCCCCGTAGACGACGAGCCTCTTCGTATGGAAGGTCTCTTCCACGCGAGAGACGTACTCCTGAAGGGGCGACGGCTCCACGTCATACACACGGCCGTACGCACCCCCTTCCACGGTCTCGTAGAGGGCGTCCGCCTTCTTTCCGCCGAGGCCGAGCATGAGGCTCTCGTCGATGCCCTGCGGGGCGATGTCGAGATTGAGGTGCGCCGAAATGACGGAGATGCCCGCCCGTGCCGCCGCGAGGATGCTCGCTCCTGCGCCATCGGGAGTCAAATTCTTCAAAGGCGCGTAGATGGCGGGGTGGTGCGTGACGATGAGCCCCGCACCCATTCTTTTCGCCTCCTCCACGGCCGCCTGCGAGAGATCGAGGGAGAAGAGCACTTTCTCCGCGTCGTTCCCGCAGTCCAGAAGCAGGCCGCTGTTGTCGTAGCCGCCCGTTTTCTCGCAGTACGCCCTGCTCAACGCAAAGGGCGCGAGGGTGTCGACAAGTTCATACATCTCCTTCGAGCGCATCGAGGATCACCTCCAATTCGTAACGCTTTTGCCGCAGTTCTTCGCGGCTCTCCCGCTTCATCGCGGGGGCGAGAAGGCGGCTGTCCAGCTTCCCCTTCTCCTGTTTTACCCACTTCAGAAAGGCGGGCGAGGGCGAGAGAAGATTGTCCCGCCCGAATTTGTATTCCCAATCGGTGTAGCTGTCGCCCTCCTCGGCACATTCGCCGACGATGAGGTCGTAGAACTTGCCGTCCTCGAAGGTAAAGTCCTTCGTGATGCGCGCGCCCTGTTCCACAAGATAGCGGCGCACCTTCTCGGTGTTCTTCATGGGCTGCAGCACAAACTTTTGGGGGAGATACCCCTCCTTCAGGATATGCACGATCTCCTCCCCGCCCATGCCGGCGATGAGGACGAGGTCGCAGCTTGCAATGCCTTGAAGCCCGTCCGCGACGACGGGGATGCACCGCCCCTCTTTGACTTCCCGGGAGAGCAGCGTCTCCGCCTTTTTGAGACTCTCCGCGCTGATGTCGGAGATGTACGCCGTGCGGCACAGGCCGTTATGGAGCATATACTGCGTGCAGTAGCCGTGGTCGCAGCCGACGTCCGCAAAGACGTCCGCCGCGGGCAGGTGCGAGCAGATGATGTCGATGCGGCCCATTTACTCCAAGAAGTCCTTGAGCTTGCGGCTGCGGCTGGGGTGACGGAGCTTTCTTAAAGCCTTTGCCTCGATCTGACGGATACGCTCCCTCGTGACGTTGAATTCCTTGCCCACTTCCTCGAGGGTGCGCGGCTTGCCGTCGTCGATGCCGTAGCGGAGGCGCAGCACCTTCTCCTCGCGGGGGGTGAGGGTGTCGAGCACGCTCAAAAGCTGCTCTTTGAGCATGATGAAGGAGACGGAATCGCTGGGGGTCTGCGTCTTGTCGTCCTCGATGAAGTCGCCGAGGTGCGAATCTTCCTCCTCGCCGATGGGCGTCTCCAAAGAGACGGGGTCCTGGGCGATCTTCTGGATCTCGCGGACGCGCGCGACGTCGATGTCCATCGCCTGGGCGATCTCCTCGGGCGTGGGCTCGCGGCCGTTCTCCTGCAGGAGAATGCGCGAGACGCGGATGAGCTTGTTGATGGTCTCCACCATGTGCACGGGGATACGGATGGTGCGGGCCTGGTCTGCAATCGCACGGGTGATGGACTGCCTGATCCACCACGTTGCGTACGTCGAGAACTTGAAGCCCTTCTGATAGTCGAACTTTTCGACGGCCTTCATGAGGCCGAGGTTGCCCTCCTGAATGAGGTCCAAAAAGAGCATCCCGCGCCCCACATAGCGCTTTGCAATCGAGACGACGAGACGCAAATTCGCCTCCGAAAGGCGCTTCTTCGCGGCCTCGTCCCCCTCCTGCATCCTGCGGGCGAGTTCGATCTCCTCGTCGCCCGAAAGGAGCGGCACTCTGCCGATGTCCTTCAAATACATCTTGACGGGGTCGTCGAGGCCGATGTCCGAGAGGGCCTGTTCGAAGAGTTCCTTGTCCCGTTCGTCCTCGTCGAAGATCTGGATACCCGCCTCGGGCAGCGCCTTGTAGATCTGCTCGATCTGCGTGGGGCCGAGATCGTACTTTTCCAGCACGTCGCAGAGGGCGTTCGTCGAGACGCTCCCCTTCATCTTGTAGGCGGAGATGAGGCTCTCGATGATCTCATTCAGCTTCTGCTCCGACTTCTGCTCGGGGGTCAGCTCCTGCTGAGGAGCGCTCTCCGCCTGTACCTTGGTCTCTTCCTTTGTCTTTTCAGTTTCTGCCATATGTTATCCTCCGTGTCCCTCGGCGGGAGCTTGTCCCGCGGGGAGCTTTTGAGTTATCTATAATACAATCGGTTGGGGTTATCGTGAAAAATGCGGCGCGTGCGCCCGTTCAGCGCAGCATGCCGAGTTTTTTGGTGAGCGCGTTGAGCCGCGAGAGGATCTCCCGCTTTTCCGCGGGGTCGGTCGCCGTTTCGAAGCGCGAACGGTAGGCGGCGATCTCATCGCGGATGCCCCGCTCCTTCAGAAGGCGGAGACTGTCCGCAAAGTACCGCTCGGCGCGCTCGCCGTCGAGGTTGTCGCCGAGGTCGAGATCGAGCACTTCGGAAAGTTCCCCGTCCGCGCTCATCTCGTCGAAGAGCCCCGCGGGACGGATGTGCCCCTCCTTCCTGCCGCGCTCGATGTAGTCGGCGATGGTGCGAAGATCCTCGCTCGAAAAGCGGATGCCCGAGAGGTCGCAGCCCTCGGCGTACGGCTTCTGAAAGAGGCAGGCGGCCAGCACGAACCGTTCGGCCTTCCGGTCGCCCGCGGCATTGTCCTCCTTGCGCTGCGGCTCGCTCTCCTCGGGGGGAGCCTTGCGGGGCACGGCATCGAGGTCTCTCTGCAAGGCGCCGATGCTCACGTCCGCGTCCTTGCTGATGCGGGCAAGCAGCTGCTCGCGCTCGGTGGCGCTCTCCGCTTCGCGCACGATCTGAAGGGCGTCCCTTACAAAGTCGCGCCGCTCGTCCGTGCGGGTGAGGTCGTACTTCATCTTCGCCGCATGGATGCGGAAGTCGATGAGCGGCATCGCGTGGTCGAGGCAGTCTTGATAGGCCGCCGCGCCCTGCTTTTGGATGACGTCGTCGGGGTCCATCCCGTCGGGAAGGGGGACGACGCGCACCTTGATGCCCTCCTGCTTCATGATGTCGAGCCCGCGCAGGTTGGCCTTTTGGCCCGCGAAGTCGCCGTCGTAGCTGATGAACACATCGTCCGCGTACCGCTTGCACAGCCGCGCCTGGTCCTTGGTGAGGGAGGTACCCATGCTCGCGACGACGTTGGGGAAGCCCCCCTGCGCAAGCGAGATGGCGTCCATGTAGCCCTCCACCATGATGAGCGAGTTGAGCCCGCCCGCACGGCGCAGTTTTTTGACCTGGTTGAGGTTGAAGAGGGTGCGGCTCTTGTTGAAGAGCACCGTCTCGCGCGTATTCTTGTACTTCGCACGGTCGGACTTCTCGAGGAGCCGTCCGCCGAACGCGATGACCTCGTCCATCTGGTCGATGATGGGAACGATGAGCCTGCCCGCAAGCGCGTCGTACATGCGGCCGTTGGTTTCCGAACAGGCGCCGCTTTCAAGGCACTCCTCGCGCGTGTAGCCCCTGTCGAGGAGGAACCGCGGAAGGGAATCGAAGTCGAGCGACGCGCCGAGGCCGAACTTCTTCATGATGGTGGGCGAGAGCCCGCGCTTGGCGGTATAGGCAAGGTGCGCCTGCGCCTCCCCCGAGTAGAGATTAGAGAGATAGAAGCGCGCCGTCTCACGCATGAGCATGCGCAGCCTGTCCAGCTTCTTCTTGCGGCGGGCGGCCTCCTCGGCGGCCCTGTCGTCGCATTCGGGGACCTGCATGCCCGCACGGGCAGCTAAAATTTCCACCGCCTGACGGAAATCGACGTTTTCATAATTCTTGACAAACCCGATGACGTCGCCCGATACCCCGCAGCCGAAACAGTGGTAGTAACGGTCGGCGGCATTGACGGCGAAGGAGGGCGTCTTTTCATGATGGAAGGGGCAGCAAGCCCAGTAGGTGTATCCCCTCCTCTCGAGCTTGATGTAGGAGCCGATGACGTCGACGATGTCGTTCTTGGCTTTGAGCTCCTCCATAAATTCGGGCGGGAAGACCGTCTTCATACGCTGCCCTCCCGCGGTACGAACAGCCGCTTGAACGTGTTGATGGCGAACCGGTCGGTCATGGACGAGAGATAGTCGCACACCGCGCGCTCGGCGCCGTCCTTTTCGGAGAGGGTGACGTACACCTGCGGCATCTCGTCGGGGTGATGGACGAAGTACTCGAAGAGGGCGGTGAGCATGCGCTCGGCGCTCTCCTGAATGAGCTTGTTGGCGCGCTCGTAGACGTGCTCGAACATGAACGTTCTCAGCTCGTCGAGGGCGGCCGCCTTCTCCTCGCTCATGCGGACGTACGGCTTGCCGTAGGACTCCTCGTAGATGTCGAGGACGGCCGTGTTGATGCGAGCGGAGGTGTCCCTCCCGAAGATGCGGGCGGGGCCCTTGGGGAGCTCGTCCAGATCTAAGAAGCCCGCGCGGACGGAGTCCTCGATGTCGTGGTTGATGTAGGCGATGCGGTCGGCAAGCGAGACGACTTTGCCCTCGAGCGTATGAGGGTTGCCGCTCTTGGTGTGATTGAGGATACCGTCCCGCACTTCGAAGGTGAGGTTGAGGCCGCGGCCGTCCTTTTCGAGAAGGTCGACGACACGGAGAGACTGCTCACTGTGGCGGAATCCCCCCTTGCAGAGGCGGTTTAGAACGCGCTCCCCCACGTGGCCGAAGGGCGTGTGGCCAAGATCGTGCCCGAGCGCAATGGCCTCCGCGAGGTCCTCGTTGAGGGCGAGGCACCGTGCCGCCGAGCGGGCGATCTGCGAGACATCCAAGGTGTGCGTGAGGCGAGACATGTAGTGATCCCCGTCGGGCGCGTAAAATACCTGCGTCTTATTCTTGAGCCGCAGGAATGCCTTGGAATAGATGATCCTGTCTCTGTCCCGCTGGAAGTCGGTGCGCATCGGGCAGGGCGCCTCCTCGCGGAGCCTTCCCCGGCTGTTTTTCGACTTACAGGCGTAGGGCGAGAAGAACAGGTCCTCTTTTTCATACGTTTTCTCTTTCATTGCCTTTCTTCCGTATATTATTACGACAAAACGAGGCAAAAGTCCTCTTTTTTGCGGAAAATTTTAGCAAATTGCAGGAAAAACCGAATACTATGTCTGACATAGTATTGCTATTATGCGTGACATAGTATTACAAATTGAATAAATCAATACTATGCCAGACGTAATATATGCTATGTCAGGCATAATTGGGCGATATTATGTCAGACATAGTACTATGCAAAAGCACAAAAAATGCGACCGCGCTTTTATTTTGCGCGATCGCATATCCATGGCCGTATTTTGGCTCAAATCGTATTCAATTCAGATGTGCGCTCCCCCATTCACGCCCAAGATCTGTCCCGTGATGTAGGGCTCGCTCCCTAAGAACAAGATGGCGCGTGCGACCTCGGCGGGATCGCCCAACCTGCCCACGGGGATGTCGTCCGCCATCGCACGCAGCTCCTCGCTTGTGAAGCGCGCGTTCATCGCAGTGTCGATGACGCCCGGCGCGACGCAATTGACGGTGATGTGCGAGGGAGCCAGCTCCTTCGCGAGCGCCTTGGTGAACGAGATGACCGCCCCCTTGCTCGCGGAGTACGCGCTCTCGCAGCTGCCGCCCGTCTCCCCCCAGATGGAGGACACGTTGACGATCGCACCGCCCTCGCCGACGTGCAGCATCTTCCTCACCGCATGTTTGCAGCAGAGGAACACGCCGCCCGCGTTGACGCGCATCACGCGCCCCCACTCCGCAAGGGTGATGTCCTGCACCTGCGCGAACGACGCGACGCCCGCGTTGCACACGAGAAGATCGATGCGGTCCATTCCCTCGATGAGGGCCTTCACGGCGTCCTCGTCCGTCACATCCGCCCGCACGAAGCTGACGCCCTTCAACCTCTCCCGCGCGCTCTCTGCCGCCTCGCCTTCATGGGAGTAGGTGGCCGTCACGCGGTATCCCTTTTCCTGCAAAAGAGCGGCAGTCGCATAGCCGATGCCGCGCGTTCCGCCCGTGACGAGCGCAACTTTGTGTTCTGTCATATTCCATCCTTCGGGGAGGCGCCTGCTATCCCGCGCCGCAGCCTTTTAGGCCCCGCAGCCGTAAGCGCCCCTCCCCTCACGCCTCGGGCGTGCCGCCCTCCTGCGCGCTTAAGAAGATCTTCAGAACGTCCTGTGCGACGTCCTCCGCCGTCCTGCCGTCGGTGTCGACGATGTAGTCCGCGACGTGCTCGTAGATGGGCGTGCGCTCTGCCATGAGCTCGCCGAGCTTCTCCGCCGTCTTGCCCGTATCCTTGAGAAGGGGACGCGATTCGTCCGCCCTGACGCGCGCGAGGAGCGTTTCAAAGCTCGCACGGAGGAAGAAGATGCTGCCGTTGCGCTTGAGCATCTCGTTGTTCTCGGGCTTTAACACAAGCCCGCCGCCCGTCGAGATGACGAGGCCGTCCTGACCTGCCAGCTCCTTGACGATCTGCGTCTCCAGCGAGCGGAAGTGCGCCTCGCCGTAGTATTCAAAGAGGTCGGAGATGCGCCCGTAGCGGTCGGTGATGACGATGTCGGTGTCGATCCAACGCCGCCCCGTCAGCTCCGCGATGCGGATGCCGACCGTCGATTTGCCCACTCCCATCATGCCGCAAAGTACGATATTCATAACCAAAAACTCTCCAATGCAAGATAATAGCTGTATTTCCCGAAGCCGAGGATCTCCCCCCTGCACACTTCGGTGAGGACGGACTTGTGCCGGAACTCCTCCCGCGCGTGCACGTTGGACATATGCACCTCGACGACGGGCACTTTGACGCCCGCGATGGCGTCGCGAATGGCGTAGGAATAGTGCGTGAACGCGCCCGCATTCAGGACGATGCCGTCATACACCCCCTCCGCGTTGCCGATGGCCGAGCAGAGCTCGCCCTCGATGTTGCTCTGGAAGAAGTCAACTTCATGCCCGTTGGCCTTCACGAATGCCGCCAGCTCACGGTTGATGCTCTCGAGGGTATCCGTGCCGTACACGCCCTTCTCGCGCATGCCCGTGCGGCCGAGATTGACGCCGTTCAAGACGAGGAATTTCATTTGTTTGCCTCCTTGTATGCTTCGTAGAGGCGCTTTGCCTCCTCCGCCACGGGCTCACGGCCGACAAGGATGCAGTCGCCGTAGTACGCCTGATAGAAGAGCATGGGGCCGCCCTCCACCGTCTTTTTGCCGAGCGTTCTTGCGATGCGCAAGAACTCGGACTCCTTGGGCACATAGATGAGGTCGACGGCGATGCCCGCGAGGGAGAGAAGTTCCTCGCCCACGGGCTTTTCGCCCTCCTTCGTGCGCACCGAGGGGGTCATGCCCACCGTCTTGTGCATGCCGATGCCCGTGCAGTTGAACACGACGTCGTAGGGCCGCAGCTCCACCTCGTCGAGGGGGGTGAAGCAGCCGAACTCACGGGAGACCGTCGCAAGGCGCTCCCTGTCTCTTTCATAGGCAAAGACGTTGGCGCCCGCCTCCGCGAGCTTCTTGATGCAGCTCCTGCCCGCACCGCCTGCGCCGAGGACGAGCACGTCCTTGCCCTTGACGTCGACGCCCGCGTTCTCGAGCATGAGTAAAAACCCCATGCCGTCGGTGTTGTAGCCGACGCGGCTCTTTGAGAGCACCACATTGACCGCGCCGAACGTCTTGGCGTCTCCCCTGAGCTCCTTCAAGTAAGGCATGATGTCCGTCTTGAAGGGGATGGTGACGTTGAACGCGTCGTACCTTTCAAACAGCCCTTCCGCGCGGGAGGTGAACTCCTCGGGGGGAATGCTCACCGCGTCATAGGTGCAGTCCTCGCCCAGGGCGCGTAAGATAAAGGTGTGCATCTGCGGGCTCTGAGACTGACTGACATCCTTTCCGATCACAGCTAACTTTAACATAATTTTTTCTCGATCTCCTCTGCCTTTTTCGCGTACTCCCCGAAGGGAAGGGCGATGAGGCGATATGTTCCGCGGCGCAGGGGTGCGGTGATGACGACTGCATCCTTTGCCGTGTTTTTCTTGTCCAAAAGTGCGAGCTTTGTCCACTCTTCGGCGGGCGGCAGGGCGGGGATGCCCCCCAGCACTTCCTTGCAGAGCGCGATGAGCTCGTTGAGATAGTCTTCGTCGCAGTCCGCTTCAAGCTTTGCCATCTCCGCTTCGAAGATGGTGCCGAGCAGGACGCACTCTCCGTGGGACTTCGTTTTAAGGGCCAATTCGAGCGCGTGAGCCGTCGTATGCCCGAGATTGAGGGATTTCCTAAGACCGCTCTCTTTGGCGTCCTGCGCGACGACAGAGGCCTTAAACGCGATGTTGTCCGCAATGAGGTCGACGGGCACGCTCAGAGCCGCGAATTCCTTGCGGCGCGCCGTGAGCTTTTCGAAGAGTTCCGCGGAGAGCGCGCCGTGCTTTACCATCTCCCCGATGCCGCAGCGCACTTCGCGCGGGGGAAGGGTGGTGAGGAAACAGGGGTCGGCGAACACCGCCTTGGGCTGGTTGAATGCCCCGACGAGGTTCTTGATGCCGTAAAAGTCGATGGCAGTCTTGCCGCCGACGGAGGAATCGACCTGCGCGAGAAGGGTCGTCGGGACCTGAAAGCAGGCGATGCCGCGCATATAGAGCGCCGCTGCGAGGCCTCCCACGTCCCCCACGACGCCGCCGCCGATCATGATGAGGCAGCTCGTGCGGTGCAGCTGGGCCTCCGCCATCGCCTTTAAGAGCGCAAAGAGCGTCTCCTCCGTCTTGTGCTCCTCGCCCGCGGGCATGGCGAACACGGGAATGTCGCCCAGCACTTCTTTGATGCGTTCTCCCCAGATGCTTTGGACGTTGGTATCGGTGAAGATAAATTTCTGCAAATAGGGTTCGAGCGCGGCGGGAAGCTCCCTTTCGAACGCGCCCTCGCCGCAGTAGATGACGCTCTCGGAGGGGTGCGCCTCCTCGCGAAGATGAATGACTCTCATGGCATCTCCCTGTAGCGGGCGGCAATTTCCCGCATGTTGCTGCCGCCGAGCTGTTCCAAAACGACGGAGCAAAGTTCGAAGGCGAGCGCGCTCTCGAGGATGACCCCGCACGCCGCAATGGCGCACACGTCGCTGCGCTCCGCCGCCGCTCGGGCGGGAACGTTGCCGTCGGTATCCACCGTCTGAAGGCCCTTCATGAGCGTGGGAATGGGCTTCATCGCGGCGCGGAGGACGAGCTCCTCGCCGTTGGACATGCCGCCCTCGATGCCCCCCGCACGATTGGTCTTACGGTAGTACCCGCGCTGTTCGTCAAAGAAAATTTCGTCGTGCGCGAGGCTGCCGGGAAGGGCGGAAAGGCGGAACCCTTCGCCCACTTCCGCGCCCTTGACGGCCTGCACGCTCATGAGCGCGGCGACGAGGCGGGCGTCCAGCTTCTCGCGGTAGGTCATGCAGCTGCCGAACCCGCGCTTGAAGCCGTGAACGCGCAGCTCCACCGTGCCGCCGAGGGTATCCCCCTCACCCCTTGCATGGTCGATGAGCTCCACGGCTCTCTGCTCCGCCTCCGCGTCCATCATGCCGAGGACGGGCGACTTTTTCCCGAGCGTCTCGAAGGGATAGATGTGCTCGTCGAGGACGCTCCCCACCGAGCGGACGTAATGGCGAATTTGGATGCCGAGCGCCTCCAGAAGCTGCACGCACACCGCCCCCGCCGCAACGCGGGCGGCAGTTTCACGGGCGGAGGCACGCTCGAGAACGTTCCGCGCGTCGTCCGTATGGAATTTGATCATGCCCGTGAGGTCGGCATGCCCCGGGCGCACACGCGTCAAGCGGCGCGCCGAGGTGTCGCACCCCTCGGGGGCCATGTAGGGCTTCCAGTTCTCAAAGTCGCGGTTGAAGACGGCGAGCGTCAAGGGACTTCCCAGCGTGACGCAGTTTCTGACGCCCGTCATCACTTCGGCGTGGTCCTTCTCGATCTTCTGTCTGCCGCCCCTGCCGTAGCCGCCCTGCCGAAGCGAGAGCGCCCCGTCGATGCGATTTAAATCGAGGGTGAGCCCCGCGGGCACGCCCTCCAGAATGGCAAAGAGCCCTTTGCCGTGCGATTCTCCCGATGTCGTTAAACGCATAATTACCTCTATGTTCTGAATGAGAGGGAATATTTTCCCTCGCCGATGGTGACGATGATGTCGCCGAGTTCGTCCGTGCGGTATATTTCCGCCCCTGCCGAGGCGATGCGGTCGAGCGCCTCCGCGGAGGGGTGGGAAAAGGCATTGCCCTTTCCGCAGGAGAGGACGGCGCATTCGGGCGAAAGCAGCGACAGCCATTCCTCGCTGTTCGAGTACCCCGAGCCGTGATGGGAGACCTTGACGATGTCCGTCTCCTCGAGCCGCACCTCAAATTCCCCGCAGTCGAAGATGCCCTCCATAAGCGAGTATTCCCGCACAAGACGGCGCTCCACCGAAGAGGAAATGTCCCCCGCCAGCAGCACGCCCACGCCCTCGTAATCGAGATACATCACGGCGGAGGTGTCGTTGCCGTCGCCCTCCTCGAGGCTTTTGGGCGAGATGCACGCAAGGTACGCGCCCGAGCCGTCCGAGAGCACGTCGTAGCGCGAAATGGTATCCACCTCCGCACCGCTGTTTTCCACGGCTTTCAATAGCGCCGCGTATTCGGGGGTGTCCTCTCCCAAAGCGGGAAGATACACCTCGTCCGCGCCGAACGCCCCAATGAGAGCGCGGAAGCCGCCGTAGTGGTCGGCATCGGCGTGGGTGAGAAGCATGATAAGTTTAGAAGGTGCAAGCGCCTTGAGATAGCGCACCAGGTGATTGCGATGCTCGAAACTCCCGTCGCCCGCGTCGAGCACGACGACTTCGCCCGAAGGGAATTCCACGAGAGTGCAGTCCCCCTGCCCCACGTCGAGGAAGTGGACGCGCAGCTCGCCCTCCGCGCGCGCCTCCACCTGATAAGCGGGAAGCAGCAGCGAGAGCGGCACAAACACGTGCACGAGTGCGATGACGGCCACCAGAAGCACGGCGACAAGGACGGGCAGCGCCTTTTTGAACTTTCGCCTCAGCTCCTGCCTTTGATACGCCCTCTCGCGTTCCTCGCCTTCGAGAAGTTTGAGATCGCGGCCTTGATGTCGTCCATGCATCGCGTTGCCTCCTCGTATCCGAGCGTAAACATCTCCTCCATCGCCGCCTCCGAGATGTCGGTGGAGCGGAACTCCCCGAGCGGCGGGCGCAGCATATAGTCGGCGCTCTTGTAGCCCCGCGAGCGCTGGTCGTCGGTATAGTGAACGGGCTGGATATGGGTGAGGGCGGTGCCCAAGAGGCGGGAAAAGCGCCCCTTCTCCTCCTCTGGCTTAGAGAATGCGCCGAGGTCGATGCCGATGACAAACTCCGCCCCTAAAACTTTGCACACGTCCGTGGGGATGGCGTTCGTGAACGCGCCGTCATAGAGCTCCCGTCCGTCGATATTCACGCTCTTGAAGAGGGGCGGGATGGCGGAGGAGGCCGTCACGGCGCGGGCAAGCTTGCCCTTGCGGAGGACCACAAGGCGATTGTCCTTCCCGTCCGTCGCGCACGCGGCAAACGGGAGACGAAGGGTCGTAAAGTCGCCCTCCAGGTAGTTATCCAAGAATTGTTCGGCGAAGGTGAGGTCGGCAAAGGGACGGATATTGCGCGAAAATTCCCTGCGGTTGACCGCCTCGACGATGCGGCGCATGTCCTCCGCGGAGTAGCCCTTCGCAAGCAGCGCCCCCACGACCGCGCCGATGGACGTGCCCGTAACGTACGAAAAGGTGATGCCCGCCTCCTCGAAAGCCTTCAAGGCCCCGAGGTGCGCCATGCCCTTGGCTCCGCCGCTGCCGAGCGCGACGCCGAGCTTCACGGGCGGGGGCGACGGGCGGAAAAGTTGTTTCAAACGGGCGAATATCCCCATACGGCTCCTTTTGGGGGATATTTCCCCGAGAATACCCCCATTTTACTTCATTTTCGGGAAAATGTAAACTGCTTTGAGGAAATTTTCACTTTCCCCCTCCGAATTTACACGCACCCGTGATTGACGCTTCCCCGCCGCCGTGGTATAATGATAGTCACTATTTTTCAGGAGGGAGCGCACTTTGGCCACCCGCACACCCACGCAAACGAGGAAGCTAGCCCTTCTCATCACCTTTCTCGCAGCCGCGGTCATCCTCATCGGCGGCATCACTTATACCGTTCTCAACTACTACAACGGCGCGTACGGCGCGGGCGAACTTTGGCGGCGTCTCCAATACGCCCTGCTCTTCGTTCTGATGTGCGGAGCCGTCTTTTTGGTGGAATTTCTCCTCCGCATCCGCTTCCCGCTCGCCTTAGAGATCGCCCTCATCGCCTTTGCCGCAATGGCGCTGTGCGGCGGCAATTTATACGGCCTCTACGGCCACATCCCCTTTTGGGATAAAATTCTGCACACCTTGAGCGGCCCGCTCTTCTCCATCGTGGGGCTGTGCTTTGCGGGACTGCTCTTAAAGGAGATGCCCGAGGGGAAAGGGAAGGTTCTCGCCGTCGTCTTATTCGCGCTCCTCTTCTCGCTCGCCGTGGGGTATCTGTGGGAGGTCTTTGAGTTCGCCGTCGACCGCCTCATGCCGGGCGGGTACAACAACCAGCGCTGGCAGAACGGCGTTATAGGCGAGCTTCCGAACGGGAATTATGAAGTCACCGACCCCGTCGGCACCGGCCTTAAAGACACGATGGCCGACCTCATCTGCAATCTCGTGGGCACCCTCGTGTTCCTCGTGCCCGCCTTTGTCCTCTTTTGGAAGAGGCCCGCACGCATGCACGTCTTCGATCTCGAACGCCGCCCCAAGAAAGTGCGCCCTCCGAAGGCCGCCGCGCCCGCCGAAACGCCCAAGGCTCCCGAAAACGAACCCGAAAACGAACCCGAAAACGCGCCCCAAACGCCCGAAGAACACAAGCAGGAATAAGCAAAACGCCTCCCGTGCGGGAGGCATTTTTATTGCTCTTTTTGGAATAATTCTGCAATTTTCTCGGCGACGGCGTCCGTTTGATTGCTGCCGATGACGGCGGTCGCCCGCTCCTTGAGGGCAGGCACGGCGTTTGCAACGGCATAGCGCTCGTCGGCAACTTCAAAGAGCGGGATATCGTTCTCCGCGTCGCCGAACACGACGAGCTTCTCCGCTCCCAAATGCGCTTTCAGTTCAAGCGCCGCCCCTGCCTTGCTCACGTCCTTTCTCACGATCTCCAGCCACTGCGCCTTCAGGTAGATGTCGGGCGCAAAGAAGCAGCGGTATTTATCTTTGAGACTTTCATAGACGGGCAAAAGCGCCTCCTTTTCGCCGAGGCAGGCGAAGTAAAAGACGTCGCCGTCGAGAAGGGCGCCTGCATCGAAAATTTCGCGGGCGCGTTCGCTCCCCGCCGCCTTTCCCGTGCGCGTGAGAATAAACGACTTCTGCACCTCGCCCGAACGCCCCCACACATATGAGAAGCGGTTTTTGCCCTCGATGAAGGAGTAGGTGAGCGGCACGAGGCCGTGCGAGAGGAAGGCAGCTAAAAGCTCCGCCTTCTCCCCTTCCGTGAAGCGGGCGATGTTGAGCGGGCGCATGCGGACGGGGTCGGCCGTCACCGCGCCGTTGTGGACGATGACGGGGCTTTTGAACGAGATGCCCGCCGTGACTGCGCGCGACGTTTCGAGCGAACGCGCCGTCGCATACGACACAAGGCACCCCCTTTTCACGAGCGCATTCAAAATGGCGCAGGACCTCTCGCTCACCCGCTGTTCTGGGGTCAGGAGCGTGCCGTCGAGGTCGGCGAGGTACAAGGTTTTCATCAGATCTCAAGTTCCATGCCGTCGTAGGCGGCGATGGCGGAAAGTTCGCTTTCGGCGCGGGCGAGTTTCTCCTCGTCGGGCGTGCTGTTGTGCGAGAAGTGCGTGATGACGGCTTTCGTGTGCCCGCCGACAAGGCCCGCCTCGGCGAGGCGTGTGAGCACTTCGGCGTTCTCCTTCACACCCATGTGGCGGGCGGAGTGCGGCTTGTCGTCGTAGAGAAAGGTGCAGTCGAGCGTCACCAAATCGTATGCCCTGCCGCCCAAGTGTTTGAGATAATCGTAGTCTTCGTCGGGCAAAAGGCCGGTGTCGGTGAGGTGCAAGATGCGCTTGCCCTTGCCCTCTATGAGGTAGACGAAGGGCTCCTGCGAGGAGTGGCGGGCCTTCAGGGGGTGCGCCGTCCAATCGCCGAAGGTGACGGGCTCGAACTCCGTGAGCCGCTTCAAAGAGATGGTATCGGCGACGTCGGGGCGCATCTCGCGGCGGACGCTCTCGAGAAAGACCTCCATGACTTCCCCGTTGCCGAGGATGGTGAGCGAGGGCGAGGTCATGTGCTTTGCGTACTTATAGCCGCGGAGGACGAAGTCGTGCGCGTAGAAGTGGTCGCAGTGGGAGTGCGTGACGAGAAGGTATTTGACGGCCGAGAGTTCGACGCCCGCCCGTGCGCCATGGGAGAAGGCGTCGGGAGAAAAGTCAATGGAGAGCTCTTTATCCACGATGACCTGCGCACGCGAACGCACGTCCTTCCCGCCGCGAAGCCGCACCCCTCGGCAATATTCACAGTTGCAAAAGAGCGCGGGGATGCCTTCGGCAGCCCCGGTACCCAAATAATGTATGTTCATCGGTAAAAGTAAAATAGAACGATTGGTGATCGCCAAGGAAAAGTTCCGAGCAAGACGAGGAGCCCGAGGAAAACCCGAAGGAGTTTACAAAGGGGTAAATGACTGAGGGTTGCCGCAGGGCGACAAAGTATTGCGACGGAAATCTTCCTTGAGCTTTTTAACACTCGTAAATAATAGTCACAGGGCCGTCATTCAGTTGCTCGATCTTCATATCTGCCCCAAAGACGCCCGTTTTCACGGGCACCCCCAAAGAGCGCAGATGGGAGACGGCGTGTTCATAGAGCGCGTCGGCGCGTTCGGGGCGCTCGGCGTCGGTGAAGGAGGGGCGGTTCCCCTTTCTCGCGTCGCCATACAGCGTGAACTGCGAGACGAGCAACACCTCGCCCGCCACGTCGCGGACGCTTAAATTCATCTTCCCCGCCTCGTCCTCAAAGACGCGGAGAGAAGCGACCTTTTCCATCGCCTTCTCGGCCTGCTGTTCGCTGTCTCCCGTTTTGACCCCCAGATAGACGACGAGCCCGCGCCCGATCTCGGACACGAGCTCACCGCTCACACACAGGGCCGCCTTTAAGACGCGCTGTGCAACAAATTTCATCAGACTCTGCCCATGTACTCGCCCGTGCGGGTATCGATGCGGATGGTGTCGCCCTCGTTGACGAACATGGGGACCTGGAAGGTAGCGCCCGTCTCGACCTTCGCGGCCTTGGTGACGTTGGTCGCCGTGTTGCCGCGCACGCCGGGCTCTGCCTCGATGACCTTGAGCTCGACGAAGTTCTCGGGCTCGACGGAGAAGGCGCTGCCGTAGAGGAACTTGACGGTGACGGTGTCGTTCTCGCGGATATAGCGGAGCGCATCCTCGACCTGGGAGTAGTTGAGAGGGGTCATGTTGAACTCTTCGTCCATGAAGTAGTAGAACTCACCGTCCGTGTAGGAATAGGTCATCTTCTTGGTCTCGACCTGCGCCGTCTCGAGCTTTGCGGTGGGGTTGAAGGTCTCATCGGAAAGGACCTGCCCCGTCACGACGTTCTTGAGCGTGCAGCGCACGAACGCCGCGCCCTTGCCGGGCTTGACGTGCTGGAATTCCGTCACGGTGTAAACGCCGCTCTTGTATTCGAAGGTAACGCCCTTTCTGATGTCGCCTGCCATGATCTGTGCCATAATTCGTTCTCCTTGTTATCTAAATTCAAATGATTACCGTGTTATAGAATGAGAAGATCGTGCTCCGTCTTGCTCATGAAGGACTTGATCTTTCCGTCTTTGAGGCACACCGTGTCCTCAATGCGGATGCCGAACTTGCCCGCCTCATAGACGCCCGGCTCGTCCGAAAAGACCATGCCGTTTTGAAGCACTTCCCCGCTTGCGGGGGAGAGGCGGGGATATTCGTGGATGAGGAGCCCCACGCCGTGGCCCAACGAGTGAGTGAAGAGCTTGTCGAGCCCCGCAGCCCTTAAGGAGCCGCGCGCGACTTCGTCCGCTTCCTTGCCCGTCATGCCCGAGACAACTTTCTCCTTGACGAGCTCATGCGCCTTCAAAACTTCGGCGTAAGCCTTTTTGAAGTCCTCGTGATGCCCGTCGTCGCCGAAGAGGAAGGTGCGCGTGATGTCCGAGCAGTACCCTTCCACCTTGCAGCCGAAGTCGATGAGAATGGGATCGCCGAACTTTAATTTCGTCTCCCCCGTCTCGTGATGGGGCACGCTCGCGCCCGCGCCGAACGCGCAGATGGTCTCGAACGAGGTGCCGCTCGCGCCGAACTTGCGCATATTGTATTCAAGCAGCGCCGCAAGCTGCGACTCCGTCATGCCCTCCCGGATCTCGGGAAGGGTCGCGAGGAAGCCGTCCTCGGCAATGGTGCACGCGCGCTGGATGATGTCGAGCTCCTTGTCCGTCTTGATGACCATCGCATCTTTCAGGGCGGGCATGCAGTCCTTGAGGGCATACCCCCTGCCGCGGAGGTCCTCCGCGCGCTCAAGGTCGATGTAGGGGTAGGAAACGCCGAGGGTCTTGTAGGGCTTTAAAAGCTCCATCGCCTCCTTGTAGGAGCCCTCGATGACTTCGACGGGGCTGCCCGCAAGGGCCTTTTCCGCCGCCTCGAAGTAGCGGAGATCGGCAACGTAGCGGCAGCTCTTGCCGTCGAGAATGACGTACCCGTCCGTGGAATAAAAACCTGTGAGGTATCTGCGCAGGAAGTCCGCCTCGATGTAGAGCGCGTCGACGCCTGCCGCCTCGAAAATTTGCTGAAGTTTATCTTTCGACATGGCTTTATTATAACAAAGCGGGGAGGCAAAGTCAATGATTTTTGAGATTTTGTTGTGTGCTCACGTCAAGTTGCGGACAAATTCGCGCCAAAACGCGCGTTTCCCGCCCGGATTCGGCCGATCTTTGCCCGAAATTACGCCCTTTCCGCGTTCGCCGCGGCGAGGTAGATGCGCTTCATCTCGGCGGCGTCCTCCGCCTGCGTGCCGTCCGACTCGCTGACGATGTAGGGCTCGAGTTTGAGCTTTAAAAGCACGTTTGCGAGCGGCTCGAACTCGGGGCCGTACACGTCGTCCGCGAAGGTGAGGTGCTTGATCTCCCCCTTCGCGCCGTACATGATCTTGGAAAAGTGCACATGGAAGTGCTTCATGCGCTCGTAGCCTAAAACGTCCAGAAAGCCCTCTAAAAGGCGGGTGTAGTCGTCCTCCGTCTTCAAAGAGCCCTGCGTGCGGGCGTTGACGTGGCCGAAATCGATGCACGGGGTGAAGACGGGGTCGATGGAAGAAAAGGCCGCGATCTCCTCGGGCGTGCCGATCTGGGCGAGTTTGCCCATCGTCTCGGGGCAGAACATGAGGTCCTGCATCTCGTTGAGATAGATGTAGTCTCTGAGCACCTTGAGACGGTCCACCGTCTTTATGACGGCGACGGAGCGCTCCACTTTGCCCTGTGCTGCGGGGTGAAAGACGATGCGCTTGCCGCCCATGAGCCGCACCATCTTGGCGCTGTCCAAAACATAGCCGTAAGACTTTTGCGCCATTTCGTCGTCGGGGTTGGCGAAGTTGATGAAATACGGCGCATGCACGGAGAGCTCGACGCCCTCCTCTGCGAATGCCGCGCCGATGGAGCGAGCCTTCTCCTCCCCCATGCGCACGCCGCGTCCGAAGGAATATTCGAAGCAGTCGAGCCCGCGCTCCCTGCAATAATGTGCCGCTTCCTCGGTGTGCTCGTAGCCTTCCTCGTAGAAGCTCTCGGAATTGCCGCTGGGGCCGAATTTGATCATACGTTGTTCTCCTTGGTGTTGGGAATGAGGGCGAGGGCCGCCGCGCGGTCGCGTTCGAGCTGACGCTCCAGCGCGTCCTTGCCGTCGAACTTTTGAATGGGGCGAAGGAATTTGACGGGGAAGAGCGTGACCTTCTCGCCGTAGAGGTTGCCGTCAAAGCCGATGAGGTGGGCCTCCGTCTTTCTATCCTCGACGCCGAACGTGGGGCATGGGCCGAAGTTGACGATGGAGGCCCATTCGCCGCCCTTGACGCACGCGTGCGCCGCATACACGCCCTCTTTTATGGGGAATTTCCCTTTGGGAAGCGTTAAGTTGGCGGTCGGGAAGCCGTAGGTGCGCCCCACCGCCCTGCCGTGCTCGGCCGCGCCCTCCACGAAGTATGGATAGAGCAAGAGCTCGTTCGCCTTTTCCGGTTCCCCTTCCGCAAGGTATTCTTTGATGCGGGAGACGGCGATCTTCTCCCCGCCCGCCGCCGCGAGGGGCAGAACGGAGACGGGGCAGGGCGCGAGGGATCTCAGAAGTTCGGGCGTGCCCGCGGCGTCCTTGCCGAAGCGGAAGTCCTCGCCGCAAAAGACGGCCGAAACGGGAATCCGCGAAAACAAATCGCGCAAAAAGTCCTCGGGCGAGGTATTCTTGAAGTCTTGGGTGAGCAGATGTTCATCTGCAAAACAGAAGCCGAGGGCGCGGAAGATGCGTTCGCGCTCGGGAAGGGGAAAGAGCTCTCCCCCCTTGCCGCCCGAAAGCGCCGTGAGCCCGACGGGAAGCCCCGTCTCCTTTGCCGCCTTCAGAAGTTCGCCGTGCCCCTTATGGAAGCCGTCGAACCCGCCCAGAAGCAGCGCAAACGGGCCTTTCTCACCCTCTTTAAAGTATTTCAGCATAGTTTTTTCTCGGGGCGGAGCAGCCCGCCCTCCACGCGGCCGAGGCCGTAGAAGCCCTCCTCCGCATAAATTTTGTAGAGCCCGTCCTCGCGTTCGACGGGAATGTAGACGCCCTGAAAGTAGCGCGCGTCCGTCACGTTCAGCGCAGGATACGGCAGCACGCTGTCCGTCGGGATGAGGTAATTTGCGACGTTCTCGGGGGTGAGCTCACAAAGCCGCACGGCGTTCTCCTTGGTGAAGGGCCCGCTTTGTTCGCGGACAAGGCCGCTCATGTACGCCTCGGTGCCGAGGGCCGCCGCAATGTCGCGGGCGAGCGCGCGGATGTAGGTGCCGCCGCCGCAGGTGATGCGGAAGGAGAACTCGTCAGGCCCCGTCTCCTCCAAGAGTTCCACACGGTCGATGCGCACGCGTTTGGGCGAAAGTTCCACTTCCTTGCCCGCCCGCGCGAGCTCATAGCTGCGCCTGCCGCCCACGTTCTTGGCGCTGTATTTGGGGGGAAGCTGGTCGATCTCTCCCTCAAACTGCGAAAGCACCGCCTCGATCTCCCCTCTTGCGGGCACGCGGCCCGCGGGGCGGACGGCTCCCTCGCCGTCCAACGTGTCCGTCGTCACGCCGAAGCGGAAGCGGGCGAGGTACACCTTCTGTTTGTCCAAAAAGAAGTCGAAGAGACGGGAGGCGTTCCCGACGGCGACGGGCAGCACGCCCGAGGCGAGCGGGTCTAAGGTCCCCATGTGCCCGCAGGGGGTCTTGAGAAGTTTTCGCACGCGCGAGACGACGTACGCCGAGGTGTCGCGTTCCTCCTTCCAGATGTTGAGAAAGCCCGTCATACGTCCCCCATGTGGCTCAGGACGGCATAGCGGAGGCGGTCGATGACCTCTTCGAGATCGCCGAACACCATGCAGCCCGAGGCGAGGATATGCCCGCCGCCCCCGAACACCGCCGCGATCTCGTTGACGTTGACCTTCCCCTTGGAGCGGAAGGAAGCCTTGTACTGCCCCTTCTTGACTTCCATGAGGCAGATGCTGACTTCCACGGGGTCGACGGTGAGAGCGTAGTCGACGATGCCCTCGGTATCCGACTGGGAGAGGTTGCCCTTCTCGAGCGCCGCCTGCGTGACGACGGCGATGGCGAGCTTGTCATCGAGAAGATAGCGCAGCCGTGCAAGCGTTCCGATGTAGAGTTCGCTCCGCGCCTTCGACTGACGGCGGAAGAGCTCGTTGGTGATCTTATCCACCTGCGCACCCCCGTCCGCCGCCTTGGCAGCCGCGCGGAAGGTGTCGCCGTTGACATCCGAGTGCGAAAAGCTCCCCGAGTCCGTGATGATGCCCGTCATGAGGGCGTTGCAGATGATCTCGTCGAAGGGCACGCCGAGGGCCTCCAAAAGGTCTGCAATGTTCTCGCAGTTGCTCGAACGCCCCTGCACGAAGTTGTATTTGCAATAGCGCGTGTTGGAGATGTGGTGGTCGATGTTGACGGTCACCTTCCCCTTGTTTGCGCCTTTCAGAAACGTCTTGCAAAGCTCGCCGAGGCGGCGCTCGTCGCTCGAATCGACGCAGATGTACGCCTCCGCATCGAGGGTGGGAAAGCGGAGGAACTTCTCCGCGCCCGAAAGATAGAGAAATTTTGCGGGGATCTCCCCCTCGTTGACGAGCTGGTTCTTGATGCCGAGGACATCGAGCGCACGGGAGAGCGCCACGCCGCAGCCGATGGCGTCGCCGTCCGGCCGCATATGCGTGAAGATGACCGCCGACTTTAAGGAGCGGATGACTTCCGCGATCTCGGGAATGGTATTCATGAGGCTGCCTCCTGAATGGCTCCCAAAAGGCCGCAGCTCTTTGGGATATAGTCAAAGGGGACGCCGAAGCGTCCCCTCGGACAAAAGAAGTTTTATTTGTTTTCAAGTTCGTCGAGGAGCTTATCCATATGCGCGCCGTAGGCCATACTGCCGTCCTCGATGATGGTGAGTTCGGGCACCGTGCGCATGCGCATGACGCGCGCCAGCTCGTGCCGCAAGAACCCCGCGTTCTCGCGGAGGATGCGGAAGGTCTCCTTCTTCTCCTCTTCGCTCTTTGTAAGAACGCTCACATAAATTTTCGCCGTCTTGAGATCGGGTGCGACGTCCGCGCCCGTAACGGAGATGAGCCCTTTGAGCTCGGGTTCCTTATTTTTGAGCGGGCCTGCGATGATGGACGCAAGTTCGCGCTGCATCTCGCTGTTCACCCGTTGAGAGCGCTGACCTTTCATACCGGCTTGATCTCCTCGATGAGATAGCACTCGATGAAGTCGCCCACGCGGATGTCGTTGAAGCCGTCGATGGCGCAGCCGCATTCAAAGCCGCCCGAGACTTCCTTGGCGTCGTCCTTGAAGCGCTTGAGCTGCTTGACGTTGCCCTCGACGATCATCACGTTGTCGCGGTAAATACGCAGTTTCCCGCCGCGGACGAGCTTGCCCTCCGTGACGTAGCAGCCTGCGACGGTGCCCACGCCCGTGATGTTGAAGGTCTGTTTGACCTCCGCCTTGCCCATGTAAATTTCCTGATACTTGGGCGAAAGCATGCCCTTGAGCGCGGCCTCCATGTCGTCGAGAAGCTCGTAGATGATGCGGTAGAGCCTGACGTCCACCTTGCTGCGCTCTGCAAGCTGCTTGGCCTTGGTGTCGGGGCGCACGTTGAAGCCGATGATGACGGCGTTGGCGCTCGAGGCGAGCATGACGTCGCTCTCCGTGATGGCGCCCGCGGCCGCGTGGATGACGTGCACGCGCACCTCCTCGTTCTCGAGCTTTTCGAGCGCGCTCTTGACTGCCTCCACCGAGCCCTGCACGTCGGCCTTCACGATGAGCTTCAATTCCTTCATCTTGCCCTCCGCGACCTGTGCGAACACGTCGTCGAGGGTGACCTTCTGCGTCTCCTTGATCATGGACTCGCGCTGCTTGCTCTTGCGCTCCTCCTGCACCTGCTTCATGAGAGCCTGGTCGACGGCGAAGATGGTGTCGCCCGCGTTGGGGACGTCCTCAAGGCCGAGCACGGAGACCGCCGTCGAGGGGCCTGCCTCCTTGA
This sequence comes from uncultured Clostridia bacterium, assembly GCA_944367045.1. GTDB lineage: Bacteria > Bacillota > Clostridia > Christensenellales > Borkfalkiaceae > Gallimonas. The sequence goes on along the minus strand of CALVWI010000001.1, from coordinate 22,831 downwards.
CCGTCCTGCCTTTGTCGTCGATCATGGCGCGGACGCGGCCCATCGTGGTGCCCGAGATGAGGTTGTCGCCCGTGTGCAGCGTACCGTTCTGCACGAGCACGCTCGCCATGGGGCCCTTGCCCTTGTCGAGCTTGGCCTCGATGATGACGCCCTTCGCCTTTCTGTCGGGATCGGCGCGGAGCTCCTGCATCTCGGCGACCAGCCAGATGTTTTCGAGGAGGTCGTCGAGGCCCTGCCCCGTCTTGGCGGAGACGGGCACGACGATGACGTCGCCGCCCCACTCCTCGGGAACGAGGTCGTATTTCATGAGCCCCTGCTTGACCTTGTCGGGGTCGGCCTGAGGCTTATCCATCTTGTTCATCGCGACGATGATGGGCACGTTCGCAGCCTTTGCGTGGTTGATGGCCTCCACCGTCTGCGGCATGATGCCGTCATCCGCCGCGACGACGAGCACGACGATGTCCGTGACGGACGCGCCGCGCGCACGCATGGCGGTGAACGCCGCGTGGCCGGGGGTGTCGATGAAGGTGACCTTCTTGCCGTCGCCGAAGGAGACGGTGTAGGCACCGATGCTCTGCGTGATGCCGCCCGCCTCGCCTTCCGTAACGTTGGTCTTGCGGATGGCGTCGAGGAGCGACGTCTTGCCGTGGTCGACGTGGCCCATGACGGTGACGACGGGCGCGCGGGGCACGCTCTTGCCCGCCTCGTCCGCGCTGTCGTACTGTTCAAGCAGCGCGTCCTCCGCCGTCTTGGGGGGCTTATACTCGAGGTCGATGCCGAGCTCGAGCGCGATGTACGCCGCGTTGTCGTAGTCGACGGACTCGTTGACCGTCTTCATCACGCCCTCGCGGAACAATCTCTTTGTGATTTCCACGGCCGAGATGCCGAGCTTTTCGGAGAGCGTCTTGATGGGGATCTCCTTGCTCGTGACGACGGCGTGGTCGATCTTGACGGTGTTTGCCTCCCGCTTGACGCCCTTCTTGGCAAAGCGCGCCTTGCGGTAGCCGCTCTTATCCTCGTCGAAGTCGCCCACATCCACGCCCTGCTGACGCTGCAGCGCGCGCTTGTTGACGGGGTGCTTTTCGACGTACGTCTTTTCAAATTTCTTGGGCGCGGAGAACTCCCTTCTCGGCGCCTGCGGTGCGGGTGCGGGCGCGGCGGGACGCACGAAGCGGGGCGCTCCCGTCGTGCTGCCCTGCGGACGGGGACCTCTGTTCAATCCCTGCCCCTGCGGGCGCGGCTGATAGCCGCCCTGGCCGTTCTGCGGACGCTGGTAGCCCTGCCCCTGCGGGTGCATGCCCTGTCCCTGAGGACGAACGCCCTGGCCCTGCGGACGGTCGGGACGGTAGGTGGGACGGCCCTGCTGCGATGCGGGGCGGTCGCCTCTCGGTGCGGACTGAGGGCGGTCGCGGAAAGAACGCTGCTGCGCACCCTGCGCCTGCGTATTCTGCGCGGGCTGAGCGGGCTGAGCGCTCTGCACGGGCTGTGCGGGAGCGGGTGCGGGGGCCTCCTTCGGGGCCTCTGCCTTGACCTCTTTGACTTCCGCGGGTGCGGGAGCGGGCTCGGGAGCCTTCTCCGCCGCAGGCGCCTCGGGAGCAGGCTGAGCGGGCGCAGGCGCCTCCTTGGGTGCCTCCTGCGCTTCCCCTGCCTCGGCAGCGTGCGCCTCCTCTTCCTTGCGGCGCGCTTCCTCCTCCGCCTTCTGGCGGCCGATGACAGCCTCCCACTCGCTGAGTTTTCTCGAGACCTCGCCGAGCTTCTTCTCGCTGCCCGACACCGCTTTCAAAAGCGCCTTGATCTCGTTGTCCCCCAGAAGGGAGCTCAATTTTTCGATATTCTCGTATGCCATGGATCCTCCATACCCTCTTGCGGAACGCTCCGCTTTCAGACTTTACCTCAATGCCCCCTAAAGCGGGGCTTCTCTATTGCGCCGCCTCGGGGTGTTCCCCCAAGATGGCGGCCGCGAGACCCTTGTCGCGCACGGCTGCGAGCCTGCAGCCCTCCTTGCCTACCATCCCGCCGAGGTCCTCGACGAAGATGAGCGGACAGGAAAAGCGCGCCTTGAGCTTTTGTATCTCTTTTTTGGAATTTTCGGACGCACCTTCGTCCGCGACGAGAAGACAGACCTTCTTCTGCGCCGCCGTGCCGTTGATGCCCAAGGTGAGCTTGCCCGCGCGCTTGCAAAAGCCTAAATAGCTCTCCGTCTTACTGCGCACGAAACTCCTCCTCGACGCTTTGATACACTTCTTCGGGCACGTCGCACGAGAAGGTCTTGTTGAGAAGTTTCTGCTTCCTCAGGCGCAAAATGCACGCCTCGCTGTTGCAGATATATGCCCCGCGCCCCGGAAGTTTGCCCGAAAGATCGAGCCGTATCTCCCCCGCGGCGTTTCTCACGATGCGCAGCATCTCCTTCTTGGGCTTTTCCGTGCGGCAGGCGATGCAGGTGCGCATGGGGATCTTCTTGGGTGCAGGCATTTACTCCTCCGCTGCGGGCGCCTCGGCTTCGGGAGCTTCGACGCTCTCGCCCTCCTGAGAGGCGGGGACTTCCTCGCTTGCAGGCATCTCCTCGAGCGCGGCACTCAGCGCTTCCTGCGCCTCACGTGCGGCCTGTTCGAGCTTTGCCGCCGCCGACTCGCTCTTGACGTCGATCTTCCACCCCGTGAGGCGGGCTGCAAGGCGGGCGTTCTGCCCGTCGCGGCCGATGGCGAGGGAGAGCTTGTCGTCGGGCACGACGGCGATGGCGGACTTCTCGCCCGTCTGCGTCACCGAGACGACGGTCGCGGGAGAGAGCGCCTTTGCAATGAATTCGAGCGGGTTCTCGCTCCAGAGGATGATGTCCACCTTCTCGCCGCCCAGCTCCTGCACGACGGCGTTGACGCGCGCGCCCTTGTTGCCCACGCACGCGCCGACCGCATCGACGCGGGGATCTTCACTTGCGATCGCCATCTTGGTCCTGTGGCCAGCCTCGCGGGAGATGGCCTTGACGACGACGATGCCCTGCTTTATTTCGGGCACTTCCTCTTCAAAGAGGCGCTTGACGAGCCCGGGGGCCGTGCGCGAGACGAGCACCTGCGCATTGCGGCTGCCGCTTCTCACGCGCTTGACGTACACCTTGATGCGGTCGCCCGCCTCATAGCGTTCGCCCGGCACCTGGTCCTGCGGGAGCATGAGCCCCTCGATCTGCCCCTTGCCGAGCTCGACGTAGACGTTCTTCATGTCGATCTTGCGGACGAGACCGCTCATGAGCTCGCCCTCTTTATCGGAAAATTCGGAGAGCGTGTTGTCGCGCTCCGTCTCGTGGATCTTCTGCAGAATGACCTGCTTTGCGGTCTGCGCGGCGATGCGCGTGAAGTCCTTGGGAACGAACTCCTCGGAAAGGACGTCGCCCACCTTGGCGGTCTTCTTGATCTTGAGGGCGTCCTCGAGGGTGATCTCGCCCTCCTGCGCCTCCTCGCTGTCGACGACGACGTGCGTCAGGAAGAAGCGGAGGGTGCCCTTCTCTTCGTCCGCGCGCACCTCCACGGTGCCCGTTTCGCCCTCGAACTGCTTCTTGTAGGCAGAGGCGAGCGCGCTCGAGAGCGCATCCAGGAACACCTGCTCGCTGATGCCCTTCTCCCGTTCCAGATCGGCAAGCGCCGCAAAGAAATCTTTGTTGATCATAGTTTTACTCCTTCCGAAATGACCTTATCGTATTGGTTAGACCTCGATGTAGAGGCAGACTTTGGCGGCCTTTGCCCGCTCGAAGGTGACTTCGCCCTTCTCCGTCAAGATGGTGAACGTGTTCCCGTCGAAGCGCAAAAGTTCGCCCACATACTCCTTCTTTCCGTCCTGCGGGGCGTAAAGATGCACTTCCACCTGCTCGTGCAGCCGCCGCTGAAAGTCGCGGTCGGTTTTTATCGGCCAATCCAGCCCCAACGACGAGCAGTTGAGCGTGTAGGGTGCACCGAAGGTGGGGTCAAGTTCATCTAAAAGCGCGTCCGCCGCGTGATGGAAGCGCTCGCAGAGGTTGAGATCGACGCCGCCCTCCGCATCGATGTAGAGCGTGAGGGACTTCTCGCGCATGTTCCACGCCGCGTCGACGAGCTCCACGCCCGTCTCCTCCGCCGCGGGGGCGAGAAATGCGAGCACCTCGGCAATGGGCTTTACCTTCATGGGCACCTCCAAAAAACAGTCCGAATATGAAAGATGAGAGCGGACAAGCCGCTCTCAATCTCCGTTTCCTCGATTAAGCGATTTGATTATACCATGCTTTCCCGCAAATTGCAAGCGTTTTTTTGCACTCTTTTGCGCTTTTCCCCGCAAAACGCCGCTTACGCCTTGGGCACGCCCCCGTTGAGCTTTATAAGCTCCATGAAAATTTTGGCGGTGACGAACGCGTCGTCGAACGCCCTGTGGTGGCGGAAGGTGAAGCCGAAGTGATCGGCGACGGTGTTGAGCTTATAGTTGTTGAGCCTTAAGAGCTGCTGCGCGAGAGTGACGGTATCGAACGTCTTTGCGTCGAAGAGGTACCCCTCCTGCTCGCCGTAGTAGCGGATGAACTTGTAGTCGAACTGCACGTTGTGGCCGACGAGATCGCAGCCCTCGCAGAACTTGTAGAAGTCCGCCATGACCGTCTCGACGGGCGGCGCGCCGACGAGCATGTCGTCGGTGATGCCCGTGATCCCGATGATCTCCTCGGGCAGCCGCACGGGGCAGGCGACGAAGGTGGAGAACTTCTCCGAAATTTTCCCGCCCTCTATTTTGACCGCGCCCACTTCGATGATGCGGTCCATCGGCCCCGCGACGGGGTTGTTGTTGAGGCCGGTCGTCTCCAAGTCGAAGACGACGAACTTCTCCTTCTCGAAGCCTGCGGGAAGCGACGTCTCTCCGAAGAGTTTGCCCTGCACGAGGTCCTCGCACGGCTCGGGCGTGACCGCCGTGTAGCGCGCGGGGGCGGGGCGGGAGGGACGCGCCTCGGGCACGAACCCCTCGGGGGGCGTGCCGTAGTCCACCGCCTTGGGGCGGAAGGAGAGCGAGCCGTTGAAGAGCTCCATGTCGCCCGTGAAGCACACGCTGTCCCCCACCTTGAGGGCGCGCACCTTCTCGAGCGTCGCCTTCCGCGTGAAATACGAGAGGCGCAGCTGGCCGCTGCCGTCCGAAATGGAGAAGGAGAAGAAGGGCTTTCCCTTCTTGGTCATGCGCTCCTCCATGAAGGAGATGGTGCCGCAGACCGTGACGCCCGTCTGCCCGCCGTTCAAATCTGCGATATACACCGCATACTTGGGGTTGGCGCCGTCGATGGGCTTGTAGTTCTCGATGGTGAAGACGCGGGGCGCGACGATGATCTCGGGCGGGGGGAGCGGCTCCTCGGGGGGAGCCTCCATCGTCTTTTCCACGGAGCGGCAGTCGCCCGTCCATGCGCCAGGGAAGGTGCGGCAGAGCTCCGCCGCGACGGCGTCTAAAACGTTTCCCCGCACCATGCGCGTGCGCTCGGAGTCCGCCACGCCGATGACGAAGCGTCCGCCCGCCGCGTCCGTCTCCACGGCGATGTCGTCGGGGGAGATGAACGCCGCCGACGAGGGATATTCCCTTTTTAAGTAATCTGCGATGTACGCCCGCACGCCCTCGGCGCTCGGCACCGACTTGACGACGCGCACCTCTGCCTCGCACCCTTGGGGCACGAATTCCTGCGTCACCGCGCGCGCGGCCTTGACGTCCTCGTCGTGATAGGTGAGGTCGGTGACGAGGTGGAAGGTCGCCCTGTTCCCCTCGACGACGATCTTTTTGAGGACGGCGCGGGAGAGCGCGGGGATCTCGCGAATGCGCTCTAAGTATTCCTTGCTCTTCATTCGCCCTCCTTATAGCAGCTGTTCGAGGCGCGCAAAGAACGCCGCCTCCGCCTCGTCTGCGGCAACGCGCACGTTTTCCCTGTCCTTTTCAAAGATGACACAGTACTCCTGTCCTCCCGCGATGCCCAAATCGCACTCCTTCGCCTCGCCCGGGCCGTTGACGACGCACCCCATCACGGCGACTTTGAGTTTCTTCTTCACGTTGTGGACGCGCGCGGAGACCTTGTCGGCGAGCGCCATGCAGTCGTAGCGGCACCGCCCGCAGGTGGGGCAGGAGACGACTTCGACGAACTCCTTCTCTATTCCGCACGCCCTTAAGATGTCGTGCCCCGCGTAGACCTCCTTGACGGGGTCGGCGGTGAGCGAGACGCGGATGGTATCTCCGATGCCGTGAAGGAGCAAAGCGCCGATCCCGCAGCTGCTCTTGATGAGCCCCGCGCGCTCGGTGCCCGCCTCCGTCACGCCGACGTGCAGGGGGTAATCCGTCCTTTTCGCGAGCAGTTCATATGCCTCGACGGTGAGGGGCACGTCGCTCGCCTTGACGGAGATGACGATGTCATGAACGCCGTGTTTTTCGAGGATATTCACATTATAGAGAGCGCTCTCGACGAGGGCGCGGGCGCTCCTGCCGTATTCCTTCAAGAAGTGCGGCTCGATGCTGCCCGTGTTCGCCCCCACGCGCACGGGGATATGGTGCGCCTTGACGCAGTCCGCGACGAGCGAAATTTCCTTCTCCCCGCCGATGTTCCCGGGGTTGATGCGCAGTTTATCCGCTCCCCCCTCGACGGCCATCACCGCAAGGCGGGGGGAGAAGTGGATATCGGCAACGATGGGCGCATGCACCTTCGCCTTGACGAGGGGCAGTGCCTTCGCATCCGCCTCATCGGAAACGGCGACGCGCACGATGTCGCACCCCGCCTCTTCGAGGCGCAAAACTTGGGCGACGCACCTTTCTACGTCGCCCGTCTTTTCGGTGGTCATGCTCTGTACGGAGACGGACGCACCGCCGCCGACGGGAACGCTCCCCACCATCACTTGTTTGGTCATATCAGTCCTTTTCGGCGTGCTTTTCCGCCTTCTGCTCCTCGGCCTTGTACTCCATCATCTGCTGCAGTTCGCGCATGAAGGAGGAGATGTCCTTAAAGGACCGGTAGACGGAGGCATAGCGCACATAGGCGACTTCGTCGAGCTCCTTGAGCCCCTCCATCACCATCTCGCCGATCTGCTTGGAGGAGACCTCCTGCGCCATCGAATTATACAGCTTCTTGGTGATGTCGTCGGCGAGGGCGTCGATCTTCTCGATGGGAACGGGGCGCTTCTCGCACGCCTTGATGATGCCGCGCTTTATCTTGCTCACGTCGAACGCCTGGCGGGTGCCGTCGTTCTTGACGACGAGGATGGGCTGGACCTCGATGGTCTCGTACGTCGTGAAGCGCCTGCCGCAGCCCATGCACTCGCGGCGGCGGCGAATGGTGCGGTCGTCGTCCGCCGAGCGCGAATCGATGACCTTGCTCTCCGTGCAGTTGCAGTATAAACAGCGCATATATTTCTCCCTTTCCCCCTTATTTAGCGTACGTCCTCTTGCGGGGGCACTATATATCCATAAATGATTATACCATACTCTTCGCAATTTGTAAAGAGTTTCCGCGATTTTCCGAAGCCCGCCCGCGCGCCTTCCCGCGATTTTTGCACATTTCGGGAAGGTCTACCCCCGCAGGTTGACAGCAACTTAAAAACATGGTAGTATTTTTCATATGAACATCTTCGACAACGAGAAAGACAGGGAGCGCTTCTCCCGCACGCGTGCGCTTCTCGGCGACGAGGCGATGGAAAAGCTCGCAAACGCCCGCGTGGCGGTGTTCGGCCTCGGCGGGGTGGGCGGGCACTGCGCGGAGGCCCTCGCCCGCTCGGGGGTGGGCGCCCTCGACCTTGTGGACGGGGACAGCGTCGCCCTCTCCAATGTAAACCGCCAAATTTTCGCCGATGAACATACGCTCGGCATGCGCAAGGTGCGGGCGGCAAGGGAGCGCATCGCTCTGCTCTCTCCCCACTGCCGCGTGACGGAGCACGATCTCTTTGTCCTCCCCGAGAACGCGGACAAACTCGACTTTTCCGCCTTCGACTATGTGGTGGACGCCATCGACACGGTGAGCGGCAAGCTCGCCATTTTGGAGCGCGCGTATACTGCCCACATCCCCGCCATCAGCGCGATGGGCGCGGGCAACAAGCTCGATCCCACCCGCTTCGAAGTGGACTACATCGAGAACACCTCCGTCTGCCCCCTTGCGCGCGTCATGCGGCGGGAGCTCAAGAAGCGCGGCATCGCGGGCGTCAAGGCCGTCTATTCCAAGGAGGAGCCGTGCGTGCCCGACTTCGGCGCGGCGGACTTATCGGACGGCGCGGGCGGCAGAAAGGCGGTGCCGGGGAGCGTCGCGTTCGTGCCGTCGGTGATGGGCCTCATCCTCGCGGGAGAGGTCATAAAGGACCTTGCGGGGCTCCACTCGCGCGTGCAGACTGCCGCAAAAAAGTGAATTTTCGGGCACGGCCGCGCAAATTTTCGCGCCTCCGCCCCTTTGATATTTGACAGAAAAATCAAAGTTGTGCTATACTTTTCAAAAGAGGTATTCCAATGAACCGCATCTACATTCCGGAAACTTACACGCCCGCACTCGGCGGCTACGACCTTCAGTGCGCCATCGGCTATATCAAACACAGCTTTCAGGCCGAACTCGAGCGCTCCCTGCGCTTAAAGCGCGTCTCCGCGCCCCTCTTCGTCTCCGCCGACTCCGGCCTCAACGACGACTTGAGCGGCACCGAACGCCCCGTCTCCTTCGATATCCCCGCCATCGGCAAGGAGGGGCAGATCGTCCACTCGCTCGCCAAGTGGAAGCGGCTGGCGCTCAAGCGCTACGGCTTTCAAATGCACGAGGGCCTGTATGCCGACATGAACGCCGTCCGCCGCGACGAGGCGCTCGACAATCTCCACTCCGTCTACGTCGACCAGTGGGACTGGGAGAAGATCATCTCCCGCGACGACCGCAACATGGACTTTCTTTACGCGACGGTGCGCTCCATCGTCAACGCGGTGTGCAACGTGAGCGAAGCGCTCAAGCGCGAATTCCCACAGATCGGGGTCTCCCTCTCGCGCGACATCGCCTTCGTCTCCTCGCAGGAACTCGAGGACAGATGGCCCGACCTCACGCCCGAGGAGCGGGAATCGGCGTTCGTGAAGGAGCATAAGACGGCGTTCATCACGCAGATCGGCGGGGCACTGAAGTCGGGCAAGCCGCACGGCTGCCGCGCGCCCGACTACGACGACTGGCAGCTCAACGGCGACCTCTTCTTCTGGCATGAGGCGCTCGGGTGCGCACTCGAGGTGTCGTCGATGGGCATCCGCGTGGACGAGAAGTCGCTCGATCGCCAGCTCACCATCGCGGGGTGCGACTACCGCCGTGCCTTCCCCTTCCACAAGATGCTGCTTGCGGGCGAGCTCCCCCTCACCGTGGGCGGGGGCATCGGACAGTCGCGCCTCTGTATGCTGATGATCGGCTGCGCGCACATCGGCGAGGTGCAGGCCTCCCTCTGGGACGAGAACACCCTCAGTGTCTGTAGGGAGAAAAACATTCATCTGCTGTAAAATTTCACGAACTTTTTGCCGTGCAAAATAAGCTCCGTGATGATACAGCTTTGTTGATTTTAACGGGCGGCATCGGCCGCCCGCTTTTTTTCGTTCTAAAAACAGTAAGCCTTAAGCATAAGGCGGGATGCCCTTGGAGTACAAATTGAGCACCGCACCGCAGAAGTGTGATTTTGCTCGCGGCATTTTCTTTTTAACGCCGCGTCGGGCGAACCCAACGGATTCGACTCTATCCGGCAAGGGCACAAAAAAGCGTCATTCTACTGCCGGGAATACTTCGCACTTCGTGCTCGTGCGACGCCCAAAAGGGCTCCCAAAAAGATTTGCACCGCAAAGATTTTTGGGAAGAGGAGGTGCAACGAAGCTAAACTTGCAACGGCGCTTGCACCGTTGCATGAAATGCGGCGTTTGCACCGACGACGGGCGAACCGCAGGTTCGCCCCTTGCACGAGCACACAAACGAAAACGCACAGCTAAAAGCTGTGCGTTTCTGTTTGTGGTGAAGAGCATCCGCATATGTACGAACTTACGGGAAAAGAAGAGGCGTTTTCAGCCTCTTCTATCTCTTTCTCCACCTGCTCGACGTGAGATTTCGTCAGTTTCTCGGGTACGACGTCCTCCTGGAAGTTGTATGTAATTACCATGTGGTCGCCGTACCAGATGATTTCGCGGATAAACGTATTCACGAGCAGCTTGCGTACTTTAATGTCGTCGGGATCCTCAAATACTTTGGAGAGTAGATATTTTTCAACATCCTCAACCGTCAGATGCGCATAGGTCTTTTGCATCGCCCTGTTGATCTCGATCTCGCAGCGATTGACTTCTTCCTGCAATGCTGCAAGCCTGTCCTTCGTAAAGTCCGTAATGATGCCTTGCTCAATGGCTTTGACAAGGTTGTCGGCAGCCTTCTTGGCCTCATCGCGCTTTGTTTGGAGCCTTTGCAAACCTGAATCGTCGCGTATCATCCGCTCATGAACTTTGACGATGGTCTCCGCGATCTTTGTAATGACGCTGTTGCGGCGCAGCATATTGACGGTCGCCTGAATGACGTAACCTTCCAGCACCTGCTTTTTGACAGGCTTACAATGGCAGACGCAGCGTTTTCTGTTTCGCGAAAGACAGATATAGTAATAATGCGTATCTCCCGTATGCGATGTCCCGCTCGTGCCGCCCATCTTATGCTTGCAGTCCCCGCATATAAGTTTTCCGGAAAGTATGTAGTCAAAAATTTCCTTCTTACGGCTCGGCGCCTGCTTGTTTTCTTCGTTGATGGCGTTCACTTGTGACCATACCTCCTTGGTGATGATTGGCGGGAAAATATTGTAATACTCCTCTCCCTTATGGGTGACGACACCCGTATAGCGTTTGTCGTGCAAAATAACGTAGACGTACTTCTGGTCGATAAATTTACCGTTCTTGCGCCTGACGTTGCGCTCTTTCAGATCGTTGGCAATGGAATTTGCCTTAAAGCCTTGAGAATACTTTCGGAAAATCTCCCGCACGGCATCGGCCTCTGTTTCATCGATGACGTATTTTTTGTCCTTGATGACGTAGCCGAACGGCGGGATGCCGCCCGTAGCGTTTCCCTTGATCCAACTCTCGCGAAGTCCGCGGTTGACCTTTTGCCGCAAATCTTCCGAATAGTACTCATTGAAGCCTTCGATGACCGCCTGAAAGAGTTTCCCTTCTGGCGTGTCTGGAATGTTCTCCATCGCAGATACCAAAGCTACTCCGTTATCGGAGAGTTTTTTGCGGTTGATGACCGACTCATACATATTGCGGGCAAACCGGTCAAGCTTATAAACAATTACCACGCTCCATTGTCGTCGTTTGCTGTCCGCGAGCATCTGCTGGAATGCCGCGCGGTTGTCGTTTGTCCCCGTGGTGGCGCGGTCGATATATTCGTCCACCACAAGGAGATCGTTCTTTTCCGCATACTCTTTGCAGACATGAAGCTGACCTTCAATGGATTGCTCCGTCTGCGCATCGCAAGAGTAACGGGCGTAAATTACTGCTGTTTTCACTTGTAGTTTTCCTCCAAAAATTTTTGCTTCCATTGTACACCTTAACGGCAGGGAATAACAGGCACGGCAAGCGTACTGTTTCCCGACAATTCCCGAATGGTACCGATACAAAACCACAACAAAAGCAGTACACTTTCGGTGTTTCCGTACCTTTCGGCGCACCCGAAAAAAGGGAGAGCAAGGCGAAGTCTGTCAAAGGTCTGCCCCACGGGGACGCGCAGGAATTTTGTAGAAGTCAGCATCCTTCCACTTATATCAAAATTGCTGAGCGCCTTTGACAGACAAAGCCGCTCTCCCACCATACCAAAGCCGAAAGGTACAAAAATGTCCTGTGAAGGTAACAAAATGCGCGGTTTGTTTCGGTTTCTGCAACATGAGTTGCGGTTTTGTTGGGGTTTACTAACGGCAGCTTTTGTTGTAAAACGCGAGGGAATGTGGTAGAATAAAAGCACAAACAAGCGGGAACGCTTCATATCACGGAAGAATGTATTCTGACTGTGGGAAAAGTACCAGCGGAAGTAGTCGGGCGAAAGCCAATGTAACGAAGTAAATCGATGAAATATCCGGGTGACCGTGACTGTCAGGCAAGACGGGCGAGAGATCGTCTGTTATTTGTCTGCGGTCACGGTTTTTTTTATTTTCCCAAAAAATTTCTGACCAAACCGCCACGCTTGCAAACTTTTTGTCCTTGAGGTAGTAGAAGGATTTTTCCTTGCAAGAAAAAAAGTTACGGAATTAGTGCCACAATTTGTCCACAATTTCATGTAGGATAAAGAAAAATTCGCTGGAAGCCGTGAACTTTCAAAATATTTTGTCCTTGTGGAAGTAGAGGGAAAATTCAAAAATATTTTTGTAAGTCGTAAAAACCTTGCGAGTTCAAGGTTTAAGATAGTCGCACAACGGGAGGAGAATATGACGCTTAACGAGATCAGACAACAATTAAAGACGATACGCCTGTACTATATGCACAAGGCGAAGCTTGACGCGGCATTTGAAACCCTCCCGCATAGAGCGGCTACCCTTGTCGATGAATATGCGGCAATGATCGGGGAAGCTCCGCTCGATCTGTACATGATCTATTGTAAGCTGTATGTGGACGGCTTGACGCAGGAGGCGACGGCGGAAGAACTCAAATACTGTCCGGAGTACATACGGCAGAAAAATAAGCGGCTGCTTTTGTTCTTTCAAAAGAAACTCAACGAACGGGAGGTGGAATGATTGAAGGAGATTGAAGTCAAAGACAATCCATTAGGCATTCGGGTCTATGCCGTCGGAGAGCCGGATATCGACCACATGACCGAGGAGGAATACAATTTATTTGCTTCGTCATTAGCGATGCGGATCAACGAATACATTACAAAACAGAAGGAGGGAACAGATGCCGTATAGCCAAGTAAAAGTTTATTCGGACGGCGGTCATTTCATCGGCGTTCCGTACGAGCCCAATCCCCGCGCAAAAAATCGCCGCCCGCGTTGCGAGGAAATCATTGAAGTCAAGGAACCGCTCACCACAGACATTGAAACTGTTTTGAACGATGAACAAGAAAGCGTCGCTTTGGAACAAAATTCCGATGACGTACACGAAAAAAGCGCACCGCCTGCCGTAAGACAGATGACGCGCAAAGAGCTGTTCGATGAGTTATATATGCAGACAGTTGACATGAAAAAGCGAGAACGAAAGTCCTATATCGTCAAAGAGATGCTGCCCTACTTTAAGGACGGCACCTCTTGCCGCACCTTCGTGGAAGATAATTTTGCTCGCAAGCACCGCAACATGATCTGCCGCCGCACACGCCTTTGGAGAAAGATAAATCACCAGCGTTTCAACTATTTTGTAACTTTGACATACGCGGATGACAAGATGACAGAGGAACAATTTGCGAAAAAGCTGCTCAATACCTTGTACCACTTTTCCAGTCGCAAGGGCTGGCTGTATATCGGTGCATGGGAACGCGGCGGAGCGACCAATCGCTTGCATTTTCACGGGCTGTTTTATATCCCCGAAGGCACTATGTCGGGCGAAATGGAGATACTGCGCGACTTTGATACCCGCAAAAAACGAATGCAGACGGTACAACAGAACACATTCTTTGCCAAGCGTTTCGGGCGGAATGAGTTCCGTCCTATTTGCCATGCTTCGCAAATGCCGCAAGCTGTGCAATATCTCGTGAAGTATATCGAGAAATCCGGCGGCAAACTCATCTATTCGCGCGGACTGTATCAATACTTCGTGACGGACATCGTGGACGAGGATATCGTCTGCCCCTACGGGTTGGAAGATCGGAAGATACTTCTTTTCGACAGCTTCGGATGCTGGATAGACGGCGAATATATTGGACAAGTCAGTCCCGAAGTGATAGCACTGCTCCCGAAAGTGACATAGCGCGATGCAGAACGGTAAAAATCAAAGCATGGCGCGACGGAATAAGCGGGCGTTTCGCCAAGCGGGTCAGCGGCGAACGCCCGCGCCGTCGCCGCATGTGATTTCCGTTTGCCCGTTTTGTCCGTTCGGGCGTGCGCTTGGATTCGGCGCCCGCGAGCGCAGCGAGCGGGTGACGGTGCGGCGTCAGCCGCACCGTCAGCTCCGCCGCCGACTTGTATATAAGCCAAGCGCACGCCTTACTGCCATTTTGACCTTTGCTGCAAATTTGCGACATAGAAAAGTAGTTCCTCTACTACAAAAATCCATGTTGATAGTACTCGAAACGGTCCTTATTCTCTTGCATATTTTGATGCAATCTGCTAAAATATAATTAGGCTTATCACAAGTATGCTGATAGCAGACAACAACTGAATATACACGATCATTTCCTACGGAACATAGGCCAACGATCCGGCGTCTGTCGGTGCAAACATTTCAGGCCTATCGATATAAGCGTGCTGGCCGCGTTAAGGCCAAAGGAGGGCTTTTTATGGAAAAAACGATCTGTGAACTGTTTGCCGGTGTCGGCGGTTTCCGATTAGGATTCGACCGTCTTGATTCCGGCTGGAGAACGACTTGGTTCTCGCAATGGGAGCCGGGCGCCGCGACACAGTGGGCGCATCAATGTTATGTGCAGCACTATGGCGACAGTCCCGACTTGAACAATGAATATCATACGGGGGAAGATATCGCATCAGTAGAGAAATCTTCCATCCCCGACCATTCGCTCCTCGTAGGCGGGTTCCCTTGCCAAGATTACAGCGTGGCACATACGCTCGCGTCGGCGCATGGCATCGAAGGAAAAAAAGGTGTGCTTTGGTGGCAGATCCGCGACGTGTTGATCGCCAAGCAGCCGCCGTTTTGCCTTTTAGAGAATGTCGATCGTCTTTTGAAATCCCCTGCGAAGCAGCGGGGACGCGATTTTGGCGTCATCCTTGCCTGCCTTTCTGCTCTTGGTTATAGCGTCGAGTGGCGCGTTGTCAATGCGGCGCAGTATGGAGCCGCTCAGCGGCGCCGTCGTACGTTCATCTTTGCCTATCGGAACGATACGCACTATGGGAAAGAGATGGCGGGTCGCTCTTTTGACGAGATCCTCCGCGAAGACGGCTTTATGGCACGTGCATTCCCTATCCAAGGGATGGAGCCTGTTCGTCAGAAGGATATCGGAAGCGATATCGTTGCTGTCAGCGATACATTTGCCTTTACTTTCGAAAATGCGGGATATATGCACGGCGGCACCATTTATACCGCGAAAGTCGTGGAAGCGGAAGAGCCCGCGACAATGCTCGGAGCTGTTTTACAGCATAACGTCGACGAAAAATATTATATCACCGGCGACAAGATGGCGAAGTGGGTCTATCTCAAAGGCGCGAAGAAGATCCCGCGCAGGACCAAGGAAGGACACGAATATGTCTTTTCCGAAGGTCCCATCGCCTTCCCCGATCCTTGGGATCGCCCGGGCAGAACGATGCTCACGAGCGAATCGACGCTCAACCGCTCGACGCATACCGTCGTCGATCCAGGGACAGGGCGTATCCGTTTATTGACGCCCGTCGAGGCAGAGCGTCTTCAGGGATTCGATGATGACTGGACGGCGGGGATGCCCGACAGGATGCGATATTTCTGCATGGGGAACGCACTTGTCGTCCCGATGATCACGCGCATGGGACACGTTCTTGACGATATCATAGCGGATGAAGAATGAAGTCAAAGGGACTTGTGTTTGCGCACAGGTCCCTTTTGCTATAAAACCGAAGGAGAATATCGAAATGGAAGGAACAGCTTACCGCACTAAGGGCGACGTATTGAGGCGCGCGCAGGAGATCGTCGGCATCCCGCTCAAGGAAGTCGATGCGTCCGGTCGCCTTGCAACGGGCAAGGGCGCCATCGGCACTGTCATCGAAGAGAGCTGGTTCGGGTATTCTCCCAACGCCGAAGCCGAGCCCGATTTTCCCGAGGCAGGCGTAGAGCTCAAAGTTACGCCCTATGTCCACGGCAAGAACGGGATCCGCGCCAAAGAGCGGTTGGTGTGCAATATCATCAACTACATGGAGGAATACGACCGCACCTTTCAAACGAGTTCGTTTTGGCACAAATGCAATACGATGCTGTTGATGTCCTACGAACACCGCGAAAATGTTCCTAAGGGTGACTTCCGCATCGATAAGGCAGTCTTGTTCAGTTTTCCGGAAGAAGACCTCATGATCATCGAACACGACTGGGAGACGATCATGCAGAAGGTGCGGGATGGTCGCGCACACGAGATTACCGAAGGCGATACGCTGTATTTGGCTGCCTGCACGAAGGGCGCAAATGCTTCTAGCGTCCGCAAACAGCCTTTTTCCGATATTCTCGCAAAGCAGCGCGCATATTCGCTCAAATCGACCTATATGACGCAGATCTTGCGGAAATATATCTTTGGCATCGAAGAAGATGAACGCATCGTCAAAGATTGGCACGCGCTCGCCCATGCCTCCTTTGAAGAGCATTTGATTGAACGGCTTTCTCCCTATTACGGCAAGACGCAGTGCGAACTGAAGCAGCTCTTTGGCATAGAGAAGTCGCCTAAAAACCTCAACGATATCCTCCTCGGCAAGATGCTCGGCATCCATGGCAGGATCGCGCAGACGGACGAATTCAAAAAGGCAGGTATCGTTCCTAAAACGATCCGCGTCCGTCGCGACGGAACGATCAAGGAGTGTATGTCTTTCCCGCCTTTTGACTTTATCAAGTTGAGCCAAGAGACGGAATGGGAAGAGTCCGAGTTTTACAATTACTTGGCGCCCACCAAGTTCCTGTTTGTCATCTTTCAAGAGAATGCAACTGGAGAACTGGTCTTTGAGCGCGTCCAGTTCTGGAACATCCCCATTAGTGATCTCGAAGAGGTCGGCCGCGTTTGGAAGAGGACGGTCGATACGATTCGTCGCGGCGTCGTATTGCGTGAAACGGCGCGCGGTGTGAGCAACGATCTTCCCAAACAGAGCGGAAGCCGCGTCGCTCACGTGCGTCCTCACGCACAGGACGGGCAGGACAGGGCAAAACTGCCCGATGGCCGCATGATGACAAAGCAATGCTTTTGGTTAAATAATACATACATCGCGGAACAGATCAGGGAGAAGTGATATGGCGGGTTATATCTTTGCTATCGCAAAGGACAGTTGGAATAACTTTTGTGAAGAGAGTTTGAAACGGGGATCCTTTACCCCCTTCGTTCCCATAATAGACCTATCAGGAACAGATAGACAGATCAAAAGCACATACAAGATCTTATTGGCAACTTATGCCGACCTTGTTACAATGAAGGCCGGCGATAATATATACTTCCTGTCAGATAGAAAACTCTATGGCATTGGGAAAGCCGTCAATATCGACTTGGATTGTAAGTACGATAACTATATAAACGCGGCCGCGCTGTTGTCCGATGACCAAGTAGAGACGGACAGTGCCTTGACGACTCAAGCCACGAATGCAAGATGGGTGTGCTTTTTTGTTCCCGCTCCGCAGTTCTTCAAACTCGGGGTGGATATGGATGATGTTTTACGCTATAAGCCGAACGCATTCAAAATGTTGCGAGCGTTTGAAGGACTGAGTTTTATTAAAATAGACGATGAGGAAAACCGAGCGTTAAAAGAGTATATCTTTCTAGAAAATGAAAAGGTCGGCCGTTCCGAGGAAGCATGTTTTGCCTTTGATGACAGTCTCCACGCAATGCTAAACGATCGGGATCTTTCGCCATATATATTAAATTTACAAAAAGCATTGGAAGCGCATGATATCGACGAGTTACGCTCGGAAATGTTAATCGAAGCGTTCTTTTTGCAAAAAGTTGCAAGGGGACAAATACCGTTCATGGGAAGATGGGATCACCTCACCCATCAACTGATCGCCTCTCCGTTCAAACCGCTCAAGTATATCGATAAGATCGATGTTTTTGGCTATAGATTTTCAGAGCATTACCCAGACGATCCTAAACCGATCACAAAGTTTCTTATCATTGAATTAAAGAAAGACAAAGTAAACAAGTCCACGCTAGAGCAATTGATGCAATATGTCGATTGGATATGCAGTGAATACGCATCGGGGGATTACTCATTGATCGAAGCGTATGTTTTGGGTTCTGGCATGGTAAGAAATACTGCTCAGGCAAAACAGGATGTATGTCAAAGATCGTATATCGCATCTACCCATCCGGTCGTGCAGAAAAAATGGACGAACGTCAAGTTCATCCGGTATCAGATCGAAGAGGACGATATCTCCTTTTCGTTAGACGAGCTCAATGAAGAATGAAACATCCGAAGTCGTATGATTCGACGCCTGCGATCCGCAAACGGATGTCGAAGGTAAAACTCAAGAACGGAAAGGCGGAAACGCTCCTTGCAAAACGACTTTGGGGGTTGGGGCATCGGTATCGCAGAAATTATAAAAAGCTCCCCGGTTCTCCCGATATCGCCATCACGAGGTTCAAGATAGCTGTATTCGTGGACGGTGAATTTTGGCACGGGAAAGATTGGGAGATTCGCAAAGAGCGGCTGCAACACAACCGCGAATATTGGATCGAGAAGATCGAAGAGAATATCGCAAGAGATCGTCGCGTCGATGCCGAACTGCTGCAGATGGGCTGGACGCCCGTCCACTTTTGGGAGAAGGACGTCCTAAAAGACCCTGATTCTTGTGTTTGGGCGATAATCGACTTGATGACAGACGAGGTGTGAGCCCGTGGATGACATTAGAGTTGTAGAACTTTTTGCCGGTGTCGGCGGTTTTCGCCTCGGACTAGAGTCTGCCTCCGAACGTTTCAAGGTCATCTGGGTGAACCAGTGGGAGCCGTATCAAACCGAGCAATTCGCATTTTCGTGCTATACACGTCATTTCGGTACGAGCCCCTCTCATGTATGTGCTGACATCGCTAAAGTCAAAGGGAACGTACCCGAGCACGACCTTCTCGTCGGCGGCTTCCCTTGCCAAGACTACTCAATCTTGAAAAAAGATGCCAAGGGCATCGAGGGCGCAAAGGGTAGGCTTTGGTGGGAGATCGATGCTATCTTGGACAAGAGGCGTCCTAAATTTGTCATTTTAGAGAACGTGGACAGGCTCATTCGTTCTCCTGCAAGGCAAGTCGGGCGCGACTTTTCCATCATCCTGCGCTGCTTTTATGAAAAAGGCTATGCGGTGGAATGGCGCGTCGTCAATGCTGCCGACTACGGCTGCGCCCAGCGACGGCGCAGGACGTTCATCGTAGCCTATCACAATACGACCGCGTTTTATCGCCGTCTTGCCGAGGATGTTTGCAAACAATGGCTAAAAACGATGCACCGCTACGTTGTTACCGACGGCATCATGGCGCAGGCTTTTCCTGTACGCTCGTTTCGAAAAGACTATTTTGACCAATGGATCGACGAGCTGATCTTTCCCTCCATGCAGGACGTGACCGAGCGGCAACACGCACGATTGCATGGTGCGGGGATCATGATCAACGGAAGGATCTATTCTGTCGAAGTCACGCCGCAACGTATCCAACCGATCCCTCTGAAAGATATTTTAGAGCGAAGAGTCGTGGATGAGCGTTATTTCCTCAAAGAGGACGAATTGCCGCAATGGCTCTATAAAAAGGGGGCCAAGCGCGAGATCCGCAAGCGGGCGAATGGAACTGAATATGTATTCACAGAAGGCGCAATGCCTTTCCCCGACCCATTGGATAAGCCGTCGCGAACGCTCGTCACATCGGAAACGAAACTATCGCGCACTTCCCATGTCGTACAGGATCTTTTGACGGGGCGCTTGCGCACCTTGACGCCGATTGAATGCGAACGCCTGAACGGCTTCCCAGACAACTGGACTGCCGGTATGCCCGACAAAATGCGCTATTTTTGTATGGGGAATGCCTTGGTCGTGCCGGTGGTGACAATGATAGGAAATGTAATAGAATAAATAATCGTAATAAATTACGAGGTCAAATTATGATTTTATCTTTATTTTTTAAATCAGCGAATGAGCTCACTTCAAAAAGTGTATTGGAGAAATTTTCTTTGCAAGAACTAAGAAAAAAAATAGATATTCTAATAATAGACGATGATGTTTTTTCATACCTAGATTTGCTTAAAAATCATGGTTACCATATTACATATAAAAAAGACATAACCGACTTAAAGGAAGTATCTGCATATGATTGTATTCTATGCGATGTTCGCGGGGTTGGAAGATCTTTGGGAAGTCAATATGATGGAGCATATTTAGTACAGCAAATTCGGGAAAATTATCCCTCGAAAATAATTATAGCATATACCGCAGAATCTTTAACGGCCAATTATCAAAGTTTTTTGTCGAATGCGGATGACATCATTGAAAAAGGAGCTGAAATAGAGCGTTGGACGGCAAGTCTGGATAAATGTTTTAAGGATGCTCTTGATCCGATTAAACAATGGGGGAAAATTCGAATAGCTCTATTAAAGGCAAATGTTCCAATTATTGAAGTGGCTTATCTTGAATCAAAATATGTAAAAGCAATTAAAAATGGCACGTTTCATTCTTTTGCAGAACTTAACAAAAACAAAAATAATCGTATTAGTCAAGTTTTTGGTGTGTTTGCTATGACTATTTTAGAAAAAATATTAACTGGAGAAGTATGATGAATTTAATTACTTTTATCGATGATAACTTTAAAATACTACAAGGCGAACTAATTCAGGCCTACCCTTGTTGCAAAGATAAATTATCAAAGAAGTGTAAAAAATTTTATTCTTTGTTATTAAATGATGGACCGTCAAATCAATTTGTTCGTTGTCCCTGTGGATTATCTGCTATCAAGAAAACGTTCAATGATAAAAGTGTAATATATACATGTTTTAGAGAAAAAAGTACATATGTTCGTGCTGCGTTTATAAAAGAAACAAAAATAATATTTAATCCTGTTTTAGATGGGGAAAAAATTTTTTCATTGATAAAAATTAATGAAGAGATAAATTATACTAAAAGAAATTTTGAAAAGGAAAAACAAAATTTTGATAATATTCTCCACGAGGTTAAAAAACTTAATGGAATTATTAAAGAACAATGCAATACAATTTTTGAGAAATATTCTTTGGATAGTGACGCTGCCAGTATACCTCAAGATGAAATCCCAAATTTATTTAGTCTGATACGAACAATATACTCATCTTCAAACATGATTTACAGTAAATATGCTTTATATGATTTTGAAAATGAACCTAATTCTATAAAAAAAGGCACAAAATGCGCCATGAGAGTATTCAAAAAGTTCGATAAAATGCGCCATATTCTAAAAAACTACCGCTATTTGGGTATAAAAATTTTTATTTCTGGTTCATCATATAAGAGCATTATGATGTATGGGTCTTTCGATTCAATTCCTCTTTTACTTTTAGACAATGCAATAAAATATTCCCCTGTGGGAAAGAACGTTAATATTAATTTTACAGAAGAGGAAGGAAGTATAAATGTTACGATTAGCTCTATAGGACCTTATGTAGATTCTGATGATATAAGCAGAGTATTCGAGAGAGGCTTTCGCGCAAAGTCTGCACAATACATCGATGGAAGCGGTATTGGATTATACTTTGTTAGAAAAATTTGTGAGTTGCACAATATCCAAATATCTGTTCAATCCGATAAAAAACGTAGGGAAACTATAAATGGAATTTTATATGCACCATTTATAGTTTCTCTTAAAATTAATGATGCCTTTGATGATTCTGCATTATAGGGTAATATTTTAAAAATCTAACATACAAGCATAAAATGCGATATTCAAAATTCTATTGATATCAAATTTCACCAAAGTAAGCATAATATCTTTTCCGGATGCTTGCCTTGCGATGGTTTATCGTTCCGCGACCTATTCCGAGTTCGGCGCAGACTTCGGATTGTACCATTCCGTTCATGTAGCAGTTCAGGATGGCAAGCTCCAATGCGGAGAGCTGTAACGCTTCTATAAGTTCGTCGTATTTGCTGTAATCGGTCTGTTCCGGTTCAAAGCAGTTTACAGGATCGGCGGGAAGTGCTTTGTAGTTCGTGAAATCTATGGATTCGACAATGGTTCCCCGTCTGTCGGGTTTGTTGCGCAGCAGCCTGATGAAATGATCTACTTCGCGATAGCAGGCAAGTTTGATTGTAATTTCTTTTCCGTTGCGGTCTTTGCCATAAATCTCATTGGCGTTGTGACCGACGAATTGATAAAGAAAGCAGATTGCAGTTTGTGCCACTTCGTAGCCGTCCGATACAATATAATCTATCTCGGTCATATGGTGCAGGTCTTTGATTAAACCGATGTACAGTTTATCCGCAACTTTCATATCGAACTTCTTGACGGTACGCAATGCCTGCAATGCTATCATTTCGCCCATGAGTTTGACGTTCTCGGAAGAGATAACTTCTTTGAACAATTCACCTTCGTTACGATACTTTCCGTTTGAGAACTTGGTTACCAACATTTCCATCTTTACACCTCTGAATTTGTATTTACCTTTTTCGGGCAACAGGCGGAGGTGCATAGGACGGTGAATATCGGTACTCTGAATAGCAAGCCTGCGGAAGTCAACGGGACAAAGCCAAAATCGTTGCGTACAAGTCCAAAATTGCATCATAGACAGCAAAAGAGCCGAGCAAGGAAGCAAACCTTACTCGGCTCTAAAAGCCTTTTATAGGTGTTTTCAGCGACGATTTTGCGGCCGTTGACGTCCGCGAGGGACTATGCTACCATAGCCGACCGAAAAAGCACAAATTCGGAGGGCTGAAAAGGCAATCATTCAAAACGGACAATCATGCCAAAGAAATCGCGGGCAAAAAATAATCCGAACTTCGGAATTTTTCCGAGGTTCGGATTATTCTGGTGTGGTGACCTTGCCGGGAATCGAACCCGGGATTGCGCCGTGAGAGGGCGCCGTCTTAACCGCTTGACCACAAGGCC